>NZ_PNMA01000026.1 GCF_013823385.1 Hyphomonas sp.
AAGGATAGTGGGGCGGCCGGTCCCGGCGGATTGGGCGGGGGATTTGGGGCGGGATGTGCTGTGGGCGCTGGGGTTTGGGGGGTGGATAGGGGGCAGGCTTATGCCCTGATTTTTTCGCCGATGGTGCGTTGTAGGGAGAGGGGCCCCACCCCATCCCTCCCCATGGTCATGGGGAGGGGGCCTGTTGCTCTGTAGGGAGAGGGAGGCTTTCCGGTGGCGGAACGTGCCCCCTCCCCGCTGGCGGGGAGGGCTGGGGTGGGGCGCGGCGCGGTTGGCGTTTTTTCCGGAAAACTCCAAGAAACTCCAACGGCGCTGCAAGGACAGGTGCGGTCAGCCAGAGGACAGATTTGGACAATCTTGGACAAATCCGGACAGGCGCGGTCACGGGCGGGACAGGGGGAGACAAGAAAAAACCCCGCCAGATTGCTCCGGCGGGGTTCTGTCTGTGTCAGGAGGGCCTGATCTTACTTGCGCTCGTCGACTTCTTCAAAGTCGGCATCGACCACATCGTCATTACCGGACTGGGACGCGTCTTCACCCTCAGCGGCGCCAGCGCCCGAAGCGGCATAGATGGCTTCGCCGAGTTTCATCGCGGCATTCATCAGGGCCTGATGCTTGGCCGAGATGTCGGCGGTGTTGTCGCCGGCCGCGGCCTCTTTCAGGTCAGCGATGGCCTTTTCGATCTCGCCTTTGACCGCGTCGGAGACTTTCGAGCCATGCTCGATCATCTGCTTTTCGGTCTGGTGGATCAGGGCTTCGGCATGGTTTTTCGCTTCGACCAGTTCGCGGCGGGCCTTGTCGGCCCCGGCATTGGCTTCGGCCTCGGCCATCATCTTCTTGATGTCGGCTTCGGAGAGGCCACCATCTGCCTGGATGGTGATCTGCTGTTCCTTGCCGGTCGCCTTGTCCTTGGCCGAGACCGAGACGATGCCGTTGGCATCAATATCAAACGTGACCTCGATCTGCGGCAGGCCGCGCGGGGCAGGCGCAATGCCTTCGAGGTTGAACTGGCCAAGCTGCTTGTTGTCAGCGGCCATTTCGCGCTCGCCCTGGGCGACCTTGATGGTCACGGCAGGCTGGTTGTCCTCAGCGGTGGAGAAGACTTGCGACTTCTTCGTCGGGATCGTGGTGTTGCGCTCGATCAGGCGGGTGAAGACACCGCCGAGCGTTTCGATGCCGAGCGAGAGCGGGGTGACGTCGAGGAGGACAACGTCCTTCACGTCGCCCTGCAGGATGCCGCCCTGGATCGCGGCGCCGATGGCGACGACTTCATCCGGGTTGACGCCCTTGTGGGGTTCCTTGCCGAAGAACTTTTTCACCGCTTCCTGAACGGCGGGCATGCGGGTCATGCCGCCGACGAGGACGACTTCGTCAATGTCGGCCGGCGTCTTGCCAGCGTCTTTCAGGGCCTTGCGGCAGGGCTCGATGGTGCGGTCGACCAGATCCTGGACGAGGCTTTCGAACTTGGCGCGGGTCAGCTTGATGTTGAGGTGTTTCGGCCCCGTGGCGTCCGCGGTGATGAAGGGGAGGTTCACTTCGTATTGCGACGTGGACGAGAGCTCCTTCTTGGCTTTCTCGGCTTCTTCCTTGAGGCGCTGGAGGGCGAGCTTGTCGGCCTTCAGGTCGATGCCCTGATCCTTCTTGAATTCGGCTGCGAGGAAATCGACGATGCGGATGTCGAAGTCTTCCCCGCCGAGGAAGGTGTCGCCATTGGTGGAGAGGACTTCAAACACGCCGTCGCCGATTTCGAGCAGCGAGACGTCGAATGTGCCGCCGCCAAGGTCGTAGACCGCGATGGTCTTGTTGCCCGACTTGTCTAGGCCGTAGGCGAGGGCGGCAGCTGTCGGTTCGTTGATGATGCGCAGCACTTCAAGGCCGGCGATCTTGCCCGCGTCCTTGGTGGCCTGACGCTGGGCGTCGTTGAAATAGGCCGGGACGGTGATGACGGCCTGGGTGACCTTGGCGCCGAGATAGGCCTCGGCGGTTTCCTTCATCTTGGTGAGAATGAAGGCGGAGATTTCCTGCGGCGCGTAGTCCTTGTCGCGGCCCTTGACCCAGGCGTCGCCGGCTGGGCCCTTGACGATGGCGAAGGGGGAAAGCTCTTTATCCTTCTGCGCCGTCGGGTCATCGAAGGTGCGCCCGATCAGACGCTTGATGGCGTAGAAGGTGAAGTCCGGGTTGGTGACGGCCTGGCGGCGGGCGGGCATGCCGATGAGGCGTTCGCCGCTTTCGTTGAAGGCGACGACCGACGGGGTCGTGCGGTTGCCTTCGGAATTCTCGATGACCTTTGCCTCGCCGCCTTCCATGACGGCGACGCACGAGTTGGTGGTGCCAAGGTCGATGCCGATGATCTTGCTCATATATGTCTCTCTCTTTTGTCAGCCGCCACTGGCTTCGTTTGGGTTCGGTCTGCTCAGCAGCCCCGCGGCACCAATGGCTCTATCAAGGGTTCAGTTTTGAGCAGCGAGTTGGGAGGTTAAATCCGCTCGCTTCTTTGGCCGTCGATATGGGGAACTCTGTGTCAGGCTCAAGAGGCCAATACAGATTTGCCCCATAGGCGCGCTCTATGACGCGGGCAACCCGTTCCGATTTGAAAATGATTCTCAAGGCGGGCATATCTCTTCTCATGAGAATGAGGTTTCCCCCCATGCCGCGTCCGGCCCTGAAGACCCTGACCTACAGCGCCATGCACTTTGCCGTGGCCATCACCGTTGCCTTTGCGCTGACGGGCAGCTGGCATGCCGCGCTGGCGATCGGGATGATCGAGCCGCTGGTGCAGACGGTGGCCTATACGCTGCATGAGCGGGTGTGGGAGCGGATCGGCCTTGGCGGGAAGCGGCCTTTGCCTGCCGGGGAGGAGGCTGGCGGCGTCGGGCCGGTCCAGCCAGCCTGAGCGGGCCGCGCTTTATCCGGCGGCATGGCTGGCCAGCCGGGCCGGGCTGAGGCAGGGTTCGTTCCAGAAAACTCCGGGAGGATCTCATGCGCCTGTTTGCGGCCGCCGGTATGGCGGCGATGTCCCTTATGCTCAGCGGGTGCGGGCCTGCGCAGGCTCCGCCGCACGAGGCCGGCGCCATCGAGGCGGCGGTAGCGGCTGAGGAAGCTGCCGGGCCGGAGACGGCGGCGGCGAGCGCGCCGCGGCTGGAACAGCTCTGGGTGACGGCCGGATTTGACGCGCCCGAAGGGGCTGCGCTGGCGCCTGATGGCAGCTATTTCATCTCCAATGTGGCCGGGGACGGCAGCACGCGCGAAGGCAAGGGTTTCATCTCCAAGCTGGGGACGGACGGAACCGTCCTGATGCAGCGCTGGGCCGAGGGGCTGGACGCGCCCAAGGGCATGACGGTGCTGGGCGATACGCTGTATGTGGCCGATATCGACCGGGTGGTGGCATTCGATGTCCATACCGGGACAAAAGGGGACACGATCAGTATCGATGGCGCCAGGATGCTGAACGACATGACCGTCTGGCAGGGCGAGGTGCTGGTATCCGATTCCGGCGCGGCGAGCATCCACCGGCTGACGCCGGAGGGGCCGCAGCTGCTGGGCGCGTCAACCGACTGGGCAGGCATCAATGGCGTGCTGGGCGATGGCGACCGGCTGCTGATCACGACGATGACCGAAGGCTATCTGATCGAACTGCGCAGCGCGGATTCTGAGGACATCCTGGCGCGCGGCATGAAGGACGCCGATGGCGTGGGGCTGGTGCCGGGCGGCGGGTATCTGGTGTCGAGCTGGCCGGGGCAGATCCATTATGTCAGCGAGGGCGGGCAGGTGACGACGCTGCTGGATACGCAGGCGGACGGCATTCTGCAGAATGACCTGTCAGTGTTCGGCGATGTGGTGATTGTGCCCAACTGGCTGCCGGGCACGGTTACGGCGTGGCGGGTGGCGCGGGATTGATCCCGCGCCTTTGCCGTATGGGCCTTCAGTTTGCCGGGCCAGTGCTGACGGCGACCATGGCGGCGCGCAGGGTGCGCTCGCCAATGCGCCAGCCCGGCTGGAAGAGCTGGGCGATGGTGCCCGAGGGCTGGTCGGACGGGATTTGTGCCACGGCCTGATGCACATTGGGATCAAACGGCGCGCCAGGGTCTGCCGCGACCGGCACGACGCCGTGGCGGGAGAGGGCGGTGTTGAGCTCCTTGGCCGTCATCTCGATGCCGCCGAGGAGGTTTTTCCCGGCATCGGTGAGGCCTTCGCGCTCGCCTTCGGGCAGGGCGCCGAGGGCGCGGGCGAGATTGTCCGACACGCTGAGCAGGTCAGCGGCGAATTTCTCGATGGCGTAGATACGCGCTTCGCTGACCTGGCGGTCGGCCCGCTTGCGGGTGTTGTCGAGGTCAGCCAGCAGGCGCAGGATCTGGCCGTTCATGTCGGCCTTCTCGGCCTCAAGGCGCACAATCAGCTCCTCGGCCGTCAGGACCTCTTCAGTCTTGGCTTCAGGGTTTACACCGGCGTCGAGTTCAGCGGCTTCACCCGGTTTGTTTTCGTCGCTCATCACTTCCCATCCTTTCCGCGCCGGGACGAGAGGATCTCCCCCACGACCTTTGCGGTATAATCAACCATCGGGATGACCCTGGCATAATTGAGCCGTGTTGGCCCGATCACGCCGAGTGCCCCGATCACATGTTTTGTGCCGCCCATATAGGGTGCCACGATCACACTTGAACCAGACAGCGGAAAAAGCCTGTTTTCCGACCCGATGAACAGGCGCACGCCGCCCGCTTCGCGCGTTGTGTCGAGAATTTCAAGCAGGCTTTGCTGCCGTTCCAGCTCATTGAACAATTGCCGCACCCGGTCGAGGTCCTGGGCGGCCTTGGCGTCTTCCAGCAGATTGGCCCGGCCGCGCACGATCAGGCTGCGGCCCCGGCCCGGCGTATCGCCGCCCCATTCGGCCAGACCCGCCTCGACGAGGGCCGAGGTGGCCGCGTCCAGCATCGCGCGGCGCTCCTGCAGTTCGGCGCGCACTTCGGCAGAAGCTTCAGCCAGCGTGCGGCCTTTCAGGCGGGTGGAGAGGTAGTTGCCTGCCTCGATCAGGGAGGTGGCGGGCAGGCCGTCAGGCACTTTCAGGATGCGGTTTTCAACGTCGCCGTCTTCGGTGACGAGGACGCAGAGGGCATCCCCGCCCGCCAGCGGCACGAATTCGACATGGCGGACGGCTGCGTCGCGCGCCGGGGAGGCGACTAGCCCCGCTCCGCCGGCAAGACCGGAGAGGATGTCGGAGGCTTCGCCCAGCACCGCCTCAATGTCGGTTCCGGCAGAGGCGAGGCGGTCGTCGATCTGTTTCTTGTCTTCGCGCGAAGGGTCGCCGTATTCGAGGAAGCCGTCGACGAAGAGGCGCAGGCCCTTATGGGTGGGCGCGCGGCCGGCGGAGATGTGGGGGGCGTCGAGCAGGCCAAGATCGGTCAGATCGGCCATCACATTGCGGATCGAGGCCGGGGAGAGAGCGATGCCCGCCTTGGAGAGGGTGCGGGAGCCGACGGGCTCGCCCGTGGCCAGATAGCCCTCGACAATCTCCCGGAAGATGTTCCGGGAGCGCTGGTCGAGCCGCTGCATGAGGCTGAGGATTTCCGACTGGTCCGCCATGTCTCTGGATTAAGGGCGGATCATGCCCGGTTCAATAGGGGGGCTAGTTCAGCCCTTCGATCTGGCCCTGAGCGTTGAGGTGGATGTGTTCGGCGGCGGGGTGGCGGGGGAGGCCCGGCATGGTCATGATGTCGCCGCAGATGGCGACGACGAAGCCTGCCCCGGCAGCGAGACGCACTTCGCGCAGACGCACGACATGGCCTTCCGGCGCGCCGAGCAGGGCCGGATCGGTGGAGAAGCTGTACTGGGTTTTGGCCATGCAGACGGGCAGGTGGCCGAAGCCGGCCTTTTCCCAGGCGGCGAGCTGGTTTCTGACGGCGCGGGTGGTTTCGACGCGGCCGGCCCGGTAGATGGATTTGGCCACCGTCTCGATCTTTTCCAGGAGGGAGAGATTGTCCGGGTAGAGCGGTTTGAAGCTGGCAGTGCCCTCTTCGATCAGTTTGACCACGCTGCGGGCGAGGTCTTCCGCGCCCTTGCCACCTTCGGCCCAATGCGTGCAGAGCGCGACGGGTACGGAGAGTTTTTCGCAATAGGCCTCAAGCGCGTTGACTTCGCCTTCGGTGTCGGTGGTGAAGCGGTTGATGGCCACGACCACGGGCAGGCCGAAGCTGCGCAGGTTTTCGATATGGCGGGCGAGATTGGCAAGGCCTTTTTCAAGGGCTTCATAGCTGACCTTGCCCAGATCGCTCTTGGCGAGGCCGCCATGCATCTTCAGGGCACGGATGGTGGCCACCAGCACGACGGCGTCTGGCGCAAGGCCGGCCTGGCGGCATTTGATGTTGAGGAATTTCTCCGCGCCCAGGTCTGCGCCGAAGCCGGCTTCGGTGACGACATAGTCCGCCATTTTCAGGGCCGCGCGTGTGGCGATCACGGAGTTGCAGCCATGGGCGATGTTGGCGAAGGGGCCGCCATGCACGAGGCAGGGATTGTTTTCCAGCGTCTGGACAAGGTTTGGCAGCATCGCGTCACGCAAGAGGGCCATCATCGCGCCGGTGGCCTTGATGCCGGCGGCGGTGACGGGCTCTTTCTCGCGCGTATAGCCGACGATGATGCGGGAGAGGCGGGCTTCAAGGTCGGCAGCATCGGTCGCAAGGCACAGGATCGCCATCACTTCGGAGGCGACGGTGATGTCAAAGCCGGTTTCCGATGGGCTGCCATTGCCGGGGCCGCCGAGGCCGGAGACGATATTCCTCAGGCTGCGGTCGTTCATGTCCATCACGCGGCGCCAGCTGGTGCGGACGGTGTCGAGCTTTGGCTCGCCGCCCCAATGGATGTGGTTGTCGACGAGGGCGGAGAGGAGGTTGTGGGCAGACGTGATGGCGTGGAAGTCGCCGGTGAAATGCAGGTTGATGTCTTCCATCGGCACGATCTGGGCGAGGCCCCCGCCGGTGGCGCCGCCCTTCATGCCGAAGCAGGGGCCAAGGGATGGCTCGCGCAGGCAGAGGAGGGTACCCGCGCCGATGCGGTTCATGGCGTCCGCGAGGCCGATGGAGGTGGTGGTCTTGCCTTCGCCGGCCGGGGTGGGGTTGATGGCGGTGACGAGGATCAGCTTGCCATCGGGGCGGGCGGACTGGCGCTGGAGGAAGGCGGCCGAGAGTTTTGCCTTGTCGTGGCCGTAGGGGATGATGTCTTCCGGGGCCGCGCCGATGCGGGCGGCAACATCCTGGATCGGCTGTTTCTTTGCCGCGCGGGCAATCTCGATATCCGTGGCCATCGCTTTTCTGCTCTCCCGTTGACAGCTGCCGGTGTAGACAGGCGCGGCAAAACCCGCAAATCAGGCCATCAGCTAGAAGGATTCCCGAAGATGCCAAATCTTGTTCGCCCCTCGGGCCGCGCTTTTGACCAGCTGCGCCCGATTTCGCTCGAAACCGGCGTGACGCGGTATGCCGAGGGCTCGTGCCTGGCAAAGTTCGGCCATACGCATGTGCTGTGTACCGCCAGCTGGGAGAAGGGCGTGCCCGGCTGGATGAAGGGCAAGGGCGAAGGCTGGGTGACCGGCGAATACGGCATGCTGCCGCGCGCCACCCACACGCGCGGGCGCCGGGAAGCGGCGGCGGGCAAACAGTCTGGCCGGACGCAGGAAATCCAGCGCCTGATCGGGCGCTCCATGCGCTCGGTGGTAAACCTCGCGGCGCTGGGCGAAAACACGCTCACCATCGACTGCGATGTGATCCAGGCCGATGGCGGCACGCGCACGGCGTCGATCACCGGCGGCTTTGTGGCCCTCGCCATGGCCTGCCGCTACCTGCAGACCGAAGGCGTGATCAAGGCGGACCCGATCCTGAAACAGGCAGCGGCCATCTCGGTCGGCCTTTTCCAGGACGCACCGGTGCTGGACGTGGACTATCCTGAGGATTCGGCGGGCGAAGCGGATATGAATGTCGTGATGAGCTCGGATGGCGGGTTCATCGAAGTGCAGGGCACGGGCGAATCCCGCCCGATGTCGCGCCCGGAGCTGGACGAGATGATGCGCCTGGCCGAGAAGGGCTGCATGGAGCTGTTCGCTGCACAGAGGGCGGCGCTGGGGCTCTGAGCCCTATTCAGCCGCGACCTGGTGTTCGTCTTCTTCGCCTTCGGTGTCGAAGACGAGCAGGTCGCCCGGCTGGCATTTGAGCTCGCGGCAGAGCGCTTCCAGCGTCGAGAAGCGGATTGCCTTGGCCTTGCCGGTTTTCAGGATGGAGAGGTTGGCGAGGGTTACGCCCACGCGCTCGGAAAGCTCGGTCAGCGACATACGGCGTTCCAGAAGCACACGGTCGAGGGTCACGCGAATGGTCATGTCCGTCTGTGCTCCTCAGATCGTCATTTTTTCTTCGTCGCGAAGGCGGGTGCCTTCCCGGAAGACTTGGGAAAGGATGAACAGCGCTGCCACGGAAATCCACAGTATGAGCTGGGTTGAGAGCTTTGGCGGCGCGTCTCCGACGAGGCTGGGCATGGCGCGGACCACCAGAAGGGTGGCGATCCGGATGATTTCCATCGCAGCAATGGCAATGCCGATGCGGGAGAGGCGGCCGGCATTCTCCGGCACGAAGGGGTCGCCCTCCACCAGGGTCAGCAGGATGCGGCGCATCTGGATGCAGATGAAGATCACCCCCGGCACGATGACGCAGAGCAGGCCGAGCGCGATGACGAAGCTGCCCGGCGATACGCCGTCCGCCAGCGCCTCTATGCCGGGCAGGGAGGCTTCACCATTGGAAAGGCTGGCGATCAGGCCCAGAGCCAGTACGGGAATGCCGATGACGCCGAAGGCGCCTGCAATCCACATCGCGACAGTGACCAGCACTGTCATCGCCTCTGCCATGGAATTCCGGCCTGTCTTTGTCATACCCGGCCTTTTCACCCTGCTTGGTTGATGGTTTATGAAGAGGAACTTTGCCAGTGCGCCGTCCCGTTATTACCGAATAACGATATATGCATTCGCGCATAAAGCAAGAATGGAGCCACATATCTGTGAATAAAGCTACGGCTATGCCCCGCCTCGTGCCCGGAAAACTCGTGGCAGCTACACACAACAAGGGCAAGGTGTCCGAACTGAAAGATCTGTTCGCGCCCCATGGTTTTGAGGTTGTTTCTGCCCTGGAACTCGGTCTGGATGAACCAGAAGAAACCGAGAATAGTTTTTCAGGCAACGCTCTGTTGAAAGCGCGCGCCGCTGTGAAGGCGACGGGCCTGCCGGCCCTGTCGGATGATTCGGGCCTGTCGGTGACAGCGCTTGGCGGCCAGCCGGGCATCCATTCGGCGCGCTGGGCCGGGGAGCCGCGCGATTTCTACAAGGCGATGGAAAAGGTGGAGGCGGCGTTGAAAGCATCAGGATCGGCAGACCGGTCGGCGAAATTCGTCTGCGCGTTGGCGGTTGCCTGGCCGGACGGTACGGAAGCTGTGTATGAGGGCGAGGTGCATGGCGCGCTCGTCTGGCCGCCGCGGGGGGAGAAGGGGTTTGGCTATGACCCCGTCTTCGTGGCCGAGGGCGAAACCGAAACCTTCGGCGAAATGGAACCGGCGCGGAAACATGCGATGAGCCACAGGGCGCGGGCGGTTGAAAAGCTGCGCGCGGCGCTGCTCGCATGACCCAGGTTTTTGCGCCCTTCGGCCCGCATTTCGGTTTCGGTCTTTACGTTCACTGGCCGTATTGCACGCGGGTCTGCCCGTATTGCGATTTCAACGTCTATGCCGCCAAGGACCGGGTGACCGAGCCGCTGGTGTCGGCCATCGCCGCCGATATTCGCGCTCATCGCCGCAAGTTGCCCGAGCATGGGGCGCTCGATACGGTGTATTTCGGCGGGGGCACGCCCGCCCTGCTGCGACCCGAGCAGGTGGCGGAAATCCTCAAAGCAGCGTCTGACACATTTGGCATCAAGGAGGGCGCGGAGATAACCCTTGAGGCCAATCCCAACGATGTTCTGAGGGCAGACCTTCCGGGGCTGCGCCGGGCAGGGGTCACGCGCCTGTCAGTGGGCGTGCAGTCCATGCGGGACGCTGCGCTGGCTTTCCTGGGCCGCGATCATGATGCCGAGGCGGGCGCTGAAGCGGTGAAGCGGGCGCTGAAAGTGTTCGAGTCCGTGTCGATGGATCTCATCTATGCGCGGCCCGGCCAGTCGCCGGCCAATTGGGAGGCGGAACTCGCCGACGCCCTCGCGCTGGGGGCGCCGCACCTGTCGCTCTATGAACTGACCTTCGAGCCGGCGACGGCCTTTGGCAAGGCGGCCGCGCGGGGGGATATTGTTCCGATGCCGGATGATGCGCAGGCAGACCTTTACGAACTTACCCAGCAGATGACAGCGCGGGCCGGACTGCCGGCCTATGAAGTGTCCAACCACGCCGTTTCGCCGGCGCATCAGTCGCGCCACAATCTCGTCTACTGGCGGGGTGGGGACTGGATCGGAGTGGGTCCCGGCGCGCATGGCCGCCTCTCGGTCAGCGGCAACCGCTATGCCACCGAGGCCGAGCGGCGCCCGGAAGCCTATATCGCCGGCGTGCAGATGCTGCAGGAAGGCTGGGCGGATGCCGGCAAGCTGCCGCCGCTCGACATTGCGCGCGAGTTGCTGGCCATGGGCCTGCGCGCGGCAGAGGGCGTTGACCTGCGCCGGGTGGAGCTTGTTTCCGGCAAGCAGGTGCCCCGCGACAAGCTGGCGGTGTTTGCCGAGCAGGGCTGGGTGAAAATGCAGGGATCAGAGCTTTCCCTCACCGAGAGCGGACGGCTTCTGGCGGACGCGCTGACGGCGCAGCTCGCGCCCTGAGGCGACTTCAGGCGCGCGGGTGGGCGGCGGCGTGAACCTCGCGCAGGCGCGAGGAATCGATGCCGGTATAGACCTGCGTGGTTGAGAGGGAGGCGTGGCCGAGCAGCGTCTGGATGGCGCGCAGGTCGGCCCCGTTTGCCAGCAGATGCGTGGCGAAGGCGTGGCGCAGGGCGTGGGGCGTGGCCGTTTCCGGCAGGCCGAGATAGCCGCGCATCTTCTGCATCAGGCCCTGGATCAGGCGCGGATTGAGGGCGCCGCCCTTGGCGCCGCGGAAGAGGGGCTTGTCGCGGGTGAGCGCCCAGGGGCAAATTTCCGTATACAAATGGATCGCCTCGCGCACCGCCGGGATCAGCGGCACGATGCGTACCTTGCCGCCCTTGCCCTTGATGCGCAGGCGCTCCGGGGCCGGAAGGTCAGCGCCCGTCAGGCTGAGGGCTTCTGAGATACGCAGACCCGCGCCATAAAGCAGGGAAAGCACGGCGGCGTCCCGCGCGCCGATCCAGGGCTCCTGATCGGGCTCGCTTTCGGCTTCGGAGATGAGATCGCGCGCGGCATCGATGGAGACCGGGCGGGGCAGGCGCTGGGGCCGGCGGGGGCCTTGCAGATAGCCGACCTCGGCATTGTTGATGCCATGGGCGCGGTCCACCCAGCGGTAAAGCGCCTTGATGGAAGAGAGGATGCGCGCCACGGTCGCGTCCGAAAGGCCTTCCCGGCGGCGCTCGGCAAGGTAGGCGCGTATGTCCCGGGCGCGGACGTCTGCCAGCATGGCGAGGGAGGGCTCCCCGCCCATATGCACGCGCAGGAAGGCAACGAAGAAGGAAAGGTCGCTGCCATAGGCTTCCACCGTCTTGGCGGCCATGCGGCGCTCACGGGTCAGATGGTCAAGGAAGGCGGGCAGAACGTCCATCCAGTCAGGGTGCCACGGCGCCGTTAAGGATGGCTGAAGATGGCGGTCTGAAGGGGCAAGCCTCTAAGGCTCAGTGCCTTCCCAGTCGATGACCCAGTCGATCTCGTTTTCCTCGAAAACGGTCTCTTCCGAGACCGTTTGTCCACGGACGGAGTGGCCGAGTTCATGGATGCGCTCGCGGTCACCGCAGACGAGGTGGTGCCAGGCGGGCAGGGGCTTGCCCTCATCGATCAGCCGGTAGGCGCAAGTGCGCGGCAGCCAATCGACCTGTTCGACCACGACGGGGGTCAGCTGCACGCAGTCGGGCACATGCTGGCGGCGGTTGGCATAGTCGGAGCACTGGCAGGTGCTGCCGTCGAGCAGCTTGCAGTGAAGGCGCGTATAGGCGAGGGCCCCGGTGTCTTCATCCTCAAGCTTGACGACACAGCATTTGCCGCAGCCATCACACAGGCTTTCCCATTCCTCCGGGGTCATTTCCTCCAGGGTCTTGGTTTTCCAGAAGGGTTTGGGTCTTGGCATCCTGTCAGGCTTTCAGGGCCGCCCATTCGGGCGTCTTGTCGATCACGCCGCTGGCATACCAGCAGGCGGAGGTGACTTTTTCGCCGGCTGCCTGGATGTCTTCCATGATGGCGGTGACGAGGCGTTTGCCGATGCCGCGTCCGCCGATGGCATCGGGCACGATGGTATGCGTGATGTGGCGTACACCCGGCTGGCGGCGCTCATAGGTGAGGTAGCCTTCCACGCCGTCGAGGATCAGGCTGTAGCGCTGGCGGGCGGCGTCATGGGTGATGGTCTGGCTCATGCGAAGATGTCCGTCTGTTTGCTGGCAAGCTGTTTACGGATCCAGCCGGGCAGGAGGAAGAAGGCAATGCCAGTCAGCCAGATGGGCGTGAGGACGAGCCCGGCCCCGATGAAAGCACCGATTGTGTAGACGGTGCTGCTTTCAGCGCTGCTGGTGATGGCGCTGAAGGCGGCCGCTGCGGTCATGCCAAGCCCGCCCAGTATCCATAGAATACCGAGGATTCTCAAAAGGATGCCCATTGGTCTGCCTCCTGCCGCGCCAAGCTCAGGCGAGCACATCCTGCCATTCGGGATGTTTCCCGATCTGCGCCTTGGCGAAGGGGCAGAGGGGAATGATCTTGATGCCGGCCGCGCGGGCGTCTTCCACCGCGCGCAGCACCATCGCCTGGCCTGCGCCCTTGCCGCGCAGCGCGTCGGGCACGCCGGTATGGTCGATGATGAGGCGCGTGGCCCCTGCCTTGGAATAGGTCATCTCGGCCGTGTGGCCATCGATGGTGACGAAGTAGCGTCCGCCGGTTGGGCCGTCCTCGCGTTTGACGTCCAGATCGCTCATGCTGGGCTCCTTTGCTAGCTTTGGGGCGAAGGTGGGGCAGGCGCGGCAAAAGCGCAATGCCTGGCCCCGTTCCCATTTCCGGCCGGGCGGGCTAGGGCAGGGGCCATGACGCGGCTGCTGACCCATCCGGAGATCGAATGGCGGGAGGACGGAACTCCCGTCGCGACCGCATTCGGCGACGTGTATTTCTCGGTGGAGGACGGCCTTGCCGAGACGCGGGCAGTGTTCCTGAAGGGCTGCAGCCTGCCGGACGCCTGGGCCGGGCGGCGACAATTCACCGTGGCCGAAACCGGCTTTGGCACCGGCCTCAATTTCCTCGCCCTCTGGCAGCTCTGGCGGCAGCATCGGCCCCATCCGCAGGCGCGGCTCAGCTTTGTCAGCTTCGAGGCTTTTCCGCTGAAAGCGGAAGACGCGGCGCGGGCGTTTGAAACATGGCCGGAACTTCGCCCGCTGGCAGATCAGCTGCTGGCGCGCTGGCCGGGGCCGGTGAAGGGCGCGCGGCATCTCATTTTCGAGGAAGACGGGGTCGATCTCATCCTGCATCTGGGCGAGATCGCGCAGACGCTGCCCGCCAGCCGTTTCCTGGCCGATGCCTGGTTCCTGGACGGGTTCAGCCCCGCGAAGAATTCCGGGATGTGGGCGGAAGAGATTTTCCCTCTGATCGCGGCGCGTTCTGCGCCCGGCGCGCGGGCTGCGACGTTTACCGTCGCCGGCTACGTGCGCCGCGGGCTCTCGGCAGCCGGGTTTGAGGTGCGCAAGGCCGAGGGCCATGGCCGCAAGCGCCAGCGGCTGGAAGCGTTCTTTCCAGGCGAGGCGGCCGCGCTTTCGCCGCCCCGGCGGGTGGCGGTGCTGGGGGCGGGGATTGCGGGCGCGTGCGTTGCTCACCGGCTGGCGCTGGCGGGCGTCGAGGCTGTTGTGTTTGATCCGTCCCCGGAGCCAGCCTCCGGCGCAAGTGGCAATCGGCTGGGCTTGATGATGCCGCGCCTGGATGCGGGGGAGACCGCCGAAGCGCGCCTGCTGATCGATGCCTATCTCGCTGCGCGGGAGTTCTATCGCGGCCGCTGCGGCGCCGAGCTGACCGATGTGCGCCAGCCGCCACGAAACGAGACCGAGGTGAAGCGGTTTGAGAAGCTGCTGGCCGATCCGCCCTTTCCTCTGGAAGACCTGGAGGCAATTGCCGGCGGCGGCCTGCTGCACAAGCGCGCGATGATCCTCCGTCCAAGGCAGATTGTCTCTTCTCTGCTGGAGGGGATTGAGCTGCGCCTGGGCGGCGTGCCCGAGGTGGACCTTGCCGCGCGCCGCGTGAATGGCGAGGCGTTTGACGCCGTCGTGCTCGCCAGCGGCATGGCGCTGCGCACGCTGATGCCGGCGCTGGAACTTACGGGCCGGCAGGGGCAGGTGGAGCATCTGACGGGCGCTGTAAACGCTCCGCCTTCGGCCATTGCTTCGGGCACATATTGTATTGCGCTCGGGCAAGAGCGTCTCTGGGGCGCGACTTTCGAGCCGGCCGGAGACGGCGACAGCGCGGCCATCAGCGAGGCCGCGCGGGCGGAGAATCTGGAGGGGCTGACTGCGCTCTGGCCCTGGTGGGTGCATGAGGCGCAGAAGGGGGGAGCAGTATCGCGCGCTTCGGTAAGGGCCACCACGCCAGACCGGCTGCCCCTGATCGGCGAAGCGCCCGATGCCGAAGCGATGTCTGCGGCCTGGGATGGGAGGACGGCGCCGGAGGAGTCGCCGGTCTTGCCGGGCGTATATGTGACTGGTGGATTTGGCAGCCGGGGCTTTACCTGGGCGCCCTGGGCGGCAGGCATTGTGGTTTCGGCGCTCTGCGGAAGTCCGGCGCCGGCGGATATGCCATCCCTCAGGGCCGTGAGCCCGTCGCGGCAGATCCTCCGGCGTCTGAGGAAGGCGCGCTGAGCCTCAGGGCGCCTGAACGAAGAAGACCCGGACGCCGCCATTTTCGTGGCGTTCAAGGTTCACCGAGAGGCCTGCCACTTCCAGTGACATGTTGCCTGCGATGGAGCTGAGGATGACGGTGGCCGCCAGGATTGCGACGGCCAGTCCGCCGAGTAGCCAGTTGTTATGCACGAGATGCCCCTGTTTCATTGATCCGGTCCTTGGGCGGAGTAGGTGTGGGTGGGCGGTTTGCCCGGTCAGTTGCCTTTTTCGAGGTCCCGGAATTCCTGGCGCAGACGCCATTCATCCGAGGTTACAGCGCGTTCGAGATTCTTCAGGCGCTCGTCGAGATCCATGAAGGTGTACTTGATGGTGCCGAAGGTCGCGCGCGGACGGTCCTGAACGCCGCGCCAGAAAGCGTCTTCATCCGGGCTCATCGAGCCGTATCCGATTGGCGCGCGGGGCGTGATCATCCAGATAACGATGTAGGTGATGATGGCGACCGGGCCGAGGCCGAAAAGCGTCAGCAGGACGAACAGCACACGGACGAGGATGGGTTCCCAGCCAAAGCGTTCGGCGATGCCGCCGCAGACGCCGGAAATGACCTTGTCCTGACGGGAGCGGTAGAAGCGTTTCGGGTTTGGGGAGTGGTAGGGGTCGTAGGGGTGGGACATTTCCTGTCTCCTTATTCGTCAAAGTTGGTGCGGCGGGGGCGCGGAGGCGGGCGAGGGCTTTCTGCGTTGCGGGCTTCGAGCAGGGATTCGAGGGTTTCGATGCGGCGCTCCATTGCCTTGGCGGAGCGCCAGAGATCCTCGAGCATGCGCTCATCGTCCGGCTGCAGGGTCTTCTGGCGCCGCCAGAGCGTGATGTAGTGAAACACCATGCCCGGCAGCACCACAAAGACGGCGATGATGGCAAACAGAGGGATGAGGGCCTCGCTCATGATTACTCATTGCCCCCGGCGGCGGCGCGTTCCTCACGCGCCTGGGCGATCAGACCCGGCGTGCAGATGACAGCCAGGAAGCCAAAGAGGCAGACCAGCGAAAAGACCATTGATCAGCCCTCCGACTTCTTCACGGGCGCCTTGCCTTTCCGGGCCTTCAGCGCGGCGAGTTCCTTCTCGATGGACTCGTTCTGCTCAAGCTCGGCAAACTCCTGCTCCAGGCTCGGTTCACGTCCACGAATGGTATCGGCATAGGCCTCCATCTCGTCGACTTTGCGTTCCAGCTGGTTGTAGCGCAGGATCGCCTCATCGGCGCGGCCATCATACATCTGGCTGCGCATGCGGATGCGCTGTTCAGCTGCTTCGCGGCGCATGACGAGCGCGCGGTGCTTGGCCTTGGCTTCGTCGAGCTTGGCCGAGAGCTTCGTCAGGTCTTCCTGGCGGCGCTCGAAGGCTTCCTCGGCGATCTTCATCGCATGATGACGGCGCTCGACTTCGGTTTCGCATTTCTGCTTGGCGATCAGCGCGCCGCGGGCGAGGTCTTCGCGGCCCTTGTCGATGGCGAGTTCGGCCTTGGCCGACCAGTCATCCCGGGTGGCCGTGAAGTGGGCGATTTCGCGCTCCATTTCTTTCTTGTCGGCCATTGCGCGGGCAGCGGCGGTGCGCACTTCGACCAGCGTGTCTTCCATTTCCTGGATGATCAGGCGGGCGATTTTTTCGGGATTTTCGGCGCCATCCAGCATCGCATTGAGGTTGGAGTTGATGATGTCGCCGAGACGGGAGAAGAGACCCATGGGAATTTCCTTTCGTAGCTGGAGATCAGAAGAAGAGGCCGCCGAGCAGCACGCCTGCGGCAAAGAACATCCACGTCTCCGCCCGGCGCGAGGCGAGCCAGCGGCCAAAGCGGCCGGCATCGGTGCGCGGTGTGTAGGGATCGTCCTGGTAGCTCATTTCTGTGTCGTCCTTGGTTTTCAGTGGTTGGCAACGCCCGTCGCCCTGATGCCACTCCCATTTCAAGAGCCGTGCCAGTTTGGGATTAATTTCATAATACGTTGATTTATATAGAGAAAAAACTTTTTGGCGCTTAGGCGTTAATGAAGGAAAGGCTTGTTTTGCTAAAAACATGGTAGAAATGGCCAGTCTAATTGGCTATTTTGACCAAATGGAGCAGCGGACAACTCACCTCATTGGCGAATCTGCCGCCTGGCTCAGCGCGCTGGAGCAGGCGAGCCGGTTGGCGCCGCTGGACCGGCCCGTGCTGGTGATCGGTGAACGCGGGACCGGCAAGGAGCTGGTGGGCGAGCGGCTGCACTTCCTGTCAAAGCGCTGGGAAGGCCCGTTCGTGAAGGTCAATTGCGCGGCGCTGTCGGAAACCCTTCTGGATTCAGAGCTTTTTGGCCATGAGCGCGGCGCGTTTACCGGCGCGACAGACATGCGGCGCGGCCGGTTCGAGATGGCGGACGGCGGCACGATCTTCCTCGACGAGATCGCCACAGCCTCGCAGCAGGTACAGGAAAAGCTGCTGCGGATCGTGGAATATGGGGAATTTCAAAGGGTTGGCGGCTCCAAGGTGCTCTCCACCAATGTCCGGATCGTGGCGGCGACGAATGGGGATCTACCGGCGCTGGCAGAGGCGGGAAAGTTCCGCTGGGACCTGCTCGACCGGCTGTCATTCGATGTGGTGACCCTGCCGCCCTTGCGGGCGCGCCATGGCGACAAGACCCTGCTGGCGCAATTCTTTGCGCGGCGGATGGCGGTTGAAATGGCTCAGGATTTTCCGGGATTTGCGCCGTCTGCGCTCGAGGCGATCGAGGCCTGGCACTGGCCGGGCAACATAAGGGAGCTGCGCAATTTCGCCGAGCGCCTGACCCATCGCGCGCTGCTGTCGGCCCCGCAGGAACAGGTGCGGTTCGAGCCTGCTGCGCTCGATCCCTTTGCCTCTCCCTGGCGGCCGACAGAGGCCTCAAAAAACTCCAACCATTCCTCCAATGAGGGGCCAAAAAACTCCAACGGCGTTGGCGTTTTCATGGGCGCTTCCAGCCCCGCCGGCTCCGGAGAGCTTCAGCCTGCCGAGCGGCCCTCAATGCCCGCGCGCGGCTTTGAGGATGCCGTCCGCCTCTTCGAGATGCAGCTGATCGATGGCGCGCTGGCAGATGCCGGCGGGCATCAGGGCAGGGCGGCCGAGGCGCTTGGCCTCACCTATCACCAGCTGCGCGGTCTGCTCAAAAAACATGGCTATGCCCGGCGCGCCGAATGATCCGGGATCGCCCGCTCAGGACAATTGCGTAGAGCCGCGCGCGGCTAACACATTAGATTTCAGACAGATGTGGCGGTGCATTACGGAAGTGAGTCGCCACTGGCAGCTTCCTGGGGCATACTTATCTCAAGGATAGCTCTTATGGTCACAAGCAAAGGAGACGCCCATGCAAATTCAGATCACCGGTCGACACATGGAGCTGGGTGAGGCGCTGCGAGGGCGGATCGAGGAGGGGCTTGAAGCGGCGGTCTCCAAATATTTCAGCCGCACCGGCGACGCCAATGTCTTCGTGTCCCAGCAGGGCCCGTTCGTGGAAGTGGACTGCAATGTTCACCTGCCGTCAGGCATCATCCTGCAATCGACCGGCAAGGCCAACGACCCCTATGCGGCGCTGGAAGTCAGTCTCGACAAGATGGAAAAACGGGTGCGCCGCTACAAGCGCCGCCTGAAGGACCACCACACCAATGGCCAGCCCGCCCTGCCGGCGGAAATGGCGCCGGAAATCCTGTTCCAGGCCGCTGATGACGACACCGAAGATTCTGTGGATACGGGAGTCGAGGTCGGCGAGGCACCCCTTACGGTTGCAGAAACCAAGGTTCAGATCCGCACGATGACCGTTTCTGAGGCAGTCATGCAGCTGGAATTGCAGGATGTCCCGGCGCTGATGTTCAGAAATGCTAGCCATGACGGCCTTAATATGGTCTACCGCCGCCCCGATGGGCACATTGGTTGGGTTGACCCCGCCAACACCCCCCGGAATTAACGCGACGCGCCACGGAAAGTTGTTTGATGGCCACCGATCTGAGTGCTCTGCTGCAAGGTGGGGTGATCATCCCCTTTCATGAGGCGACGAGCCGGAAGCAGGCAATACACGTCCTGTGCGAAGCCCTGAGCGATGCGACGGGCATCGGCGCCCGCGCCATCGAAGATGCCGTGATGGAGCGGGAACGCCTCGGATCGACCGGTGTGGGGGAAGGCGTCGCCATCCCGCATGCCCGCCTGCCGGGGCTTTCCGCGCCGGTCGGCGGCTTCCTCCGGCTCGCCCATGGGGTCGATTTCGAAGCGATTGATGACCGCCCGTGCGATCTGATCTTCATGCTGCTGGCGCCCGATGGGGCAGGGGCAGATCATCTGCGCGCCCTGGCCCAGGTCAGCCGGTTTTTCCGTCAGGTGGCCGTACGCGACGGCCTGCGCAAGGCCCGCAATGAAGACGAGATCAAGGCCCTGATCTGCAAGGATCCCGTCGCCGGCCACTGACCGGTTCGGGCCTGACCTGAACAATCCGGATACAGAAAACCCCGCCTCTATGAGGCGGGGTTTTTGTTTGGGCGCAGAGGGCCGGTAATCAGCCTTCGGCAGGGGAGGGCTCACCGAAGCCGCGATTGCGCAGCAGCGGCTCGATGCCCGGATCAGAACCGCGGAAGTTTCGGTAAAGCTCATCGGTTTCACGCAGGCCGCCGGATTCGAAGATCCACTGTTTCAGCTTCGCGGCGATCTCCGGATTGAAGATGTCGCCGGACTGTTTGAACGCGTCAAAACCGTCCGCATCCAGAATTTCAGCCCACAGGTAGGAGTAGTAACCGGCAGCGTAGCCGCCCGCGAAGATGTGGGAGAAATAGGTCGAGCGGTAACGCGGCTCGATGATTTCCGGGATGTTGTACTTGCGAAGCACTTCCAGTTCGAAGTCACGTGCGCTGGTGATCTTCGCGGCTTCTTCCGAGGACAGCATGTGCCAGTGAAGGTCGATCAGCGAGGCGGCGATGAACTCGGTCGTCTTGAAGCCCTGATTGAAGGTCGCGGCATTGTTCATCTTGTCGACGAGATCCATCGGGATGACCTGGCCGGTCTTGTGGTGGCGCGCATACATCGCCAGGACCTGCGGCTCGCTCCACCAGTGTTCCATCACCTGGGAGGGGAACTCGACATAGTCAGGCCCGCCATAGACACCCGAGAAGCTCGGATAGCGGATCTGCGTCAGCAGGCCGTGCAGGCCATGGCCGAATTCGTGGAAGAGGGTTTCCACTTCGGTGGGCGAGAGCAGGGTGGGCTGTCCGGCGGCCGGGGTCACCAGGTTCATGTTATTTGTGATGATCGGGCGGATACGGTCGCCGTCCATGTCCGAGGCAGTCCGGTAGGAGCTCATCCAGGCGCCGCCGCGCTTGGACGAACGGGCATACATGTCGACCATGAAGAGGCCGAGATGTTCGCCGGTGGCGGCATCCTTCACCTCATAGCTGCGGGCGACCGGATTCCAGCCGGGAACGTCCACCTGCTCAATGGAGATATTGAAGAGGCGCGAGGCGACTTCAAAGGCGCCGTCGAAGGTGGCGTCCAGCTGGAAGTAGGGGCGCAGCTGGTTTTCGTCGAAGGCGTATTTGTCCTGGCGGACCTTCTCCGAATAGAACCACCAGTCATGGCCGAGGATTTCATGGCCGGCGATCTGTTCCATGTCAGCCTGTTCCTCGGCGGCGCGCTTGAGGCCGGGTTCGAGAACCTTCTGCAGGAATTCCAGCGCGGCTTCCGGCGTGTGCGCCATCCGCTGCTCGAGGACATAATGCGCGTGGCTCTTATAGCCCATCAGCTCGGCGCGCTTGGCGCGAAGCTGGGCGAGCTTGATGGCCAGCGGGCCGTTGTCATAGTCGCCGGAGGAGGCCACGGTGCGGTAGCCGTCAAACAGTTGCTGGCGCAGTTCGCGGTCTTCGGCGCTCGACATGAAGCCTTCGAAGAAGGAACGGCTGAGGCCGACGGCCCATTTGTCTTCGCCTTCCACCTTCACGGCGTTCTTGAAATCATCCGTCAGGCCGCCGAGGCGGGCCGGGTCGGTGATTTCCAGCTTGAAGGCGTTGGTGGCGTTCAGCAGGTTCTGGCCATAGGTGGTCGTCAGGCCGGAGATTTCGGCGTTGAGCTTGGCGATTTCGGCTTGGGTAGCCGCGGGAAGGTTCGCGCCGGCGCGGACGAAGTTGCGATTGGTCAGCTCCAGCAGGCGGGCTTCCTGCTCGTCGAGGCCGAGGCGGTCGCGCTGGTCATAGACCGCCTTCACGCGGGCGAAGAGTTTCGGATTGAAGGTGACGGCATCCTGCTCGCGGGTGAGCATTGGATAGATTTCGCCTTCGAGGGCGTTGAGCGCGTCATTGGTGTCGGTGTTGGTGATGTTGCCGAAGACGCGGATCACCTTGTCGAGCGACTGGCCGGATCTTTCCAGCGCCAGGATGGTGTTTTCGAAGGTCGGTTCGTCGGGATTGCTGACGATGGCGTCGATCTCGGCGCGCATCTCGACGATGCCCTTCTTGACCGCCGGCATGTAATGCTCGTCCTTGATCTCGGCGAAGGGCGGCACGCCAAAGGGACCGGTCCACTCGGCGCGGAAGGGGTTACCTTCCAGCTCGGCATCGCTGATCTCGATCTCGGGCAGCTCGATCTGGCTGGTGATCTCGGCTTCGGGTTTGGCCGCTTCAGGCGCGCCGCAGGCGGCGGTGGCAGCAAGAACAAGAGCAGCAGCGCCGCCCTTAAGAGCATCGGTCATTTTCATCATGCTTCCTCTGGCAATGAAGATTGCATGCGGTTTAGCCGCCGGGGGCGCAGATTTCCAGCCAAACGGTCAGAAAGGGGCGATTTGTCCCCGATTCTGGCCCGGCCAGCGTAAGTTTCGGTTCAGCGGGGGAGGCCCGCGATGATGCGGTGGTATTCTTCCAGGGTTTCCTCGAAGATCTGGGCAACGGGCTTCACGTCCTTGATGCGGCCTGCCACCTGGCCGGTGAGCGCAATGCCGGCTTCAAGGTCGCCGCCGAAATAGACGTCCTGCGTCTTTGCAAACTCGCCAAAGATGTTGGGGCTGCCTTCGGTCTCAAGGCGCGTGGTGCGCTGCGTGCGCAGGGCGCGCAGAGCGGGGCCGGGTCCCTGGCGGTTGAGGAAGACGGTATCGGTGGCGTCGGCCTTCACGATCGCGTCTTTCCAGTTGGGATGGACCGGGCTTTCGGCGCTGGAGAGGATGCGCGTGCCCATCAGCACGCCTTCGGCGCCGAGGGCAAAGGCGGCGGCCATGCTGCGCCCGTCGGTAATGCCGCCGGCGGCGACGACCGGCACGTCCACCGCCTCGCAGACCTGCGGGATCAGCACCATTGAGGCGACGTCTTTCGGGTTCTTGAAGCCGCCGCCTTCGCCGCCCTCCACGATCAGCCCGTCCACGCCCGCCTCAATGGCGCGCATCGCCCCGGCGAGGGAGGGGACGACATGGAAGACGGTGAGCCCGGCTTCCTTCAGGGTGGCGGTGTATTTCATCGGGTCACCGGCCGAGGTGGTGACGAATTTGACGCCCTGATCGATGATGAAGGGGATGATGTCCGGATCGCGGACGAAAGCCTGGGCGACGTTCACGCCGAAGGGCTTGCCGGTCAGCGTCTTCATCTTTCTGATCTCTTCGCGGATGGCATCGAGTTCGCCCGAAGAGGTTTCGATGATGCCCATGCCGCCGGCATTCGATACCGCAGAGGAGAGTTGAGAGCGCGCGATCCAGCCCATGGCGGCCTGGATGATCGGCTTCTCGATGCCGAGCATGTCGGTGATGCGGGTCTTGATGGGTTTGGCGGGCATGGGCGGGGTTCCTCCGGGGCGTTTCTGTTGGGATGCCGGAGATAGAGGCGCCTGACGCAGCGGGAGGCAAGGGGGCGGCGATCAGCCCCCGCGCGGCATCGGGGTGCCGTAGAGCCCTGCGAAATGCCGCGCGATCAGGCGGGCGGAGGGGAGGAAATCGTAACCGTTCGCTTGATTGTAGGTGACGTTTGCCGCGCGGGGAGAGTCTGCCGCCAGTACCAGCGTGGGCGCGTTATGCCTGCCCGGCCCCAGCAGGCTGACAATCGGCGTGCGCGGATGGTCGAGGCCGACATAGACCACATCCACGGTTTCCTTCAGCGCCGGATACCAGGCGAGGAGGCCCCAGATTTCCGCGCATTCCGGGCAGAACTCCCGCTGTCCATTGGCCGCGAAACCCGGCGGCAGGAGGAAAAGCGTATCACGGGACATGGGCAGAAACTCCTGTCAGCGGCTGAAGAAACCGAAAAGGCCCTGGCCTGCCTGCAGGGTGAGCCAGATCAGCACGCCGAAATAGACCAGGGTGGCAAGAATGAACAGGTAGCCGCCAATCACCACCAGCCCATCCCGCTGGGACATGCCGATGGACAGCAGCAGGATGGCGAAGGCCGGCAGGGTGTTGGTGAAGGGGACGAGGCCGAACGGCGCCATCATCAGCACGGCGGCAAAGATGATCGCCATGCCATTGAGGCGTGCGGGCAGGCCGGCGGCGGTGATGCCCCGCAGGCGCGGGCGCACCACGCGCTCAATCCGCGCGACAATTTTTATGCCTCGCGCCAGCGTGCCCTTTAGCTTCTCGGAATTGAACTCCTTGCGGGCGAGCCGCCGGGGAAGCCAGGGCATCCGGTTGGCGGTGATCCCGGCGGCGATCAGGATGATCGCCGGCCCGAACACCCCGCTCACCCCCGGAATGGAAACGGGCAGCAGGAAGGGAATGGCCAGCAGCGCGCAGAGGAAAAGAAGGCCCTGTTCGCCGATCAGGTCGAGCAGGTGTCGCAGGGTGATGGTGGGCGTGTCGATGGCCGCCAGCGTGCGTTCCAGGGTCACATGGAGCGGGTCATTTGTATCCTGGAAGTCCTGTAGTGCTGGCCGGCTCACGCGCGCTCCTGTCGTCTCGCCCCGGGAGATAGGGCCGCAATTGGGGGAAATAAGGGCCGCCGGGAGGGGAGCGCCAGGTTTTATGGCTTGCCGGGCGGAAGGCGGAAACTAGGGTGGCGGCAAAACAGTCCGGAGGAAGAGATGAGCGCAGCATACGATATCACGCAGGACAAATGGGAGCGTTTCTCCTTCGAGCGCAAGGGGCGTGTGCTGACGGCCTATATCACCTCCGATCACCCGGTAAACGGGGTGGACGAGCAGATGCATACAGAACTCGCCCTCGTCTTCAACTGCCTGCAGCGGGACAGCGAGAGCGATCTCATCATTCTTTCGGCCAGGGGGCGCGCCTTCTGCGCGGGCGGGGATTTTGACTGGTTCGAGGAACAGATCGCCCATCCCGAACGCTTCCGCGCCATTGGCTGGGATGCCAAGCAGATCGTGGTGACGCTGCTGCAGATGGAAAAGCCGATCATCTGCCGCATGAACGGCGCCGCCGCCGGCCTTGGCGCGACGATTGCGCTGCTCTGCGATGTGATCATTGCCGACGAGACCGCCAAGATTGGCGACCCGCATGTGAAGGTGGGGCTGGTGGCCGGGGATGGCGGCGCGCTGATCTGGCCGCAGCTGATCGGCTTTGCTAAGGCGAAGGAGCTTCTGATGACCGGTGACCTGCTGGACGCGAAAGAGGCGCAGCGCCTCGGCCTGATCAACTATGCTGTGCCCGCCGGTGAGCTGGACGCGAAGGTGGACGAGATCGCCGGCAAGATCCTCGCCAACCCCAAATGGGCCGTGCGCTGGACCAAGACGACAGCCAACATCCCCCTGCGCGCGCTGGCCGCCCAGCTGATGGACGCCAGCATCGGCTGGGAGAGCGTCTCCAATTATCTCGGCGACCGGAAAGAGGCGGTGGCGGCGTTCAAGGAACGCCGGGCTGCGAAGCTGACGGGGGAGTGAGGTTTGAGAGTTGGCCGGTTTCACGCACACGATCAAAATCAAGCAGGAGCGTTGACAGCCACCGCGCCGCAGTCATGAACATCCAGAACTGTAGTGCGACGAGAAGGCAATATGCTATGAACAATAGTATGTGAACGATCAATTTCTGAGGTTCTATATTCAAGACCAACATGGAGCTAAGTCCCCACGCGATCCCGATCCCCCGCAACTGATTGTTGGCAGGGCGGACAATTGAAAATTCTCCTGTGTCTACCCTGTGCTCGAGTGTTTCCCGGATTCTATCAAGGCGGTTCCACGGCGCGAAGAAGTTGACGATGGGCATTACGAAAGCAAAGAGGGTTATCGCCCAGCTTTGAAACGTCAGGCCGCCTTCAACTGATAGGAATTTCCTCACCCGGAAAACGCTTCGCAGGAACGTGATAGCCGAGGCAGCGTAGGATGCGATGAGCCCGCTCGCGACGATGCCGACGGATAGTTCCCAAACGTTCGAAAACTCCAGTTCATCCCTCCCATTTGCCGCAAGCTGAATGATGCGCCAGCAATAAAGGCCCAATATGGCGAGCCAAAATCCGAAGTGGATCAGACCACAGCGAACAAATGTGTTCGCCCGGTGACCAAAGCATCTATCAAATGAGCTCTCGTTTGGTTTCATGCTGTAGTCCCGCGTAATTCCTTTTCCAGCGTTTGCCGTTTGCCACATTACTGTGAATGTTAAATACCCATCCGATCCATTTGACGCCGCCCTCGTCCCGTACTAAATCCCCTTCCGTGGTGATTTGGCCGGCCGGCTTGCAGCCACGTTAAACAACTCGCTAAAGGGCCGAGATGCAGGGAAACCGGGGTTCCGGGCCTGCCTTTCCCCCTCGATTGCGGCGTTGATTATGGACCTGAAGCGGGCCGAAGAGGACGTTTGAGCCATGCCGATCCGGATTCCAGATACGCTGCCCGCGCGCGAGACCCTTCTGAAAGAGGGCGTGGCGGTGATGCGCGAGACCGATGCCATCCGGCAGGACATTCGCCCGCTGCAGATCGGCCTTCTCAACCTCATGCCCAACAAGATCCGCACCGAAACGCAGATCGCCCGCCTGATCGGCGCCTCGCCGCTGCAGGTGGAACTGACGCTGGTGCGCGTGGGCGGGCATACGCCGAAGAATACGTCGCAGGAACACCTGATCAGCTTCTACCAGACCTGGGAAGAAATCCGGGAGCGGAAGTTTGACGGCTTCATCGTGACCGGGGCGCCGGTGGAAACGCTGCCCTTTGAAGAGGTCAACTATTGGGATGAGCTGACCCAGATCTTCGACTGGACCGAGCGCCATGTGCATTCCCCGCTCTATATCTGCTGGGGCGCGATGGCGGCGGCGTATCATTTCCACGGCCTGCCGAAACACCAGCTGGAGGCCAAGGCCTTCGGCGTGTTCCGGCATCGCAATCTTGATCCGGCCTCGCCCTATCTTTCGGGCTTTTCGGATGATTTCTCCATTCCCGTTTCCCGCTGGACCGAGGTGCGCCGCAACGAGGTGCTGGAGCGGCCAGCCCTCCGCCTGCTGATCGATAGCGACGATACGGGCCCCTGCCTGCTGGAAGACCGCGCCCGGCGCAGCCTCTACATGTTCAATCACGTGGAATACGATTCCTTCTCGCTGAAGGAGGAGTTTGAGCGCGACCGGGAAGCGGGCAAGCAGATCCAGGTGCCGTATGGCTACTTCCCCGGCGATGATCCCACTCGCCAGCCACTCAACCGCTGGCGCAGCCATGCCCATCTCCTGTTTGGCAACTGGATCAACCAGACCTACCAGTCCACGCCGTTCCGTCTTGACGAAATCGGCGGTTAGCCCAGAAGTGCGGCATGACCTATTTTGCCGCCGAGCCTGAGCATGTGACCGAAATCCGCCGCCAGCTTTCCCGCTGGGTGGCCGAAAAGATGCCGCGCGAGAAGCGCCGGCAATGGGACCGGGAGGCGACCTGGGACCGTGGCCTCTTCCGCGAGATCGCCGAAATGGGCCTGATCGGCCTGACGATCCCGGAAGAATATGGCGGGCAGGGGGAGGATATCTACGCCGCGGCCGCAGTGATCGAGGAGCTCTGCCAGGGCGGGCCGACCATGGCCGGGCCCTATATCCATGCGGCCTTTTATGGCGGGCTCAATATTTCCGAGAACGGATCGAAGACGCAGAAGGAAGAGTTGCTGCCGAAGCTGGCGCGCGGGGAGATATTCCTTGCCTATGGGCTGTCCGAACCGAATGTGGGCGGGGACCTGCCGAGCGTTGAGACACGGGTGGAGCGCCAGGGAGACGAGATCGTCATCAGGGGCGCCAAGCGCTGGTGTACGGGCGCCGACTGGGCGGACTATATCTACTGCCTCTGCCGCTCGGGCGAGCCGGGCGCGCGGCATGGCAATCTCACTTTCGTCCTTGTGCCGACAAAGGCGAAGGGTGTGACCATGGCGCCGATCGAGCATGCCAACCTGCGCTACACCCATTCGATGGATGTGTTCCTGGATGATGTGCGCCTGCCGGAAAGCGCCATCGTTGGCGGGCCGGAGAAATGGAACCGGGGCTGGGACGCGCTGGCGGGCCGGGCGCTGGACGTGGAGAAGATCGAGATCACGGCGGTGGCTTTCGGACTTGCCCGTGCGGCGCTGGAAGAGGCCTGGCGCTATGCCGGGGAGCGGGAACAGTTCGGCAAGCGTATCGGCCAGCATCAGGCGATTGCCCACAAGCTGGTGGCCGCGCGCACCAAGCTCGCCGCCTGCCGGCATATGCTCTATCACGCCGCCTGGCTGGCGGGCACGGGTCAGCCCTGCTCGGCAGAGACAGCGATGGCCAAGCTTTATGTGGCCGATACGGGTGTGGAGATCGGTCTGGCCTGTCAGCAGGTGATCGGGGCTTATGGCCTGTCAGACGCCTATGACATCGAGCGCAATCTGCGCGATTTGTTGGGCATGCCGATCGTGGGCGGATCATCCGACATGCAGAAGAACAACCTTGCGCGCATGTGGCGGCTTTGATGGACACTGCCGCCGCGCCGGAACTTTCCTATGCGGCCTATTTCCACGACCCGCTGAAGCGGGCGCTGGTGCGCGCTGTGGAGCGGGCGACGGGGCAGCCGAAACTTGCCCGTCTCTATGACCGTTACCGTGCCGGAGAGTTGGGCGAGGTGGGTTTTTTCGAGGCGGCCATCCGCCTTCTGGAGCTGACGATATTGTTTGATGAGGCGCGCCTCGCCGCGATGCCGGCCGAAGGCCCGCTGGTGATTGTGGCGAACCATCCCTTCGGCGTGCTCGATGGGCTGGTGATCAGCTGGCTGGTGGGGCGGCGGCGGCAGGATTTCCGGGTGCTGACCAATTCCGTTCTGGACGCCGTGCCCGAGGCCAAGCCGTATCTCTTGCCAGTGGACTTTGGTGGAACGCGGGAGGCGGTGGCGGCCAATATCGCCATGCGGCGGGCGGCGCTGGCGCATGTGAAGGCCGGGGGCTGCGTGATCGTGTTCCCGGCGGGCGGGGTCTCCACCACGCCCGGCCCGTTTGATCCCCTCGCGGTGGATGATGACTGGAAGCCGTTTACGGCGAAACTCATCACCCATGGCCGCGCCGCCGTGACGCCGGTTTTCTTCGAGGGGCAGAATTCGCGCCTCTTCCAGATCGCCTCGCATCTGTCGCTGGAACTGCGCCTGGCGCTGGTTTTCCGGGAGGTGCGCCGGCGGATGGGCAAGACGCTGACGGTCGGGATTGGCGAAACCCTGAGCCCGGCGCTGCTTGAGGCTGCTGGAAAACGGCGCGATCTGATGGAGTTTCTGCGCGAGCGAACCTATGGGCTTGCGCCGGATGGCCGTGCTTTGCGATACCATGCGGCAACGGCGCGCTTCATGGCGAAGAAGCCGAAGGTGTTCCGCTGATCCGGGAGGGGTGGAGATGAGCGAAAGTTTTGGCGAGGCCGCCGATACAGCCATCGAACATGCCGGGGCGGATGCCGCCGCCGGCCTCAAAGCGGCCCGGGGAGAGCCTGCCGGAACCCATTGCCTGAACTGCGCCGCAGAGCTGGCTGGCGATTTCTGCCATCAGTGCGGGCAGAGCGCGCAGAGCCTGCGCCAGCCTTTCTGGGCCCTCTTGGGGGAAAGTCTGGAAACGCTGTTCTCTCTCGACAGCCGCGCGGCGCGGACGCTGCCGGCGTTGATATTCCTCCCCGGCAAAGTCACCCGCGCTTATCTGGACGGCCAGAGGGCCCGCTTCATCCCGCCTTTCCGGCTCTATGTGCTCGCCTCGCTGGTCTTCTTCGTGGCGCTGCCGCTGGTGATGGGGCAGGGCCTGTCGATCGTGCCGGGCGGCAAGCAGAATTTTGAGGAAGCCCGCGCCCAGGTCGAAAGCGCCCATGCGGCTGGGGAGATGACCGAGGAGGAGTATCAGGGCGCGCTGGAAGGCTTAGCCGAAGCCGAGAATATCTGGCGCAGTGGCCCGAATATCTTCATCCCCGAGGGTCCGGCGGCCCCCGGCGCCGAAGAGGCGGCGCCCGCCGATCCCCCGGAAGACCCCGAATGGGCAGGCTTCATGCCCAAGGAGGCGCTCGACGCAGTACGCGAGGCGGGGGCAGGCGGAGATGCGGAGGCTGCCCGCTTTGCCGAGGTGATGGACAACCCAGGACGGCTGGAAGAGAAGACGCGGGAATGGATTCCGCGCCTGATGTTCGTGATGCTGCCGGTGTATGCGCTGCTTCTGGGGCTGGTCTATTTCTGGCGCCGGAAATTCCTGTTCTTTGACCATCTGATCGTGTCGCTGCATTTCCATTCGGCGCTTTTCCTGGCCATGGCGCTGGGCATGATGGCGTCCTATCTGGTCGGGCCGGGCTGGGTGACGTTCGCCCTGCTGGTCTATTCCAACTGGTATCTCTACCGGTTGAACCGGGCGGTCTATGGGCGCGGGCGTTTCACCTCAGTGCTCCGCGTGCTGACGCTGGACAGTATCTATTTCTTCATTCTGATGTCGACGCTGCTGGTCGCGGTCATCCTGGGCGCGCTGTCCATATGATCAGGCCGGAGACACTCCGGGCAGAGGCGCTGAAGCTTCCCCACGCTCTGGAGCGTCCGCATTTTGATTGGGCGAGTTTCCGGGTTGATGCCCCGAAGGGTAAGATCTTCGCCACCCTGCCGCCACACCATGAATTCTCAAATGTCTTCCTGACGCCGGATGAGCAGAGGATGCTGTGCGCGGCGGAGCCGGACATCTTTTTCCCGGTGCCCAACAAATGGGGGGAGAAGGGGGCGACGTCCATCCGCCTGGCCACCTGCGATCTTGTCACGCTGCGCTCGGCGCTCGTCATGTCCTGGCGCCATGCTGCGCCGGTAAAGCTGCACGCGCTGCTCCCGGGAAGATAGGCGCACCCAAAGAGGCATACTTGCCAACCAGGGCCGGATTGGCCGATGGTTCCGGCAAAAGAAGACAATACCGGGGGAGAACACGCCATGCCGTTCAGCGCAGGCTTCAGGAATTGGCGCAGTGTTGCGGTGGCAGGCCTGCTTCTGGCTGCCTGCGCCGCGCCGCAGAAGCTGCCGCAGGCGCAGGCCAGCGGCGAGGGCGCCACCATTTTCCTCAACGGCGAAATCATCACTATTGACGAGGCCCTGCCGCAGGCAGAGGCGGTGGCCGTGCGCGATGGGCGTATCCTGGCCGTGGGCACGCGCGAAGACGTCAGCCGCGCCGCCGGTGCCGGCGCCAGCCTGCGCGACCTGGGCGGGGCAACCCTCGCGCCGGGCTTCATCGATACCCATGGGCATTTTGCCATGCTGGCGCAGACGGCCGGCATGGCCAATGTGCAGCCCCCGCCCGCTGGCCCCGTCCGCTCGATCCCCGAGCTGCAGGCGCAGCTGGAAGCCTGGGCGCTGGCCCATCCTGATGCGCCCTGGATCCTGGGCTGGGGCTATGACGATTCCCTGCTGGCCGAGCAGCGCCATCCGGCGCGGGAAGATCTCGATGCCGTCTCCACGGAAAAGCCGGTCTTCCTGATGCATACATCGGCGCACCTGGCCGCGTGCAATTCGCTGTGCCTGGACGCCATCGGCATCGCGGCCGAAACGCCTGATCCGGAGGGCGGGATTATCCGCCGGCAGAGCGATGGGCGCACGCCGAGCGGCGTGCTGGAAGAAACCGCGCTCTATCTCGTCTATGCGCATCTGCCCCAGCCGGCTGAAAGCCAGCGTCTTGCCGGGCTCAGCGCCGTGCAGGAACTCTATGCCAGCTATGGCATCACCACGGCGCAGGAAGGCGCCGCGCAGGGGCAGAACATCGCCGACCTGCAGAAGGTAGCGGCGCGCGGAGATCTTTATCTCGATGTTGTTGCCTACCAGCTGTTCCAGAAGGACGGCGTGATCCCCGAGGAGTTTCCTGTCTCAAGGGATTATGAAAACCGCTTCCGCATTGGCGGCATCAAGCTGCTGCTTGACGGGTCTCTGCAGGGGCGCACTGGATGGCTGACAGAGCCCTATGCCACGCAGGCGCCCGGCCAGCCGGCGGAGTATTCCGGCTACAGAATTCACAGCGATGAGAGCGTCTCCAGCCTGTTCGATCAGGCCTATGCGCGCGGCATTCAGATCATTGCCCATGCCAATGGCGACCGGGCGATTGATCAGTATCTGGACATGATGGCGCCGGTGTTGGCCGCCCATCCGGGGCAGGACCAGCGCCCGGTGGTGATCCATGCCCAGGCGGCCCGGCAGGATCAGCTGGAAGAGATGGCCGCCGCCGGCATTCTGCCTTCCTTCTTTGCGGCCCATCCCTTTTATTGGGGCGACTGGCACAGGGACACCATTCTGGGGCCGGAGCGGGCCGCCTTCATCAGCCCGCTGGCCGCTGCCAAGGCGCTTGGAATTCCGTATACGGTTCACAATGATCCCCCGGTGGTGCCGCCCGATGTGATCCGGCTGCTGTGGGTTTCGGTAAACCGGGAAACGCGGTCGGGGCAGGTGCTGGGAGAAGACCAGCGGGCGAGCCCCATGGACGCGCTGCGCGCCGTCACGCTGAACGCCGCCCGCCAGTATTTCGAGGAAGCCGAGAAAGGCTCAATCACGCCGGGCAAGAAGGCGGATTTCGTGATCCTCTCGGATAATCCGCTGACGATTGATCCGGCGGACATGCAGTCGATCCGCATTCTTGCAACGATCAAGGAAGGCGTGACCATCTATACCGCCGGTGAGGAAGAGTAATTGATGAAGCCGCTTGTCCATCTGACCCCGCTTCTTCCGGAACTGGCCGCCCGCGCCGCAGAGATGGAAGAGGTTCGCCGCCTGCCGGCAGATCTTGCCGCAAAGCTGGCCGCCACCGGCGCCTTCCGGATGGTGACGCCGAAAGCCCTTGGCGGGCTGGAGCTTAGCCCGCGCGAGATTGTCGAGGTGACCGAGGCGGCCGCCCGCGCCAATGCCAGCGCCGGCTGGTGCGTGATGATCGCGGCCACCACCGCGCTCAACGCCGCCTATATGGCACCGGAATATGCGCGCGAGGTTTATGCCGATCCGCTGACGATCACCGGCGGGGTTTTTGCCCCGATGGGGAAAGCGGTGGCCGAGGGGGAGAATTACCGCGTCACCGGCCGCTGGCAGTGGGGCTCGGGCTCGGCCAACTGCACCTGGCTCTGTGGCGGCTGCACCGTCTGGGAAAATGGCGAAATGAAACGCCTGGCCTCCGGCGCGCCGGATACACGGATGATGGTGTTCCCGGCCTCCGAGGCGACCCTGCACGATACATGGCATGTGATGGGCCTCAAGGGCACAGGCTCGGGCGATATCGAGGTGAAGGACATTCTCGTGCCGCGGGGGCGGTCTGTCTCGCTGGTGGCCGACAAGCCGCGCGAAGCAGGTGCCTTGTTCAAGTTTCCGGCTTTCGGCCTGCTGGCGCTGGGCGTTTCTGCCGTGGCGCTCGGCAATGCGCGCGGCGCACTGGACGCGTTCCATGCGCTCGCCACCGTCAAGAAAAGCCAGGGCTCGTCCAAGACGCTCAGCGAGCGGCAGACCATGCAGGCTGATTTTGCGCGCTGCGAGGCAGCCTGGCGCGCGGCGCGGGCCTATCTTTTCGCCGAGATTGACCGGGTCTGGACGATTGCGCAGGGGCAGGGGGATATCCCCATGGAGGCCCGCGCCGACCTGCGCCTGGCCTGCACCCATATGACCCGCACCGGAGCCGACATCTGCCGTACCCTGTATGATCTGGGCGGGGGCGCGGCCCTCTTCGAGGCGAGCGACCTGCAACGCCGTTTCCGCGACGCCCATGCCATCACCCAGCATATCGTCACCGCGCCCTCCACACTGGAACTGACGGGCCGCATCCTCTTCGGCCTGCCGACGGATGCCGGCATGGTCTGAAGTCTTCTGGCGGCTATCCGGTATCTGTGGCATTCTGGGCCAAAGCGCCAGGAAATGGCCGGAACATGGAGGATCTGCCGATGCGCAGCTGGGTGTCAGTGGCCGCGCGGAAATGGATGGGCACCGCAATGACGCTGGCGCTGCTGTCGGCCGTGTCGGCTTTCGCGGCGGTCGAGCGGGTCAGTTTTCCGCTTCTGTTCAACACTCAGGGTTATTTTGTTGTCCAGGCGAGCATAAATTCAGGCCCGCCCGTTCCGGCGGTGATCGATACGGCCGCGACCATGGCGATGATTGATAGCCGGGCCGCCAGGGCTGCGGGTATTTCCGGGCCAGGCGCGGAGGAAGACCGCGTTTCCGTGTTCGGGCTGCTGGGCGAGCGGGAATATGGTCAGGTCCAGATCCCGCAGGTGCGCGCTGGAACTGTGAGCCTGCATCAGCTAGCCGCCGCCTATAACGACCGCGAAGCGATGCCCGGCGGGCCCCTTGTCATTCCGGCGACCGCCTTTGGCGGGGATGTGATTGATTTCGATTTTCCGGCAGGCCGGTTTTCAGCCTATAGCGGGTGGCCAAAGCGTGTCGGAACGGTGTCTCCGGCCCGCAGCGCGCTGACGCAGATTGATGGTCTCTATTTCGCCGAGATCAGCATCAACGGTGTCAAGGGCAGGGCGCTGGTGGATACCGGGTCGCCCGTCAGCCTCATGAATTCGGCTTTTGCGCGCGCCGCCGGTGTTGCCCGCAACGAGGAGAAGACCCAGCTTCTGCAGGGCGCCACCGGCGGAAAGCTCCTGGCGCATGTGGCCACCACCCGCCGGATTTCGGTTGGCTATTACACCTTCCGCAAGATGGACATGATCGTTGCAGATCCCGCGCTTTTCGATGATCTCGGGCTGCAGCAGGAGCCGCTGATGCTGCTTGGCATCGACTATCTCTCCCAATTCCGTGTGCAGATTGATCGCAAGCGCAATACACTGCTGTTGACGGCTGCAGATGCTGGCCAGCCTATCCTCATGGAATTCTACGCCAAGGACACGCGCCTGCCCAATTAAGGCACTTTGCCCGTTGCCAATCCCCTGCCGGCGGCTTCATCAGAAATCATGGTCTGGCTGAGGGGGGATCTGGCCTGATGGTGGCGCAGCAGTTCAGCATAGGGATCGCGGGCGCCGGGATCGGCGGGCTGGCGGCGGCGGCGCTGCTGGCCGGAGAGGGCCACCGCGTCACCCTGTTTGATCAGTTCGAGGCGGCCGGGCCGGTCGGTTCAGGCCTGATGCTGCAGGAAACCGGGCTCGCCGTGCTCGGCGCGATGGGCCTTCGGGAGAAGGCAGAGGCGCTTGGCAGCCCGATTGCGCGCCTGCATGGCATTTCGGTGGACACAGGCCGGGCCGTTCTGGATGTGCGCTACGCCGCGCTGCGCGCGGGGCTTTCCGGCCTAGGCATCCAGCGATCCGTGCTGTTCGATCTGCTGCAGGAAGCCGCCCTCGCTGCTGGCGCGCGCCTTGTGCCCGGCACGCGTATCCTGTCTGCCGACCCGGCGGCGGGCACGCTCACAGACGCCGCCGGAGGTCAGCACGGGCCGTATGATCTCGTGATCGACGCGCTCGGCGTGCGCTCCCCACTTTCCACCGCCCCCCGGAATGAACTTGCCTATGGCGCGCTGTGGGCGACGCTTCCCTGGCCGGAAGGCAGCCCCTTTGACCGGACGGCGCTGGAGCAGCGCTATGAAGCCGCCCGCAAGATGGCGGGCGTGATGCCCTCAGGCCGCGCCAGCCCGCAAGCGCCCGATAGCCTCACCTATTTCTGGTCGATCCGCGCAGACCAGTATGAGGCTTTCCGCGCCGCCCCGCTCGCCCATTGGAAAGACGCCGCCTGCCATTTGTGGCCGGAAACCGAGGCGCTGCTACATCAGATTACGGATCATGACCAGCTGACCTTCGCCCGCTACCGCCATCGCACGCATCCTGCGCCGATCCAGGGCCGGCTCGTGCATATCGGCGACGCCTGGCATGCCGCCAGCCCGCAGCTCGGGCAGGGGGCCAACATGGCGCTGCTGGACGCCTATGCGCTTGCCCATGCGCTGCGCGGCGAGGCGCGGATGGCCGCTGCCCTGCGCCGTTTCCTGAAGATCCGCGCCGGCCATATCCGGCTCTACCAGCTGATGACCTGGGCCTTTACGCCGGTCTACCAGTCAGACGGCACGCTCACCCCCTGGCTGCGTGACCGGCTGGCCGCGCCGCTGCTGCGCCTTTGGCCCGCCCCGCCTTTGCTCGCCGGGCTTGTGGCGGGGGGCTTTGGGGCGCCGCTGAAGAAAATGGGGCTGGCGCCCTACCGCTGACAGCTCGGACAATAAAACGTCGACCGTCCGGATTGGACGATCCGCTTAATCTCCGCCCTGCAGGTTTTGCAGGGCTGGCCCTCGCGGTCATAGACATCAAACCGGTGCTGGAAATAGCCGAGCGCGCCATCGGTGGCGGCAAAGTCTGAAATCGATGAGCCACCCGCTTCGATCGCTTCGGCAATCACAGCATTGATCGCCGGGGCGAGGCGCGCGGCGCGCTGGCCGGGAATGGTCTTCGACAGGCGCTTGGGCGAGATGCCGGACCGGAACAGCGCCTCGCAGACATAGATATTCCCGAGGCCTGCAATCACCTTCTGGTCGAGCAGGGCGGCCTTGATCGGCGCTGCCTTGCCGCGCAGGGCTTCGTCCAGATAGGCCGGGGAGAAGCGGTTCGACAGGGGTTCGGGGCCCATCGTCATTAACCGTGGGTATGCCAGGAAAGTGGCGGCTGGCCAGAGTTCCATGAAGCCGAAACGGCGCGGGTCGTTGTAGGTTACCGTCTCGCCCCCCTCCATATGGAAGACAACATGGTCATGAGCGCTGATCCCACCGGTGGCGTGGTGAAAGTCTCCCGGCATCTGCCCGCCGATGGTAAACCGCCCGGTCATGCCCAGATGCATCACGAGCACCTCCCCATTGGAGAGGTGAGCTGCCAGAAATTTCGCCTGCCGGGCGAGCCGGTCAATCCGCGCGCCCGATACCCTTTCGCCAAAGCGTTCGGGCAGAGGAAAGCGCAGATCCGCCCGCCGCTGCTCCAGCTTCAGGATGCGCCGGCCCTCCATGACGGGGGCCAGTCCGCGGCGAACTGTCTCGACTTCAGGTAATTCAGGCATCTTTATCGCATATACGCTAAGGCAAACGCGGATAAGATAGGCGCCCATGACAGCTCAGGACAGCAAAGAACGCATCGTCTCCTTCGGCTTCGAAGAGGTGACGGAAACCGAGAAGGTCGCCCGCGTGAAGGGGGTCTTCCGCTCGGTCGCGTCCCGGTACGACCTGATGAACGATCTGATGAGCGCCGGGGTCCACCGCCTCTGGAAGCATGACGCGATGAACCGCCTGAACCCGCAGCCGGGCGAGCGCCATCTCGATGTTGCCGGCGGCACGGGCGAACTGGCGCGCGCCTTCCTCGCCCTGGCCGACAAGGCGGGCAAGCGGCGCGGCGATACAAGACAGGCCACCGCCATTGTCTCCGATATCAACGATGCGATGCTCGAGGCCGGCAAGGCGCGGGCGGACAACGCCCAATGGGGCGACCGCCTCGCCTGGGTCTGCGCAGATGGCCAGAACCTGCCCTATCCGGACAAGACTTTTGATGCGGTGACGGTTTCCTTCGGTATCCGCAACTTTGCAGACCGTGTGGCGGGCCTTAGGGAATTCCGCCGTGTGCTGAAAACGGGCGGCCGCCTCGCCGTGCTCGAGTTCAGCCACATGACCGCGCCGATCCTGCAGGCGGCGTATGATCGCTACAGCTTTGCCGTCATCCCGCGCATGGGCGAACTCGTCACCGGAGACCGCGACAGCTATCAGTATCTGATCGAATCCATCCGCAAATTCCCCGATCAGCAGACCTTCAAGTCAGAGATCGGGGGCGCAGGGTTTGGTCAGGTGTCGGTCACGAATTATTCCGGCGGCATCGCCGCCCTGCATTTCGGCTGGGCGGTCTGATGCGGCGGGGCCTAGTTTCCGTCGATCTTGATGCCGTCTTCGCCGATGGAGATTTCCAGCTTGTCTTCGCCGCCCGGGCCCTCGGTGAAGTAATAGATGCCAAAGCCGATGGCGGCGGCCACGAGTATACCGACAACAAAATACATAAGTTTGTTCGATGAGGGGGATGTCGACATGATTATTCTTCGCCTTCTGAAGATACAGCTAGATCACAAACGCGCAGCTTGCCCAGTTGGTTCCATGCAGGCGGGTGCGCATTAGATGGGCATGTTTTCCGATTATCGGCGGCTGATCCGCGCGGGCACGTCGCTGGCACGCCATGATGTGGTGCTGCCCGGGGAGTATCAGTCCCGCCTGCCGCTGCCCGCGCGCATTGCCGGTGGCTTCCTGCGCCTCATCGGCGGCGGGGCAAAGGGCCGGCCGGGCGAGCGTCTTGCCTATGCGTTGGAACGCCTCGGCCCGGCCTATATCAAGCTTGGCCAGTTCCTCGCCACGCGGCCGGATGTGTTCGGCTCTGAAGTGGCCGGAGATCTCGCCCGCCTGAAGGACAAGCTGCCGCCTTTCTCGATGAAGCAGGCCCGCGCCGCCCTTGCCGCAGAGTTTGGCGCCGAAGAAGCCCAGCGCCTTTTCCCCAATCTATCGGAGCCTGTCGCGGCCGCTTCCCTGGCGCAGGTTCACCGGATGCCGCTGCCCGATGGCGAGCGCGCCGTGAAGATCCTCCGCCCAGGGATCGAGCGGCAGCTGATGCTCGAGCTTTCCGCCATGCGGCGGGCCGCGCGCACCATTGAAGGCGTCTCCACCGAAAGCCGCCGCCTCAAGCCCGTCGCCTTTACCGAGACTATCGCCAGCGCCATGCTGCGCGAGACCGATCTGCGCCTGGAGGCGGGCGGGGCAGACGAGATGCGGGAGATTTACAGCAAGACCGGTTTCTTCCGTGTGCCGAAGGTGGACTGGGAGCGGACCGGCAAGCGCGTGATGACCGCCGAGTGGATTGAAGGCACGCCGCTAACCACGCCCGGCGTGCTGGATCAGCCCGGCATCGACCGCAAGCGGCTGGCCAACGACATCACGCAGGGCTTCCTGGCCAGCGCCATCAATTACGGCGTCTTCCATGCCGATATGCATGAAGGCAACGCCATCCTGACGCCGGAAGGCACCATTGCTCTGGTCGATTTCGGCATCATTGGCCGTATCGGGATCATCGAGCGCCGCTTCCTGGCCGAAATCCTCTGGGGCTTTCTGAAGCGGGACTATATGCGCATCGCGCAGGTGCATTTCGAAGCAGGCTATGTGCCGCCCAGCCAGTCTGTCGGCGACTTTGCCCAGGCGCTGCGCTCGATCGGCGAGCCGCTGTTCGGCCGCCCGGCCGAGGAAGTGTCGATGGGCCGCGTGCTGCTGCAACTCTTCGACTACACCCACACTTTCGGCATGGCCCTGCGGCCCGAGCTTGTTCTCCTGCAGAAAACCATGGTGCAGGTTGAAGGCGTCGCCCGCACGATTGATCCCTCCCACAATATCTGGAACGCGTCCGAGCCGGTGATTGAAGCCTGGATGCGCCGCAATTTCGGGCCGGAAGGGGCGGCCCGCCTCATCTCGGAAAATGTCCGTGAGGTGACGAACCGGCTGAAGCGGTTGCCGGAAGTGATGGACCGGTTCGAGAAAAGCCTGGAAGCCGAGCCCGCACCGCCCCCGCCGCGCGAGCGCTTTGCGCCGTGGTGGGGCTGGTTCGGCCTGATCCTTGGTCTTGCCGGGATTGTGGCCTGGCTTGTCCAGCAGGTTAGCTGACCCCTCTTGCTTGGGTGGGAGCGGCGGCGCATCCTTCTGCCTGACGAGGATTGGTCATGGCTTACACCGGCGGCTGTCAGTGCGGGAAACACCGTTACGAGATGGATGTGCTCACGGGAGGGCATGTCTGCCATTGCCGCATGTGCCAGCGCGCCACCGGCGGTCTTTTCGCGGCCCTTGTAGGCGCTCCGAAAGATCAGTTCCGCTGGATGGGCGCGCCGCCACCGGTCTACTGGAGTTCCAATCTCGCGGCCCGTGCCTTCTGCCCGGACTGCGGCACGCCGCTCGGTTTTACCTATGACCGGCCAACATCCTCGCAATACGTCACGATTGGCAGTCTCGACGCGCCCGAAGCGGTGGTTCTCGAAGAACAGTTCGGTATCGAATCGAAACTTCCTTTCGTGGAGTTCTGCGAAAACCTGCCCAGGAAGGCGACCGGGGAGGGGCAATCGGCCGAGGGGCTGGCCTTCCTCGCCCAGATGAAACCCAGGCAGGCTTGAAGTAAGGCGAATTTCTCGCGGCTCTGGCGCGCCCGCTCTCCTGATGTTCCCGCCTCAGGCGTAAGGGCTTCGCGCTGTTAAGATTTCGGTTACCTTTCCCGCTCCGCCACCAGAAGGGAGCCGAATCGATGAAGCTCGCCATCCTCACTGCCGCGCTGGGCGCGCTGGCCGCCCCGGCGCTGGCCCAACCTCTCGCCGGCGGCGATTGCAGCAAGGCCGTCCAGCTGGACGTGTCAGGCATGACCGAAGGTGGTGTCATCATCATCACCGGCCCCTGCGCCGAGGCAGGGCCCGCCCGCGAAGTGATCCACATCGCCCGCCCCGGCGAGCCGATGGCCACCACGGTTGTCATCCGCCGCCCGGATGGGGCCTCATCGCAGCAGAGCGCCGTGATCAAGGTCTCAGACCGCGCGGGCTTCTCTAGCTCCAGCCAGGCCCGCATCATCCGCGTAGGCGATTGAGCCGCCAAACCTTGCCGGAAGGTTGAGGCAAAGCGTGCTTCTGCGCGGATTTGATGGCGGCCCGGCAAGGTTTTTGCGCTAGGAATAGCGCAGGTCAGACCCGATATAGCGGATAAATGAGCGCCAAACGCATCCTCCTCGTCATCGGCGGCGGCATTGCCGCCTATAAAAGCCTTGAGCTTATCCGCGAGCTTGGCCGGCGCGGCATTGGCGCGCGCGTTATCCTCACCAAGGCGGGGACTGAGTTTGTCACGCCGCTCTCCGTTGCCGCTCTCTCCGGCGAAAAGGTCTATACAGAGCTTTTCAGCCTCACGGATGAAACCGAGATGGGGCATATCGAGCTTTCCCGCTCGGCCGATCTTGTCGTTGTCTGCCCCGCGACGGCCGATCTGATGGCCAAGGCGGTCCATGGCCACGCCAATGATCTTGCCTCCACCGCGCTGCTCGCCACGGACAAGCCGGTGCTGATGGTTCCGGCCATGAATGTCCGCATGTGGCAGCACGCCGCCACCCAGCGTAACATCGCCCAGCTGCGCGCGGACGGGGTCACGGTGATGGAACCTGATGTCGGCCCCATGGCCTGCGGCGAGTTTGGCCCTGGCCGCCTGCCGGATGTGGCACGCATTGTTGCCGAAATCGAAGCGATGCTCCGTCCCCGGTCAAAACGCCTCGCGGGCCGTCATGCCCTTGTTACCGCCGGGCCGACGCGGGAGCCGCTCGACCCGGTGCGCTATATCTCCAACCATTCCTCCGGCAAGCAGGGCTATGGCATCGCCGCCGCGCTGGCCGCAGAAGGCGCCCGCGTCACGCTTGTCTCCGGCCCGGTCTCGCTGCCCGCGCCTGAAGGCGTCACCCTGGTGAAGGTTGAAACCGCGCGGGAAATGCTGAAAGCCTGCGAAGATGCTCTGCCGGCTGATATTTTTGTCTCCGTCGCCGCCGTCGCAGACTGGCGCCCGGTGAAGGCGGCTGACAAGAAGCTGAAGCTGAAAGGGGAGGGCAAGGCCCCCACCATCGAGCTTGCCGAAAACCCGGACATCCTGCGCACGATCAGCCACAAGAAGAAAAAGCGCCCCACGCTCGTCATAGGCTTTGCCGCTGAGACCCATGACCTTGAGCGCCATGCGCAGGACAAGCTCGCCCGCAAGGGCTGCGACTGGATCGTCGCCAATGACGTCTCCGGCGATGTCATGGGCGGCCTCGAAAACGAGATCACCCTGATCACACGAGACGGCATCGACCGATGGCCGCGTCTGCCGAAGGACGCTGTCAGCACGCGCCTCGCCGCAAAGATTGCCGAAGCCATTGCTGGCGATACGGACGGCCTTGCTATGGCGGCGGAGTAACGCGTCTTAGTCTTTCTCTCCCAGCTCAGACAGACGGCGCGGCAGGTCGGTGCGGGTGTGCAGGAAATCAAGGATGATCACCTGCGCATCGTCTTGAATGAACACGATGAAATGCTGGCCGCACCGGGCAAAGCGCAGATCTTCTGGCAAGCCGGGATCAATCAGGCGGCGGCAATCCTGAGTGTGCGCCCTGCCTGAGGCGATGTCCCGGCAGCTGGCAATAAGGTCTTCCTCATAGGCTGCTGCCTGCCTTGGCCCGAAGGTCTCATGGGTCCAGTGGGCAATCTCTATCAATGCCTTTTCGGCCCGCCGCGTCAGGCGCCACGGCCGGTCCATCAACGCTGCTTGCGCGCGCTGGCAAAGGCCCGGCGAATGGCCGCCTCGCCGCTGCCCTCGGCAAGTTCGCCCCGCCGGGCTTCCTCCAGGCTGAGGGTCAGGCGGGCGCGCAGCGCCTCATTCTCGCTTTCCTCGCGTTCAAGCAAACGCAGGCCTGCCCGGAGTGCTTCGGAGGCATTCTGATACCGGCCAGAGGAGATCAGACGATCAATCATTTCAGACTGGGCATCAGTGAGGACAACATTTCGAGTGGCCATGCGCGCCTCCTTTGGCTGTTGGCAATATATGCCATAACGGCGCCGGCGTCAAAAGCCGCGCCCGCTTGACTCCGCGCCAGAGTCTCCCCACGCCTCGGCCCATGACCGATGTGACCGTTCAAGTGCTGCCGCTGCCCCATTTTGCCGGGCTTGATCTTCCTGCTTACGAGACGGCGGGTTCTGCCGGCATGGATGTCCGCGCCGCCGTGCCGGACCGCGAGCCGATGCTGCTCGCACCCGGCCAGCGCGCCATGGTGCCGACAGGGCTCTCCGTCGCCATTCCCGAGGGTTACGAAATCCAGGTCCGCCCGCGCTCGGGCCTTGCGGTCAAGCATGGCCTCACCTGCCTCAACACCCCCGGCACGATCGACTCTGACTATCGCGGCGAGATCAAGGTCATCCTGATCAATCTGGGCGCAGAGCCCTTCACCATCCAGCGCGGCGAGCGCATCGCCCAGCTGGTGCTGGCGCCGGTTACGCGCCTTGCCTGGGCGCAGGTGGAGCAGCTCGGTGAGACCGCGCGCGGGGCAGGCGGCTTCGGCTCCACCGGCCGCTAGGACGGCGGCAAAATTCCTGATCAAAAAAATCTGGCCCACTGCGATCAATTTTTCTTGAACGGCGGGTCATCCCCCCCCACATATTGAATATCAATAAGGAGGGAGTGGTTATGGCTGCTGCATTTTACTTCTTCATCGGCGCGCTGGTTTTCTGGTTGGCATTCCGGTCCGGCGCCCGGCGCGCCGCGCAGACACGCCCGGACCCGCGCGAGGCGGACATCGAGCGGCTGAACGCCCGCGTCCGCACGCTGGAGCAGATCATTACCGACCGTGACTGGCGCCTGCGCCGGGATATCGATGGTCTGGGGTGACCCCCTGGCCAAGGCTGGCCGGGACATTCGTCCCACGTTATACCTACCCAATCCGCGCAGATAGGAGGCGCCTTATGGACCCGTTTAGCATGGTTGTTGCCATCGTCGCGATCAGTGTCGGCGCCGGTATCCTGAACACCTGGATCAAGGCCCGGGCGCACGCCCCGGCCGATATGGCCAGCCAATCCGAACTCGCCGCGATGCGCGCCGATGTCGAGAAGCTGAAAGACCGCGTCCGCGTTCTGGAAAAGATCGTGACCGATCAGGAGCGCCAGCTGTCTGAAGAAATCCGCCGCCTCGCCTGAGATGGGCGGGCGCTACAGCAGCGCGCCCTCATCCTTGCGGAACTTTGCCAGAAGGTAGGCGGGCGTCTCGTCGATCTTTTCCAGATCTCCGAAGGCAAAGGCGTCCCGGTCCAGTACAAGGTCGCGCGGGCGCAAGGGGCGGGAGATTTCCAGCCCCTCCAGCGTGCGCGCGCGGGAGAAGGCCACATAGGCCTGTCCGTGGGCGAACATTCCGGAATCAAAGTCGATGAACACCTTGTCCAGGGTCAGGCCCTGCGCCTTGTGGATGGTCACGGCATAGGCAAGACGCAGCGGCATCTGCTTAAAGGTGCCGACCACTTCGCGCTTCACCTTCTTGGTGTCCATCTCGAAATCGTAGCGGTATTTCTCCCACGCCACGGGGTCGATCTCATAGGCCCGCCCGTCGATCTCGACGATCACCGAGCGAGAGCCAAACCCTGCGACATGGGCGAGTGTGCCGTTCACCCAGCGCCCTTCGGGATCGTTGCGGATCATCATCACCCGCGCGCCCACGCGCAGCTCCAGGTCGAGTTCGGTGGGATAACTCTTCTCGTCAAACTGGCCCTGAACGGTCGCGGCAAACACCTTGCGTTCGCCCTTGAGGCTCGCCAGCCGGCTCTGATTGATGCGGAAGGCATTGGCATTGTTGGGGGTGAGCACAACATGCGTATCGGACGCATCCGCCGCCGACCGCCCGGAGACGAGCCGCTGCAGCACCGCCTCATCGGCCGGCGTCACGCGCCCCGTGCGCAGCGCGCCGAGCAGGGCGAGGAAGCGCGGCTCGGCCTGGCGGAACACATGTTTCAGCGCCAGAAGCGAAAACTCCGCCTCCCGGAAGGCCGGGGCGTTGAAGAAGTAGGAGCCGCCAAACCGCTCTGCCAGGATCGGCCCCTCATCGGCAGAAACCACCGGCGGCAGCTGGTGCAGGTCGCCTGACAGGATCATCCGTGCCCCGCCAAACGGGCGTTTGGAGCCGCGATTGAGCTTCAGGCTGCGGTCGATGGCGTCCAGCATGTCGGCGCGCACCATGGAGATTTCGTCGATCACCACGGTCTCCACCGCCCGCACAACGCGCGCATTCGGCAGGCGGCGCACATCCTGCGGCTCCACGAGGCGCGGGGGCAGCTTGAAGAAGGAATGGATCGTCTGCCCGCCGGCATTCATCGCGGCGACGCCCGTGGGCGCGAGCACAACGGCCTTGTCGCCGGCTTCGGCGAGGAATTTGCGCAGCAGCGTGGTCTTGCCGGTGCCCGCGCGGCCGGTGAGGAACAGGTTGCCCTGCGCGCCTGCGCCCCGCGCCACCCATTCGGCAGGCGCGGCATAGACCGTATCCGGGGTGGCGGGTGTCATCCCCTCAGGGGCCGACCAGGCGCATCTGGCGCGCCCGTCCTGCCCCGCCGGTGCTGGCCACAACCTGCCAGCCAAGCGCCTCATAGGCGCGGCGGGCCGTCAGGTTTTCAGAATCGACGTCCAGGCTCAGCGCGCCGGTCGCCTCGATCCGCGCCACTTCCAGCAGGCCGCGGGCCACGCCGCAGAAGCGCCAGTCGCGGTCCACGAACAGATGGTCGACATAATCTGTCGGCACCTGCAGTGTCAGAAAGCCGATGATGCCGGCATTGGGCTCCTCGGCCACCCAGGCGGGCTGGGTTTCCAGCGCCCGGCGCAAGGCAAGGTGTTGCCCCCGGTGGCGCTCGCGCCAGGGCATGTCCGTCAGGCAGTCCGTGAAGATGTCACGGCATTCGGGGATGTCCGCTGTTTCCAGCGGCCTGATCATCCATCCGGCTCCGAAGTGAGTATACATCGCGCCAAATTAGGAGGGCAAAGCGCCCCCGTCCAGCAGTGACGCGCGGTAAAACTCAGTCCGGGCTGCACTGTGTCCGTTTCAGCGCACCCGCAGCGGAGGCGGGAAGGGGGCTGAGCGGTAGGGCCGGAGCCGCTACCGGCTCCCTCACATCTGCATCGTCCAGCCTTCGACGCCCATCGCCGCCTGGCGGACGGCTTCGGAAAGCGTCGGGTGGGCATGGCTGGTGCGGGCAATGTCTTCAGACGCTGCGCCAAATTCCATAGCCACGACGACCTCGGCAATCATCTCGCCCACGCCGACGCCGATCATGTGCGCGCCAAGGATCCGGTCTGTGTCTTTTTCCGCGAGGATCTTCACGAAACCCACGGTCTCATGGTTTGTCCGGGCACGGGAGTTTGCCATGAAGGGGAACTTGCCCTTCTTGTAGTCGATGCCGGCGGCTTTGAGTTCTTCCTCATTCTTGCCGACCCAGGCGATCTCGGGGCTGGTATAGACCACGCTCGGCACGAGGTCATAGTTCACATGGCCAGCCTTGCCCGCGATCAGCTCGGCCACCGCTGTGCCGTCATCCTCGGCCTTGTGGGCCAGCATCGGGCCGGGGATACAGTCGCCCACCGCCCAGACGCCATCGGCCACCTTGAAGTGATCGGTCACTTCGATCACGCCGCGCTTGTCGGTCTTGCCGCCAATGTTTTCAAGGCCGAGGCCTTCCGTATACGGCTTGCGGCCGATCGCGACGATCACCACGTCGGCGTCCAGCGTTTCGGCCGCGCCGCCTTTTGCAGGTTCAACGGCGACTTTCAGCTTGGTCTTGGTCTTCTCGATCCCGGTCACCTTGGTGCCGAGCTTGAAGGAGAGGCCCTGCTTCTTGAAGGTGCGCTCGGCTTCCTTGGCGACTTCGGCGTCGGCCGGCGGCAGGATGCGGTCAAGATATTCCACCACCGTGACTTCCGAGCCAAGCCGGGCCCAGACAGAGCCCATCTCGAGGCCAATCACACCCGCCCCGATCAGCACGAGTTTCTTCGGCACAGCCTTGAGGCTGAGCGCGCCGGTATTGGAGACAATGCGTTCTTCGTCGATGTCGATGCCGGGCAGGGTGGCCGGCTCTGAGCCGGTGGCGATGACGATGTTCTTCGTTTCCAGCACGCGGGTGCCGCCCTCTGCCAGGGCCACTTCCACCTTGCCCTTGCCGAGGATCTTGCCCTTGCCCTTGATGTATTCGGCCTTGTTTTTCTTCAGCAGGAATTCAACGCCCTTGGTCAGGCCTTCCACCGCTTCGTCCTTCTGGCCCATCATCTGCGCCAGATCGAGTTCGACCTTGCCGGTCTTGATGCCGAGGCTGGCAAACTCGTTCTGGGCGGCGCTGAAGAGGTGAGAGGCGTGCAGCAGCGCCTTGGACGGAATGCAGCCGACATTCAGGCAGGTGCCGCCGAGGGTGCCGCGCATCTCGATACAGGCAACCTTGAGGCCAAGCTGGCCGGCGCGGATGGCGCAATTGTAGCCGCCGGGGCCGCCGCCGATGATGACGACGTCATAGGTGTCTGCCATGGGAATATTTTCCTTTGAGAAGGCTGGTGCGAATCTGGCGCCAACCTAGGCATTCTTGCCCCGAAATCAATCTGCAAAGGCCGGATACTGGACCTAGCTTCTGCGGATAAACAGCAGAATGCCCGTCAGCACGATCATTGCGGCCGCGCCAAGAACTTCGTCGAGCCAGATGCTGATGTCCGCTCCGGCCAGCACGAAGGCGGCCGCCAGGCCTGTGAACAGAAGAGTACCGATCAGCGCCACCACCGCGCCGAAGCGCACATTCGCCGCCGCCAGCAGGCCGCCGAGGACGGCGATGCCCGCCGCCAGGAAGCGCCAGCCATTGAGAAGATCAATCGCCTGGGCCAGCGGACTGCCGCGCGAGGTCATCAGCAATACCCCCTCCAGCCCCTGCCAGAGCAGCCAGCCGGAAACAGCAGCGAGCGCCAGGCCCGCGATACGGCGAATTGTCAGCATGTCTTGCCTCCCCACGGGCATGTCGTTGCCGGGAAGGGTAGGGCGAAGCGGGCGGGACTGCAACGGGCCTGCGGGGGCCCCGCGCGCCTAGCCTTCGTCTTCCTCGTCGAGGTCCAGTTGGCCGCGGCGGCGGGCGATGGCTTCGGCGCGGCGCTGTTTCTTGCGGCGGGCCTGGGCGATGAACATCGCGCGCTGGCGCTGTACCACGACATCGGCGACGAATACCGGCGGGCGTTTGCGCGGGGGCGCGGCGGCAACGGCTGCGGCCTGATAGACGGCGGGCGGAGGCGCCGCTTCCAGCATCTCGCGCTCCTCGGCGAGTTCCTCGGGCGAGCGGTAGCGCAGTTCCCACACCGCGATCAGCAGCAGCGCGGCGGCAGCGGCGAGCCCTGCCATCGCGCCTTCGCCCGCGCTCGGGTTCAGCCACCATTCGGGATCGAAATGTACGAGGAAGATCGTCGGGATCGAGGCGGCCATGCCCATGATGTACCAGAGCACGGCGCCGGGCTTGCGCGCAGCAATCGTTGCGGCAGCGGCATAATAGCAGACAGCGGCCAAGAGATAGGCCCCGCCATGGGCAATGCCGAGCTTGCGCCAGTCCACCGCTTTGAGGCCGCCGGCCACATCATCGGTGACGATCCAGCCCATCACCATCACGATGGAGGGCCAGCGCACGGCGGTCATCGCGCCGAACGCAAAGGCGATCGCTAGGGCGGTCAGCAGCAGGGAAATGAGGCGCCGTGGCATTCCGCCCGCATAGCACGGGTAAGGTAAGCCCCCGCTGAACGGATCGTTTGAAATTTCACCGATCCGGCAAAGGCCGGGCTTGGCGAGCGGGGAATGGGGCTGCTAGGGCTGGAGCCAGCAAAAATCAGGAGGAAATTCAATGGGCCGCGTTTCAGGTAAAATGGCACTCATCACCGGCGGGGCCCAGGGCCTCGGCGAAGCCACCGCGCGCATGTTCGCCCGCGAAGGCGCCAAGGTCACGGTGACCGACATCAATGGCGCGGGCGCCGAGAAGGTCGCCGCCTCGATCAACGAAGCCCATGGGGCGGGCACGGCCTTCGCCTTCCAGCATGACGTGACCAGCGAGGAGCAGTGGAAAGACATCGCCCAGAAAGCCCATGACGCGATGGGCGGCCTGAATGTGCTCGTCAACAATGCCGGCATCGGCGGGCTCGGCTCGGTCGAGGACGAAACCTATGAGCGCTTCAAGAAGGTGCAGGCGGTGGACGTGGATTCCATCTTCCTGGGGTGCAAATACTCCATCCCGCTGATGCGCGCGCATGGGCTCGGCTCCATCGTCAACATCTCCTCCATTGCCGGCATCATCGCCAGCGCCAATTATGTTTCCTACAACACGGCCAAGGCGGCGGTGCGCCACATCTCCAAATCCATCGCGCTGCACCTGGCCAAGACCGGCGGCCAGATCCGCTGCAACTCCGTGCACCCCGTATTCATCAACACGCCGATCCTCGATGGCATCAAGGAGATGTTCGGTGAGGAGAAGGGGCTTGAGAAGCTCGCCCGGCAGGTGCCGCTCGGCAAGGTGGGGGAGCCCGACGATATCGCCTATGCCGTGCTTTATCTCGCCTCCGACGAGTCCAAGCTCGTCACCGGCGCGGAACTGAAAGTCGATGGCGGCATCAGCGCGATGTAACCGTTCCTGGCTTCCCGGACGCGGCAAGGCCGCGATCCGGGGCCGTCTTTCCAAAACCCCTGGCCGGCCCATAGACAGCCCCGGCCAAATCACCCGAAGAGGAACCCTCATACCGGCTCGCGCGTTGGCGCTTCAGGAGGGGTTCCATGAAGAAATCTGGTCTCTGTCTCGCCGCTCTGTTTCTGGCCGCCTGCGCCAATCCGCCGGAGGAGGGCGCGGCGAAATCCGCCGCCGCTGCCATCGATGCGCCAGCCAGCTGCGCCCCGCCCTCAAGCTTTGGCGGCTACCTCTTCTGGATGGAGCCACCCGCCCTGCCGCCGGGCGCCAGCCTTGTGCTTCAGCCCTGGTTCACGACGCGGCCCGGCATGATCGAGCCTGTGCCCGCCGCCTGCCTTGAGGGCGTCGCCCTGGCCGGGCCCGCCACGCTGGAGGCAGATGGGCGCACCGTGAAGATCAACGCAGACGCCGCCCCCGGCGCGGCGGTGCAGGTTGAGGGCAGGGTGGGGGCAGCAAGCCTGACCGGCCGCATTCTCGTCTATCTGCCGGAGGCCCAGCCGCTGGTGGGCAAGTGGGCGCAGCCCGAGGACACCTGCGCGGAGGCGGGCGCCGAGCCCGTCCGGGAACTGATCTTCCATCCGGACGGCACCTTCTCCCTCACCTGGACCCCGTTCGAGATCTACAAGGATTACTGGGGCACCTACACCTTTGAAGCGGGCGTGCTGACGCTGATCCCCGATGGCGGCAACCATATTCCGGGCGATGCCAGCCTCTCGGGCAGGGTGGAAGTGGATAGCGGCGCGCTGCAGCTTGCGCCGGCGGTCTTCGGCTCTCCGCCGCGGAGCCGTGCCTGCGCGGCGCCGTTCGCGCGCTAGCCCTGCGAGACCGGGCGGCGCGCCGTGACCAGCATGGCATAGACGGCGAGCGACCCGACCAGCAGGGCGGATGCGATCAGCGGCAGGGCGTGATTGAGCTGGTAAAGCCCCGCGCCGATCAGCGGCCCGAAGATGAACCCTGCTGGCGGCGCGGCCGACATCAGCGCGGCCGCCGCCCCCTGTTCCTCCCGGCCGACCGAAAGACTGCCCAGCGCATTGGCCGACGGGATGGCGAGGGCCGAGCCTGCCCCGATCAGCAGGAAGGCGGCGCAGAGGATGGGGAAGGCGTGGAACACGTCTGCCGCGATATAGCCGACCGCCACCATGGCGAGGCCGACCCACAGCACCTTGCGCGGATCCGGCCGCCGCCGCGAGATATAGCCGAACTGAACGGCAATGGTGGAAACCGCCATGCAGGAGAACACGATGCCGGTATAGAGCACCGCCGTCTGGCCCACGGCGGCGGGGTCATCCCCGGCGAGGGCGTAGCGGTCCTCGATGAACCAGCCGAGCGTCTGCTGAACCATCCCCACACCGATGAAATAGGAGACGAGGAACATGAGGTGGGGGCGCACGCGGGCATCGAACATCGACAGCGGCCTGGGGCGCACGGCATTGCGGGGCCGCTTCACGGTGCGGGGCAGGGAGACGCCGAGCAGGATGCCGATCAGGATACAGAAGACGATCGTGCCCCAGAGCGGGGCGAGCGCGCCGAAGGGGGCGAGCGCGGCGGCGCCGGCGGGCCCGAGGATCGAGCCGATGCTCATGCCCGCGCCAAGCATGCCGAGCCCGGCGGCCCGGTCATGCGTGGTGGTGGCATCCGTCATCGCCGCCATCGAGGCGGGCTGCAGGCCGGGGGTGAGCAGGCCAAACCAGAGGCGCACGAAGATCAGCGTCAGCATCAGGGACGTGCCGGTGATCACCCCGGCGAGGCCGGCCTCCAGCGTGAAGAGGAACGCCATGTTGGTGACGCCCATGGCGATCAGGGAGAACACCATCACCCGCTTGCGGCCGACCCGGTCTGCGATGCGGCCCCAGCGGGGGATCATCACGGCATAGAGCAGGGTGGAGAGGGTGAGGATCGCGGCGACCTCCACCTCGCCGAGGCCCGCCTTGCGCGTCAGCGGGGCGACCACCACGAAATTGATGCTCATGCCCGCGCCCATGGCAATGGTCGCCAGCATCAGCATGCCCCGCTGGAAGGCGGTCAGCGGATGCAGCGGCGTTTCGGTATCTGCCATGTCGTGGATCTTTCCCCCGCCTTGTTTTGACATACGCTATGTCGCCCCCCGCCGGTTGCCAAACCCTTTCCTTGGGGCAGGGGGAATTGTGCCCCCCGCCATCTACCCTCACCCTTCGTCACACTCGATGGCCAAAGGCCATCTGAGTGCCCATCTCCCGCTCTGTCCCCAAAAGCAGCGGCTGTGGGAAAGCGCCGGCCGCAAAGAAGATGGGCACTCAGATGCGCTCACGCGCATCGAGTGTGACGAACGCTGGAGACGTCTGATCCCGAATGCGGTGTCATCCCGGAAAGCGCAAAGCGCTTATCCGGGGCCTTCTATCGGCTCACCCCTGCGCGGCGGCGCGGGCCTGGTTCAGTTCGAACAGGCGTTTGAGGATTTCCTCATCAGTGAGTAGGCCCGCCTCAAAATCCGCCCCCCAGCCATAGGCGGCGGCCACCGCCCGGTCGAGGTCGCGATGGGCATGATCCAGCCAGGCGGGGCGCTCATTGTAAAGGTTGGTCAGCGTGCGTTTCTTGAGGATGTCGGCGGCCCGCTCGTCCACGGGCAGGATACGGTCAGGGTATCCGGGCACCACTTCGGGCACGCGCGTCACAAGGTCTGCCGGGTTCAGCCAGTTTTCGCGCAGCGTGTTCAGCCGCTCGGCCGCCGCCGCAATCGCCTGCGCGCGCGGATCACCGGCATAGTCCGCCGCCGGAATATTGGGGGTGAGGCCCTCGGGGAAGGGGAAGGTTAGATAAACAAAAGAGGCATTATATCGACGCTGATTGCCCGCGCCTATTCGGTTCCCGAAGTACGTACACCAAGTTTCATGGAAATAGCTTTGCAGAATGCCGAACCCGACCATTCCTGCATAGGGGAATGCATAGAGACTTTTATCTGGAACAGTACTGGAGGGTAGGAAACGGAAGACACGATGTTCTGTAGTTTCTGCAGTCGCTAGATATTCGCCTACTGAGGATATAGATTTTCTCATACCGGGACGCGAACGATGCGGTTCCCACCACGCTGCATTCTGACCGGGAGTGGATTTCCGGTAAGCGGGAAAATCAACAAATTCGCCATTTCGAAAAGGGTCGTAAGCTGCTTGTCGTAAATACTCAAAGGGCTTTTCGAACAGGCTCGCAGCCGCTTCACCAAGCCCCGCCGGGTAGTCAATCAGAAATTCCTCGGTAGGGCGTCCGACTATATCGTCCGTAGACACATAAGCAGACAGTATCCCTGAGTTCAGTCGACCATTGGGGTTGACTGGTGAGCGCATCCATTCCTCTGCAGTAGCTCTTTTTACGCTGAGGGGACCACTTAGTTGTACCCCGATGAATACAGATCCGATGTTCTCGGCTAACCGGGCCACGCGAGTTGTGTTCAGACCAGAAGTTAGGTTTGGATTTATTCTTGCGACAGCGTTGCCGTTTAGCTGCGAATTAGAAAGCGTGGATTGCTCTGCACCAAAGCAAACCAGCGATACACGAACGGCCGCTCCGTTTACAGTCCATGGCTCATTCTGCCATGCGTTGAATATCTTAGTGCTTGAGCTTAGCCGGACAAGAACAGGTAAATTGACATTCTTGGCAATTGCCTTGGTTGCAACGAGTCCACAGCGGATCGTGCTACCGTTCGCAACCATTGCTCGAGATTTCTCAAACCAATAACATACCAAATCTGAAAATGCCGAAATGCGGTCGCCGTAAACTTTGCGAATTGTATCGGTGATCTCGTTGCCGAGAACACCCTTCATGCTTTTTCCGCCTAGAAATGGGGGGTTGCCAACAATTGCGTCTGCGACAGGCCATGTTGCTTCGACCCAGTCTGACGATGCCTCATCGAAATGTATCAGAGCATCCCGGCACTCAATATTGTTCAGGGACTTGAGGATCGGGTCGCGGCTGGCTTCAAAGCCGTTGGCGCGCATCCACTGGATTTCGCCGATCCAGATAGAAACCCGCGCCAGCTCGGCCGCATACGGATTGATCTCGATGCCCTTGACTGCTTCGGGCCCCACGCGCGGAAAGCCGCGCGGCAGGCCCAGCGCCTCGGCCTCCACATTGGCCTTGTGCTCAATATCCTTCAACGCCTTGAGTGAGAGATAAAGGAAATTTCCCGAGCCGCAGGCCGGGTCCAGCACGCGGAAATTGGCGAGCTTTTCGATGAAGTCGCTATGCGCCTTCACGGCCCGGTTATAGGCCTGCGTCTGCGCGCCGGGGGATTTTGCCGCGCGGGACTTTTCCATATCCTCGGCAATCCTTGCCTTCACCTGCGCCCATTCGGCCTCCAGCGGATCGATGATCACGGGGCGGACGATCATCAGGATCTTGTCCCGGTCGGTATAATGCGCGCCAAGCTGGGAGCGTTTGGAGGGGTCGAGCCCCCGCTCAAACAGCGTGCCGAGAATGGAGGGGTCAATATCGGCCCAGTTGAGCTTGGCCGCTGCCACGGCGGCCTCCACATCGTCGCGCGTCAGGGGCAGGGCATCGGCCGAATCGAAGAGGCCGCCATTGAACCAGGGAATATCGTCGAGGCCAAACTCGCCGCCCGTCTGCATCGCCGCGAAGAGGTCTGAGAGGTATTTCTGCGCCCGGTCCGGCTCGCGCAGGGAGCGCTCCATCGCCTTCTGGAACAGCTTGTTGGGCAGAAGGTCCACATCCTCGGCAAACATGCAGAAGACGAGCCGGTTGACGAAATGCGCCACCTCTTCGGGCCCATGCCCCCGCGCCCGCAGGCGGTGGGCCAGGGCCGTAAACCGGTCGGCCGCGTCGCGCGTCAGGTCGTCCCGCGTCTTCTTCGGCTTCAGGGCCTCGGGGCTGAGGAAACAGTGGCGCAAGAGGTCGCGCTTGCCCGCGTCCAGCAGGTCGTTCAGCTCGACGGTGTGCGTCTCGCTGACCGAATTGGTCCAGTTGGTGCGGATGATGATCCGCTTGGTGTCGGAGACGATCAGCAGGGGCGGGTTTTCCAGCGCCACGGCATAGCGCTGAAGCTGGGCATGGGCCGCGTCCAGATTGGCCTTGGGGCCCTTATACTCCCAGCCGAAACAGCCCTTCTTCCAGACATCGGCAAAGCCATTGCCGCCGGTCGATTTGGTGGCGCCCTTTTCAAAGCAATAGGTGTCGCCCACCGCGTCGGCATCGGTTGGGGTGGGCACGTCCAGAAGATGGCAGAGGTCCACGAAATGGGATTGCGCCGCGGCGCTTTCCTTCAGTTCGGATTTTTCCCATTTGCGGATGAAATCAGATGGCTGCATGAAACCCCCAGTTATCCTGAACTGCTTACCAGATAGATGCTGCTGCGGAACCCCCGGCGGATAGGGACGCGGCATCCCTGCGCTTGCTTCGGGGGGCGGGTCCCCCTAAGTCTCGGGCGAAGCAGTGCATTCTCACGGAGACGGGTCCGATGGCCGCCATACTCGACGTCATTCTGGTGATCCTCAACATCATCACCTGGATCATCATCATCCAGGCGATCCTGTCCTGGCTGATCACCTTCAACGTCATCAGCCTCAGCAATCCCACCGTCCGGTCGATCTGGTCGGGGCTGGAGCGGATGACCGAGCCGGTCTACCGCCCGATCCGCAACCTGCTGCCGCCGATGCAGGGGCTGGACCTGACGCCGCTGATCGTGCTGCTGATCATCTTCTTCGTGCGCCAGCTGATCGCGCGCTATGCCTATGGCCTCGTGCCGTTCTGATCTGGCCGGATGCGCCACCGCCTGACCGTGCGGGTCCAGCCCAAGGCCTCGATTGAGGGCCTTGATGGCTGGGCGGCGGACGAGGCCGGGCGGCCTTTCCTGAAGCTGCGCGTGCGCGCCCTTCCGGCGGAAGGGGCGGCGAATGCGGCCGTCGAAGCGCTTGTGGCAAAAGCGCTCGGCCTGCCGAAGTCTGCCGTGAAGGTGGTGACGGGCGGCAAGAACCGCCTTAAAGGCCTCGACATCGAAGGGCCAGAAGCGCTCGCGGCCCGGATCAGCGAACTGGCAGGTGGCAGCGATGGCAGCAGTAAAGATTGATGGCACGGGCGTGGCAGCAGATGTGCGGTCTGCCGTGGCCGCCGCCGTTTCCACCCTTCCCGGAACGCCGTGCCTGGCGGTCGTGCTGGTCGGCGAAGACCCGGCCAGCGAGGTCTATGTCCGCAACAAGGTGAAGATGACCGAGGCCGCCGGCATGGTGTCCCTCCACCACCGCCTGCCGGCCACAGCCACGCAAGGCGAGGTGGAAGCCCTGATCGAACGCCTGAACGCGGACCCGGAAGTGGACGGCATCCTCTTGCAGCTGCCGCTGCCCAAGGGGCTCGACGCGGACGCGGCGATTGAGAAGATCGATCCGGACAAGGATGTGGACGGACTGACGGAAGTGTCTGCCGGGCGGCTCAGCCTCGGCAAGCCGGGGCTTCGGCCGTGCACGCCGGTAGGGTCTGTGATCCTGGCGAAGCGGGCGCTCGGGGACGATCTTTCGGGGAAGAATGTGGTTGTGATCGGCCGCTCGATCCTGGTGGGCAAGCCTGCCGCGCTCCTGTTCCTGGCGGAGAATTGCACGGTTACCATCGCCCACAGCAAGACCGCAGACCTCGCCGAAGTGTGCCGGGGCGCGGACATTCTGGTGCCCGCCGTCGGCCGGCCGGAGATGGTGCGCGGCGACTGGGTGAAGCCGGGCGCGGCGATCATTGATGTGGGCATCAACCGTGTGCCCGCGCCCGAGAAGGGCGAGGGCAAGACCCGGCTGGTGGGCGACGCGCATTATGACAGCTGCGCGGAGGTCGCCGGGTTCATCACGCCGGTGCCGGGCGGGGTGGGGCCGATGACGATTGCCTGCCTCCTGCGCAACACCGTGCTGGCGGCCTGCGCGCGGCGCGGCTGGGCGGTGCCTGCCGGGCTGTGAGCCAGAGCGCTGCCCCGCCAGAGACGGCGCAGTTCAAGGCGCTGTGGGAGAAGCAGGGCGGGCTGTGCGCCCTTTGTGGCCAGCCGATGCCGCGCCACCGGTTTGAGGTGGCCCATGCCACGCTCTGGAAGAAACAGCGGCCGGGCTTTGATCACATCCTGGCGAAGGCGCGCGGCGGATCGGACCGGCCGGAGAACCTGCAGCTGGCGCATGCCGAATGTAACTGGAAGAAGGGGCGGGGATAGGGCCTGAGCAGGATCAGGCGGACATGCCCTCGTTCTCGGGGCGGTCGATGCCCTCCCGGTCGCGCAGGAGCGCGGCATCCAGCTCGCCCGCATCAATCTCAATGAACAGGTGCTTGCCCGTCCTCCCTGGAGGGGAATGCATGATCATGGTGGTGCAGACCGTCCGGAAGGCAACAAAGGAGTTGCTGTCGAGGGATTCTTCCTCGGTTTCGATCGTGTAACTTCCCGCCGGCCACTGCCGCTCGATACTGTCGAGGCTGAACGGGCGGCTAAAAGTGACAAGCCTTTTGGAGATGCGGTTCGTCAGATCACGTTATCCTTATGCTGATGGTGTGGGGCGCAGCGGCCCAATGCGATAAACCGCATCCAGCCCTGTGGGGCCGGAAGCGGTTTACAGACACCTTCAGGCACGGAGCTTCATGCCGTGAAGGGGTGCCGTCTTACTTGTTGTCGCTGCTGGCGCCGGGCGCGCCGGGCTGCTTCTCGCGCGATCCGGGCGCCTGGTGGCTGCGCTCAGCCTCGGCGGCTTGCTTCTGCTGCTCGGTCGCAGGCGGGTTGCCCTTGTTGGGAGCGATCTGGTTGTTGGATTGATTGTGTTTTTTCTGGTCGGCCATGATGTTGGCTTTCATTACCACGGAAGGATTATTCCGTTGAATACATGTGGCCCTCAAAATATAAATTACACCCAGCCGCTCATGAATAAATAAACATGTCAGATAAATATCTAATTATAACTGAGTGTGCTTGATTTTTATTTATTTTTCATCCGATTTATTCTGAACCTTTACAGGGGCGCGCGTTGCGCCGGGCTGGAGGCACGCTGCGGGGCTGGGTTTTTGCCGCGCGCGGCCCCACCCCGCCATTCGGGCAATCGC
>NZ_PNMA01000027.1 GCF_013823385.1 Hyphomonas sp.
TCGAGCCACCCCACCCCATCCCTCCCCATAGTCATGGGGAGGGGGCCTGTTGCTCTGTGGGGAGAGGAAGGTTCTCCAATGGCGAAACCTGCCCCCTCCCTGCTCTGCGGGGAGGGTTGGGGTGGGGCCGTGCAAGGCAAAAAGAGGCGCCGCCGGTTAGCCGCGCCCCACACCCCGCCCCGCTTAAACCCCTTCCACAAAGATCACGCGATAATCCGCCGCCTGATAGCGGTGGGCGCGCGCGGCGGTATATTCCGGGCTGTCATACCAGGCCCGGGCTTCGGCCATGCTTGGGAAGGAGAGGATCACCACGCCATCGGCATCGGCCCCTTCGGTCACCTCATGCTTGCCGTAGAAGGCCAGCGGCGTGATCTGGTGATCGCCGCGGGCGTTCTTGGCGGCCTCGGCATAGCGGGCCATCGCCTCGCCATCGCGCAGCTTCTCGCGGATCAGGATTACATAAGCGGCCATGTCGTGTCTCTCCCGTTTCTGGTGGCAGACACCATCGGCGGGCAGGGCAGGGCTTGTAAATCCCTGCCGTTGCGGATGTCAGACCGTAAGCCCTTTCGGCGCGAGCGCCTCAAGTTCTCCCAGCATCTCCGGCGGCGCGGGAATGGCCTTGCGCGCGTCAAGGTCCAGCGTGATGGCAACGGCTTCGCAGGTGGCCCAGGCCGCGCCGGTTGCGGGGTTCATCACCCAGTGAACCAGCGAATGGGTCTTGCCGGCGACTTTCCCAAGAGAGGTGTGCACGGTGTAGAGATCGCTGGCGCGGGGCAGGCGGTGATAGCGCAGGCGGTATTCAAGCACTGCCGCGCCCATCCGCTTGCCGCCAGCATTCTCGGCCACTTTCTGGCGCCATTCATACAGCAGGTTGGGCACCGAGTCCGAAATGCGCCCGATGAACCAGGACGGCTCCATCCATCCGTGTGCGCCGCAATGGCCGGGCGGAACAGCCCCCATGCCGATCTGGCGCACGCCGGTGGCCTTCACCTTTTCCATGGTGATTTCCGCATAGGGCAGGCCCGGCGCGTCGGGATCGAAACTGCGCGGCAGGGCTTCCTCGGGCGTTGTGCCGATGAGCTGTTCCATCTTCCGGCGGGTTCGGGCGGTCCAGGGGAAGGGCTCTCCTTCGGCGGTGTCGATATGCGCGATCCGTGTACGGAAGGCAGCGGCAAGCTGCCCGTCGCCATGGCGCAGTTCCTGATAGATCACCGCGTCATGTTCGCCGATTTCCAGCACGCAGCCCTGCATGGCCAGCGGCCGCCCCGGCAGCACTTCGCGCACGAAGCGGATATGCTGGTCGATGGGGACAAGCGTAGAGGGCCCGTTGGGGCGAAATGCTTCGGGCAAGCCGAGATGGCTCGCCAGCGCGACCATCCCCTCCAGCTGTTTTTCGACATAGATGCGCACATTCATGTGCCCCATCTCATCGCAATCCCACTGGTTACAGCTACCCTGCCAGAGTGGGATCATGCGTGACATCTCCTGCACCGCCCGCGCACTTCGATCACGGCGCGGGTCATCTGGAAGCCGGCGGCTTCGGTTTCTTTCTTGAGCGCCTGGCTGGTCGCCACGGCGTGAAGTTCCTCGGCGTTCTGGCAGACCTCGCAGATCAGGAACACCGCCGAATGATTATGGCTCGTATGGCCGCAGGCCACATAGGCGTTGAGGCTTTCGATCTTGTGGACGAGGCCGGTCTCCTGAAGGAAGTCCAGCGCGCGGTAGATGGTCGGCGGCTTGGCCGCGCCTTCCCCGTCCAGATTGGCCAGCAGGTCATAGGCCTTGGCCGGCCCGTCATTCTCCAGCAGCAGGCGCAACACCTTGCGGCGGATGCGCGTCATCCGCTGGCCCTGGCGGGCCACCAGCGCTTCGGCCTCGGCCAGGAAGGCGTCCACATCCTGCGGGGCGCAGGGCGTGTTGGCGGAAGCAGGATCATGAGTGTGTGACTGGGCCATGGCGCTAATGTCTGGTGTTTTGTGCTGAATGTGAAGGGGTAACGCCGCAAGAGGCACTGGACGCTACCGGCAAATCACCCGAGATTCCTTCCTGTAGCGAAATAATCGTAGCGTGGAGGCATGGCCGGGATGCAATTGTCGGAGCGGGATGGTCTGGAACTCTGGCGCAAGGCGGTCACGGCCTCTGTCCGGTCGGATGCGCCCGATCTCACCGCGCGCCAGCAGGCGGTCCTGATGACCATCGCCCTCACCCCTGGCCCGCACACCGTTCGCGGCCTGGCCGAACATCTCGGCATCGCCAAGCCGGCCGTCACCCGCGCGCTCGATGCGCTCGAACGCCTCGATTTCATCCGCCGCCTGCCCGACGATACAGACCTGCGCTCGATCTTCGTGGAGCGCACGCCCGCAGGCATGAGCTATCTGCGCGCCTTCGCGCGGCTTGTGCTGGCGGCCGCTTCCGGCGAAGAAACAGGCTCAGGCAAGCCCTCCCGCCGCAGCTCCGCTGTGGCCTGACGCCGGGCTGCCCCTCTGGGAGGCCCGCCCATGCCGGATCTGACTGACAAGCGCCTCGCCCGCCCGGAAGGGGAAGGCGCAGCCTTTCAGGTCACCGCCGGCGCTGTGGCCATCCGCGAAACGCCCGCCCCCGATGGCCCCGTCTCCACCTTCGCCCTGCATGGGGAGGCTGTGGAGGTCTTCCGCGAGGAGGGGGAGTTCGGCCTCGTCCAGTGCCAGCGGGACCGGTATGTCGGCTGGGCGCTGATGGCGGCCCTCTCGGCGCCCATCCGCCCGGTCACCCACAAGGTCTCCGCCCTGCGCACCTATGCCTTCTCGCAGGCAGACCTCAAATCCGCCCCGCATTTCCTGCTCAGCCTCGGCGCCCGTCTGGTGGCCACCGGCCGGCGCGAAGGCCCCTGGGTCGAATGCGCGCGGGCAGGCTGGGTCCATGCGGCGCATCTGAGCGCGCTCGACACGTTCGAGGACGACCCCGCCGCCGTCGCCCTCCGCTTCCTCGGCGCGCCCTATCTCTGGGGCGGGCGGGAAAGCCTGGGGCTTGATTGCTCGGGCCTCCTCCAGCAGGCCTTCGAGGCATGCGGTGTCCTCTTGCCGCGCGATTCTGACATGCAGGCGGCCTGGGCTGGCACCGAAGTGTCCCAAACTGTCCGGATTTGTCCATCCGATGTCCGGCTCTGTCGCGGCGATGTCGTGTTCTGGGAGGGCCATGCCGGCATCCTGACCGGGCCCGGCACGCTGCTGCACGCCAACGCCCATCACATGGCCGTCGCCGAGGAACCCCTGACCGAGGCCATTGAGCGCATTGGCAAGATCGCAGGCCCGGTCACCGGCGTGCGGCGGATCGATCTGGCGGCCGAGCGTGGCAAGCCGCCTGCCTGGCTCACCGCCTGAGTTTTACGGCCTTGTTCCCAAACGAAAAACCCCGGCCAAGGCCGGGGTTTGACGTCTGATGGGGTCGTTTGCTGGCCGGATTACTCGGCCGGGGCTTCTTCTGCCGGGGCCGGTTCAACCGGGGCTTCGGCCGGGGCCGCGCCTTCTTCGGCCGGCGCCGCTTCGCCTTCGCCCGGAACAACAGCGCCTTCAACAGGAACAGCTTCCCCGTCGATCAGTTCGCCATCGCTCGGAACAGCATCGATGGCCTCATCAGCCGCCGGCAGCGGCTCCGGGAAGGCAGGCGGGTTGGCGGTGTTGGCGGCCAGATAGGCAATCACGGCTGCGCGGTCATTGTCACGGCGGATACCGGCGAAGGACATCGACGTACCCCGCAGATAGGCAGCCGGGTTCTTGATCCACTCGTCGAGGTTTTCATAGGTCCAGGTGCCCGGTGCATTGGTCATGGCGCCGGAATAGGCGAAGCCGGGGATGTGGGCCTTGTCGGCGCCTACAGTGTTGTAAAGATTGGGGCCAGTGCCGTTTGCGCCGCCCTGGTTGATGGTGTGGCAGGTCGAACACTGGCTGGCGAACAGGCGCTCGCCGCGCGTCAGGTCGGCGCTGGCGAGGGCGGCGCCCAGGTCGAACACCTCTTCTGCAGCGGCTGCGCCAGCACCGGCGGCTTCAGCCACTTCCACGCAGTAATGGAACTTCTGGCACATCTGCTCAGAAAGCGATGCTGCCTCGCCATGCTCATCGCCGTGATGGCCAGCGCCGCTGGCGAACACCACGTTCGGGAGCTGCATGAGGAACATGATGCCGAGCGCGCTTGCGAGCACCGCTCCAATGATCTTGTTTAGACCGAGCTCTCCCATGGGGCATTCCTTCGAATCTGTAGCGTTATTCTGTCTTGGCGCGCGCCTTTTGGCACGCTAACCGGGTGCGCACAATATAACGGGTGCCTGTTCGGGGCGCTTCCCCCCGCCGTCGCGGCGATCAGACGCATGCCGGGGGTCATTCAGACAGGGATTTCCGGCATGACCAGCAAAATTGCCTATCAGGGCGAACCCGGCGCGAACTCGCATATCGCCTGCGGCGAAGCGTTCCCCGGCTTCGAACCGATGGCCTGCCGGACGTTCGAGGACTGTTTCATCGCCGTGGAGCGCGGCGACGCCGATCTCGCCATGATCCCGGTGGAAAACACCATTGCCGGAAGGGTAGGCGACATTCACTACCTGCTGCCCACCACCCAGCTGCACATCACCGGCGAATATTACCTGCCCATCCGGTTTCAGCTGATGGCCCTGCCGGGCACGAAGCTGGAAGATGTCCGGAAGGCGCGCTCCCATATCATGGGCCTTGGCCAGTGCCGCAACTTCCTGCGCAAGCATGGGATTGAGCCGGTGACGGCTGCAGACACTGCTGGGGCCGCCAGAGAGGTCTCCGAACTCCGCGATCCCAGCATCGCCGCGATTGCCCCGCGCCTGGCGGCGGAAGTCTACGGCCTCAAAATCCTGGCCGAGAATATTGAGGACGCGGCTCATAACACCACGCGCTTCGTCATCATGTCCCGCGAGCCTGCCGAAATCGATGCCGGCGATGGCCCGGCCAAGACGGCGTTCATCTTCGAGGTCCGCAACATTCCGGCCGCGCTCTATAAGGGGCTTGGCGGGTTTGCCACCAATGGCGTCAACATGACGAAGCTGGAAAGCTATCTCGTCGGCGGCTCATTCGAGGCGTCGCAATTCTATGCGGAGATTGAAGGCCACCCGGACGAGCGGCCGGTACAGCTGGCGCTGGAGGAGCTTGGCTTCTTCTCCCAGTCGCTGAAGATTCTGGGCGTCTTTCCCAAGGCGGTCAACGCGCGGCTGTAGCCGCTTCCAGCCGCGCCATCGAGCAGGCATGCGCGATGGCCGGTTCGATATGCTCGACGAACAGCCGCGCCTTGCCGCGCAGCTTGCCGGACGTCCACACCGCATGGATCGGCAGGGACGGGCCCTGCCATTCCGGCAGCACACGGACCAGGCGCTGATCCCCGAAACATTCTGACGCCAGCCAGGCAGGCGCCATGAGAATGCCAAGCCCGCCGGCGGCGGCCTCCAGAAGTGTCTCGCCCGAAGAGGCACGGAAGGGGCCATCGACGCGGGCTTCGAAATGCTCCTCGCCCCGGCGCAGATCCCAGACCGTCTGACGCGTATGCCGGAAGACGACGGCATTGTGGTTGACCACTTCTTCCACCGCCTGCGGCGCGCCGTGCCGGGCGATGTAATCCGGAGACGCCCAGAGCACCTGTGGCGCCTCTCCCAGCTTCTTCGCCATGAGGCGGGAGTCGCGCAGCTCTCCCAGGCGGAAGGCAATGTCGACCCCTTCGGCCACAAGGTCCGTGAGCGAATCGTCGGAGACAAGGTCAAACCGGATGCTGGGATAGGCGGCGAGGAAAACCGGAACGGCAGGCGCCACCACGCGCCGGGCGAAGGAATGGGAGCAGGAAACCCGGAGCAGCCCGACCGGCGAATGCTCGAGCCCGCGCGCCTCGGCTTCGGCTTCATCAAACTCGGTGAGGATGTCGACGGCGCGGCGGTAGAAGCGTTCGCCGGCTTCAGTCAGGCTGAGGGCGCGGGTCGTCCGCTGGAAGAGGGTTGTGCCCAGGCTGGCTTCCAGATCCTGGATCCGCCGCGAGACGGTCGGCTGGCCCAGCTCGAGATCGGCAGCGGCGCGCGAAAAGCTGCCCGCATCAGCAACCCGCACGAACAGTTGCATGGCTTCAATTCTGTCCAAACCGGTCCTCCGGAAACTGACGGGCCGCCATCACGCGGCTGTGTAGAGTGTTCACGACTACTTGCTTTGCCGCAAGAACCCAAGCGGGCGCAAATGAGGCCACCACACATATGGGGAGGGGCCAGTGGCCATTCATCTTAAAAATCTCGGCGGGCCGGCCTACAGCCTGATCGCCGCCGGCGTGTTTCTCGACAGCCTGCGTTTCAAGTTTACCAACGCGCCGGAGACGCAAACCATCTTCGGCAAGCTGGATGCCTGGGCGGCAAGCCTGGGCGCGGCGGGCCTCTTTGCCCAGACGGGTCTGTTCAGCCAGTATGTCATCGGCAGCGCGGAACTTGTGGCCTCATCGCTGCTGCTTGCCAGCCTTGTGCCGCGCCTGAAGCGCCTGCGTGTCATCGGCGCGCTGATCGCGACTGCAGTGATGACCGGCGCGGTGAGCTTTCACCTCTTCACGCCGCTCGGCGTTGATCCCAACGGCGATGGCGGCGGCCTGTTTGCGATGGCAGTTGTCGTCTGGCTCGCATCGATCGGGATGCTCATCGCGGGCCGCCGGACATTGCTCGATTTGGGACGCGCGCTTTCCGGCGCGCTGATTCTGCCGCCTGCCTCGTCGCCTTCAGCAGAAAAGGTTCCTCACGGATGAAACCCCGCGCGCTTCTGGTCGCCCTGCTGATGGCGGCTTCGCCCATGCTGATCCTGCCCGCGCCTGCTGCCGCAGAGCCGCCGGTCTATACCGACCTCTTCTCCGATGTTGCGGTGCAGGGATATGATCCGGTCGCCTATTTCAAGGACGGCAAACCCAGCAAGGGATCAAAGGATTTTACCGCCGAGTATCATGGCGCCACTTTCCGTTTTGCCAGCGGCGCCAACCGGGATGTCTTTCTCGGGAATCCGGAAAAGTATGCACCTCAGTATGGAGGTTATTGCGCCTGGGCCGTCAGCCAAGGCTACCATGCCAAGGGGGATGCGCGCTTCTGGAAGATCGTCGATGGCAAGCTCTACCTGAACTACAGCGCCTCGGTTCAGCAGAAGTGGGAAGACGACATTCCAGGCTTCATCGCGAAGGCCGATGAGACCTGGCCAGACCTCAACCGGCAGAGGTGATCCGGGCACGCAGGGACCGATTGGCGTGCCAGCCGTTTCGTAACTCAGCCGAGCCGCATGGGAGCTGGAGGGAAGGGTGAGCGAAAGTGGCCCGCGCGGTATGTAAACAGCGGGCGGGAATTGGGCGGACGCGACGGCGCCGGCGGAGTTTCCCGCAACTCCTTGATTTAAATATAAAAAAACGGGCGAGACCAGCTCGCCCGTTTCATGTGAAGATTGTCCGTAGACTTACTTCTTTTTTGCGGCCGGTTTTTTAGCGGCCGGTTTTTTTGCCGGAGCAGCTTTAGCAGCAGGAGCTGCCTTGGCTTTCACGGCCGGCTTTTTCGCCGGGGCAGCTTTGGCAGCGGGCTTCTTCGCCGGTGCTGCTTTAGCGGCCGGAGCTTTGGCTGCCGGTTTTTTTGCCGGGGCTGCTTTGGTGGCAGCTTTAGCGGCGGGTTTCTTTGCAACTGCCATGTCTGATCTCCTATCATCTGGCCAGCCAATAATATCGTGATTCGGGAGAAATCAACTCCTGATTTTCACAAATGAGGAGAATCCGTGTAGCAGTCCGTACACGATCAATCGTTCCGGAAGGCCCACACCTTCATGATATGATGGGCGATGGCGGTCGGTGGCGGGCAGAAGAGTTCACTGTGCGTGCCGTTGAGGATGTCCCGCATCTCTTCGCGTGTCACCCAGCGCGCGCTCTCAAGCTCCTTGGAGTCGATGCTGATTTCCTCTGAGTCAGCAGGCAGAATGAAGCCCATCATCAGCGAGGATGGGAAGGGCCAGGGCTGGCAGGCGACATACTCTGCTCTGCTGGGATCACAGTGGATTCCAGCCTCTTCGAAGAGTTCGCGCGCCGCTGCCTGCTCGATCGTTTCGCCCGGTTCGCAGAAACCGGCGAGGCAGGACATGAAGCCGGCGGGCCAGAACTTCTGACGTCCGATCAGCGCACGCTCGCCCCTTACGGCAAGCATGATGGCGACAGGATCGGTACGCGGAAAATGTTCGGCGCCGCATTCGGCGCACTGCGCTTTCCAGCCCGCTTCGACGACGCCATTCTGCCCCCCGCATTTTGCGCAGTACCTGTGGCTCTGGTGCCACAGGAAAAGACTGCGCGCGGTCGAGGCGCAGTTGGCATCCATGTCCGGCATGCGCGCAGATGCCTGGCGGAAGTCGAGGAACTCCCCTGCGCCGGCAATCAGCGAACCGGCGACATCAAACTTGGCCGGAAGGTCGAGCGCGAAGACCGGCGCGCCGGATTTGTCTTCACCGAGGAAGAGGCGCGGACTGCCGGGCGAGACGCGGACGGCTTCGGGGCCGAACCAGTAGAGCCCGCCGTCGCGCGCGACGAAGGGTTCGCCTGCGCGCAGGAGAAGGATCAGGGCGTTGTCCTGTTGGATGGCTGTTTCAAGCCAGGCCTCATCATCTCGCCGGTGGGCGGCGCGGTTGATGGGCTTGGCGGCGAGGGGCATGTCGTTCGAGTTCGTCATGGGCCAGAGGACTAGATTGGTTTTTCGGAGAAGGGAACACCGGACGCCGCGCCAGCCTCGCCACGGGTCTGCCACTACTCCGCCGCACTCGCATGCGGTAGTGTGCGCACATGTTTGAGGGGACGCACATCATGAAACGCTATCTCGGATTACCGCTTGTTGCGCTGGCCGCCAGTGGCTGCGCCTATTTTTCACCCCGGCAGACCTTTGTGGATCCGCCCGAGCCGCCGGCGCCGCTGGAAAACCGCTATGCCGGTTTTGAAGTGCCCGAGCAGGAAGAAAGGCTCGCCGCGTTTGAAGACCCGGCGCTGGACAGGTTGCGCGCAACATCGCTTTCGAAGTTCCGCAGCGAAGAGGAATTCAAGGACTGGATCAGGGCAACGCGCGAGGCCGCTGAAGCGCGCGGCATCGGCCGGCCCTATCCCGTGCTCTCCGCGCCGCCGCCGACATCTGATATGACGATGGCGATAGGCACGCCGGCGCCAGCCGCAGAGGCTGCGCCCTCTCAGGAAGTCACTGTGACCGCCAGCGCCGTTCCGGGGTCGGCAGATAATCCCGAGATCACCAACAATCAGAAAGCCGGGGTCGATGAAGGCGGCATCATCAAGCAGATCGGCCAGCATCTGGTGATCCTTCAGGATGGCCGCCTCTTCGTGACGGACCTGATGCCGGGCGGGCAGCCGGGCCTGAAACTGGCAGACCGCGCGAATGTCTATCGCTCCAGCAATGAAGACACCTGGTATGATGAAGTGCTGGTCGCCGGGCGCACGATCCTGGTGACGGGATATTCCTATCGTGAGGAGGCAACCGAATACACCGTGCTCAATCTTGGCGAAGACGGGAAGGTGACGCGCCAGGCGACCTTCTACATTTCGTCCAACGATTATTATTCCGGCTCCAACTATGCCACGCGCATGATCGACGGGAAGCTCGTGATCCATACGCCGATCTATCTGGTGGGGCGTGGCTGGTGGGACGAGCTTGATATTCCGGTGATCCGCGAATGGCGCCAGGAGGATGGTGACGGTTTCCGTGAGCGTACGGAGCTTGAAGATGGCCGCCCGCTGTTCAGCGCCACCGACATCTGGATGCCGGTTCAGCGGACGCTGAAACCCGTGATCCATACGGTGACGGTGTGCGATATTTCCGGCCTGACCGATGCTGCCATTCCGGCCTGCAAGGCAACCGCGATTGTCGGAACCGAGACGCATGAGTTCCTCGTCACCAAGGATGCCTTCTGGCTCTGGATGAGTCCCGCTGATGAAGAGCGGGAGCGGGAATTGCGGCGGGGTGTTCCCTATCCTGATTGTTCCGCCGGGCCGCGCCCGCAGCTTGCCGATATTGCGCCTTCGGCTCTGGTACGTCTGCCGGTGGATGGCGCCAAGCCGGCCGTGCTGGGTGTGCGCGGCACGCCGCAGAACCAGTTCTCCATGGACATGGACGCCGGCACCTTCCGCGCCGTGCTCGACTGGCGCCACCGGGATTGCGATAGCTGGGACAGCAAGGATGAAGCTGATCTCACCTTCTTCGATGTGCCGCTCGATGCGCTGGATGAAGTGTTCCAGGACACCGCAGGCGGGCGCTACTTCGATCTGCCGACGCCGGGCGCCTCAGACTATGAGGCCCGCTTCACCGAGAAGCATCTGGTCTATGGCGCGCGCGAGGGCTGGGGCAGCTGGCCACCGGGAGAAGGCGAGACCCGGGATGCGGGGCGCGCGATCATTGTGCCCGTCGATGCGCCTAACCAGCCGGTGACGGTGGAACTCACCCATGACGTGATCCGCGCCGAGCGTGCCGGGCCCTATATGGCGCTCACCGGCTATCATGACAGCAAGGGCCTCAGCCTCTCGCTGATCGACCTCAGAGCTGAGCCGCGGGTTTCCGGAACGCTCAAGCTGAAGGGGCGGTATGAAAGCGAGAACCGCAGCCATGCCTTCAACAGCCGCATTGGCGCCGATGGCGCCGGCCTGATCGGCCTGCCGACTGTTCCGCGCTCTGAGGAAGCGGCGCGCTGGTGGTGGTGGTCACGCAGCTCTGACATGAGCTACGTCTCTGCCAGTGCAGACGGCAGCCTGTCTGAGGCCGGTATGCTCGGCGCCACGCGCCGCGATCCGCGCCTGCCTTCGGAGACCGGCTATACCTGCGAGGTGTCCTGCATCGACTGGTATGGCAATGCCCGGCCGATCTTCACCGGCGGGCGCGTGCTGGCGCTGATCAATTCCGAACTGGTCGAAGGGGAGGTCAAGGACGGCAAGGTCACCGAGACCGGCCGGATCGACCTCACCGCGCCCTTGACGGAATAGGGAAGGGGCGCCTCAGCCCCGGCCGCGCGAGGCGCCGGTGTTGAGGCGCTCGATCAGCTCCGGGGTTACCGTGCCGGTCACCGGGAGGCCTTCGCTGCGCTGATACTCGCGGATGGCATTTGCCGTCTGCGGACCGATCACGCCGTCCGGCTGGCTGGAGAGGTAGCCAAGGCGGGAGAGCGCGGTCTGTACCGCCTGCACCTGGAGCGGGTTGCCCGTGTTCCAGCGCTGCGCGCCAAAGCGGCCATTGGCGAGCGCGATGCTCGGCAGCTCGCTCCACACATCGGCCGCTTCCATCACTTCGCGCACTGTCTGCGGCGGCAGGCGGCCGGTGAGGTTGCGCACTTCCAGGGCAGCGGCGCTGTCGCCCTTGCGGGTGGCCAGTTCGAACCAGTAGAGCGCTTCGGCAAGATCCTGCTGCGTGCCGATGCCTTCAGCATACATCACGCCGAGATTGTACTGGGCATCCAGGAAGCCATGATCGGCCGCCTTGCTGAACCATTCCACCGCGCCGGCCTCGTCCACCGGGCCGCCTTCGCCTTCGGCCATGAACAGGGCAAGATCGTACATCGCGCCGACATGGCCTGCTTCTGCGGCCTTGGTGATCAGGTTGCGCGCTTCGATCATGTCCTGATCGACGCCCAGGCCCTGCTCATAGAGTTTGCCGAGATCATACTGCGCGGGCGCTGCGCCCTTCAGGGCGGCGCGGCGCAGAAGCGGAACCGCCGCCTCCAGATCATTCTGCGTCAGATAGCTTTGCGCCAGCTGGTACTGGGCAATCGCATTGCCGGCATTGGCTTCGGACTCGACCGTCACCACGGCCGGGATGGGCGGATAGCTCGCAGCGGGTTGCGGGCTGAGGGAGGCGATGGTGGGGGCTGGTTTCACCGCAGCGGCCGGCGCCGGCGCGGCAGCAGTTTCGTCAGCGTCCGGCGCACCAAAGATGTCTTCCTCAATGGCGCCGGCCGCGCTGTCGAAGAGGTCTTCTTCGGCGGGTTCGCCAAAGCCTGCTTCGCCGTTGAGGCTTGCCAGCTGCCGGATGTCGGCCTCTGCAGGGGGCGCAGATGAGAAGATCGGATCGACATAGGTGTCGACCGGCCCCGAAAGGGAGGGATCATGCGGCTGCTTGCCCCGCAGGTAGAGGTATCCTCCAGCGGCCGCGCCGGTGAGCACGGCGGCGGAGGCAGCAATCAGAAGCGGCGTGCGGTTGCTGCCGGTTTTCGTCTGCTTGGCCGGGGAGACAGGCAGGCGGCGGGGCTTGCCTTGCGTGTCGGCTGCCGCCAGCGCGGCGCGGCGCGCGCGGGCGATATAGTCGCTGGTCTCGGCGTCGCGGTCGGCGGCGGCATTGTCCAGCGTATCGATCAGGCCATCCTCATCCTCGTGATCTGCCTTCGGCAGCGTTTCGGCAATGAAAGGCGCCCCTTCGATCTCGCTGTCGAAAATGTCGGATTCGCGCGCCTCGCTGCGGGCCTCTTCCAGCCCGGCGAGTTCTGCCAGCGGATCATAATCTTGTGCTGAGATATCCGGCGGGGACGTATCGGGAATTCCCGCCATGAACTCGCTGTCGTCCAGATCGTCTTCAAAGTCGTGCTCGAACGCGTCATCAAAGGCGTCTTCGCTGACGGCGGGCGCGGCAAGCTCCGGGGCGTCTTCTTCTTCCGTCTCTTCCTGGGCAGACGCGGCAGATTGCGCGCTTACATTGCTCAGGCGCTCGACAGCGGCGCGGATGGCCTCGAAGTCAGACCCGAAGGGGCTTTCTTCCTCCGGCTGCGCCTCTGCTTCTGCTTTGGCAGGCGTCTCCCAGTCTTCAATACCGGAGTTGAACTCTTCTTCCTCAGACCACGGATGACCGGGCATCAGGTCTTCAAACTCAATCTCGGGAACGCCGGCTTCAAACTCGCTGCTTTCTGCTTCTTCGCTTTCTTCTTCGGTTGAGGTTTCCGTCTCCGCATAAGGATCAGCGGCGGGCTCTTCGGTGAAGGTCGTAGGCGCTTCGGGGGTCAGCGCAGGCGGGGGCAGCTCGGCCCCAGGCGGCACCGTGAAGGCTTCCAGGCTCTCGAGGCGCGAGGCGAGCGTGGCGATGGCGCGCTGCATCGGGGAGAGCGAGTCGGCGGACTGATTGTGAATCTCTTCCAGACGTTCGGACACGCTGGCCAGCGCGTCGGAGAGACGCGCATCGGCCGACTTGCGGCTGGCTTCGATTTCCTGGGCGAGCGCGGTGAGGGCTTCGTCCTGACGCTTCTGAAGGCGGACAGCCGCCACAGTGACCTGTTCGCCGACCTGTTCGATGGCTTCGGCGCCGCGGATTTCGCTTTCTTCCAGACGGTTCTCGACATGCTCTGCGAGCGCATCGATCCGTTCCGAGACGGTTGTTCCGAGGCGTTCGATCTCTTCGCGCACGCCGGAGGTCAGCTCTTCGGGATCGCGCGCTTCCACTTCGGCCAGGCGGGCCCTCAGTTCACCGATTTCCGTGCGCAGCTGCGTTTCGGTTTCGGCGTCCTGCTCGGCAGCGCGGGTGATCTCGCCGGCCAGTTCCATCCGCGCATTGTCGACGGTGGAGCGGACGAGCTGGGTGATGTCCTCAAAACGCGCTTCAAATTCCTTGCGCAGGCGGTCTGCCAGTTCCGGGTCAACGGTCTTGGCAACGGCATCAATGCGTTCGTCGAGCGAGGCGAAGGTGGACTCAAGACCCTTCAGAGCTGCGTCGGTCGTCGTCTCGGCGCGGTTCAGGCGCTCCTGCACGCGCAGGAGGGTTGCCTCCATGGAGGAGAGCGCGCCGGAGACATCGTCCTCGACGGCGCTCAGGCGTTCCTCTGCCTTCTGAACATCGCCTGCGCGGGCGGCGGTTTGCAGTTCCAGATCATCGACGCGGCCTTGAAGGCTGGCTTCGATGTCGCTGGCGCGCGCATCCAGGCGGCCTTCCAGTTTGGATGTCTGTTCGCGAACTTCCGTTTCCAGCTGCCCCATCCGTTCGGAGAGGTGGCGGGTGACGCCCTCGGCCCGCTGCTCGGCCTGCTCCACGGCGCGGTCGATGCGGGCGGCTGTTTCCGACAGCGTGCGCTGGACGCGGGTGTCGATGGTCTCGACGCGTTCGGTCACATCGGCAAAGCCGGCCTCGACGCGGCCCTTGATGGCAAGGGCTTCGTTCTGGGTCAGCTCGGCTTCTTCATAGACGTGGCTCGCGAGCTTCCCGAGGGCTGCTTCCAGCGCTTTGAGCGCTTCGATATTCTGTTTGCCGGTTTCGTCCTGCTCCATCCGGCGGACTTTGGCCTGCAGCGCCTCATGCGTTTCGCGCATCTCATCAATGAGGCCTTCGACATGGCCGGCCACGGCCGCGCTGGTCTGCTCGGCGTTCTGGATGCGGGCCACGAGGCCCAGCACGGTATGGTCGATGCCGGTTATGGCGAGGGTCGAGCGGGCTTCGGTGGCCTCGATGCGGCGGGAGAGGCGTTCAAGCGCTGTGGCGGCGTCCTGCTGGGGGCGCTGTTCGCCCCGGTAGTCGCTGCGCGGCGGCCGAGGCGGGGTGCGGTAGGAGGGATCGCCGTAAGAGGGCCCCTCATAGGGAGAGCGCATCTCCTCGTAATGGGACTCCTCCGCCGACATCAGCAGACGGTTGAGATATTCGCCCAACGTGATGCCTTCCGCCATCGCGGCTTCGCGCGCGGCTTCCCGGGCTCGCTGATCGATCCCCTTAACGCTCCAGGGCCCCGTCTGGCTCATCGCGCCCACTCCTTGCGCACCCGCGCCGCTGCGCCGGGTTAAGGCGAGCGGCCGATTTGTTCATACTTCGCCAGAAATGCGTCTTATTCCCTTAAGGGCGCGTTAATTCTGTTAATTCCGGGGATTAGCCGGGATGCAGGAAGCTGACAGAGGGCGTGCCAACACTTTCCGTTCGCGTAAGCGGAAAATTGACGTTGACGTACGCGGAAAGCTGGATAGTCTGCGCTGACTAATAATAAGAACAATAAAAATTGCACTTCAAGGGAGACAGCCATGCACAAGCCCACCTCATCCATTTCTGCTGCAGAATCACGTACTTACACGATCTCCGAACTCGCCCGCGAGTTTGGTGTCACCCCCCGCGCCCTGCGTTTCTATGAAGACAAGGACATGCTGCATCCGGCCCGCGATGGCATGATGCGCCTCTATTCCAACCGCGACCGCGCGCGCCTCACCATCATCGTTCGCCTGAAGCGTCTTGGCCTGCCGCTGGCCGATATCCGCGAAATCCTGGACCTTTACGCCCTGAACGACGGCAAACGCGCCCAGACGCGCATGATGCTGGAGAAATTCCGCAAGCAGGCCCGCGAACTGGAAGTCCAGCGCCAGGACATCGATACTGCCCTCACAGAACTCTATAAGGGCATCGACTGGCTGCAGGGCATCGTGGAAAACCCCGGCCCGTCGGAAGAGACCAAGCGCCAGGCAGCCGCCTATGAGCAGGTCGCCCGGAAACAGCTCGACGAAGTCTGATCGGCCGTTACTGACATTTTTGAAGATAATGAAGCGCGTTGGAATGACTTTTCCAACGCGCTTTGGCATTGAAGGGCTCAAACTTTCTTATTGCCAAGGAGTCGTCTGAAGATGCCCCGTTATGATGCCCCCGTCCGCGACATGCAGTTTGTGCTGCATGAAGTGCTTGAGCTGCAGAATTATTCCAACCTGCCGGGCTTCGCTGACGCCTCGCCCGAGACGATCGACCAGATCCTCGATGAGGGCGCCAAGTTCGCCAAGAACGTGCTGTTCCCGCTGAACGCGGTGGGCGACAAGCAGGGCTGCCAGCGCGCCGCCGATGCCAGCGTGAAGACGCCCGACGGTTTCCCGGACGCCTACAAGCAGCTGGTGGAGAATGGCTGGCCGCTGCTGGCCACCGATCCGGAGATGGGCGGGCAGGGGCTTCCCCATGTCGTCAACATCGCCTGGACCGAGATGGTCTCCTCCTCGAACATGGCGTTCGGCATGTATCCCGGCCTCACCCATGGCGCTTTCCAGGCCCTGATGGCCGGCGGCTCTGACGAACAGAAGCAGAAATACGGGCCGAAGATGGCCTCGGGCGAATGGGCCGGCACCATGAACCTGACCGAGCCCCATTGCGGCACCGATCTCGGCCTCATCAAGACCAAGGCCGTTCCCCAGCCCGATGGCAGCTACAAGATCACCGGCCAGAAGATCTGGATTTCCGGCGGCGAGCAGGACCTCACCGACAACATCATCCACCTTGTGCTCGCCCGCATCGAAGGCGGCCCGGAAGGCATCAAGGGCATCTCCCTGTTCCTCGTGCCGAAATTCCTCGTCAATGAGGATGGCAGTCTCGGCGAGCGCAACCCCGTCTATTGCGGCGGCCTGGAAGAGAAGATGGGCATCCATGGCAATGCCACCTGCGTGATGAACCATGACGGGGCCACCGGCTGGCTCGTCGGGGAAGAGCACAAGGGCATGCGCACCATGTTCGTGATGATGAACGAGGCGCGCCTCGGCGTGGGCCTGCAGGGGCTGTCCCAGGCGGAGATCGCCTATCAGAACTCCCTCGATTTCGCCAAGGACCGCGTCCAGGGCCGCTCGCTCACCGGCGCGCAGGCCCCGGAAAAACCGGCAGACCCGATCATCGTCCACCCCGATGTGCGTCGCATGCTGCTGGAGCAGAAAGCCTTCATCGAGGGCGGCCGCGCCTTCACCTACTGGATGGCCTTCCAGGGCGACCTTCAGCACAAATCTCCCGACGAAAAAGTCCGCGAGAAGGCGGGCGACTATATGGCCCTGCTGACGCCGGTGGTGAAAGCCTATCTGACGCACAAGGGCTATGAGAGCGCCAATCTCGGCCTGCAGGTGCATGGCGGCTCGGGCTTCACGCGCGAATGGGGCCTTGAGCAGATCGTCCGCGATTGCCGCATCACCCTGATCTATGAAGGCACCAATGGCGTGCAGGCACTGGATCTCGTTGGCCGCAAACTCGGCGCCAATGGCGGCCGCGCGGTCTTCTCCTTCTTCGGCGAGATCGACGAGTTCATCTCCGCCAATGAAAAGATGGAAGGCCTTGAGCCCTTCATCGAGGGCCTGAAAACCGTGCGTGCCCAGCTGCAGGACGGCACGATGTGGCTGATGCAGAACGGCATGAGCGACTTCAACAATGCCGGCGCGTCCAGCCATGACTATCTGCACCTGATGGGCCTCACGGCGCTGGCCTATATGTGGGCCCGCATGGCGAAGCTTTCCCTGGAGAAGAAGGATAGCGGCGACCCGTTCTACGCGTCCAAGCTCGCCACGGGCCGTTACTTTGTCGAGCGGATGCTGCCTGATGCCGGCGCCCATCTCATCAAGGTGAAAACCGGCGCTGGGACCATGATGGCGCTCGACGCCGCGCAATTCTGACGCGGTTCCCTGACGTGGCGGCACGGCTGGAGAATCCGGGCCGCCACGCTTACATGCTGACGTGAACGTAAGCGGCAACTTTACGCTACGAAAAGATGTGGAGATACCGATGCATGAGAGCCCCCTGAACGTCCCCAAGGCCGCCTGGCGCCAGGATGAAGAGCTCGACATTTTCGCCGATGCCGTGGGCCAGTTTTTCGAGAAGGAATGCGCCCCGCATGTGCCCGCCTGGCGCAAGGCCGGTATCGTGCCGCGCGAGATCTGGAAGAAGGCCGGCGAGATGGGCCTGCTCGGCGCCTCGGTTCCGGAAGAATATGGCGGCGCAGGCGGGGACTTCCGCCATGAGGCCATCATCATCGAGCAGCAGCAATGGAAGGGCATCGACGGCTTCGGCATCACCCTGCACAACGCCATCATCGCCCCCTACATCACCGCCTATGGCACCGAGGAACAGAAGCAGCGCTGGCTGCCGAAAATCTGCTCCGGCGACCTTGTCACCGCCATCGCGATGACCGAGCCGGGCGCCGGCTCTGACCTGCAGGGCATGAAGACGACGGCAAAGCTGGATGGCGATCACTACGTTATCAATGGCTCGAAGACCTTCATTTCCAACGGCCAGACCGCTGACCTGATCCTGCTCTGCGTCAAGACCGACCCGACCAAAGGCGCCAAAGGCATCTCGATCATCTGTGTCGAGACAGAAGCGGTTGAAGGCAAAGGCGGCTTCCGCCGCGGCCGCAACCTCGACAAGGTTGGCCAACACGCCGCCGATACCTCCGAGCTGTTCTTCGATGATGTCCGCGTGCCCGCCGCTCACCTGCTTGGCGGGGAAGAGGGCAAGGGCTTCATCCAGCTGATGCAGAAACTGCCCCAGGAGCGCCACATCATCGGCCTCCAGGGCGTCGGCATGATCGAGCGCGCGATCCACGAGACCGTAAACTATGTCAAAGGCCGCAAGGCGTTCGGACAGACGATCTTCGATTTCCAGAACACCCAGTTCAAGCTCGCCGAAGCCAAGACCGAGGCAACTGTCGCAAAAGTGTTCGCCGATCACTGTACAGAGCTTCTTCTGAAGGAAGAGCTGGACGCGTCCACGGCCTCGATGTCGAAATACTGGATCTCCGATCTGCAGTGCAAGATCATCGACGAATGCCTCCAGCTGCATGGCGGTTTCGGCTATATGGATGAATATCCCATCGCCCAGATGTATGCCGACGCCCGCGTCCAGCGCATCTATGGCGGTGCCAACGAAGTGATGAAAATGCTGATCGCGAGGACGCTTTGAGGGATTGGAGCAACTGGCCGGTTATCGAGGTTGATTGTTGCGGTGTGCAAAGCGAGACCGAATTTTGGGATCGCTATCTTACCGCAACTAAGCCCGAACTTGGTCATTTGTTCGGTCGAAACTTGGATGCATACTGGGATGCAGTTGAGTGGGGCGGGCCAGGATGGCCTGGTGAAGTCAATTTGCGGTTTTTGAACTGTCGATCTCTGTCAAGTTTTCGAAATGGTGAGTTTCTGAGAATTTTGCGAGAAGTGTCGGCGGAGATGAGGCACAGGAAGGTAGATCTTGTCGACTGATGCCTGATCGCCATCTCCTCCGCGAAGTCTTCCCTACGCCTGCGCGCAGCTCGGTGTCCCTCGGCTTTGAGATCATTGAACTGGACGCGAAGGCGATGACCACGCGCGTCCGGTTCAATGGCAGCGAGGACTTCACCAATCCCGCCGGCTACATCCAGGGCGGTTTTCTCGTCGCCATGATGGACGATACCATCGGCATGCTGACAACCGTGAAAGCCGGAACCTCGAAGTATCCCTCAACGGTGGACCTGCACACACATTTCCTCCGTCCCGTCCGCGTTGGTCCCATTGAGGTGGCCGCGCGGCTTCGCAATGTCGGCCGGGCGATGGTCTTCGCCGAGGCCGACCTTTTCGACTCCCGCGGCAAGGAAGCCGCGCGGGCCACCGCCTCCCTCACGCTCAATCCGGTGAAGGCACCGGCTGGAGGGGACAGATGAGCCCACATAAGTTTTGTGTCATCCCGGGCGCGCAGCGACCCGGGACCCAGAAGCGGCAAGTCACCGCCGTTTCAGGCCTGGGTCCCGGACAAGCGTTTCACGCTTTCCGGGATGACGCCCCCTATCAGGCACATACTGTGTCTGCGTCCTGTTTTTTCTAAGTTCCAAAAAGGAGCCACCCCATGCCCGAAGCCTATATCTACGACGCCGTGCGCACGCCCCGCGGCAAAGGCAAATCCTCCGGCGCGCTGCATGAAATCACCGCGCTCAGTCTCGGCACGCAGGTGCTGCAGGCCATCCGTGACCGGAACAATCTCGACACATCCAAGGTCGACGACGTTGTGTTCGGCTGCGTCTCGCCCGTGGGCGAGCAGGGCGGCGATATCGCGCGGATCGCCGTGCTGAATGCGGACTATGCCGAAACCACCGCCGGCGTGCAGGTCGACCGCTTCTGCGCGTCGGGCCTGGAAGCGTGCAACATGGCCGCCTCGAAAGTGATGACCGGCGAGGCCGACATGGCCATCGGCGGCGGTGTTGAATCGATGAGCCGCGTGCCGATGGGCGCTGCCGGCGGCGCCTGGTCCACCGACCCGCAGATCGCGCTGAAATCCTACTTCACGCCCCAGGGAATCGGCGCGGATACCATCGCCACAAAGTACGGCTTCAGCCGCGATGACGTGGATGCCTTCGCGCTGGAAAGCCAGCGCCGCGCCGCGCAGGCCTGGAAGGAAGGCCGCTTTGCCAAGTCGATCGTTCCTGTGCGCGACCAGATGGGCGGCATCCGCCTTGCCCATGACGAGCATATGCGCCCCGACACGACCATGCAGAGCCTTGCTGCGCTGGACCCGTCCTTCGCGGGTATGGGCGCGATGGGCTTTGATGAGGTGATCAAGCAGCGCTATCCCGAGCTGGAAAAGATCAACCACGTTCACCATGCCGGCAACTCCTCGGGCATTGTGGACGGCGCCTCTGCCGTTCTCTTCGGCTCGAAAGAAATGGGCGAAGCCATGGGCCTGAAACCCCGCGCCCGCGTGCGCGCCATGGCCTCCATCGGGTCTGAGCCCGGCATCATGCTGACGGGCCCGACCTATGTGACCCAGAAGGTGCTGAAGAAAGCCGGCATGAACCCCGGCGATATCGACATCTATGAGCTGAACGAAGCCTTCGCGTCTGTCGTCATGCTGATGATGAAGATGCTGGATATCCCGCATGAGAAAATGAACGTGAACGGCGGCGCCATCGCCATGGGCCACCCCCTCGGCGCCACCGGCGGCATGATCCTCGGCACGGTCCTCGACGAGCTTGAGCGCACCGGCAAGGAAACCGGCCTCATCACACTCTGCGTCGGCGCCGGCATGGGCACCGCCACGATCATCGAAAGGGTGTAACGGTCACGCACTCCTCCCCCGTTTACGGGGGAGGTGGCACCGAAGGTGACGGAGGGGGGAGCAGCATGCGCGAACAGGAATGGCGTTCCGCTCCTCATGCAAAACCTCTCCGCCGGACCCTGACCACAGCCGAGACCATTCTCTGGGCCCGGCTCAAAGGACAGAAACTCTGTGGACAGAAGTTCAGAAGGCAGCATCCGATTGACGACTTCATCTCCGATTTCGCCTGTATTCCTGCCCGGCTTGTCATCGAGATCGATGGCTCCGCGCATGGTTCAGCCGATGCTGTCGAGCGCGATGCGAGCCGCACCCGCAAGCTCATGGAGCTTGGTTGGCATGTTCTGCGCTTCTCAAATGACGACATACTCAACCGGACTGATGAAGTCCTCAAAGCAATTGCCTTGCGGCTCCCCCCTCCGACCGGCTCCGCCGGCCACCTCCCCCGTAAACGGGGGAGGAGTGCGCAAAGCGAACAGGAGTAAGATATGAAACTCGAAACCTTCAAATTCGACATTGATGCCGATGGCATCGCCCACGCCGTTTTCGACGTTCCCGGCCGCAGCATGAACACGCTGACCGGCAAGGCCGTGGCGGACATCATCGCGATCGCCAATGAGGTTGCCTCCAACGCTGACATCAAGGGCCTCGTCATCTCCTCTGGCAAGGAAACCGGCTTCTGCGCCGGGGCAGACCTCGGCGAGATGGGCGACCGCGCCGGCAGTGGCGGCGGCGAGAAGAAAAAGTCCGCCGACGAACTGAAGAAAGAACAGTTCGAGCAAGGCTTTGCTCTCAATGGCACGCTGCGCAAACTGGAAACCTGCGGCAAGCCGGTGGCCGTGGCCCTCAACGGTCTCGCCCTCGGCGGCGGCCTCGAAGTGGCGCTCGCTTGTCATTACCGCGTGGCGGCAAATGACAATCCGCGCATCCAGTTCGGCCTGCCGGAAGCCAAGATCGGCCTTCTGCCGGGCGCAGGCGGCACGCAGCGTCTTCCCCGCCTCGTCGGCGTTCAGGCCGCGCTGCCGCTGATCCTTCAGGGCGAGAGCTTCAATGCCGAGAAAGCCCATGCCATGGGCGTCGTTCAGGAACTTGCTCCGGGGGCGGAGACTGTTGCCCGCGCCAAGGCCTGGGTGAAGGCAAACCCGAAGGCGAAAGCCCCGTGGGATGAAAAAGGCTTCAAGGTTCCCGGCGGCGTGCCGCATAAATCGCCCGGCGCCGGTCAGGTGGCCACGATGGCCAACATGATGCTGGCCTCGAAAACCTATGGTAATTACCCCGCTCAGAAGAACATCCTCTCCTGCATCTATGAAGGCATTCAGGTGCCCATCGATGCCGGCCTGCGCATCGAGACCCGCTATTTCATTAACACCCAGCAGCGCCCAGAGGCGAAGGCGATGATCCGTTCGCTCTTCCTCTCCACGCAGGCCCTGTCGAAGGGCGCAAACCGCCCGGCCGGCTTCGAGAAGGCTGAGATCAAAAAGGTCGGCGTCATCGGCGCCGGTCTGATGGGCGCCGGCATTGCCTATGAACAGGCACGGGCGGGCATCCGCACGGTCCTTGTTGATGTGAAGCAGGAAGCGGCCGAGAAGGGCAAGCAATACTCCGTACGCCTCGTCGAGAAGGACATCTCCCGCGGCAAGAGCACGAAGGAGAAGGGCGACGCGCTCCTCTCCCTCATCACGCCGACCACGGACTATAAGCTTCTGGAAGACTGCGACCTGATCGTCGAAGCCGTCTATGAAGACATGGACCTGAAGCACAAGGTGCTCTCCGACGCCGAAGCCGCTCTCGGCGAAAACGCCATCGTCGGATCCAACACCTCGACCCTGCCGATCACCCAGCTCTCCACGCCGCTGAAGCGCAAGGACAAGTTCATCGGCATCCACTTCTTCTCGCCGGTCGAGCGGATGGGCCTCGTCGAGATCATCATGGGCAAGGAAACCAGCCAGGAAACCCTCGCCAAGACGATCGACTATGTCCTGAAGATCCGGAAGACGCCGATTGTCGTCAATGACAGCCGCGGCTTCTACACCTCGCGCTGCTTTGGCACCTATACGCAGGAAGGCCTCGAAATGCTTTCCGAAGGCATCAAGCCGGCGATCATCGAAAACGTCGGCCGCCAGGCCGGCATGCCGATGGGGCCGCTGGAAGTCTCCGATTCGGTTGGTCTCGACACGGCGCTGAAGGTCGGCCGCGCCACTGCCAAGGCCACCGGCTTCGACTATAACGAAGCCCCGCTTGGCCGCATGATGGCCTGGATCGTGGAAGACAAGGGCCGCGTTGGCCGCAAGGCTGGCAAGGGCTTCTATGACTATAACGAGCAGGGCAAACCCGACCGTATCTGGCCGGACCTGAATGAGCAGGTCGAAGTCAAGATCGACGAATGTCCGCCCGCGCTCAAGAAAGAGCTGACCAACCGTCTCCTGATCCGTCAGGCCATCGAAGTCGCTCGCTGCTTCGAGGAGGGCGTGATCCAGGATGCGCGCGATGGCGACATCGGCTCCATCCTCGCCTGGGGCTTTGCGCCGTATACCGGCGGCTGCGTCAGCTACATGGATCTCATCTGGGGCGTGCCCGCCTTCGTCGCTGAGGCAGACCGCCTTGCTGACAAGTATGGCGAGCGCTTCCGCCCCGGCAAACTCCTGCGCGAAATGGCCGAGAAGGGCCAATCCTTCTACGACCGCTTCCCGCCGGCTGGTGAGAAGAAAGTGGCTGCCTAGTGAATTGAATCCACAGACTTCTCTCGGTTGGAGAAACCTGTGGATGAAACGGCATGCCCGTTGACAGAATAGCCCGCAGGTTGAACGTGGCGATCGCAGCGTTCGGCTGCGGGCTTTTTTGTTGGGGAACACATGATCAAGTATGTATGTGCTGCTGCGGCAGTATTGGCGCTCGGGGCTTGCGAGACAACTTCCAGCCGTCCGTATACGCCATCTACGTCGAATATTCTGGCCTTTCAGGCGGCTCTGAAAGAGTCCGACGCTAAGGTCCAGGTCGCGTCATTCAGCATGACGCCGGGCGTGTCGGAAAACATGACGTGCCGTGCACTGGGGGCATTGGAAGTCGCACCGGGAAAAACTGCCCGAGAATTCATCGAAGGCGCGATGCGCGATGAGCTTTTCGCATCTGGTATGTACGATGCGGCCACCGGAAAAGTTATCCGCGGCGAAGTTACCGAGCTTGATTTCAACTCTATGGGCACCGGAAGCTGGGACATCGGCTTGAAACTGAGCTCGGATGAACTCCCGGAAGGCTACACAATAGCGACTCATTACACGTTTAAAACCAGCTATTCGGCGATCAAAGCTTGCCAGAATGTGATTGATGCATTCACGCCTGCTGTTCAGGAGTTGATCGGTAAGGCAGTTGCTGATCCGCAATTCAAAACGCTTGCTGGCGCCAACTGAAATTTGCCCGCGAGCAAACAAAAAGGCCGGAGCGATGCTCCGGCCCTTTTTTTCTTCCGTTGTCTGAGTTCCGGGCTTACTTCTTCCCGCGGTTCCACCAGCCGGTGCGTTTCGGGCCGGTCGGCTCGGCCGGGGCAGGGGCTGCCGGTGTCGGTTCAGGCTCAACGACGGCCACAGGCGCGGCCTCGGCTTGCGCCATGGCAGGCTGAGGCTCTGGCTCGGGCGCTGCTTGAGGTGCGGGCGCTTCGACAGGAGCGGTCTCCACCTGAGCAGATTCTGCTTCTGCAGCAGGCTCGGACGTTTCCGGCGCGGCCTCCACAGTAGGCGCAGCCTCTGCGGCAGGCGTCTCATCCGCCGCTGCCTTGCTGCCACCCCGGCCACGGCGCGAGCGGGACCGGCCTGTGCGCGGCTCGTCAGCGGCGGGCGCAGGCGCGTCCTCCGCGTCAGCCTCAGCAGGCTCTGCCTCAGCCGCAACCGGCTCCTCGGCCACCTCGGCTTCGATCTGCAGCACTTCGGCGGGCGCGGGCAGGCCAATCGCCGGCTCTTCCTCTGACAGCATCACATCTGCGCTGACTGACAGGCCATCCAGGAATGCCCCGCCATCGGCAATGGCGGCAATCTCGCCGCCTTCACCGCGGCCCTCACTGCCTCTGCGGCGGCGGCGGCCACCCCGGCGGCCCCGGCGGCGGCGCTTACGCGCGGCGTCGCTGTCGTCGGCCTCTGCTTCACCAGCGCCAACGGCCTCTTCGCCGTCATCCTCGTCTTCGTCGTCTTCGCCCGCGTCTGCCTCTGCATCGGCAGGGCGTTCGGCATCCACCACTTCGAGACCGGTCTCGCGGGTTTCCCCGCGGCTGCGGCCACCCCGGCGGCGGCGGCGCCGGCGGCGGCTGCCACCTTGCTTCTCTTCAGAAGCGTCAGAGCTGCGCGTTTCGCCAGCCTCATCCTCATCGCCGGCCTCGTCATCGGCCTCGATCAGGTCTTCGTCCTCGATATCCTCATCATCCTCGTCGCGCGCCGAAGGCGGTGTCGGTTTCATCAGAGAGCGCGGCGTCGGGCGTTTCTTCGGCTTGGCGCCAGGATCCCGCTCGGCATTGATCTCGAAATCGCCGGGCAGCATGTCTTCGGAGGAATGGATCGAGATGGCAAAGCCCGCGACCCGTTCGATCTCGATCAGCGCCTCGCGCTTGTTGTTGAGAATGTAGAGCGCCACATCCGTCGGCGCCTTCACACCGATGCCCTTGAGGCCGCCGGTGGCGGCGCGCGCCTCGATTGCCCGGATCAGCTGCAGCGCAGCTGACGGGATCGAGCGGCGGCGGCCGGTGCCGTTACAGGCAGAGCAGGGGTCAGATGTCGCCTGCAGCACGCCCTGGCGGCGGCGCTGGCGCGAGATTTCCATCAGGCCGAACTGCGAGATGCGGCCATGCTGAACGCGCGCCCGGTCCACCTTCAGGCATTCCTTCAGGCGTTTTTCGACTGCGCGGTTGTTCTTGTTCTCCTCCATGTCGATGAAGTCGATCACGATCAGACCGGCAAGATCGCGCAGGCGCATCTGGCGGCAGGCTTCTTCGGCCGCCTCCAGGTTGGTGCGCACGGCGGTCTGCTCGATATTGCGCTCGCGGGTGGATTTGCCGGAGTTCACATCGATGGCAACAAGGGCTTCGGTCTGGTTGATCACCAGATAGCCGCCCGATTTCAGCTGCACGACCGGAGAATAGATCGAATCAAGCTGGTTCTCGACCGCTTCGGCCACATAGAGCGGGTCTTCCTCCCGCCATTGCTGAACCTTCTTTGCCTGGCTCGGCATGATGATCTTGGCGAGGTCTTTGGCCTCGCGATAGGCTTCATCGCCCTGAACCCAGACTTCCTCGATCTCCTTGTCGAACATGTCCCGCATCGCGCGGTGGACAAGCCCGCCCTCGGCATTGATCAGCGCCGGGGCCTCGGAGGAGAGGGTCTTCTCGACAATCTGTTCCCACAGTTTCGAGAGATAGTCATAGTCGCGCTTGATCTCGGCCTTGGTGCGCTTGGCGCCGGCCGTACGCACGATCAGGCCCTGGCCTTCAGGCACATCCAGTTCCGAAACGATGGATTTCAGCCGCTTGCGATCAGCCGAATTGACGATCTTGCGGGAAATGCCGCCCCCGCGCGGGGTGTTCGGCATCAGCACGGAATAGCGCCCGGCCAGCGACAGATAGGTCGTCAGGGCCGCGCCTTTGTTGCCGCGCTCCTCTTTCACCACCTGCACCAGCATCACCTGGCGGCGGCGGATCACTTCCTGGATCTTGTAGCGCTTGGAGATCGGGGTGCGCTGGGTCTTTTTCTGGCCATTGCGGCGTTCAGGCTTGGCGGCGCGCGGGCGGGCCTCTTCGCCATCGTCCTCGCCATAGCCGTCTGCATCGGCTGAAGCGTCCGCGTCGGCGTCATCTTCGTCGCCATCGTCCTCTTCGCCGTCATCGGCGCCGGGAACATCCACGCCAGCGCCGTTTTCCAGCTCGGCGCTCATGCCATGGGGAACATACGGGCCGTCATCATCATCCTCGATGGCGGCGGCGGCCTCCTCGGCGGCTTCTTTGAGAAGCGCTTCGCGGTCGGCTGCGGGCAGCTGGTAATAATCCGGGTGGATCTCGCTGAAAGCGAGGAAACCGTGGCGGTTGCCACCATATTCGACAAAGGCGGCCTGGAGCGAAGGCTCCACCCGGGTCACTTTGGCGAGATAAATATTTCCGCGGAGTTGTTCGTTGCCGGTTGTTTCGAAATCGAAGTCATCAACCTGGCCATTGTTGACGATGGCCACCCGCGTTTCTTCGGGGTGGGCCGCGTCGATCAGCATTAGTCTGCTCATTAAACAGAACCTTTCGGTCCGGCGCCGCTCGCCAGGGCGCAGGGCGCCTCTGGTTGGCTGGCAGGCCGGAATAAGTGGTGAGGGAGGCGCGTTGCGGGCGCAGAGAGCCGTCTCGCCTCGGCGAGTCGATCAAACCTGCAGTGTTCGCGGCACCAGTGCGCATTTTTCCTGCTTTCCGGAGCGCGCCGCCCGCTTGCCTTTCCGGGGAAGCCGGGCCGGGGTGCGCTGTTGGGAAACCGTTGGGCCGACCCTTTACGGCGGCCACATGAGAATAGTGCCCAATTTTCCCTGCAATTGAAAGAGCCAAATTCCCGCTCGGGGTGCTGTAACAGCTAATCTGCGGTCAAGGCTGGGTTAATCTTCCTGTGGGTATCCACATCAGTGACCTGAAATTGGGCACCGCCCGCCCATTCCAACCCGCCGAGCTGATGCTGACACGTATTGTTTCAGTCCTGTTAATACTTTGCTTTGGCGCCGTTTTTGGCGCCCTTGCGGACGTGTCACAAGTGCGCGTTGTGGGGGACGGCGCCCCGACCCGAATCACGATCTGGACTGATGCCCCTGAGGAAGCTGAAGCCTATGCCAGCGAAACCGGCGGTGTGCGGCGCATCATTTTCCCGCTAAGGTCGAACGCCTATTCTGCAGAGGGCCCCGGCGGCGGCGGGGTCACCGTCTGGTCGCTGAACCCGGGGCGGCTGGAGTTCGCGCTCGACCGGCCGATGTCGGTGGCGCGCGTCCTGCGCCTGCCGCCCACCGGCACGGAAAAATCCTATCGCGTGATCGTCGATCTCGACACCGTCTCCGAGGCCCGCTTCTCCAGCCTGGCCAAGCGCGACCAGCGCCGGCTGGCCAAGGCGGAAACGGATGCCGCGAAAGCTGCCGAAACGCAGACGGCCATCCTGGCAGGGGCGGGCGCGGCGGCGGCGGGCCGGAAGGCGCCGCCCCGCAGCAAGGGCCATGTCGTGGTGATTGATGCCGGCCATGGCGGCAAGGATCCCGGCGCCATGGCGATCAATGGCGGCAGGGAAAAGGATGTCACCCTTAAGGCGGCCCTCGCCCTGCGAGACCTGCTGGAGGCCGATGGCCGCTATGTCGTCAAGCTCACCCGTGACACCGATGTCTATGTCGACCATGAAGACCGGGTGACCAAGGCGCGAAACTGGGGCGCGGAACTCTTCATCTCGCTGCATGCGGATGCGGCCGGTTCCAGCTCGGTTGCAGGCGCTTCGGTCTACACCATCTCCGCGCGCGGGGAGGGGCGGATCGACCGCGAGGCGAGCCGCAACAATTGGGTCATCCCGATCGAAGATGGAACGCCCCAGCGCCTCACCGGCATCCTCTCGGATCTCGTCAAGCGCGAGACCAAGACCCGCTCTGCCGAATTTGCCGAGCTGCTCTTGCCCGAGCTTGAGCAGGCTGGCCCGGTTCTGCGCAATACCCACCGCAGCGCCGGCTTCTATGTCCTGCTGGCGCCGGACGTGCCCGCCGTGCTTCTGGAACTCGGCTTCCTCACCAATGCGGACGACGCCAAGCGGCTTCAGTCGGACAAGGGGCGCCAGGCCGCCGTGCGTGCCATCAAGAATGCCATCGATACCTATTTTGACCGTCAGGACGTGCGGCTTGCCTCACAATAGCGCCGAAATGGCGCGTGGCAGACCGCTGCGCGCCACTTGTAGCGCCCATCGGATACTGCAAGTGTTTGCCCCATGAAACGCATCCTTTCGCCGATCCTCCTTGCCAGTCTTTTCGCCCTGTGTGCCTGCGCCACCTCCGGTTCGCACGGGTCATCCTACGACTTCTCCGGCGACCGTCCGCCTGAAGCGCAGGCCTATCGGGATTTCATGATCGCGCGGATTGCCTCGCTGACAAACGATCCCGAAACCGCGTCCCGGCGCTATGCGGCCATCATTGATGTCATGCCTGAGAAGGCCTCGATTGCCGAGCGCGCCGTCTTCTCTGCGCTGCTGGCAGGCGACTATCCTGCCGCTGCCGGGCTTTCCAGCCGCGCGCTTGCGGCGGGCAGCGAGGCGAGCCTCATCCGGCTCACGCTCGCCGTCGATGCCATCGTGCGCGGCAAGCCCGACAAGGCGCAGCCCTATCTCGAAGAGTCGGCCTTCCTGCCCTTCAACCGGAATATCGCCAACAGCATCTCGGCCTGGCGCGCGCTGGACAAGGATGGCCTCGCTCTGGCGACAGGCTATCTGGAGCAGGGGCTCACCGGCGATCTGCGCTATGACAGCCCGGCTCTCTACATGCTGGGCCTCCTGCAGATGTCGGGCGGCGCCGAGGATCAGGCTCTGGCGAATTTCGAGCGTGTCTGGGCCTCCGGGGCCCGCCTCGCCATCGGCGTCGAGGCTCATGCCGAACTTCTCGCCGCCCGCGGAGAGCGCGCCCGCGCGCTTGAGATCATCGAAACCTTCCGCTCTGAGGTCGGTACCAATGCGGCCCTGGCCCAGCTTGCCCGCCGCATCGAGGCAGGCGAGCAGATCAAGCCGCGCCGGTTGACCACCCGCCAGGGCGCGGCCCTGTCGCTGTACGTCCCGGCTGCCGCGCTGATGTATCAGACCAATGATGATCTCTCCTCGGTCTATTTCGTGCTGGCGCTGGCGCTCGACCCGGACCTGCAGGTCGCCCGCTCCCTCTGGGCGCAGGCGCTGGAGAATGGCGGTCGCCGCGAGGATGCCATCCGTGTACTGCGCGAAGTGCCTTCCTCCTCTCCCTATTACGCCAACGCCCAGGGCCAGCTTGCCGGTCTCCTGAACGCGCAAGGCAAGAGTGAGGAAGCCCTCCGCGTCGCCGCCGAGGCGCTGGCCGGAACCCCTGACCGCAGCCTCCAGCTTCAACTCGCCGATCTCTACATTTCCCTCGAACGCTATGCAGAAGGGGAGGCGGTGCTCAATGAGATCATCGCCGCTGATGGCGCCAAGGAAGACTGGCGTGTCATCTTCGCGCGCGGCGCCGCGCGGGAGCGTCAGGGCAACTGGCCGGAAGCCGAAGCAGACCTGAAACATGCCCTGGAACTGCGCCCGGAAAGCGCCACTGTCCTCAACTATCTCGGCTATTCCTGGATCGACCGGGGCGAAAACCTTGAGGAAGGGTTCGCCCTCATCCGCCGCGCGGTAATCCTCGAGCCGCTGTCGGGCCATATCATCGACAGTCTCGGCTGGGCGCATTACAAGCTCGGCCAGTATGAGGAAGCCATCGACTATCTCGAGCGCGCGGTCGAACTCATGCCCGGCGACCCGATCCTGAATGATCATCTGGGGGACGCTTACTGGCGCGCGGGGCGCAAGCTGGAGGCAACTTTCCAGTGGGAGCGCGCCCTGACGCTGGATCCGGCCGAGAAAGACCGGGAACGGATCAATGCCAAGCTGCACTCCAAGCTGGGCCCTGACGCGCCCGAGGCGGCCGCCCCGGCTGCGCTCCCGGCCGGCGTGCCGGAAACGCCCTGAAGGCCGCGCTCATGGGTATCGTAGAAACAGGCCTTTCCGGCTGGGCACCTGCCAAGGTGAACCTCTACCTGCATGTCGGCCCTCCCAAATCCAATGGCCGGCATGATCTCGATTCCCTCGTCGTCTTCGCCGATGCGCGCGCCGCCGACCACCTCACCGTAGAGCCCGCCGACACCCTTACCCTCGACGTTTCAGGTCCCGCAGCCGCCGCTGCCGGATCCGGCGAGGACAATCTCGTCCTCAAGGCGGCCCGCGCGCTCCAGATCGCTGCCGGCGTGCAGCAGGGCGCGCGCCTCACGCTCAGGAAATGGCTTCCCGTTGCCGCCGGCATTGGCGGGGGCTCGTCGGACGCTGCCATGACCCTCCGTCTCCTGACGAAGCTCTGGGATATTGACCCCGCCCATGCCGCCGCCCTCGCGCCCGGCCTTGGCGGCGACGTTCCCGTCGCGCTCGCGGGCCAGCCCGCCCTGATGCGCGGGGAAGGGGAGCGCGTCACGCCGCTGCCGTCTCTCCCGCCGCTTGCTGCCCTCCTGGTCAATCCCGGCCTGCCATGCCCCACAGGTCCGGTCTTCCGCGCCCATGACGCGGCCGGCGGCGGCGCAGACTTTGCCGAAATCCATCCGCTGCCGGAATTTCCAGACGCCCACGCCCTCGCCGCCTGGCTCAGCGGGCAACGCAACGACCTCGAGCCGCCCGCCGCCGCCATGGTGCCGGAAATCGCCGCCACGCTCGCCTTCCTGCGCGCCCAGCCCGGCGTGCTGCTCGCCCGGATGAGCGGATCGGGCGCCACCTGCTTTGCCCTCTTCGAAGCCATCGCCTTTGCCGAGCGTGCGATGGTGGTCCTCCGCAATGACGCAGGCAGGAAACACTGGTGGTCGGCAGCCTGCCGTCTGGGGGCCGCGCCATGATGGCGCTTTCCCTGGTCTGGGCCGCCCTGCCGCTGATGGTCAGCTTTGCCGTCTGCGCGCTGATGACCCGCCTCGGCCCGAAGGATGCGCCCGATGGCGGCCGCAAGACGCAGGCCCGCCCCGTGCCCAGCGCCGGCGGCCTCGGCGTTCTGGCCGGCATCGCGGTCACCCTCCTTGCCGGCAGCGCGGTCCAGCCCGCCGCTCTGGGCAATCCCCTGACAACCCTTGCCCAGAGCGCGCTTGCAGGCGTGATGCTCCTTGTGCTGATCGCTGGCCTGCTCGGTTTTGCCGATGACAGGTTCAACCTTCCCGCCCGGCGCAAGCTGCTGGTGCTCGCTGCCGCGTCCCTCCTGGCCGCGATCTATGCCCCCCATGTCACCCAGCTCTGGCTGCCCGGCATGGGCGAGGCGGGGCTCGCCGTGCCTGTCTTCCTCGGGATCGTCTGCGCGGCGCTCTGGATGTTCGTCATGGCCAATGCGGTCAACTTCCTGGACGGCGCCAATGGCATTGCCATGGGCTCCTCCGCCATCCTGCTGGCTGCGCTGGCCGTCATCGCCGCGCCCCCGCCGGGGGCAGCGCCGGGCATTCTCTTCCTGCTGCTGGTCTCTGCCGTCGCCGCGCTCTGCGGCTTCCTCGCCTGGAACCTTGCCGGCCGCCTCTATGCGGGCGACACCGGCGCGCTCGCCATTGGCGCGCTCATCGGCGGGGCAGGGCTCTCGGCCGCCGTCATCCATTCAGCCTGGGTTCCGGCCACACTCGTCCTGCCCATCCTGATCGACGTCTTCCTCACGCTGATCTGGCGCGCCCGCCTCCGCCGCCCGCTGATGCAGGCCCACAGGGACCATGCCTATCAGCTCTTCCTGCGCGCAGGCTGGAGCCATCTGAAAGTCGCCTCTCTCTGGTGGGGATTCTGCCTCGTTACATCGCTCGCCGCGATCGCCGGCGCGCGTCAGGGCCCCGGCGCCGCCTTCGGCCTGTTCGCCATCCTCTTGGGGGTGGGCTGCGCGCTCTGGATCGGGCAGCGGGTCACGCTGGGCCGCCGCCTGGCGCTTGAAGGCCGCTAGCTCAGTAAGCGCGGCTCACGCAGAAATCAGCCAGGTCTTCCAGCGCGTCACGATAGGGCGAGGCCGGCAGCGTGCGCAGCGCGCCCTTGGCCAGCGCCGCATAGGCTTCGGCCTCCTGCACGGTCGCCTCGGCGGCGCCCGTTGCGCGGATCAGGTGAACGGCATGGGCGAGGTCGGAATCTTCCTGCGCTTCCGGGTTCAGGGCGCGGTCCCAGAAGGCCCGGTCCTCGTCCGATCCCCGGCGGCGCGCGATGATCACCGGCAGGGTGATTTTCCCTTCGCGGAAATCATCGCCGACCGACTTGCCGATCACCGAAGTTGTCCCGCCATAGTCGAGCGCGTCATCAATGATCTGGAAGGCAAGGCCAAGGTTCTTGCCATAGGTCGCCAGCGCGTCGGCATATTCCTCGCCCCCGCCAGACATCGCGCCCGTCTCGGCGGCCGCTTCAAACAGCGCCCCGGTCTTGGCTTCAACGATGGCGAGATATTCCTCGGTCGGCAGGTCGCGCGCGGCCATCGCGGCCAGTTGGCGCACTTCGCCTTCGGCAATCACGGTAGAGGCGGTCGCCAACCGGTTCAGGATATCAAGGCTGTTGGCCTCGACCAGCAGGTTGAACGCCCGCGCAAACAGGAAATCCCCCACCAGGATCGAGGCCTTGTTGCCCCAGATCGCCTTGGCGGCGGGTTTGCCCCGGCGCAGGTCGCTCTCGTCCACCACATCATCATGCAGCAGGGTGGCCGTGTGGATGAACTCCACGGCAGCCGCCAGCGCATGGGTCGCATGGGTCGCCTTGCCCACGGCATGGGCGGCGATCAGCGTGATCATCGGGCGCAGGCGTTTGCCGCCAGCCGAGACGATATAGCCCGAAAGGTCTGGAATGACGGCCACTGGGCTGGCCGCGCGTTCGGCCAGCAGGCGCTCCACGGCGGTCAGGTCATCTGCGACAAGTGCCTGCATGCGCTCCGTGATCGAGGAGAGCTGGGCCTTGCTCTTCGGTTTTGGCGCGAGGGTCAAACGGGGCACTCCGGCAGCGGCGATATAGATATAAGTAAATCTACGCAAATACCCGGACAACTCGACGTGGCACCGGGCCGCACGCCTTTGAGCGCATTGGCGCGGGCGCGGCAATAGGATAGCGTGCAACCACCTGGCGGCCAGGTGCGTTTAACGTGGTATGGAACCGATGAAACCTCTGATCATTGCCCTCGGGGCGCTTTCTCTGGCCGCTTGCGCCACAACTCCGGCATATGGCCCCGCTACCCGCGACGGCGCCATGGGCTATACCTCCCAGCAGATCGAGGCTGGCCGCCACAGGATTGCCTATACCGACAAGGACCCCGGCAAGGCGCGCAATCTGGCGCTGCTGCGGGCCTCCGAGATCACCCTCATGGAGGGCAGGGACTGGTTTGAGATCACCTCCGAATATGTGGATGCCGAGGCAAGCCGCAGCGGCGGCTCCTCCATCGGCATCAGCGGCGGCACGGGTACTTACGGGCGCTCGTCCAGTGTTGGCGTTGGGGTGGGCTTCGGCATTCCGCTGGGCGGCGGAAGCTCCGGCGGCAAGGCGACCGCCGTGCTGGAAATCGTCACGGGCGCCAACCCGAAGCCCGAAAAGGCCACCGTTTATGATGCCCGCTCGGTCGACATGAACCTGCGCGCCCAGCTCCAGTAATGGAAGAAGTGCTCCGCACGAACGATCCGGTGAAGCTGTCCTATGCCCAGCACCTGCTCGCAGAGGCGGGCATAGAGGGCTTTGTGGCCGACCAGCATATTTCGGCGGTCGAGGGCAATATCGGCGCATTTCCGCGCAGGCTGATGGTTAAGAGTGAAGACAAGCTGCGCGCCGATGTGCTGCTCGCCGAGTTGCGCCAGGAATAGGGCCCTGTTTTTCCTTCCCTTGCGTCGGACTTGAACCGCGCGCCAAAGTCCTCAAGAGAAAATTCTGTATTTAACTAGGGGTGTAGCGCGGATGGCCGAACCTCTTATACCATCGGCAGGCGTCCGGGCCTGGCCGGGACACTTCGGAGCGGACGGGATCACGCCTATGCACCAGCTTGAACCGGCGGGCAGGTATTCGCCCTATCATGTCTTCACGGCCGCCGAATGGGCGCAGTTCCGGGCCGATACGCCCCTGACGCTCACCGAGGATGAGGTCCGCCGTCTCTCCTCCCTCTATGATCCGGTCGATCTGGACGAGGTGCGCCGCATCTATCTGGCGCTCTCCCGGCTCCTCTCGGCGCATGTCGAAACGGTGCAGCGCCTCTTCCACCAGCGCCGGGCCTTCTTCAGCACGCCGGATGCGGCGCCCTCGCCCTTCATCATCGGCATGGCCGGCTCGGTCTCGGCCGGCAAATCAACCACCGCCCGTATCCTCAAGGAGCTGCTGGGCCGCTGGCCCGCCAGCCCGAAGGTCGATCTCGTCACCACTGACGGTTTTCTCTATCCCAACGCGGTGCTGCAGGCGCAGGGGCTGATGCAGCGCAAGGGCTTCCCGGAAAGCTATGATGTCGGCGCGCTCCTGCGCTTCCTCTCCACCATCAAGTCGGGCGAGCGCAATGTCCGCGCGCCGGTCTATTCCCACATGACCTATGACGTGATCCCCGGCGAATATGTCACCATCGACCGGCCCGATATCCTCATCTTCGAGGGCCTGAACGTCCTGCAGACGCGCGACCTGCCGCGCGATGGCAAGATCGTGCCTTTCCTCTCGGATTTCTTCGACTTCTCGATCTATATCGACGCCGATGAGGAATTGCTGCGGGAATGGTATATCGCCCGCTTCATGCGGCTGCGGGAGACAGCCTTCCGCAGCCCGGAATCCTATTTCCACCGCTATTCCACCTTCTCCGAAGCCGAAGCCCTGCAAACCGCCATCGGCCTCTGGGAGAATATCAACCTGAAAAACCTGCACGAGAATATCCTGCCCACCCGTCCGCGCGCCGATCTCATCCTGCGCAAGGGGGCTGACCATCTCGTCAGCGAAGTCGCCCTGAGGCGGCTATGACCGCGCCGGAGGAGCCGGAAGAAGAGACCACCGAAGACACGGTCTATCAGGGCCGGGTCCGCCTGGTTCAGCCGGTGAAGGGTTTCCGCACGGGCTTCGATTCCCTTCTCCTGGCGGCGGCCCTGCCGGTGTTGGACAAGGGCGAGGCGCTGGAGCTTGGTTGCGGGTGTGGCGGGGCGCTGCTCCCGGCGGCCTGGAGGATGCCGGGGGTGTCCTTCATTGGTCTCGAATTGTCCGAAACTGTCACCCGGATGTCCAGGCGTGGCGCTATCCTGAACGGGTTTGACCCCCGCGTGACCATCGAAAATACCGAAGCATCAGAATGGGTTAAGCCCCATGAGAACCGCTTCGACCTGGTCTTCGCCAACCCGCCCTATTTTGAACCCGGCAAGATTTCCGAGCCAGGGGAGGGCAAGGCCGCCGCCTATATCGAAACCCTATCTCTGGAAGCGTGGATAAAGGCGATGCTCCACGCGGCCAAACCCCGCGCCCCGGTCATCCTTGTCCACCGCGCTGCCGAGCTTGCCCGCATCCTCGCCCAGCTTGACCGCCAGGCCGGCGAGATCACCGTGCTGCCCGTGGCCTCCAAGGCGGGCGAGCCCGCCCGCCGCGTGCTGGTGCGCGGCCGCAAGGGCCTGAAGCGCGGCCCGCTCACCCTGCTGCCGCCCCTGATCACCCATACCGATGACGGCAGCGCCCGCACCCCCGCCGCGCAGGCCATCATCGAAGGCTATCCCCTGGCCTGGTAGCGGCGATTAACCCTTGAACCCTGCGGAAAAGCCCGCAAACTGAAGCTGACGGCAATCTGACGTCGGGAGGCCCGGCCCATGTTCACTCTTCTCTTCTTTGCCAGCCTGGCGCTTGGCCTGTTCATCGCCATCTACGGCGCCTTCGGCACGCGCGACCATAACGGTTCCGGCAAGAAGAAAGGCTGGTGGTAGGCCAGCCCCCGGTTGCGAACCCGCCCGGTCAGCGCTAGGTGCGAGCGTGTACCAAATGCCGGGATGTCTGCATGTCTGCCCCCAAAGCCCACGCCAAGCCCAAATCCTTCCAGGACCTGATCCTGACGCTCCAGGCCTATTGGGGCGCGCAAGGCTGCGCGATCCTTCAGCCCTATGACATGGAAGTCGGCGCCGGCACGCTGCATCCGGCCACCGTCCTGCGCGCCCTCGGGCCCAAGAACTGGCGCGCCGCCTATGTTCAGCCCAGCCGCCGCCCCAAGGATGGCCGCTATGGCGAAAACCCCAACCGGCTTGGCCATTACTACCAGTATCAGGTCATCCTGAAGCCCAACCCCCCAAACCTTCAGGACCTCTACCTCGAAAGCCTTTACCGCATCGGCATTGACCCCACCGTCCATGACATCCGCTTCGTGGAAGACGACTGGGAAAACCCCACCGTCGGCGCCTGGGGTCTTGGCTGGGAAGTCTGGTGCGACGGGATGGAAGTCAGCCAGTACACCTATTTTCAGCAGGTCGGCGGCCTCGACGTGTTCCCGGTCTCCGGCGAGCTGACCTACGGCCTCGAACGCCTCGCCATGTACGTTTTCGGCGTCGATAATGTCTACGATCTGCCCTTCAACGACCCGGATTCGGCCGTCCCGCTGACCTATGGCGACGTTTTCCTTGAAAACGAGCGCCAGCAGAGCGCCTTCAACTTCGAGCATTCCGATGTCGAGATGCTGAAGCGCTGGTTTGCCGATTGCGAAAGCCAGTCGGTTGCCCTGCGTGAGGCCGGCAAACCGCTGCCCGCCTATGACTACGCCCTGAAGGCCTCGCACACCTTCAACCTGATCGACGCCCGCGGCGCCATCAGCCCCACCGAGCGCCAGGCCTATATCGCCCGCGTGCGAGACCTTGCCCGCGGCGCCGCCGCCCAATGGGCCGAGCAGCAGGCATAACAGCTTCTGGTGAACGGATCTCAGGCTCAGGCGTTAACAGCGCCAGAGGAGATTTCCGATGAAACCATTTTACGCCCTATTAGCGCTGACGCTGGCGGCCTCTGCCGCCGCCTGCAAGCCTTCCCCCCAAACGGAAAGCGTAAGTGCTGGGACGCCGGAGGCGGTGGCTTCCCACTCTCCGGCGGTGGGGGCAGCCACTCAAACTCTGCCAGAGGGCGAGCCGGGCGGCGAAGACACTCTGGCGCTCACCCCATTTGAGCCCACCACCGTGGAAATCTATTGCCGCTTCCAGCGCCAGGCCGAAAACGGGGAACTGGGCGGCGCGCTGTTCATCACGGAAATTGCCGGTGTTCCAGCCCCTGCGGCCATCGGCCTGGAAGGGCAGGCGGTCCGCCTGGAGGAGGTCTCCAAGACGGAACAGGACGGCGCCGCCATCTGGACCTACCGCAATGAAGAGCGGCCGGTGGAAGTCCAGCTGACGCTGACGGAAACGGATGAAGGCTTCGAATACCGCGCCTATGAGGGCACAATCCGGATCATGGACCCCGTACAGGGGGACATCATCCCCATCGAAGGCACCTGCGGGGTCTGATCGGACCGCCGCCTCAGTACATGAGCAGGCGGCATTCTCCAAACTGAACCGGGCTGATGCGGGCACGGGCGACACTGCCTGAGCCTTCCGCGTCGCTCATCACGGCAATGCTGGTGACGTGCACGGGCTTCTCGCCCGTTGCGGCGAAGATATCGGCGATCAGGTTGCGCGATTCCAAAACCAGTTTGCCCGTGGGGTTTGGTCCCTGTTGCAGGGCCATGAGCTTGTTGCTCGACCAGGGGCTGGTCCAGATCGCCCCGCGGGGATGATCGTTCGACCAGACATAGTTGAAGCCAAAGGTCTGGCCGGTTTCCAGAATTCCGAAAACATAGAGACGGATCGCGAAATCATCCCCGGCGAGGCTGTCCTCCGGCTCTTTGAGCGTGGGCAGCGTGTCGGCGCTCCAGCTCCAGTTCAGGCAGGAGGACTCTTCTGTGTCCAGCGTGGCGTTCACGCCGTGGCTGATCCAGCTGGCGGTGCCGTCGGCATAGGTCGTCAGGATGCTACCCTCAGGCGTGCTTACAACCTCGTACTTCGTTTCATAATGGAAGTAGCGCGGCCGCCAGCCAAACGGGATCGGATAGGACGGTCTCCAGTCGGTGTCGACGAAGGGGGGGCGCTGGCCGGGTTTGTGGGAAGGAGGCGCGCGCTGGTCCCGCGGGGGTGGCTCTGCCATCGCGGCGCTGCCAGCCATCAGCAGGCCGGCGAGAAGGAAAAGGATTTTGGAGATCATTCGCCTTTGCTTTCGCTTCTCCTCTCACATTAGCGCGTGCTCGCTCCGGTTTCCATGGCTGCAATCTTGAATGTTTTGTGAGCGGGGCTGAGGGTGAGCCGCGGGGCCGCTGTATTCTCGCCTCACATCGAAGGCAGCTGCTGGGTCTGAGGCGCACGCCGCTGCGCAATCCATAGCCCCGCCCGCTTGACCCCGCCGTCTGTAGCTGTAAGCCGTGCCCACCCCCATTTCCGGCGATTGCAGGGCCCATGTCCGAACTTCTGATCGAACTCTTCTCCGAAGAAATCCCCGCGCGCATGCAGGCAAAGGCCGAGGCTGACCTGCTTGCCGCGCTCACGGCCAAGCTGAAAGAGGCGGGCCTCGCCTGGAAGAAGGCTTTTGCCGTTTCCGGCCCGCGCCGCCTGACGGCTGTGGTCGAGGGGCTGGACGCGCGCTCTGCCGATGTGCGCGAAGAGAAGAAAGGCCCCAAGGTCGGCGCGCCGGAACAGGCGATTGCCGGCTTCCTGCGCGGGGCGGGCCTCAAGGACATCAGCGAAGCGGAAATCGTCTCCGATCCCAAGAAAGGCGATTTCTACGTTGCCTATCTCACCACGCCGGGCCGCGATGCCACAGATGTGATCGCCGAGGCTGTGCCCGCCATCATCCGGGATTTCCACTGGCCGAAATCCATGCGCTGGGGCACCGGCGAGCTCCGCTGGGTGCGCCCGCTGCAGGGCATCGTCTGCGTGCTTGATGGCAAAGTCATTCCGTTTGAAGTCGGCGGCATCGCCAGCGGCAGCACCACCGAAGGCCACCGCGTGCATGGCCGCGGCCCCTACACAGTTACGGGGTGGACGGATTATAAAGCGCAGCTGGAAGGGAAGGGCCAGATCGTCCTCTCCCGCGATGATCGCCGCGCGGCCATCCTCAAGGGCATCGAAGGGGTCTGCGCCAAAGCGGGCCTGCAATGGATCGAAGACAAGGGCCTGCTCGAGGAGGTCGTCGGCCTTGCCGAACATCCCGTGGTCGTCCTTGGGCAGATGGACCCGGCCTTCCTCGGCCTGCCGCCCGAAGTCATCACCCTCTCGATGCGCACGCACCAGAAATACTTCGCGGCCAATGACGCAAAGACCGGCAAGCTCGCGCCAAATTTCATCGTCGTCGCAAACATCGCCGCAACCGATGGCGGCAAGAAGATCGCTGAAGGCAATGCCCGCGTGCTCTCGGCCCGGCTGTCAGACGCCCGCTTCTTCTGGGAGAAGGACAAGGCCACCCCGCTGGAAGTGATGGGCGAAAAGCTGAACACCATCGCCTTCAAGGAAGAGCTCGGCAGTCTGGGTGATAAGGTAGAACGCGTCGCCGCGCTCGCTCGTGAACTCGCGCCGAAAGTAGGCGCTGAGCCCGATCTCGCCGAACGCGCTGCGCGTCTCGCGAAAGCAGACCTCGTCTCCGAAATGGTCGGTGAGTTCCCGGAGCTGCAAGGCGTCATGGGCCGCTACTACGCGCTCGCCGCCGGCGAAGACGCCCGCGTCGCTGACGCCATCCGCGACCATTACAAACCGCAAGGCCCTAGCGACTCCGTGCCCACAGACCCGATCTCCATCGCTGTGGCGCTGGCCGACAAGCTCGATACGCTGGTGGGCTTCTGGGCGATTGATGAAAAGCCCACGGGGTCGAAAGACCCCTTCGCGCTGCGGCGTGCTGCGCTCGGCGCAGCTAGGGTAATAATAGAAAATGAAGTCAGGACTGGGCTCGGTGCGATCCCAGCGATTGTAATGCTAAAATTTGCAGAACAATGTTTCCGGCATGGCAGAGCTGCGTACGCATACGAGTATCCAGAAGATATGGAACCTAAAGGTGGTGTATCGCTACTGAATTACACGGAGCGCTGGGAACACGATGATGACGACTATGAAAACGAAATGCTTCGGATCATCGCCGAAGATGGTTTTTACCTAGTCGAGTTTGACAAAGCGTATGATTATGAAAGCGGATGGGGCCAACTCAAGTCCGACGGCCCTCCGGAGATTTTAGGTTACGGAGAATTTGGGCCTGACCTCCTCTCCTTCTTCGCCGACCGCCTCAAGCAAGTCCTCCGCGATCAGGGCAAGCGCCACGACCTGATCGACGCGGTCTTCGCCCTCGGCGAGGATGACCTCGTGCTCATCGTCAAGCGCGTCGAGGCGCTCGCCGCCTTTCTCGCCACAGAGGATGGGGCAACGCTGCTCGCGGGCTATCGCCGCGCCGCCAATATTCTCAAGGCCGAAGAGAAGAAGGGCGCTCTGCCGGAAGGGCTGACGGTCAATCCCGCCCTCATCGCCAAAGGCCCCGCCGAGGAGCAGGCACTCTGGAAAGCGCTGGAAGCGGCCGAGGCAAAACTCGAAGCGCCCCTCAAGGCGGAGGACTTTGCCGGCGCGATGAGCGTGCTCTCCGGCCTGCGTGGCCCGGTGGACGCCTTCTTTGAAGCCGTGATGGTCAACGATTCGGACGCAAAAGTGCGGGAAAACCGGCTCGCCCTGCTGCTGGCGGTGCGCGGCGCGCTCCACAAGGTGGCCGATTTCTCGAAAATCGAGGGTTGAGGCGGTCAGGGCAACCTTGTCACCTTGCGTCAAACCTTCGCGTGACCATTGCGTGACTGGCAATTGGCTCGCGCATGCAGCATAGGACTTGCAAGCTGGCCGCCAGGCTTGGGGGCCGGAAGATCAAAGCTGAACACGGGGAACGCTTCGTATGAGCAACGCCGCAGTAAAAAACGCTGACGAAACATGGGTTTACGCTTTCGGAGGCGGAACCTCCGATGGCGATGCCTCGATGCGTAACCTGCTCGGGGGCAAAGGCGCAAACCTTGCCGAAATGGCAAAGCTGGGCCTGCCCGTGCCACCCGGCTTCACGATTTCAACGGCTGTCTGCGTTGCGTATTACGAAAATGCCCGCGCCTATCCCGCCACGCTGGAGGCCCAGGTCGCCGCTGCGCTGGCAGACCTTGAAGCCAAGACCGGCAAGGGCTTTGGCGATCCGGCCAACCCGCTGCTCGTTTCGGTCCGCTCAGGCGCGCGCGCCTCGATGCCGGGCATGATGGACACGGTGCTGAACCTTGGCCTGAATGAGGAAGTCGCCGCCGGCCTCGCCGGCAAGGCAGGCGACCGCTTCGCCTATGACAGCTATCGCCGCTTCATCCAGATGTATTCCAACGTCGTCCTCGGCATGGGCCATGACGAGTTCGAGCACATCCTCGACGACTATAAGGAGCGTCAGGGTCTCGACCTCGACACCGATCTTTCGGCTGACAACTGGAAAGAAGTCATCGTCCGCTACAAGGCCGCCGTTGAGAAGGAACTCGGCCGCCCGTTCCCGGAAGATCCGCGCGAACAGCTCTGGGGCGCCATTTCCGCCGTCTTCAATTCCTGGATGTCCGATCGCGCGATCATCTATCGCAAGCTGAACGACATTCCCGAAAGCTGGGGCACCGCCGTCAACGTCCAGTCCATGGTGTTTGGAAACCTCGGCGATACCTCCGCCACCGGCGTTGCCTTCACGCGCGACCCGTCCAACGGCTCGCCCATCTTCTATGGCGAATACCTGATCAATGCTCAGGGTGAAGACGTTGTGGCCGGCATCCGCACGCCCGCGCCGATCTCGCGGGAACGCGCCAACACGCTCGGCTCCTCCGATGCCCCGCTCGAAGAGGCGATGCCGGCGGTCTACAAACAGCTGATCGACGTCGCCGCGACGCTCGAGCGCCACTATAAGGACATGCAGGACATCGAGTTCACCGTCGAAGACGGCACGCTCTACATGCTCCAGACCCGCAACGGCAAACGCACCGCCGCTGCTGCCGTCAAGATTGCCGTGGATATGGTCCGCGAAGGTCTGATCACGGAAGAAGAGGCGCTCTTGCGCATCGACCCCACTGCGCTCGACCAGCTGCTGCACCCCCGCATCCCCAGCGATGACGAGAACAAGAAAGCCGGCAAGCCGAACTATGACGTCGCCTTCAAGGGCCTGCCTGCCAGCCCCGGCGCCGCCGTCGGCCGCGTCGTGTTCGATTCTGAAGAAGCCTTCACCCTCGCCGCAAAAGGGGAGGACGTGATCCTCGTCCGTGTCGAGACGAGCCCGGATGACATCAAGGGCATGCACGCCGCCCGCGCCATCGTCACCGCACGCGGCGGCATGACCAGCCACGCCGCTGTTGTGGCCCGCGGCATGGGCCGCCCCTGCGTCTGCGGCGCCTCCGACCTGCGCATCGACACCGCCAAGGGCGAGTTCACCGCCCGTGGCCGCACCTTCAAGAAGGGCGACATGATCACGGTGGACGGCGTCAATGGCCGCGTCATCGCCGGCGCGGTCGAACTTATCAATCCGGACCTGTCGGGTGATTTCGGCGAGCTGATGGGCTGGGCCGACAAGCGCCGTAAGCTGAAGGTTCGCGCCAATGCCGAAACCCCGCTGGATACGCGCACCGCTGTTGAATTCGGCGCCGAAGGCGTCGGCCTCTGCCGTACCGAACATATGTTCTTCGACGAAGACCGCATCCCGGCGGTTCGCACGATGATCCTGTCGAACGATGAGGCAGGCCGCCGCGAAGCCCTCGCCAAGCTGCTGCCGATGCAGCGCTCGGACTTTGAGGAAATCTTCCGCATCCTGGGCGAGCGCCCGGCCACCATCCGCCTGCTTGATCCGCCGCTCCACGAATTCCTGCCGCATACGGATGAAGACATCGCCGGTGTTGCCAAGGCGTCGGGCCTCAGCGCCGAGGAACTGCGCCGCCGCGCGGCGGACCTGCACGAGTCCAACCCGATGCTCGGCCATCGCGGCTGCCGCCTCGGCATCACCTATCCTGAAATCTACGAGATGCAGGCCCGCGCCATCTTCGAGGCCGCCGTGAACGTCTCGAACGAAGGCAAGTTCAAGCCTGTCCCCGAGGTGATGATCCCGTTGGTGGCCACCCACCGCGAGCTCGACATCCTGAAAAAGCTCGTCGACGAGACCGCACAGAAGGTCTTCGCCGAAACCGGCGTCACGCTGGACTATATGGTCGGCACGATGATCGAGCTGCCGCGCGCCGCGCTCGCGGCAGGGGAAATCGCTCAGGCCGCCGAATTCTTCTCCTTCGGCACCAATGATCTCACCCAGACAACGCTGGGCATTTCCCGTGATGACGCGGGCAAATTCCTGCCGGCCTATTCGGAGAAGGGCATCTACGAGAAAGACCCCTTCGTCACCCTGGATCAGGAAGGCGTGGGCGAACTCGTTAAGATCGCGGCCGAGCGCGGGCGCAAGACGCGGGCCGGTATCAAGCTCGGCATCTGCGGCGAACATGGCGGCGACCCGGCCTCTGTGGAATTCTGCCACCGCGCCGGCCTCGATTACGTCTCCTGCTCGCCTTACCGGGTGCCGATTGCCCGTCTCGCGGCGGCACAGGCGGCCATCCGCGGGGCAAAAAAATAGCGGTTTTGGGCGGTTCGGCCCAAAAGCCGGACTGCCTTGAACGTTGCATTTCTGCAACAACTTGACATTTGATACACAGGGAACGGAGTCGCTTGCGGCTCCGTTTTTCTTTTAGTTTTCAGATAATTATACCGTTTTCTTCGCGTGTTGAGCGAATCCCCGGATTCGGTTCGGTTCCAAGGCTTTCTGAATTGTCACTCAGGAATCTGGCTGAAATATTGCTAGATAGTTGCGGGTGGGCCAAGTCCCTCCGGTCCCTGCGGGGTCTGGCCGGGCACTTTCGGCCGAATAGAAACGAATAATCTCGGACACTCCGGGGCTTCAGGCAAACCAATAATTGCCGGCCGGAGATAAAGAGGAGCGGTGATGTTAAGGTTTCTTAAACCAGGCCGGGCGAGTGTATCCCGGGTTAATGGGCTGCGTGAAAAGCTCACACGGTGGTGGCTTGGAATGACCGACCAGGAACAGCGCGACGTCTTCATTCGCGGCGGCATGGTGGCCGTTGTGGCCGTTACGGCATCTGTTTCGCTTCCGGCGATCTCTGAACAACAGGCAGGCCTGCGCGCCGACGCGGAATTCCGCGCCGAAGCCGAGCGTCTTGCCCTTTACGAAGATGGCGGCCTCGCCGTCCGCACCGCCAGCCACACGCCCGCCCTGATGGACTCGCCCTGGCTGCGCACCGTTGAATACACTCTCAAGCGCGACATCGACTCCTCGATGAGCCGCTATGCCATGCGCGACCGTGATGGCGCGGCCCTCGCATTCCTTGCTTCTTTCCGCCCCGAGCAGATCCAGCGCGCCGAGACCATCGATGCCGAGCTGATGTGCATGGCGCAGGCTGTCTATTATGAATCGGCCTGGGAGCCGATCAACGGCCAGCTCGCCGTTGCCGAAGTCATCGCTAACCGCGTTCGCGACCATCGCTATCCCGACAGCGTCTGCGGCGTCGTGTTCCAGGGCGCCACCCGCACCACCGGCTGCCAGTTCACCTTCACCTGCGACGGGTCGATGGACCGGAACAAGCCGGCCGGGGAAGCCTGGGACCGGGCCCAGCGGATTGCTGCGCATGTCATGATGGGCCTCAATGAGGACCGCACCGGCGGGGCCACCCATTATCACGCCACCTATGTGGACCCGGTCTGGAATGCCGGCCTTATCAAGACCAAACAGGTTGGCCTGCATATCTTCTACCGCTTCCCGCGCGGCGCCGAATGGGCGAGCGTGGAGCGCAATTTCGAAGCCCGCAAGCGCCAGACCGAGCTGCGCCTGGCCGCGCTCGACGCCACCAAGGAAGCCGATATGGCCGCCCTCGACGAAGGCCTGCTCTTCGCAGACGCCTCCAGCGCGGCCGATGACGGCTATTACACCATCACGCCCACTGTTGCGCCCGCCGGCGTCACCACCTCCACCCGCACCGTCTCGGCGCCTGCGCCGCGCCTGATGTCGGTGCAGACGGTGAAAACGGTGAAGGCCGACGCTCCGGCTGAGGCTGCGCTCGTTGCCACCGAAGAGGCCGCTGTGCCCGCGCCCGTTATCGACGACTATCTCGCCCGCCAACTCGAGGCCGCCCGCGCCGCCGCGCAATAGGCCATGGCAGACAATCCGATCTTTGAGGCCGTCGATCAGTTCATCGACGGCCTTTTTGCATCCGAGGATCAGGCGCTCATCCGGCTGCGCCAGCGGGCCGCAGATGCGAGCCTGCCGCACATTGAAGTGTCGGCAGGGCAGGGCAAGCTGCTCTACCTGCTCGCCAAACTCTCCGGCGCGCGCCGTATTCTGGAAATCGGCACGCTGGGCGGCTATTCCGGCATATGGCTCGGCCGCGCATTACCCGACGACGGCGAGTTGGTCACGCTGGAAATCGATCCGGCCTACGCCGCCTTCGCCCGCACCTCTTTCAACGAGGCCGGCATTGGCTCGCAGACGCTGATCCTTCCCGGCCGCGCACTCGAATCGCTTGCCAGCCTCACCGGCCCCTTCGATCTTGTCTTCCTTGACGCCAACAAGGACGAGTATCCGGAATACCTTGCAGAGGCTGCGCGCCTCCTGCGGCCGGGCGGATTGCTGCTGGCAGATAATGTCGTGCGAAAGGGCGCGGTGCTTGATCCGCCAGCGGATGATCCCATGGCGCAGGGCGCCGCGCGCTTCCTCGCAGAGCTGTCAGCCCACCCGCAGTTTGAATCCATCGTGCTTCAGCAGGTCGGCATCAAGGGCCATGATGGCCTTGCCCTGGCCATCCGGCGTTAATCCCTGGCCGGAACATTCTTGCGAATGGATTTTCGAATGAAGCCTGGCATCCAGCGCGTCATGAAGCGCACCCGGTCGGCCTCCTTGCCCACCATGTAGTAGATGTCGTCGCCATGCACGGCGTCCCAGACCTTCTCCGCCGCCATCGACACCGGATAGATCTTCGCGCCATTGGCCTTCATCTGGTCCGACATCTTCTCGTTCGCCCCTTCCGTCTTGCCCATGTCGAGGATCGGCGTGTCGACAAACCAGGGCATCAGCGTCGTCACGCGAATGCCGAGATCGCGAAACTCCGCATCGAGCGCTTCGGTCAGCCCCCGCACGGCCCATTTGGACGCCGAATAGACCGAGAGCTGCGGCGCTCCGATAATCCCGGCAGAAGATGCCGTGTTCACAATGCGCGCGCCCGGTGTCTCTTTCAGCAGGGGCAGGGCGGCATAGACCCCGTTCACCACGCCTTTCACATTGATGTCGATGATGAGGTCGGCCTCTTCCGGCGGGATGTCCTCAAACCAGCCATGGCGCCCGATCCCGGCATTATTGAACAGCACGTCCATCTTGCCGCCGGTGGCGGCGCTAAAGCCGTCCATCGCCGCGGCCCAATCAACCCGCTTGGTTACGTCCAGTTTGGCGAGGTGGCAGTTCTCCGCGCCGATTTCGGCGGCGACAGCCTTCAGGCCCATCTCGTTGACGTCATAGAGCCCGCAGAACCAGCCCTTGCGCGCAAAGTGCCGCGCGGTTTCCGCGCCGATGCCCGAGGCTGCGCCCGTGATGAAGATTGCCTTGCGGCCGTTTGCGCCTGCCATGTTTCCTCCGCCATGATCTATCACTGACTATGTCAGCGTGTTTGGCGGAGACTGTCAGACCACATCGAGGCCAAGGTCAAGATTGGGCGCCGAATGTGTCAGTGCGCCAGACGAAATAAAGTTCACGCCCGTCTCGGCAATCGCGCCGACTGTCTCCAGCGTTACCCCTCCGGAAGCCTCCAGCGCCACGCGCCCGGCCGTCATCACCACCGCTTCGCGCAGCTGATCAAGGCTCATATTGTCGAGCAGGATAGCGTGCGCCCCATGCTTCAGCGCCTCTTCCAGCTGGGCGAGGGTATCCACCTCGATCTCGATCATCCGCAGATGCCCGGCATAGGCTTTTGCCCGTTCCAGCGTGACCGCAATTGAGCCGCCGCAGGCGGCAATGTGATTGTCCTTGATCAGGATCGCGTCATCCAGGCCATAGCGGTGAGACGTGCCCCCGCCGCAGCGCACCGCGCGCTTCTCCAGCGCCCGGTGCCCCGGCGTTGTCTTCCTTGTACAGACAACCCTCGCCTGCGTATGCGCAACCGCATCGACATATTTTCGCGTCAGGCTGGCAACGCCGGAAAGCCGGCCCAGAAAATTCAGCATCGTGCGCTCGGCAATCAGGATGGAGCGCGCAGAGCCCTCAAGCCGCGCGACCACATCGCCGGGCCTCAGCGCGCTGCCATCAGGCTTTTCGACCTGCAGTTTCAGCTCGGGGTCCACCAGCTGCGCCGCATAGGCCGCCGCGTCCAGCCCCGCGATCACGCCGGGCCTCCGCGCCGCAATCACCACCGAAAGCCGCGTCTCGGGCGGGATCGTCGCATCGGTCGTCAGATCGCCCGCCCGCCCCAGATCCTCGGTCAGCGCCAGGCGCACAATCGGATCAAGGATGATCGGAGAGAGGGGGGGAATATAGGGTGTCATCGGCGACGATCTCGCATTTGGAATCTGTAACTACTAGAACAATCCCGGTTTCATAAAAACAAGGGATGACCGAAGGTTTACTGCCGGACCGATATCATTCCGCAAGAGACGTGACCTCGATGCGGACCGGGCCGCGCATTTGGCCCGCCTGCGTGAAGCTGAAAAGGTCGTATGTGCCGTCCGGCAGCATGAGAACATGGGTTTCTTCCGGCGCGATTAGCAGCCTGTCTTCGGGTACCGCCAGTTCGTCCGAGCCTTCCGGCATGGCCTCCACGATCACAGGCAGGGTCTCATCCCTCAAAGCGGCCGGCACGGGCACTGGATGAAACCCCAGATTTCGATGCCAGGACGGCCGCCCATCCAGAAAGGACCATGAAGGAATGCCGATAGCCAGGTCTGTGTGAGAAAGTTCGTCCTTTCCGCCTTCGTCTGCGCCGCGAATGAGAACGGCTTCGTCTCCATTGGCGCGGCAGAAGGTCTGGGAAATGGTCAAAGGGTCTATGCCGGACATTTCTTTCAGCCGCCGCGCCATCCAGGCCATGCCGTATTCGTCCTCCGGGGATTCAAAGGCATGCGCCCAGCCGACATGAACCAAAATCCTCGCATCAGGATTTTCCTTCAGCACCCGATCAATAATGTTTGCCGCCTGTACCTGTTCCCGAAGTATACGCCTGTCCCCCTCCACTTGGCCTGAAAGACGGGCTTCGAACGGAACAAACTTAAATTCCAGATGCGCTAGTTCTCTCAAAAGTCTGCCGTAGAAGGGCTCGCTGGAATAGAACCCGGCATTGATGCCGGTCTTTATCCCCGCCGTAAAAACTTCATCCTGAAAGGTTTCTGCCGCGTAGTAGGTGAAACCTTCGTCAGCGAAGATTCTGGCCATATCCAAAATGCGCTGCCGGTCATCGGCCGAGTGATGGGTCTCGCTGATGACTACGACTTGATGCGCTTTGATCGCCTCCCTTATTTTCTCCGGATCAAACGGTTCTTCCGAAACGCAAGGTCGGCTGATGTATCTCTCCACGATGCTGACGATGAGGTCTTCCCGTCCGTAGGCTGATGCAAATTGAACAGTCCAGTCAATGACGTTGGGATTGACTTCACCGGAGGTAACATAGGCGTAAGATTGCCAGAGGTCGCGATGCAGGGATGCCCGGTCAGGAAAATAGCCGAGGGCTTCAGTCTGCGTGTGGCCGCTTTGCCATGCGAGGAATGTTGAAAGTAGGGTCGCAGCAATTGCTGCCTTGCAGCCAATGCGCATCAGGCAAGCCCTCTGTTCGGGAGGCGAAGCAGCCGCCCGTGATGACAGTTCGCCCAAGATAGCGCCCGTCAGGCAGGCTGGCAACCAAAGGTTCCGATTTGGTTTTCTTCCTCACCGCCGATTGCCATCGCTGCATGAGTATCGCTGCGGAAAAGGAACTGGCGTTCGGGCGCGCCGGTCGCCGGGAAATCGGTGCGGAAGTGCCCGCCGCGGCTTTCGGTGCGGGCGAGCGCCCCGCTGGCGATCAGGCGCGCGGCGGTCAGCTGCGGCGCGCCGGGGCAGCCTGCCTCCAGCCGCTCGATCAGGCTGAGCAGCTCGGTCAGCCCGCCCGCCTCGCGCACCACGCCGCAATGGCGTGACATCGCCTCGCGCAGCGCCAGCATGTCCGGCGCGGCCAGGCGCGGGGTGACGGCGCCGCTGCTGGCGCCCGCTTCGGAAAGGTCGGCCTCGCGCAGGCGCCGGGCAATCCGCTCGGCAAACACCACGGCTTCGAGGAGTGAGTTCGACGCCAGCCGGTTGGCCCCATGCGCCCCGGTAGAGGAGCACTCTCCGCAGACGGACAGCCCATCCAGGGTCGAGCGGCCCCAGAGATCGGAAACAATCCCGCCCATATGATAATGCGCTGCTGGCGCGACCGGGATCATGTCGCGGCGCGGGTCGATGTTCGCGCTCATGCATGCGGCAAATACGGTCGGGAAATGGTGGGGAAATTCTTCGCCCACCGCCGTGACGCAGTTGAGAAATGCGCCGCGCCCGGCCGCGCGCTCGGCATGGATCGCGCGGGCCACCTCGTCGCGCGGGGCAAGCTCTGCCAGCGGATGATAATCCGCCATGAAGGCGCGCCCATCGGCATTGTGCAGCGTCGCGCCCTCACCGCGCAGCGCCTCGGTGGCGAGCGGGGCAGGGTCGCGGCCAATGTCGATACCGGTCGGATGGAACTGCACAAATTCCAGATCGGCCAGCAAGGCGCCCGCCACATGTGCCATGGCAATGGCCTCGCCTTGGGCTTCCTTCGGGTTGGTCGTCACGCGGTAAAGCCCGCCCGATCCGCCCGTACACAGAACAGTCTCCCGCGCCGTTTTCACAAACGGCCGGCCATTGCTGCCGCGCAGGATGACCCCGCCGATCCGGCCGTGCACGGCCTGCAGCAGCGCCTCGGCCCGCGCGCCCTCGATCAGCTCGATATGCGGGGCCGCCGCCACGGCGGCCACCAGCGCGTCCATGATTGCCTTGCCAGCCAGGTCGCCTGAAACCCGCGCGACGCGCGGATGGGAATGGGCCGCCTCCAGCGAGAGGGCAAGCTGGCCGTCCGGCGTCCGGTCAAACGGCACGCCGAGCGCCACCAGGTCGCGCACGCGGGCCGGGCCATCTTCGGCAATCAGCCGCGCAATCACCGGGTCCACGAGGCCCGCCCCGGCGGCCACTGTATCTGCCGCATGCTGCGCCGGGCTGTCGAGCGGATGCAGCGCGGCGGCCAGTCCCCCCTGCGCCCAGGCGGAGGAAGACGCCTGGCCCAGCGGGGCCGGGGACACGACCACGCAGGGCCGGGGCGCCAGCTTCAGCGCCAGGAACAGGCCGGCAAGGCCCGCCCCCACGATCAGCACATCCGTCGCCGCCCCCGCGCCGGCCTGGAGGCGGTCATCTGTCCCCGCAAGCATGGTTCTATCCGATCAGGAAATGCCGTCATTCGCGCGGCGGAATTCCACCGGCGCGGTGACAGCAGAGACGAGCGCTCCGAACATGCGTTCGTGAGACTGGATCGTCAGCGTGAAATTGTCAGGAACATAGAGCAGGCCTTCAAACTTCGTCTCCAGCATCTCCTCGATGGTGGAGCGGATCGACACCTGATCGCCAAACCGGCGCGCCTCGCAAGACTGGCGCACGACCGAGCGGCCCCACATGGAGCACATCTCCACCGCCGTCAGTTCACACGTATAGCGCCCTTCATCCGGGTGCGGAGACAGGCGCATCGTGCCGCTCATCACACACTGGCCGCTGCGATAGGGGCTCGTCTGGAAGCTCCAGCTGCCCAGCACATCCGACGGATCCTTGTTCTTTCCCGAATTGGCAAGCGCAGGGCCCGCCATCATGCAGGCCATCATCAGCACCGCTACAGTGCGTCCACCGAACATCCGCAAGGTCACTCTCCTGAACACGCCATGCTGACTTCAACCCTCCGGGCCGCCTCTGGCAAGCCGGTTTGCGCACTAGACAACGAGTTCGAGTTCCATCGGCTTGAGGCCGGTCACGAAATCCAGCGGCCGCTCCATCTTGGGCAGCGCCAGCATCGCGTCCAGCGCCTGTTTGGCGCGCACCCGCACATCCTCCGGAATGGTCACCTCATGCACGCCCGTCACCATGCAGTCATAGATGTTTTCCAGCGTGATGCGCTTCATGTGCGGGCAGAGATTGCACGGGCGGATGAAGTTCACGCCAGGGTTTTCCGCCGCCACATTGTCGCTCATCGAACATTCGGTCAGCAGCACGACCTTGCTGGGCCGCTTCTCCGACACATAATTGGCCAGCGCCGAGGTGGAGCCGGCATAGTCGGCCGCCTCCAGCACATCCGGCGGGCATTCGGGGTGCGCCAGGATGACGACGCCCGGATGGGCCTCGCGCAGCTGTTTGACGTCCTCTGCGGAGAATTGCTCATGCACCTCGCAGGCGCCCGGCCAGGTGAGGATGCGGATGCCCGTCTGCGCGGCCACATTCTTGGCCAGATACTGATCCGGCACCAGGATCACGGTGTCCGAATTCCATTCCTTCGCGATGGCTTCGACCACCTGCGCCGCATTGGAGCTGGTGCAGGTAATATGGCACTCGGCCTTCACCTCAGCGGTGCAGTTCACATAGGTCACGATCGGGTAATCGGGGTATTTCTGCTTGATCAGCCGCACATCGGCGCCCGTGATCGAGCTTGCGAGCGAACAGCCCGCTTCCAGCGAGGGGATCAGCACCGTCTTCTCCGGCGCGAGGATTTTCGAGGTCTCGGCCATGAAATGCACGCCGGCCTGCACGATCACCTTCTGCTCAACCGTCGCGGCTTCCCGCGCCAGCTGCAGGCTGTCGCCCCGGAAATCGCCCACCAGGCGGAAAATATCCGGCGTCATGTAATTATGGGCGAGGATCACCGCATTCTTCTCGCGCTTCAGCCGGTTGATACCGGCCACCAGCGGCGCAATCGCGGGCCATTCCATCGGCGTCACGAAGTCCTGCACCAGCGGGTAAAGCGGATCGGTCTCCGCCTTTACGGCGTCGTCATACACAAGGCCGCGCGCCTCGGCGGCAGATTTGCCGCGCAGCGGCGTGGGGGTCGGGCAGCCGGGACCAGCATCGATCAGACGCGCCATGAGGAACCTCCTTCAACCAATCGAGCTATTTATGCTCGATTTGAGTATAAGTTAGGCCTGAAAAGAAGCGTTTCAAGGGCTCCCTCAAAAACGCTCCGGCTTTCAGGGCTCGTTTGCGACGGAGGCATGAACCTTATACGCAGTCTGAGCAAAAGGGTATCTAGCGCAGACGCCCCCCCAAGGCAAGGCCGCTGCCTAAATCCTGCCTTTATTGAAACTGCGGCTTAACCTGCGGCGGCCGTGTCAGAGCAGGGAGATGCGTTCGCGCTGCGCCGGATCGGGATAGGGCCGGTAAAGGCCGATCTGCATCGAGGCAATCATGCCGTGCATGCGCTCATACAGCCGCGTGCTTTCATCATCCATCTTGGCGAGGCTGGCGAACGTATCTTCCAGCGCGCCCATGCTGTCGATCTCGATTTCGATGAGGAAATCAGTATGCGCACCGGAGGCCAGCCCGAACTTGCGCCGCAGCATCCGCCAGTTGCGGATGAGGCGCTGCTGCTCCAGCAGTCCAAGCCAGGCGTCTACAGCTGCGGCAAACGCCAGAGACCGGTCAGGATCCTTGAGCTCAACCATGCAATGGTAGAGATTCATTGGCTTGTTCCTCTTTGCTGGATTGCCGGACGCCATTAACGCATACGGACGTTTAACAAGCCTTACTCCGGGCCCGAAGTTTCAAGTGAACTTCTCGTTCATAATTGGGCGCTGCGAGGCAATCCCTGTCCTGACAGGCAGCCTCGCACCTCCAGAAGCTCAGTCCTTGAACAGGTCCATCGCCGCCGTGGTCATCGCTTCCACGCCGGTGGCAATCGCCGGATCATAGTCCGGCCCGAACAGCGGGGAGTGGAGGGAGGGCAGGGGCATTCCGTCAATCTGCGAGGCGGCGTATTTGTCCGCATTCACCGCGCCCAGCCAGAAGATGACGCCGGGGATCTTTTCGTCCGTGCGCGCAAACTGGCTGAAATCCTCGCCCCCCATCACAGGCGGCACCGCGCGCACATTGTCCTGGCCGAGCTTCTTGGCCACGGCCTTCATCGCCCGCTCGGTCAGCTCGGGATCATTATAGGTCGCGGGCGTATAGTCGCTCTCGATCTTGATCTCCGGGGCGGGCGCGCCAAAGGCGGCGGCCTGGCCTTCGGCAATGCGCTTGATCCCGTCCAGCAGCATCTTGCGGGTGGCATCATCATAGGAACGCACGGTGATGAGAAGTTCAGCCTCATCCGCAATGATGTTGTGCTTGGCGCCCGCCTTGAACGAGCCGACCGTCACCACGGCAGACTCCAGCGGGTTGGTGTTGCGCGAGACAAGGCTCTGCAGCGCCACCACGATATGGCTGCCGATCAGCACCGGGTCGCGCGTCGTATGCGGATAGGCGCCGTGCCCGCCCGCGCCCTTTACGGTGATGTCCACGCTGTCGACATTGGCCAGCGCAAAGCCGGAGGAATAGTTGATCACGCCTGCCGGCGCACTCGCCGAAACATGTAGGGCGAGATTATAATCCGGGGTCGGAAATTTCGTGTAGAGCCCGTCCGCCAGCATCGCCTGCGCGCCCAGGCCGATCTCCTCGGCCGGCTGGGCAATCATCACCAGCGTGCCCTTCCACTTGTCCTTGTTCTTGATCAGCTCCCGCGCGGTGCCCACCCAGACGGTCATGTGGATGTCGTGCGCGCAGGCATGCATCACCGGGCTCTCCACGCCGGTCCAGGTCTGGGACACCACCTTGGAGGCAAAGTCAAAGCCCGACTGGTCGGGCACGGGCAGGCCGTCCATGTCGGCGCGGATCAGGATCGTCGGCCCGCGGCCATTCTCGAACACACCCACCACGCCATAGCCGCCCACGCCGGGCTTCACCTCGCCAATGTCCTTCATTGCCTTCTCGCGCACCCAGGCGTCGCCCAGCCCTTCGGTCACCGTAAAGCCCAGCGACCGCAATTCGCTGGCCATCAGCTTGGAGGTCTCCACCTCACGGAAGGAAAGCTCGGGATTGGCATGCAGTTTCTTGTAAAGCTCCACCAGGCTGGGCTCGGCTGAGCGCAACTCGCCCACCGGCAGGCCGGTCACGGCGCTCGCGGTAGAAACCGCCGCCCCATTGTCCGGGCGCAGCTCCCTCGGGCCGCCGCCCTCTTCGGGCTTCTCCCCGCCACACGCGGCCAGCCCCAGCGCCATCACGGCAACAAGCAAACTCCGGCGGATCATCATGGCAGCGCCCCTTCAAGCAGATTTCCCTCAACGGCCCAAAGCCTAGTCAGGAATGCCCCCAGGGGGAAGGGGGCGTCCGGGAAGTGTCCGGGATTGTCCGGATTTGTCCAGATCTGTCCCTGGAGCGCCGTTGGAGTTTTTTGGAGCTTTCCGGAAAAACCTCCAATGGCGTTTCAAGCGGATAACCACCCCACCCCAACCCTCCCCGCCAGCGGGGAGGGGGCAAGTCACTCTTCGCCGAAACCGTCCCGCTCCCCAAACGCAACAGGTCCCCTCCCCATGGATGTGGGGGCTGCGAGGATAAGCAATCGCACCGCGATTGCCCGAGCAGCGGGTGGGGCCCCTCTCCGCAAAAACGAAGCCTATCCAACAAAATTCCCGCTGCACCTGCAGCAAAACCGCGATTTCCAGGAATTTCATCCACCCCCTCCGGGAACGGATGTATACTCCCTGCCATGTCG
>NZ_PNMA01000028.1 GCF_013823385.1 Hyphomonas sp.
TTTAGGGTACGGTCTAATAGGGAGGCTATTTCCAGGGACCCCCAGGCTGCACTCACAATCCAGTAAGTTTGTACAGCTTTCGGAATCCGTCACTCATCCCTCGGCCCACGAATATTAACGTGGTTCCCATCGGCTACGCCTTTCGGCCTGACCTTAGGGGCCGGCTAACCCTGCGCAGATTAGCTTTACGCAGGAACCCTTGGACTTTCGGCGAGAGGGTCTCTCACCCTCTTTGTCGCTACTCATGTCAACATTCTCACTTCCGATACCTCCAGCAAACCTCACGGTTCACCTTCATCGGCTTACGGAACGCTCCGCTACCGCTCTTACGAGCCCGCGATTTCGGCGCATAACTTTAGTCCCGATACATTTTCCGCGCAGGATCGCTTGATCAGTGAGCTGTTACGCTTTCTTTAAAGGATGGCTGCTTCTAAGCCAACCTCCTGATTGTCTCAGCAATCCCACATCGTTTCGCACTTAGCTATGACTTGGGGGCCTTAATCGGCGGTCTGGGTTGTTTCCCTTTTCACGACGGACGTTAGCACCCGCCGTGTGTCTGCCACGTATAACTTCCAGGTATTCGGAGTTTGATAAGGTTTGGTAATCCGGTAAGGACCCCTAGCCCATTCAGTGCTCTACCCCCTGGAGTCTCAACCGTGACGCTCTACCTAAATAGATTTCGCGGAGAACCAGCTATCAGCAAGTTTGATTGGCCTTTCACCCCTAGGCACAGGTCATCCGAGAATTTTTCAACATTCAACGGTTCGGCCCTCCAGTGCGTGTTACCGCACCTTCAGCCTGCCCATACCTAGATCACTTGCCTTCGGGTCTAATGCTACGTACTCAGTCGCCCTATTCAGACTCGCTTTCGCTGTGCCTACACCTAACGGCTTAAGCTTGCACGCAACACTAAGTCGTTGACCCATTATACAAAAGGTACGAGGTCACTCCGAAGAGCTCCCTCAGCTTGTAGGCATCCGGTTTCAGGATCTGTTTCACTCCCCTCATCGGGGTTCTTTTCATCATTCCCTCACGGTACTTGTTCACTATCGGTCGGTAAGGAGTACTTAGGCTTGGAGGGTGGTCCCCCCATTTTCAGACAGGATTTCACGTGTCCCGCCCTACTCTAAAAGGTCTTCATTTTACGGATACGGGGCTATCACCCACTATGGCGCACCTTCCCAGATGCTTCTCCTTGTTTCAGACCAGGCCTGGTCCGCGTTCGCTCGCCACTACTAACGGAGTCTCAATTGATGTCCTTTCCTCCGGGTACTCAGATGTTTCAATTCCCCGGGTTCGCTTTTTAAACCTATGTATTCAGTTTAAAATACCTCACTATTGAAATGTCAGACATGTCGAGCGCCGAAGCGCTCGAATTATCCAACATCTCGGAGGTGGGTTTCCCCATTCAGAAATCACCGGATCAAAGGGTGCTCTCGCCTCCCCGGTGCTTATCGCAGAGTGCCACGTCTTTCATCGCCTCTTACCGCCAAGACATCCCCCGGATGCCCTTTTGACGCTTGATCTCATAAAACCCATGTGCAGTGGAAAGCGCAGAACGCTTCACTTGCACAGAGTTTCAGTCAGACATTGTTGGTTTCTTGCAGACTGACCCTTTGAAGCACGCCTGTTGCCAAGCACGCTCTATCGGCTGAAGCAGCAACGCCAAAACCCTGTGGGGGTTTATGAGGCGCGCGGCCGGATCAGTCTTTCCCTTACGATAACAAACATCCCGGAACCCCAATGGGCTCCGGAAACCAGATAACTTCTTTCGTTCGTGAGACAGGATGGTGGAGCCAGACGGAGTCGAACCGACGGCCTCCTGAATGCAAATCAGGCGCTCTCCCAACTGAGCTATGGCCCCGTGGTTCCTGTCGCTGGCTCTCGGCCAGTCTCGCTTACCCCTTGTAACTTCGATGGTGGGCCGAGGAAGAGTTGAACTTCCGACCTCACGCTTATCAGGCGTGCGCTCTAACCACCTGAGCTACCGGCCCTTCAGCCAGGCAGACCAGGCGGCCGCCGCAGCCAAAGTCGAAGACAGGCGCTAGCGCCCGCGGGGCTCGCTTATACCCAGGCAGCCAGATGCCGCCAGGCATTACGAACGAAGGAAGAGAAACGGAGACGGCGCGACAGCCGCATATGTTTGCCTTCATAAGAAGGCTTTGAATAAGGGCAGCAGAGCTTCACGTGAGTAAAGCAATCTGTTGCATCCTTAGAAAGGAGGTGATCCAGCCGCAGGTTCCCCTACGGCTACCTTGTTACGACTTCATCCCAGTTACTGATCCTACCGTGGCCGGCTGCCTCCGAAGTTAGCTCACCGTCTTCGGGTAGAACCAATTCCCATGATGTGACGGGCGGTGTGTACAAGGCCCGGGAACGTATTCACCGTGGCATGCTGATCCACGATTACTAGCGATTCCACCTTCATGCCGTCGAGTTGCAGACGACAATCCGAACTGAGACAGCTTTTTGGGATTATCCCATTGTCACTGCCATTGTAGCACGTGTGTAGCCCTACCCGTAAGGGCCATGAGGACTTGACGTCATCCCCACCTTCCTCCGGCTTGCCACCGGCAGTTTCCTTAGAGTGCCCACCCAAACGTGATGGCAACTAAGGATGAGGGTTGCGCTCGTTGCGGGACTTAACCCAACATCTCACGACACGAGCTGACGACAGCCATGCAGCACCTGTGTTCCAGCCAGCCGAACTGAAGGAATCCATCTCTGGAAACCATACTGGACATGTCAAGGGTAGGTAAGGTTCTGCGCGTTGCTTCGAATTAAACCACATGCTCCACCGCTTGTGCGGGCCCCCGTCAATTTCTTTGAGTTTTAACCTTGCGGCCGTACTCCCCAGGCGGAGAGCTTAATGTGTTAACTGCGTCACCGACAGGCATGCCTGCCAACAACTAGCTCTCATCGTTTACGGTGTGGACTACCAGGGTATCTAATCCTGTTTGCTCCCCACACTTTCGCACCTCAGCGTCAGTATCAGTCCAGTTAGCCGCCTTCGCCACTGGTGTTCCACCGAATATCTACGAATTTCACCTCTACACTCGGTATTCCGCTAACCTCTCCTGATCTCCAGACTTCCAGTTTCAAATGCAGTTCCGAGGTTGAGCCCCGGGATTTCACACCTGACTTAAAAGTCCGCCTACGTGCGCTTTACGCCCAGTAATTCCGAACAACGCTAGCCCCCTTCGTATTACCGCGGCTGCTGGCACGAAGTTAGCCGGGGCTTCTTCTTCAGGTACGGTCATTATCATCCCTGACGAAAGAATTTTACAACCCTAAGGCCTTCATCATTCACGCGGCATGGCTGCATCAGGCTTTCGCCCATTGTGCAAGATTCCCCACTGCTGCCTCCCGTAGGAGTCTGGGCCGTGTCTCAGTCCCAGTGTGGCTGATCATCCTCTCAGACCAGCTATGGATCGTCGCCTTTGTGAGCCATTACCTCACCAACTAGCTAATCCAACGCGGGCCGATCTTTCACCGATAAATCTTTCCCCCTAAGGGCGTATACGGTATTACCACCAGTTTCCCAGAGCTATTCCGTAGTGAAAGGTACGTTCCCACGCGTTACTCACCCGTCTGCCACTATATCGTTCGACTTGCATGTGTTAGGCCTGCCGCCAGCGTTCGTTCTGAGCCAGAATCAAACTCTCAAGTTGAGTTTTGATCTGACGAACCATCCATTGGAATATGGACGGTTACTTTGCTGTATAAGCATAAGTATTGCGTTCTTTGACGAGAACCCTTTTAAACAAAAGGAAGACCGAAGCCTTCCCGATGGAAAAAAGAATTCTCAAGAAACACATCGTCGTGATCGTTTGGACATCTTGCGATGTCCGCAAGCCATCACGCCGCCTGCGTTTCTCTTCCTATCTCTTACGATGTCAAACAGCGTGAGCCGAAGCTCGAATTTGGTGCCCGTTGGAAGCCTGCGGCCCCGTCCGGAAGTGGCGGCTTATACAGCCGCCTAATTTCCCGTCAACCACCTTTTTTCGCTCTTCTGCAGTTCGTCAGAACCACCAGATTTTAGCGAACACAACTCCCTGGCCGATCAAGTCTCGGCCCGTTTGTTGGGGCGTCCGGGAAGCGGCGGCTTGTATAACCACCGCATTTCCCGTCAACCTCTTTTTTCGCTTTTCCACAGCCTGTTAGAGCCACCGGATTTTAGCGAACTGAACTTCCTGGCCGATCATCTCGGCCCATCCATTCGGGCGTTCGGGAAGCGGCGGCTTTTAGGGCCACCGTTTCTCCCGTCAACCCTTTTCTCACCCCTCTTTCAGAATTCCACACCTTGGCGTGAAGCCTGATTTTCAGAGCGAACAGAACTCCTGTGCCGATTGTCTCGGCCCATTTGCTCGGGCGTTCGGGAGAACCGCACATATAGCCGCTGTTCGGTGTAAAGGGCAACCCCTTTTCTTCCGTTCGGCGACCGCAGGGCGGTCATCGCTGGGCCGTTTGTTGCCGCCCGGCTCAGCGAAGGCCGCGATGTATCGGTGCCGCCTGAGAACCACAAGCCCTCATTCTGCGAAATTCACAGATTCACTGCTGTTTGTGGAAAAGGCTCAGAACTGGGCGGAGAGGTAAGACTTCATCGCCTGGGCCTCAGCCTCTGTCTCGGCGATCTTCCATTTCACCAGATCCCCGATGGAGACAAAGCCGGTCAGCCGGTTGTTGCGCACAACGGGAAGATGCCGGATGCGCCGGTCGGTCATCAGCTGCAGCGCCTGGTCGATGGGGGCTTCCGCCGTGATGGTGATCACGGCCCGCGTCATGGCGTTGCCAACATTCATCTCGAGGGCCGCCGCCCCCTCCCTGGCGAACTGCCGCACGATATCGCGTTCCGACAGCACACCGACGATCTCGCCGTCAGCGTCCAGCGTCACGACCGCGCCGATCCGCCGTTCATCCAGCAGCCGCGCCGCTTCGCGCAGCGTATCATCGGCCCGCAGCGTGATGACTTCACGGCCCTTGTCGTTGAGAATCTGTTCAATGATCATTCCGGTCCTCCATCGCAGCGGCGGCCTTCAGGCCGTCTCACCATGATGGAAGATACCATAACCGGGAACGCGAAGCGACTCCCATGAATTCGGCGTTAAACGCCCTGTTTCCGCTTATATATCAAGTTTGCGCAGAGCGTTCCAAATCAGCACACGGGCAAAAAGCGCCCCGGCGACATAGCCGCCGGCATGCACTTCCCAGGCGATGGATGCCCCCAGAAGCGCCGGACCGACAAAGGCAAACAGCAGGTTTGCCACCATGAAGATGCTCGTCACGGTGAGGAAATTGCGCGAGAGAACCCGCGCCCCCGCTCCTTCCCGCATGAGGAAAAACGCCCCCATCAGGCCACTGATCCCGCCCGAGGCGCCCACCGCGATGGGCCCGCTGGGATTGTTGAGCAGCAGGTAAACCAGTCCGCCCCCGGCCTGGGAAAGGAAAATCAGTACAAAGAACATGGCGACGGCGCCAACGCCATATCCGCCGCGCAAAGCCGAGAGCATTTCCAGCACCGGCTTGCCGATGGCGATCATGAAAACGGCGTTCAGGATAACGTGAAACCAGTCTCCGTGCAGCAGCGTGCTGAGCACAAAGGGTGCCATCGCGCTCAGCCATCCGGCATAGGGCGGCGCCACGCCTGGCAGCAGAACCGGGCCGCCAATCCACCCCCAGAAGCGTTCCGGAAACAGCGCTCCATGATACAGCGCCGCGATTTCCAGCTCCTGCGGAGCGAAGACGCGGGCCCCATGCAACGCAATCAGCAGCAGCGCAAAAGCGGTCAGCGGCAGCGGCGCATTGATGATCGGCGGGCGCTTTTGAGCAGATTGCATCCCAAATTCCTCACTACTCGCGGCCAGAATCGGTCTGCCACACGCTCTTTCATGTAGGCGTGAATGTTAAATTTGCCTCGCCGCGCGCTGAAACTAGTTCCTCTCTTATGTACGTGAAGCTGTTTCTCGGGCTCGTCGCGGCCCTTTTCGCCCTCTTCGGGGCCGTCTCGCTGGCCAATCCCATCGGCATGGCCGAAAACCTCGGCGTCGCCGTCGGCGGCCCCAATGGCGCTTACGAGCTGCGGGGCATCTATGGCGGGGTCAGCCTGGCCGCCGCCCTGCTCTGCGCAGCCGGGGCGCTGCAGTCCGCCTTCCGGCTGCCGGCGATCTGGTTTCTCATTGTATATATGGGGGGCTATGTGTTCGCGCGCGGCTTTGCCCTGCTCCTCGGCCCGGCGCCCACCAGCGTGTATATCGGCTTTGTCGCCTTTGAAGTGGCCGTGCTGGCCGGGGCGATATTCGCCCTGAGAGCCACCCGGCAGCGCTGATCCCAAAAGAAAAGCCCCGCCAGCGAGGCGGGGCTTCCTGAAGAATCACTGGCCAGGGCCGTCTCAGAACGTCTTGCGCAGCGTCACGCCATAGGAACGGGGCGCGACGGGATAGCCCATATAGGAGCCAGACTGCGCCACGGCCGGGAATGCGGTCGTGATATATTCGTCGTTGAACACGTTGCGCACCCACAGCGTCACGCCGAGGCCGTCATCATTGCTGAAGCCGGTCGAGGCATTGAAGGTATTGACCTTCTTCTGCTCGCCAAAGGCGGCCTGCTCGATGTCGCTGTCGAAATGGTCAACGGCGCTTTCATACTGCCAGTCGCCGCGGACATAGGCGTCCCAGCCGGCCACATCGAAGAAGTAGGTCGCCGCCGTGGAGGTAGCCACTTCCGGAATGCCATAGGGCTTCTGGCCGGAAAGGTCGCCGCTCGCCGAATTCGGGAAGCTGTCATACTTCGGATCCTGAAGCGTACCGGCCACCATCAGCTGCAGATTATTGACCGGGTTCCAGGTCACGTCGAATTCCAGACCCTTGTTGGACTGCTTGCCGGCATTGGCCAGCGCGAAGCCCGTGCCCGTGAACACGTTCGACTGGAAGCCTTCGATCGTCTGGTCGAAATAGGCGAGATTGAAAGCCACGGTCGAATAGACGCCCTTCAGGCCCACCTCGAACACGGCCGCATCCTCCGGCCCGGCATAGCGGGTGCCGGTCGTCAGGTTCGGCAGGGCGAGGCCGGCATTGCGAATCGGCGATCCTGCCGGGCTCGTCACCGGCGAACCGGGGATGAAGTCCCGCGCGAAGGGGCGCGAGTCGCGCGACAGGTTCCAGGACGTCGCCTTGAAGCCGGTGGCATACGACACATAAGTATTGAGGTTGTCGTTGAGGTCATAGGCAAGGCGCAGCGTGTAGGTCGTTGCCGAATCCTTCGTCTGGCCGCTTTCGACCGAGTTGGGGAAGTTCAGGAACGGCGGCAGGAACTGCAGCGGCTGAAGGGCCAGGAACGGGTTGACCGCCGGGTTCGTCGCATTGGCTGTCGCAAATTGCTGCATGCCGGCAAAGATCGCCGGGTTGGCCTGCGCAAAAGCGCCCACGGCAGCCGGATTGGTCGGATCAACACCTGCGTTGATCAGGGCCTGGCCGAGGATCACCTGCTGGCCAGCCGCCACGAAGTCGACCGCCGAAAGGGCGTCCGTCGCGTTCACGCGGCCATACGCATCCTTCTTGTCTTCGGTATAGTTGAGGCCGACGGTTGCCGTCAGGCGCTCAGTGACATGAAAGTCCAGTGTCCCGAAGAGAGACCAGGCGGTGTTGTCCTGGCCATAGGATTCGGCAAGCCCCTGCCCTGCCTGGGCAAAGGTGGTGCCCACCGGCAGGCCCAGCACGCTTTCGACGCCTGCCAGAATGTCGGTGATCGTGCCGGTATTGGGGTTCAGCCCCCCTGCCAGGGCGTTGGCATAGTTGCGATAGTCGTTGCCATAGAAGAGGCCGTTCTCGATATCGACCTTTTCATCGAAATAGAACGCGCCCAGCATCCAGTCGAACCGCTCGCCCGCCGTCGAGGTCAGGCGGATTTCCTGGGTGAAGGTGTCGATGTCGGTCTTGTTGGAGTTTTCTGCCAGCAGGTTCGCGCCGGTGAAATCGGAATCCTGGTTGGTGTCGAGCTTCGACATCCGGTACGCCGTGATCGAGGTCAGGCGCACGGTCTCCAGATCGAAGTCAGCCTGGAACGATGCCCCGCCATTGTCGATCTTGTTCGTGGACGGAAGGTTATACGCCACGCGGTAGCTGTGGGGATCTTCCGCAACGATCTGCCCGCCCAGAGCCTGCACGATGGCGCCCGTCGGCCCGTTGACGACGTTGGCCGCAGCGCAGCACAGCTCGTCGATCTGGTCATAGTCCGCCATCAGACGGAAAGACGTGTTCACATTCGGTTCGAACAGCAGGTCGCCGCGGATGCCCCAGCGGTTGCGTTCGTTGGTTTTCGTTCCCGTGCCGATATCTTCGACATAGCCGTCGCGCTTGTTGTAGGTCACGCCCACGGCGCCGGCGAGGTTTTCCGCCAGCGGCCCGGTGACATAGCCATTCACCCGGTAGCCATTCTCGTTGCTGATCGTGCCATCAACCACGCCGCCAAACTCATATTGCGGCTTCTTGGTAACGACCGAGATCACGCCGGCTGACGCGTTCTTGCCAAACAGGGTCGATTGCGGCCCGCGCAGCACTTCCACCCGCTCGATGTTCGGCAGGTCGGAAATCTGCGAGGCAGAGCGCGACCGGTAGACGCCATCAATGAAGACACCCACCGACGGCTCGATCCCGGCATTGTTGGCCCCGTTGCCGAAGCCGCGGATCACGAAGTTGGTGTTGGCCGAAGACTGCAGCTGGCCCACGCGCAGCGACGGAATGATCGACTGCAGGTCGTTGAGGTCAACAATCGCCGCCCGCTCGATGGTGGCATCGTCCACCACGGACACCGCGATCGGCACATCCTGCAGCGTCTGTTCGCGCTTGGTGGCCGTGATCGTCACGGTCTGCATGGTACGGGTTTCTTCGGCGGCTTCCTGTTCCTGGGCCAGCGCCGGGGCGGCAGCCGTCAGGGCGCTGAGACCAACGCCAAGGCAAAGCATGGCGCTCAGAGCCTTGCGGCCCGATGGCGTCATTTCAGATTTTGACACGTGGAGTTTCCTTCCTGGGAGATTCTGCTGATGGAGGTTGGCCATCGCCCTGCCCGGTGGGGACCGCAGGCGCCGGCAGAGTTTCTTATTAGTATGAAGAGATTGTAATCGGCAGATTCGCGGCGAGGCAAGTCTCACCCTCAGGCAACCCGGCGGCGCAATGGCCGTAACCCTGGCGCAGCTGTTCCGGGCTGAAACGCCCCCGCTTCCAGCCTGAGGCACAGCTTCGCCTTCCCGGCGTCCTGCTGCGCCAATTCTTCCCCCTGAAGCGTAGGAAACAGCGGCGGCGCGCACGTTTATTCCCTCATGGCGTGAATTCAGCCGCTGCCGGCGAACTGGAACAATTATTGCGATTGAGGAGCCGGAGAGGGCCTCCCCTTGGCCCGATGGAACATCAGGAGCAATCCAGAACATGGTCGAGCACTCGATCCACCCGAATACCCGTGTCCTGCTGGACGCCTGGCGCCGCATGCAATCGGAGCCGGACATGCACGCCGCTGCCGGCCCCAATGTGGCCGAGCATGAAGACCTGATCGACCGCATTTTCGTGCTCGAACTGATGGACGACCGCACCTGGCTGGTGCGCACCGCAGGCGACGCCGTCACCTCCCTGGTGGGCCGCCGCCTCTCGAATCACAATTTCCTCGATCTCTGGACCGGCCCGGACCGCGTGATGGTCGATGCCTGCCTTGAGGCGATCCGCCTGGATGGTGGCCCCGGCGTGATCCGCGGGCGCGGCGAAACCCTTTCGGGCGCCCGCGCGGAGCTGGAAGTCACCCTGATGCCGCTCTCGGCCGGTACGGCCGGCGCCACGCGCAACCGGATGCTGGGCCTCTACCAGACCCTCAGCAGCGAAGGCGCGCTCAACGGCCAGCCGGTCTTCCGCCACCGCGTCTCGATGATCGTGCCGCCAGATACCCGCCGCGTCGGCCCGAAGCTGCGCCTGGTGGCCTCGAACTGAAACAACAGGCTCTGCCCGCAAGGGCAGCCTGCGTGAAGCCTGGCCTCGCCGGTGATCAGGGGGCTGAGCGCGCCAGAATGGCGCGTATCACCGGGCGGAGCGCGAGATCCCCATAATCTCCGCGCCCCGCGCCAGGTTTCACGCTCTCTGTTTCAAGCGGCCGCGAGCGGCTCGATATCCGAAACATCAATATCCGCCTCGGCCTTGAGCAGATCATAGCTCATCTGCAGGTTCATCCAGAACTCGACACTCGTGCCGAAGGCCCGCGCAAGACGCTTGGCCGTGTCGATGGTCATGGATGTTTCTTCCTTGATCAGTCGCTCGATCCGCGTGCGCGGCACGCGGATGTGCCTGGCCAGCCGGATCGGGCTGAGGCCCATCGGCTCAAGAAACTCATAGCGGAGAATTTCGCCGGGATGGACTGGCACTTTAAGGGTCGTCATCACCTGTCTCCTTTCAATGATAATCCACGATCTCAACGTCTTCAGGGCCATTTTCGCCCCAGATGAAACAGATGCGCCACTGATCATTGATCCGGATCGAATGCTGCCCCGCACGGTCGCCCCTCAGGGCCTCCAGCCTGTTGGCGGGCGGCACACGAAGGTCTTCCAGCGTGTGCGCAGCCTGAAGCATCGCGACCTTCCGGACGGCAACCCTGAACAGGTTTGAGGGAAAGCCCTTGCCCGGCTTTCCCGCAATAACCTGCCCGATCAGGTCACCTTTGGTGCTCTGTATCACCTGAAGATGCGTATCATTTCATGATACATCCGTCAAGAGCGCTGCGTTTTCATGCCCCCGCCAGCGCCGGCTCCTCGCGTGCCATGGCGGGCTTGCCCAGGATCATGTCGGCGGCTTTCTCCGCCACCATGATGGTCGGCGCGTTGGTATTGCCGCCCACAAGCGTCGGCATCACCGAGGCATCAACCACGCGCAGGCCGTCCACGCCGCGCACGCGCAGCTCGCCGTCCACCGGGCTTGCCTCGGTCGGACCCATCGAAACCGTGCCAACCGGGTGATAGATCGTCTCGCCCTTCTGCCGGATGAAGGCGTCAATCTCCGCATCGGTCTTCACCGAAGCGCCCGGCAGGATTTCCCCGCCCGTATAGGCTTTCAGCGCATTCTGGCGGCACACCTCGCGCACCATCTTCACCGCTTCGCGCATCACGCGGCGATCTTCCTCCGTGGCCAGATAGTTCGGGTCAATCGCCGGATGGGCAAACGGATCATTGGATGCCAGCAGCACGCTGCCCCGGCTTTCCGGGCGCAGCTGGCAGGCGTGAACCGTATAGCCGTCCTTCTCCGGCCCGGCATTGCCATGGTCCATCATGATGGCATTGACGAGGTGCAGCTGAATGTCCGGCATGGCCAGGCCCGGCCGTGAGGAGAGGAACGCGCCCGCCTGCAGGAAATTATCCGCCCCCGGACCAGTCTGGTTATAGAGGTATTGCAGGCCCACGCCGAGCTTCTTGATGCCCTTCTGCAACGAATAGGCCGATAGCGGCACCGGCATGTCATGGATCACCGTTACATCGAGATGGTCCTGAAGATTGCGGCCCACGCCGGTGGACTTGACCTTCGTCTCGATGCCATGGCGCTTCAGAACGTCCGGATCACCCACGCCGGAGAGTTGCAGGATCTGCGGAGACTGCACCGCGCCCGCTGAGAGGATCACTTCGCGGTCAGCGCGGATCTGCCGGGCAATGCGCCCCTTGCCTTCGGCCACTTCCACGCCCACGGCCCTGCCCTTCTCGATCACCACGCGCGTTACCACGCCGGTGGAGATGATCTTGAGGTTGGGCCGCTGGTTCTCGATCGGGCGCAGATAGGCAAAGGACGCGCTCCAGCGCCCGCCCTTGAAGATCGTGCGCTGATAGCGGCCAAAGCCTTCCTGGCTGGCGCCGTTGAAATCTTCCGTAACCGGATAGCCCGCTTCCCGGCCGGCATCGATGAAGGCCTGGTAGACCGGCCCGGAAAGCGGGCTCTCGGTCACGTTCAGCGGGCCGCTGCCGCCATGAAACGCATTGGCGCCGCCCTCATAGCTTTCCGACTTGCGGAAATAGGGCAGCACATCGGCAAAGCTCCAGCCCTTCAGGCCCATCTGGCCCCAGAGGTCATAGTCGCCCGCATGGCCCCGGATATACACCATGCCATTGATCGAGGAGGAGCCGCCCCAGCCCTTGCCGCGCGGCCAGTAGAGGCGGCGGTTTTCCATATGCTGCTGCGGCTCGGTGAAGAAGCCCCAGTTGTGGTCGTTCGCCTGCTTGATCAACCCGCCGACCCCGGCAGGCATCTTAACCATAAGCGAGGTGTCCTTCTTGCCCGCCTCGATCAGGCATACCCTTACGGAAGGGTCTGCCGAGAGGCGGTTTGCCAGCACGCATCCCGCGCTGCCGGCACCGACGATAATATAGTCGAAGCTGTCCATCTTGTTTTCCTCCCGGCGGCCGGCCGCTTTGATTGTTAGCCGTAAACTATCTTGTTCACCCGTGCGCGCAAGAAATTGTCAACGATCATGAACTATCTGTCAGACGTGACATATTGCCTGCATTGCGTTGGGTTGAGCGCAATCGGCCAAGCAGGAAGTAGCCTTAATGACGCGACCGCTCGCCCAATCCCAAGACGCTGAGTCTGGACGGCTTTCCGCCCGTGACCGCCGCGGGTTCAAACGCGTTGAACTGAAACTGACCGGACGCTTCCTGATCGGCGATCATGAAGACCATGTGCTCAGCACCGCCGACATCTCCTGCGACGGCGCGTTCATCGTCTCATCCGAGCGCCCTGGCCTTGATGAGCAGGTCGTGTGCTATTTCGATGAAGTCGGCCGGGTTGTCGCCAATGTGGTGCGCGTCTCCCCCGAAGGCTTTGCCGTCCGCTTCCACACCTCCACCCACAAGCGCGACAAGCTCGCCGACCGGCTCACCTGGCTGCTCAACCGCGACAAGCTCGGCCTTGAGGAAGAGCGCGGCGAAATACGCTACAGCGCCAGCGGCGAAGCCATCGTCAATCTGGCCGATGGCCGCCAGCTCCAGTGTAGCGTGACCGACATCTCCCTCACCGGCGCCGCCTTTGAAACCGCCGGCAAGCCGCCTTTCGTGGGGGAACGCGTCACCGTCGGCAATCTCGTCGGCGAAGTTGTCCGCGTTGCCGGCAACAAGTTCGCCGTCCGCTATGTCCACGGGCAGAAACCGGCCCCCTCCAACTGATGGCAGAGGGTCTTGGCCGCCGGGTGAAACAGGTTACCGGCCAGCCGCCGGGCCCGGATTCTGCGCCGGTCGACCTTTCCCGCATAGACCCCGCCATCTGGCGTGTGCTCGCTGGCGGCGAGGCCCACGGGCCCTACACGCTCGGCCAGATCCAGCAATTCGTCATCGAGGGCCGGCTCCATGCCGCCTCGCAGATCTCTGGCGGCGATCAGCAGCCCTTCCTGCCGATCCGTGACACGCCCCGGCTGGCCGAAGCGCTCGCCCCCGCCTTTGCCGAGCGGGCCCGGCGCCGGGCCGAAGCGGCCAACTACCTGATCACCGCCCGTGCGCCTGCCCCGGCCGAAGCCGCGCTCTGGCGCGACCTGCCCGCCTGCCTCGACGCGCTCGGCAAGCATATGCAGCCCATCCCCGGCACCTTCCTGCTGCGCTCGGCCCGCTCCCTCTCGCAGGTGCGTGCCGCCCTCGCCGAGGCCCTGCCGAAGACGGCGCAGGTCTTCGTCCTGCAGACCCGCGAGGCCCGCCTCGGCTGGGTCGGCTTTGAGGAAGACATGGCAGAGGCGGTGCGTCCCGTCTGGAACGCGCCCCTTACCTGACCTGACCTGTCCGGAAATGTCCGAAAGTGTCCGGATCTGTCCGGATTTGTCCTGATAGTGTCCGCGAAAAGGCTCAGCCGATACGCTTGATGCCCCTGGAATGGCGCTGCCAGTTCTCGACATAGTGGATCGCAGACATCCGGATCACCTGAAGCTGGACCTCTGATACATCTTTGACCACTTTTCCCGGCGCGCCCATCACCAGCGAGTTGTCAGGGATCTCTTTTCCTTCCGGAATCAGGGCATTAGCCCCGATGATGCAATTCCGCCCAATCTTGACCCGGTTGAGGATCGTCGATCCCATCCCGATCAGCGTGTCGTCGCCAATCTCGCAGCCATGCAGGATCACCCGGTGCCCGACGGTGACGTTCTTCCCGATCGTCACCGGCGCGCCAATGTCAGTGTGGATCACCGTCAGATCCTGGATGTTGGAATTTTCTCCAATGATAATAGGGTCATTATCCCCCCGCAGGACGCAGCCATACCAGACCGAGGCGTTCTCCTTCAGCACCACATTGCCCATCACTTCCGCGCTCGGAGCAATCCAGAACCTGCCCTCGCCCGGCAATTGCGGCGCCACCCCGTCAATCTCGTAAATCGCCATATCAATCTCCTGCTGCCCGCCAATTCGTTACGCTCACGGAATGTCACTTAACCGTCCGATAATCCTGCTATTCTATAAGCAACGTAGATTCGGAGAGGCAATGGCTCGATTCGTGCCCATTCATACCTCACCACCGGGGGTGTTCCTCCCGGATACGGGCTCGCCGCCTTCAAGATCGGCGCCTTGCCCTTCCTACGTTCCACCGGGCCGCTGCGCATTCCTGCCAGCGGCTTTTTTCATGCCTGCAAGCAAGGAGGCCTCCCATGGGTAAACGTAATCCTGCCAAACGCCTGAAAGCCGCTTCAGAAGTGCGCTCTTCAGCCTGGTTCGACGAGCCGGCACGCGGCAGCAAGGGACCCCATCTCCACGCCATAGAAGGCGGGCGCGGCTGGCACCCGGACGATGCCCATCCGGTTACAAACGTGACGGCCCCGCAGGAGCGCACCCAGCGCTATCAGAAAACGGTGAAGCCCCGCTCCGAAAACCAGGCCCAGCTGATGGCCGCCATGGACAGCCATGCGCTCGTCTGCGCCCTCGGCCCGGCAGGCACCGGCAAGACCTATCTGGCCATCTGCAAGGCGGTTGAAGCCCTGCAGAAAGGCCGCGTCTCCAAGATCGTGCTCTCCCGCCCGGCGGTTGAGGCGGGCGAGCAGCTTGGCTTCCTGCCCGGCGGCATGGAAGACAAGCTCGCCCCCTACCTCCGCCCGCTTTACGACGCTTTGTCAGACCGCCTCTCTCCGGCGCAGCTGAAACACATGCTGACCGAAGGCGTCATCGAGATCGCCCCCATCGGCTTCATGCGCGGGCGCACGCTCAACAACGCCTTCATCGTCATCGACGAGGCCCAGAACTGCACCTACACCCAGCTGAAAATGCTGCTCACCCGGCTTGGCTGGCACTCCACCATGGTCATCACCGGTGACCCGAACCAGTCAGACCTGCTGCCGGAATTCTCCGGCCTCGCCAAAGCGGCTGACAAGCTGGAAGCCCTTTCCGGGGCCTCGGTCATCCGGCTGGAAGCAGCCGATGTAGTCCGCCACCCCCTCGTTGCGGAGATGCTTGACGTTCTCTGAATCCGGCCGCTTCCCCGCGCCCGATTAACCTTGAAGCCGGGTCTCTCGCGGGGCCCGGCTTCTTAATTGGCCTGTTTCTTGCCTGCGGACGGGAAGATACCTGTCCCCAGGAGGGAAACATGCTGAAATCAGGCTTCAAACTTGCTGCCGCGCTGTCGGTTCTGGCCGTTACGGCCTGCGCGCAGACCGGATTCGACACAAAATCGGCAACAGCCGCCCCCCCGACGCCGGCAGAGATCGCTGCGGCTGCCGAAGCGCCCGCAGGCTGGCGCCCCTTCTCCGCGGAAAGCCCCTGGAACACAAAGATCCCCGCGGACGCGATGATTGACCCGCTGTCCGAAATCCTGATCGAGGATTTTGCCAGCCACAGCCCGCTGGCCATCAACATGCCGGTCTATTCGGTGGCAACCTACTACATCGACGCCGCCAAGACGCCGAAGAAGAAGGTCTTCCCTTACTTCCAAGGCCATTACGGACGCGGCTTCGCGCCGGGCACGCGTATTCCGGCGCCCGTCTTCGCCGTGCCGCCCGGCCCGGAAGGCAGCACCGCCTATCTCGCCATGATCGACCCCTTCGCCGGCCGGGCCTGGGAGATGAAACAGGGCGCCCAGGACCCGGAAACAGGGTATTGGGGCACCTCCTTCGGCGCCGAAGTCGACCTCAAGGGAACAGGCGTTGCCGCCCCCTGGATGACGGCGCCCGACACCAACCTGTCGGCCTCTCCCCGCCCCTCGGGCGTTCCGCTGATTGCGGGCCTGATCCGCCTCGACGAGATCAAGGCGGGCCGCATCGACCATGCCCTCGCCATCGCCTATCCTGCGCCGCGCACCGGCAGCTTCGTTTCGCCTGCCAGCATGGCGCTGGAAGCCCCCGAAGGCACCGCGCCCAATCTTGTCGGCCTGCCGATGGGGGCCCGCATCCAGCTCGACCCGGCCTATGACATCGAGAACACGAACCTTTCCCCGGCCGCCAAGGTGATCGCCCGCGCGCTGCAGGAGTATGGCGCCATTGTTGTGGACCAGACCGGCTCAACCGTTCTCTTCGCCGAATCCGCCCCGGCCCAGCTTGAAGCCTGGCAGGGCCTGCTTGGTCCGTCCGATCTCAGCCAGCTGTTCACAGAGGATATGATGGGCCGCAATTTCAGGGTTCTGAAACTCGGCGAGCAGATGCCTGGCCGCCCGGAAGCCTGGCGCTAGACCAGGCTGCGCGCCCGCGCCTCAGCTGGGGCGCGAGGTGTCGTATGGGCTGTCGAGCGAGAAGGCGGGAATCCGCGCCACCATCTCTTCGCCCTCTTCGTCCACAAGGTCATAGGTGCCGGTCATCATGCCCGATGGCGTGGCCAGCGGGGCGCCGGAGGTATAGCTGAAACGCTGACCCGGCCCGACCGTTGGCATCTGTCCGATCACGCCCTCGCCATCGACCGCCTGAAGCCGGCCCGCCGAGTCCACGATTTTCCAGTGCCGGCGCACGATGGTCCAGGTCCGGTTGCTCTCATTCTCCACTTCCACCGTATACTGCCACATGAATTTCGCCCGTGCGGGCTCGGATTCATCATGCAGGAATTTCGGCCGCACACGGATGCGGACGCCATCTGTGATGGCCTCATACTGCGGAGGAGCGGGGCGTCTTGCCATGGTCCAAGCCTTCCCCGGCATAGGTTCACAAGCTGTTAAGGGCGGCAAGCAGATCGGCTTCCAGATCGTCGCCATCCTCCAGCCCGACCGACAATCTGATCCAGCTCCGGTCAAGCCCCATCGCCGCCTGCTCGGCATCGGAGAGCGCCCGGTGGGTCGTGGTCGAGGGGTGGCAGGCCAGCGATTTGGTGTCGCCCAGATTGTTGCAGATATCGACCAGCTGCAGCCCGTTGAGGAAGCGGAACGCGGCGTCCTGCCCCCCTTTGAGCGAAAGCGCGAGCAGTGTGCCGCCCATCTTCATCTGGCGCTTGTGGACCTCGTAATGCGGGTGATCCTTGCGGTGAGGATAGCGCACGGCATTGACCGCCGGATGCGCAGCCAGCGCGTCAGCAAGGCGCGCCGCCGTCCGGCTCTGCGCCTCGACGCGCAGCTGCATCGTCTCAAGGCCCTTCAGCACCACCCAGGCATTAAACGGCGACGCCGCCGGCCCCATATGGCGCAGCCACGGATCGTAGACATCGCTCATGCGCTTGGCGTCTGTCAGGATCGCGCCGAGCAGAACGCGGCCCTGCCCGTCCATATGTTTGGTGGCCGAATAGGCGACCACATCGGCGCCCATTTCCAGCGGGCGCTGAAGCACGGGCGTGGCAAACACATTGTCCACCACCAGCAGCGCGCCCGCCGCCTTGGCGAGCTTGGCGACCGCTTCAATGTCCACCCCGTCGAGCAGCGGATTGGCCGGGCTTTCGATCAGCACCAGCTGGCAGCCCTTGCCGATCTCGCGCTTCCAGGCGTCTAGGTCTGCCCCGTCCACGAACACCGCCTCGATGCCAAACTTCGGCATCTGGTTGGCGATGATCCAGCGGCAGGAGCCAAACAGCGCCGTGGCCGCCACCACCCGGTCGCCCGCTTTCAGCGGCGCCAGGATGGCAGACGAAATCGCGCCCATGCCCGAGCCGGTCACCCGGCACGCTTCAGCCCCTTCGATCAGGCAGAGGCGCTGTTGCAGCATCTCATTGGTCGGGCTGCCATAGCGGGAATAGACAAAGCCTTCCTCTTCCCCGGCCATACGGCGCATGGCCTGTTCGGCCGAGTCGTAGGCATAGCCCGACGTCAGATAAAGGGCTTCGGAGATCTCGCCATGCTGGGATCGCATCAGGCCGCCGCGCACCGCCTGGGTCGCGGGCTTCCAGCCCTTCTTTCCGCTGCCGGGTGCATCCGCCATGGCTCTGATCCTTGTGTTTCCAGCAGCGGGTCTTATGCCTGAGCCCAACAGGGTGCAAGTGATGGCTGATATTAGCGGGGTTATCCCCGACTTCGAGATTGAAGACCTGCTGAAAAGCGGGGCAATCCGGTGCGAGGAAGCCCCGGAACCGGGCCAGATTCAGCCTGCCAGCCTCGATCTGCGCCTGGCCGTGGATGCCTACCGCCTGCGCGCCAGCTTCCTGCCCGGCAAGGACCGCACCGTCGCAGAGATGCTGCAGGAGCCGGGCATCCATCTTCACCGGATCGACCTCACCCAGGAAGGCGCCGTTCTGGAAACCGGCTGCGTCTATCTCGTACCCCTGCAGGAATCCCTGCGCCTGCCCGCTGGCCTCTCGGCGCGGGCCAATCCGAAAAGCTCAACAGGGCGGATCGACGTGTTCACACGCCTCGTCACCAATCGCAGCCGGGCCTTCGATGAAGTGCCCACCGGCTATTCCGGGCCCCTTTATCTGGAGGTCAGCCCGCGCACCTTCCCGATCAAGGTCCGCCCGGGAGACCGTCTCGCCCAGCTGCGCTTCAAAAAAAAGAAGCCTGAAACCCTGCGCGAGAAGATCGTCTCGATTGACCTTGAGCCCCCCGCGGGCCAGCCCGCCGGCTACCGGGCGAAAGCCCATTCCGGCGTCGTCGATCTGCGCGGCCTTGGCGCTCATGAGATCAGCCAGTTCTGGGAACCGGTCTATCCGAAGAACGGCCGCATCGTCCTCAATCCCGAAGAATTCTACATCCTCGTCAGCCGCGAGACCGTGAAGGTCCCCGCCAATGAGGCCGCCGAGATGGCTCCCATCGCGCCGGAACTGGGCGAGTTCCGCGCCCATTATGCCGGCTTCTTCGATCCGGGCTTCGGCACCAACAAGGGCGGCAGCCGCGCCGTGCTGGAAGTGCGCTCGCGCGACGTGCCCTTCATCCTTGAGCATGGCCAGCCGGTCGCCAAGCTGATCTATGAGCCGATGACGGAAAAGCCCCGGCACCTCTATGGCGGCCAGGGCTCCAACTATCAGGGTCAGGGGCTGAAGCTCTCCAAACATTTCGCGGTTTGACCCGATCGTCTGCCCCCGAAAAATTCGAAAAAATCCAGACCGGAGGGAACAAGCGCGCGTCCCCTGCGTTAGTGGGTGACCCGGATTGTTTCGGGCTCGCACCTGCCGGTGACAAATTGCCTCCCAAGCCGGAGGCAGTCGCGTCATTGGGATGTTGCTCAATTAAAACACAAGAGGATTGCCCATGAAACTCCGCGTCCCTACCGCTATTGCCCTCAGCCTGGCCCTGTCGGTCGCCACCCCGGCCGCCGCTTTTGCCCAGGAAGCCCCGTCGCCGTTCCGTAGCGTGGAAGCCCAGACCTTCAGCGCCAACGATCTTCAGCGCTACGGCCTGTCCGACGAGCAGATCGCAACCGTCCAGTCCTACCAGCAGCAGGGCTATGAAGTTCAGGTGATGTCGCCGGAAGAAGCAGCCGACTATACGGGCGGTATGTCGACCAACAATGTTCTGGCCATTATCGGCCTTGTTGCCCTCGTAGTTGTCGTGGCATCCGTTCTGTAAATGAAAGCGCAGGCGCTGTTTGCGGCCATGTCGCTGACCCTCAGCGCCTGCGCCACCCACCCCAGTACAGATCCGGCAAGCTTTGCCAGCCGGACCTCGACCAATAGTTTCGAAATGTTCGGCGCCGCCGTTTCCCCACCCGAAACGCTTCTGCTGCCGGTTCAGCATGACCAGCAGATAGACGGCGCGGCCTGCGGGGCGCACGCCCTTGCCAGCGCAGTGAACTACTGGCGCGGCCCCGGCACGGCCGCCGGCAACGACATCTTCCTCACCCATCCGCCCGCCGACACGAAGGCGGGCTATTCGATGGCTGAGCTGCAGGCGCTCGCCCAATCCCTTGGCCTCGTCAGCAGCGCCGTGCGCCTGCCGGCCGCAGGGCTTAAGACTGAACTGGAAGCAGGCCGGCCCGTGCTGGTTCCGGTACAGGTGCCGTCCATCTATGTTCAGACATGGCAGCTGCCCGGCGCCAATGTGCCGGTGATTGGCTTTCCGGCGAGTTTCATAACCTCCCGCGCCGCCTGGCTGTCAGAGAAGACCGGCAGCAATCTCCTCAATCACTACGTTCTGGTCGCCGGTTATGACGGAGACACTTTCATCGTGATGGAGCCGGTCATGGGTCTGCGGACGATCAGCGCCGACAGGCTGGCGCGTTACCGCGAGCCCTTCGGCAATGCGGCCATCGTGCTGAGCGCCGCGGACTAGCCCCCGAAAGCGTACACGATCGAAAAGCGGGTCGCCGTATCGGTCGATTCAAAGCGGGGTTGCGGGCTGGTGTCGTGACGCACCTCAAACGAAAAGCGGGCCGACAGGCTCTTGGTGAGCAGCGCCGTCAGCGTGGTCTTGTTGCCGATCTGTGTGGATGTGTCGGCATAGATCAGGTTGGTGTTGTTCCCGAACTTCACGGCGTCATTGAATGTGTATCCGAACTTCGACGCGGCGATGAATGAGAAGGACTCTTCCCAGCCTGCCGGAACCGTCTGGGGCGGCACGCCGGTTGTGGAGGCCTTCAAACGGTCGAACTTGAGACCCGGACCGCCCTCAAGCGACCAGATGGCCGGCCCGCCCTCCAACACCTGCCAGCCCAGACCGCCGCCAACAAATGAGCGGCTATCGAAGGCGGAAAACTCGTCAATCTCGTGCGACAGGCGGGCAAAACCAAAAAGGCGATCATTCAGTGTGCGGTCCGATTGGCCTGCAAAAAACAGCCGGTTCTTGGTCTGGCTGCCATTCTTCGTGCCATAATCGGCGATGAATTCCACCCCGTTGCGCCAGGCTTGCGTCTCGTGGCTCATCTTGAGGCCGATGCCGAGATCGCTCGTCTCCGTATTGCCGGTGTTCAGCCCGGCACTGAATGAGCCTTCGCCCTTCCATGTCCCTTCCCCGGCAATTGCCGGCAGGGCGAGCCCGCTCACACTGGCGATTATGGCGAGAATGACCTTCATGCAGGCAGCTCCCTGTTCTCAACTTTGACTGAGGCGGCCGCCGGATCTGCGACCGCGCCTGTTGTCAAAACTTGAATGGGGGCAAGGAGTCGAACGCTTTTTTCAGTGCGTCGCCCCAACCGCTGGAGATTTGCGCGAAATAGGGGTCGTCCGCCTCGATCCGCTTGGAGGCTCCAAGCCGAATCGCATCCTTTTCGATGATCTGCAGGTCCAGCGGCAGGCCCACCGAGAGGTTCGCCTTCACGGTGGAATCGAACGACACCATGAGCAGCTTCACCGCCTCTTCCACACTCATCCCCGGATCATAGGCGCGCACCAGAATCGGCCGGCCATACTTGGTCTCGCCGATCTGGAAGAAGGGCGTGTCATCGCTCGCCTCGATGAAATTGCCTTCCGGATAGATCAGGAAAAGCCGCGGCTCGATGCCCTTGATCTGGCCGCCGAGGATCATGGTGGAGTTGAAGGTGGAATCTGCCTTCTGCCCCGTGGCCGCGTTCGCCTGGATCACTTCCCGCAACGTTTCGCCCACAAGCCGTGCAATCTGGAACATGGTCGGCAGTTCGAGAATGGAGGGGCGCCGCTCCGAAGGCGCCTTGGTGCGCTCCTCCAGAATGCTGACCACCGACTGGGTCGTCGCCAGGTTGCCAGCGGTCATCAGCACCAGGGCCCGCTCGCCGGGCACAGACCAGGTAAACAGCTTGCGGAACTTGGACACATTGTCGACGCCCGCATTGGTGCGGGTGTCCGACATGAAGACCAGTCCGCGATCGAGCTTCATTCCGACACAATACGTCATGGGTGAGCCGCTTTGGGCGCCTTCTTATTGTTGTTGCACCTGGATCAGGACATTCATCGATTCGGTGGCCTCACCGAAGCGCATACCTGAAACAGGAGCGGTCTCGGCATAGTCAAGACCTGTCGCCACGCGAACATAGCGGTCATCGGGCGAGATGGCATTGGAAACATCAAACCCCACCCAGCCAAGCCCCTCGACATGAACCTCTGCCCAGGCATGGCCTGCCTCCTGCTCCACCCGGTCGTTCATCATCAGATAGCCGCCCGCATAGCGCGCCGGATAGCCTAGCAGGCGCGCAGCCGAAATGAAGATGTGCGCATGATCCTGGCAGACGCCATGGCCAGCCTCGACCGCCTCTTCCGCCTTCGTGTCCGCGTCCGTGTGGCCGGTTTCATAGCGCACCGCGCCGCGCACGATCTCGGCCAGCGCATGCAGGCGCGGCACGTCGCCGCCGCTGGCATCGGGAACAGCCTTGGCGAGGCGGCGGATATGCGGCCCAGGGCGGGTCAGCGGGGTGGCGCGCCGGAACAGCCAGAGCGGCGCAAAGCCCGTATGCGGCCCAACCACCCCGGCCGTATCGCGCACATCCACTTCGCCTTCGCAGGTGATCGTCAGTTCCGAATGCCCCGACTCCATACTGACGAGATGCACATGGTTTGCATGCTGATCATCAAACTCTGCCTCCACCTTTCCGCCGTCGATGACGGTTCGCCAGCTCAGAACCTGCTGACTTGGGCGCGGCTTGGGCGTCATGCGGAGTTGCAACAGGCCGTAACCGACCGGGTTGTCGTAGACCGAACGCGTCTTGTGCAGGATCCTGAGAAGCATGTTTCCTGTCCTCAGTTATAGAAACGGAAGTCCTGCTCGACCTGATGGGCGAGCGCGTTGTTGTTCTGGATGAAGGCCAGCAGAAATTCGTGCAGGCCGCTATCCATGATGCGTTCGATGCTGCGATCTTCCAGATCATCCCGCATCGAGAGCGCCATACCCAGGCTCGGCGCGCGGGTGCTGTAGTCTGCACACAGATGACCAAGGTTTCCAGCAATCTTGCGCAGGCAATACAGCAGCGATCGCGGCATCCGCCGGTCAAGGATCAGGAAGTCGGCAATCGTGCTGGCGCGCGCCTCTCCGCCATAAAGCCATCGGAACGCCCGCTCCGCCGAGGCCGACCGCAGGATGGATTCCCATTGCACATTGTCCAGCGTGGAGCCCACCAGCGTCACCGATGGCAACAGCACATAGTATTTCACGTCCAGAATACGGGCGATGTTGTCCGCCCGCTCCACAAAGGTGCCAATGCGCGCAAAGTTGTAGATGTCATTGCGCAGCATGGTGCCGACCGTTGCGCCGCGCACCAGTGAGCTCTGCTTGCGGATGATCCCCAGAACCTCCGGCAACTCCGTTTCCTTGATCGGGCGCGCCAGGACATCCTTGAGCACGATCCAGGATTCGTTGACGGCCTCCCACACTTCTCGTGTCAGCGCCGTGCGCACCAGGCGGGCATTGTTGCGCGCCGCCTCGGTCACGGAAATGACCGAGGACGGATTGCCCGCATCGCGCAGCAGGAAATTGACCACGCTCGGGCCATCGAATTTGCCGCCCGAAGCGAGGAAATCATGGCGGGCAGAGGCGGTATCAATGATGGAGGCCCATTCATCCTCGGCATGGTCGGACCGGGTGAGCGCCATGCGGAACCCCGCATCGACGAGGCGCGCCGTATTCTCGCTCCGCTCCAGATAACGGAACATCCAGAAGAGGCCGCCTGCGGTTTTGCCCAGCATCGCCCTATTCCTCCAGAACCCAGGTGTCTTTCGTCCCGCCGCCCTGGCTGGAGTTCACCACCAGAGACCCTTTCTTCAACGCCACGCGCGTCAGGCCGCCGGGAGTTATATTTATGCCGTCAGGCGACACCAGCACGAAGGGGCGAAGGTCCACATGGCGCGGCGCAAGGCCCGCGCGGGTGAGGATCGGCACGGTGGAGAGCGCCAGCGTCGGCTGGGCAATATAGGCGGCCGGGCGCGCCTGAAGCTTGGCGCGGAAAGCTTCAATCTCTTTCTTGGAAGCAGCCGGCCCCACCAGCATTCCGTACCCGCCCGATCCGTGGACTTCCTTCACCACCAGTTCGTGCAGATGCTCGAGCACATAGGCAAGCGATGAGGGCTCAGAGCAGCGCCAGGTGGGCACATTCTTCAGGATGGGTTTTTCGCCGGTATAGAACTGAACAATGTCGGGCATATAGGAATAGATTGCCTTGTCATCGGCAATCCCGGTGCCCGGCGCATTGGCGATGGTGATGCCTCCGGCGCGGTAGATATCCAGAATGCCGGGCACGCCCAGCATCGAGTCCGGGCGGAAGTTCAGCGGGTCGAGATATTCGTCATCCACCCGGCGATAGAGCACATCGATGGGTGTATAGCCGAGCGTCGTGCGCATCGCGATCCGCCCGTTCACCACGCGCAGGTCATGCCCCTCCACCAGTTCGGCGCCCATCTGGTCGGCCAGGAAGGCGTGTTCATAATAGGCAGAGTTGTGGATGCCGGGCGTAAGCACCGCCACCACAGGGCGGCCGGTACACGCCGCCGGCGCGCAGGCCGCCAGAGAGCGGCGCAGGGATTTGGGATAATCGCTGACCGGCCGTACACGGATTTTCGTGAACAGTTCCGGAAACATGTGGAGCATCGTTTCCCGGTTCTCCAGCATGTAGGAGACCCCGGACGGCGTGCGGGCATTGTCCTCCAGAACGAAGAACTCGTTCTCGCTGGTGCGCACCAGATCAACGCCGACGATATGGGTGTAAACCTTTGCCGGGGGCACCACGCCGATCATCTTCGGCAGGAAGGCGTCATTGTTCTGGATCAGCTCGACCGGGATACGCCCCGCCCGCAGGATTTCCTGGCGATGATAGATGTCGTGCAGGAACGCGTTGATCGCGCGCACCCGCTGCTCGATGCCTTTGGTGAGCTTGGCCCATTCCTTGCCGGAGATGATCCGGGGCACGATGTCGAACGGGATCAGCCGCTCATCGGCATCAGCGGCGCCATAGACGTTGAAGGTAATGCCCGTCCGGCGGAAGAAAGTCTCCGCTTCACGGGCCTTCCGGCGCAGCCGCTCGGGCGGCTCGTCGGCAAACCAATCGCAATAACGGGAATAAGGGGCGCGGGGTTTTTCACCGCTGCCGTCCATCTCGTTGAAAAACCGTGGAGTTTCAGCCATCGGCGTATCCTTACGCCGTATTTTGCAGCACTCAACGCCCTTCTCTTAGGCGCCCCCTTGCGGCCAAACCCGCCTGCAAATCATGCAAACAGGTGCTTTTACTGCACAAATGGCCAGCATCACCCCTGCGGGGCGAGCGGCACAAGCGGCCAGAAAATCGGGATCACGATCGCGGCAACCACCACAAAGATCATGTTCAGCGGCAGGCCAAACCTTACAAAGTCCATGAAGGCATAGCCGCCCGCGCGGTAAACCAGCGTGTTGGTCTGGTATCCGATGGGCGTGGCAAAGCTGGCGCTCGCGGCAAACATCACCGCCACGATGAAGGGTCGCGGGTCAACGCCCATCCCGTTGGCAAGGCCAATCGCCAGCGGCGTGATCAGGATCGCCGCCGCATTGTTGCTCATGACCTCCGTGATGAAGGACGTGAAGGCATAGACGATGATCAACAGGATAAGCGGCCCGGCCCCTCCCGCGATCTGCGAGAGCAGGCCGACCACCACTGCCGCCGCGCCCGTCTTATCCATCGCCGTGCCGAGCGCCAGCATGCCGAAGATCAGCATCAGAATATCCCACTGGATCGAGCGGTAGGCCTCCTGATGATCGAGGCAGCCGAAGGCGACCACAGCCGTGGCCGCGATCAGGGCAAGGCCGGCAATCGGCATCAGCTCGATGGCCGCAAGCCCCATTACCATCAGCACGGCGGCAATCGCCACCGGCGCCTTGTCCCGCCGGATCGCGCGATCAGAGCTTTCGGTGAGGTTGTTCAGAAGGCCCTCGTCAAACATCTCGCGCATGCCGCGCGGCGGGCCTTCCAGCAGAACGGTATCACCCACTTCAAAGCGCAGCTCGTTGATCTGGGAGGCCATGTTCTCGCCGCGCCGGTGGATGGCGAGCACGTAGACGCCGTAAAGGCGCGCCAGGCCAAGACCGGCGAGGCGCCGCCCGATGAGCCGCGAATGCGGGCCGATGACGCCTTCCATGATCACGGTCTCGGTGGTCTGCACCGGCTCGAAGGAGGCCTGTTTCCCGCCCTGCGTTCCGATGGCAATGCTGCCGGCCTCCTTGAGGGTGAGCATTTCCGAAACCGGCGAGCGCAGCACGATCCGGTCGCCTGCCTGCAGCACGATCTTCTTCAGGTCTGCCCGCAGTGACACGCCCTCCCGGAACACGTCGATGACGGTGAACCCCTTCTCCGCCGTGAACCCCGTCTCGGCGATCGTCTTGCCGATCAGATCGGAGTTCAGCGGGATCAGGATCTGCGCAATGAAGCGGCGCTCCTTCTGATCCGGCAGCATCGCCGCCAGCGTCTCCCGTTTGGGCAGCAGGAAGGGGCCAAGCACAGAGGTATAAGTGACCCCCACGGCCGCAAAGATCATCCCCGCCAGCGTAATCTCGAACATCCCGAACGGCGCCATGCCCTGGCTCTGAGAGACGCCATCGACGAGAATATTGGTCGAAGTGCCGATCAGGGTGGTGGTGCCGCCGAAGATGGCCGCAAAGGACAGCGGCATCAGCAGCTTGGACGGGGCAATCTTGATCGCCTTGGCAAGGCGTATGGCAACGGGGATCAGAATGATCACGACCGGCGTGTTGTTGATGAAGGCGGAGAGAAAGATGACAGCCGCCATCATCACCATGATGGCGATCGCCGGTGATCCTCCGTTCGCCAGCCTGACGACCACCCGGCCCACATAGTCGATCACCCCGGTTCGCTCGAGCGCCGCCGACAGGATGAACATCGCCGCCACGGTGATCGGCGCCGAGTTGGAGAACACCGCGATCGTCTCGTTGACCGACAGGATGCCCGTCAGCATCAGCGCGCCCATCGCGATCAGGGCAACCACATCGGCCGGTATTTTCTCCCGGATGAAACCAAAAAATACAAAGACAACAAGGATCAGAACGAAACTGATCTGGAAGACCGAACTCTCGAGGAGCGGAGCGAGCATGCGGTGCGCCGTATTTGTTGCCGATAGCCCCTAGAAAGCCGGAACAGACCGAAAGCGCAACGCAAAACCCGGCTGGTAAACCGAACGGGGAGTAAATGCTGGAAACAGATTGGCTTAATTCGCCCTGCAGCCGTCACAATGCATATCGCCGGAGAGGGGCTGGAGGGTAGCGGGCGTATCGAGCTTCGCTACGCATCCGGTAACGAAAATGACTGCAGCGTAGGTTACGCAACCCCTGGCTCGCGGCAGAGCATCACTTATCGGGTCACAGAGAAGGGTTGCACCGTATTCAACCACTTCATCAGCTAAACACCCACAAGTGTTCGTCTCGGACGGATCGGCGCGCACCCTCGGCCGGTCAGGCAGCTAGCGCAGCGATTTGTCCAGAACCGGAAATTCTTTTACCGACCCCGTTGCGGTCATTCTCTGATATCGCGTATGAGCGCAAGCCTGAGGAGCTTACAGTGCAAATACGTCAGGGAACCATTGCCGATATCGACGATCTCGTGCCCTTGTTCGACGGTTACCGGACTTTCTACGGAAAACAGCCCGATGAAGACTTGGCCCGGTCTTTCCTCCTGGACCGGCTCCAGCACCTCCAGTCCATCATCTTCATTGCCTTCTTCGAAGGTCAAGCCATCGGGTTTACGCAGCTTTTTCCAAGTTTTTCATCCGGCAGAGCTGCTCGGACCCTTATCTTGAACGATTTGTACGTGGCTCCAGAAGCGCGCGGAAAAGGCGCTGGAAAGGCATTGTTGGCTGCGGCAGCCGACTACGGCAAGGCTGTCGGGGCGGTTCGGCTCACACTTTCCACTGCCCAAGACAACGGCGCGGCGCAATCGCTTTATGAGGGGACGGGTTGGATCCGTGAGACCACTTTCATATCCTACAATCTGCCATTGGCTTAGGTCCGCACCCCCCCAGTTTCGGTCACTTGTTGCGGACCATGATCCACCTTTGAGTTGGTCAAGATAGTCTGACCAATGCTGCATCATTCGCGCCCGCTCTTACCAATACTGCCCACGCGTAGAGGCCCTCCGCACGGCGTTGGCTCCTATGTGGGCAAGTTGCCGCTCGATGGCGTCACTGTTCCAGGTTCCCATCTCATTGAGTAATGTGGCTTCCATGGCGCGGAAGCCGTGGGCGGTCATTCGCCCTTGGAGCGGGTAGACGGAATCGAACCGACATACACAGCTTGGAAGGCTGGTGCATTACCATTATGCTATACCCGCCTGTTGCCAGGCTTTCGCCGCCACGGGCGTGCTGCAGGGGTGGTGGAGGGAGCTGGATTCGAACCAGCGTACGCTAGGCGGTCAGATTTACAGTCTGATGGATTTAACCACTCTCCCATCCCTCCACGGGCCCCCGCGAACACACGCCGTTTGACGCCGCCGCGCAGTCGTTTCACAAGGGCGGTTTCCCGCTCCGGCTCCACGCTGGAAGCGGCCTTATAAGGACGAACATCATGCGGCGCAACCACCCAAAGCGGCGTCAGAACACAGATGTGGCAACTCGCCCCGACCGCCCCGAAACTCAGCGGTTTTCACGCCGTGAGGAAGAAGGCGGCCCCGTCTGGCTGTGGGGCACCCATGCCGTCATGGCAGCCCTCGCCAACCCCGCACGGCGTTTCCACACCCTTCTGGCCACCGAAAACGCCGCGCAGAAACTCCCCGGCGGGCAAATCTCTCCGCAGATCGTCACCGCCAAGGAAATTGACCAGCGCCTGCCCCCCGGCGCCGTCCATCAGGGCATCGCCCTGCGGGCAGACCCGCTGGAAGAGGCCGTGCTGGAAGATGTGATCGCTGGCGGGGCCACACGCATCGCCGTGCTCGATCAGGTCTCAGACCCTCACAATCTGGGCGCCATCTTTCGCTCAGCCGCCGCTTTCGGCTTTACTGGGATTGTCCTGCAGACGCGCAATGCCCCGCCGATCACCGGCATCGTGGCCAAAAGCGCCGCCGGAGCCATCGAAACCGTCACCGAGATCCGCGCTGTCAACATTGCCCGCGCGCTGGAACAGCTCGCCGAGGCGGATTTCCACACCGTGGGACTGGCCGGCGAAAGCACCCGGCCGCTCGATCAGGCCGTCAAAGGCGCTGCCCGGATTGCCATTGTCCTGGGCGCGGAGGGCTCCGGCCTGCGCCCTGCCGTTGCCAAGGCCTGCGCCGAACTTGCCCGCATTCCGATTGCCGCGGAAATGGAAAGCCTCAACGTGTCCAATGCTGCCGCAATTGCCTTCTATGAGGCTAGCCGGGGCGCTTTCACCGCCGCCTGACTCTGTTAAACTGCTCCGCAACGCGATCGGGGAGACGCTGGCATGATGCGCTTGATTTCCATTCTTCTGGTGATTGCCGGTCTGGCCGCAGCCGGCCTCGGGGGCGCCGCCCTCATGGAGCGCTACTTCCCGAAGGACGAACCTTTGGCGACAGTGGCGCCGCCGCCACCGCCTCCCCCGGCACCCGCCCAGAGCGACATACCCATGGATCCGCCCCCGCCGGAACCGGAAGCGGAAGCGGAATCAGAAGCCAGCGTCGAATCGGCGCCGGTCATGGATGACGAGTTCAATTTCCAGCCGATGGTCGAGGAAGCCCCGGCAGACGCTGCCCCCATGGCGCGCGCGATGCGGGCTGAGCCCTCCGCGGGCGAAGAAGCCGCCGCCCCCGCGCCGCCCGAAGCCGTGGACATCGATGATCCCAACGTCACCGCCGCCGTCTCCGACTCCTTCATCGACACGCTGAAGACCGTGCCCGTCGCGCATGAGACGCCCGCTTCGGCCGAATACAAGCGCGCCTTCGATGTCACCTTCGCCATCGACGCGACCGGCGGCGAAAGCGCCGCTGACGCCCTGCCCGGCCGCGGCGTGATCGAGGAAGGCACCGCCCGCGTGTCAGACCGTGTGGAAGTGCGCCTCTCGGGCGCGGCCTTCACCATCGTGCCGGCCTCCCCGCCGGTTCAGTCGCTGTCTCCGCTGACAGAGAATACCTGGCGCTGGTCTGTCACCGCGCTCAGCGCCGGCGACCATGACCTCACCTTCGAGATCTTCGCCGTGGACGCAAACGAAGTTGTGCCCCTGCGCACCTATCGCGACACGGTGACGGTGAAAGTCTCCGGCCTCAACCGCGCCATCGCCTTCGCCGACCAGGCCAACCCGCTCTTCGTCCTTCTGGGCGGCCTAGGCTCCATCCTCGCCGGCGTGATCGGCGTCGCCCGGTTCGTGCTGAAGAAATAAGGCTCAGCCTATTTCAGCTCGATCCAGAGCTGCTCGGTCTGCGCCAGCAGGTCGCCATCGGCGGTGAAGAGTGCGCTCGCCGCGCCGTGCTTGCGGCCGTCATCGTAAAGGTGCCAGGCCGCCACGATCAGCGGCGCGCCTGCTTCCGGGCGCCGGGCCACCTGTCCCTTGATCCGCCCAAGGACCATCGGGCGTTCCCGGAAGCCCACCGCAAATGCGCCGGGGCAATCAAGCGCGGCCCACAACACTTCCTCGCGCACGAGGCCTGCATCGTCCGCATAGTCTCCGCCCGGCGTCCACACATCTGTCACGCCGTCAAATCCATGCGGCTTGCCGGTAAAGATGCAGAGCCCGTCCTGTGTCCGCGCTGGTCCGCACACGAAGCATCCGGGGAATGCGTGATCCTCCACCGGCGGGAAATGCGCCCGCCCCTGCGCGGCCACCTCCAGGGACGGCGCCGCCGGCACCGGCCCCAGCGGACCGGCCGCCCGCGCCGTCACCACCACCGCCTCGCCATGCCGGCACTCACAGCCCTCGCCGGCCACCACCAACTCCAGCGCGGTCTCCAGCGGCGGCGGCGCGCGCAGCGACACTTCCACCGCCCCGCTCACGCCCGCCTGCCGCATATGCGCTGCGATCAGCCCGGCCACATAGCCGCCATTGCCGGTGCCTGGAGGCCCGTTGAAACGGGCCGGAATATAGATCTGCGCCATCAGTAGGATTTCGGCAGGCCCAGCACGCGCTCGGAGATGAAGTTCAGGATCATCTCGCGGCTCACCGGCGCAATCCGCGCCAGCATCGCCTCGCGCATCATCCGCTCGACGTGATATTCCTTGGCGTATCCCATGCCGCCATGGGTCAGCACGGCGGTCTCGCACGCGGTGAAGCCAGCCTCCGTACCCAGATATTTCGCCGCGTTCGCTTCGGCGCCGCAGTCCTGCCCGGCATCATAAAGCGCTGCTGCCTTGTAGGCCAGCAGCTCGGCCGCCGAAAGCTCCGCCCACGACTTGGCGAGGGGATGGGCAATGCCCTGGTTCTGGCCAATCGGCCGGCCGAACACGACCCGCTCATTGGCATAGCGCGTCGCCCGTTCCAGCGCCGCAAAGCCAAGCCCGATAGACTCCACCGCAAACAGCACGCGCTCGGGGTTCAGCCCCTGCAACAGGTATTTGAACCCGTCGCCTTCATTGCCGATCAGATGTTCCTTGGGCACTTCCAGCCCGTCGATGAACAGCGTGTTGCACTCCACCGCCTTGCGGCCCATCTTGGGGATCACATTGGCTTCGATCTTGCCCCGGTCGAGATCGGTATAGAACAGCGACAGCCCCATATAAGGCTTGGCGCACTGATCCTTCGGCGTCGTGCGCGCGATGATCAGGATTTTGTCCGCCCGCTGAGCACCTGTCGTCCAGATCTTCCGCCCATGGATCAGATAGCCGGTGTTCGTGCGCTCCGCCTTGGTCTCGAGGCTGGACGTGTCGAGGCCGGAATTCGGCTCGGTCACGGCAAAGCACATCTTCTCCTCGCCGGAGATGATCTTCGGCAGGCTCTCGCGCTTCAGCTCCGGATTGCCGAATTTCTCCAGAGGCTTCGGCCCAAAAATGTTGAGGTGGATCGCCGAGGCGCCCGAATAGCCCGCCCCGGTGCGCGTCACGGTCTGCATCATCAGCGCCGCTTCGGTCAGTCCCAGGCCCGCGCCGCCATATTCCTCGGGAAACGCAATGCCGAGCCAGCCGCCCTTGGCCATCGCGTCACAGAACGCTTCCGGCCATTCGCCCGTCTCGTCGGTCTTGGCCCAATAGGCGTCGTCAAACGGTTCCAGCGTCTTGGCCACCGCGTCCCGGATGGCGGCCTGATCTTCGGTCATCGGCTGGATCACATGCATGGCGTAAGCTCCCTTTGGCGCCGAGACTTAAGGCGCGCGGGCAGGCACGTCCAGCGTCAGGCCGTCGCGGAACAGGCCCGCCGCGGGGTGAACGCTGCGGCAAGCGCGCCCGCCGCCTGCCCGAGGATCTGATCGGCAATGATCTGCGCGGTCACCGGCGCCAGCAGGATGCCATTGCGGTAATGCCCTGCCGCCACATAGAGGCCGGGCGCTGCCGTCTCCCCGATGAAGGGCGCATGGTCGGGCGTTCCGGGGCGCACCCCCGCCCAGCGCTCGGTCACCGGCGCCCCCGCCAGCGCCGGGCAGAGCTTCACGCCCTCAGCCCGCAGCGCCTCGATCACCTCGGCTTCCGGCGTATCGATCACCCGGCCGGTCTCCATCGTCGCCCCGATCACCACCTGCCCGTCCCGCGGCACCAGATACACATGCCCGGCGCGCAGCACCCTCTGCGGCGCGCCCTCCCCGGCCGCCACAGACAGCATCTGCCCGGCATGGCAGTCGATCGCGTCGAGGGCCGTATCCCAGGTCACCAGGCTGTGGAACCCGCCCTGTTCCTCCACCTTGATGACAGTGGTCTCCCACCCCGCCGCCGCCACCACCACGTCCTGGCCTTCCAGAACCACCCGCCCGCCGCGCGCCTTCAGCGGTGCAGGCCCGCTCACAAAACTCACGCGCGGATTGGCCGCCAATGCCGCCAGCAGCGCGGTCACCGTCCGGCGATTGTCAACGCGGGTATCGGTTTCCAGCTCCAGCCCGCCCAGAACTTCACCGGAAAGCGCCGGCTCCAGCCCGGCCACTTCCCTGGCGCCCAGCGCCCTGTGAGCCACGCCGCGCGCCGTCAGCACCTTGCTGATCGCCGCCAGATGCGCCGCCTCGGCCGCGTCCATCGCCACCGCCAGGGCAGGCGCCGGCTCAAAGCCGGACGGCAGCCCCGAGACCCGCTCGATATCCGCCGAAAAGGCCGGCCACAGCCGCGCGCTCTCAAGGCAGAGATCAAAGAGGCGCGGATGCACGCCGGTTTCGGCCGCCGCTTCGAAGGCCGGGGCAATCATGCCGGCAGCGGCCCAGCTTGCCCCCCGCCCGCAGCGCCGCGTGTCATAAAGGGTAACCCATGTGCCACGGCGGAACGCCAGCTCGAACGCAAGGCTCAGGCCGATGATGCCCGCGCCAATGATCGCAACACGCGGCTGGGAGGAGGAATGGGGCAAACCGGCCTGGAACATGGGCGCCTTGTAGGCGCGCCGTGTCAGTACGAAAAGTGGGCGACCTGAAGCCCGGTCTCGGTCATCCAGAAATTACAGAAGGCTTCGGCCATCTCGCGGCTCTGGAACACCAGCTGTTTCAGGCGCTCGCCCGCCGGGCCAAAACCCGTGCGCACCATCAGGTCCAGCGACGCGGTGTCCCACTGGCCCATCGCATCCTGCTTCTCCACGAAAGCGTCGATCAGCGCCGCCAGGCGCAGATCCTCATCCGAAGACGCGACATCGAAATCGACGATGACATCTGTCATTCCACCACCCGTCTATTCGTTACCAATCTATTAACAGATTGTACCTGAAGCCTGAAGTGTTTTCGCAACTGCAAAAACTCTGCCAATGACCTGTTGGTTCCCTGTAACTTCGGGAAACAGCAGGGATCAGGGCTGCCTGTGCAAGATTTGGGCAAAACGTCGCGACATCACAGAGTTGCGATTCATTCTCAAACATGGTTTGGTCCCGCCAGCTCTTAAGGAACCAGACACATGAAACGTATTCTCGCCGTTGCCGGCCTGGCGCTTGCTCTTGCAGCCTGCGGCAATCCCGATGCGCCGGGCGCGCCGGAAACGCCGCCTCCCGCTGCCGAAGAGGCCGCTGCGCCGGCTGCCGGCGTCAATGGCACGATCAATGTCTATTCCGCGCGCCACTATGATTCTGACAAAGCCATGTATGCCGCGTTCGAGGCGGAGACCGGCATTCGCGTGAATGTCCGCGAATCGGGCGCGCCCGAACTTCTGGAAACGATGCGGGCCGAAGGGGCGCGCTCCCCCGCAGACGTCATCATCGCGTCAGACGCCGGCGCCCTCTACCGCTTCCAGGAAGCCGGCTTCACGCAGGGCGTTTCCTCCGAAAAGATCTCCGCCGTCATTCCCGCCCAGCTGCGCGAAAAGGACGGTCACTGGTTCGGCCTCACCAAGCGCTATCGCATCATCGTCTATGATCCCCAGGTCGTCTCGGCCGATGAGGTCGATACCTATGAAGACCTCGCCGATCCGCGCCTCAAGGGTGAGATCTGCGTGCGCTCCTCCACCAACATCTACAACCTCTCCCTGATGGGCGAATTCATCGGCCGCAACGGGCCGGAAGCGGCAGAGGAATGGGCCAAGGGCGTCGTGGCGAACTTCGCCCGCAAACCGCAAGGCGGCGACACGGCCCAGATCGAAGCCGTCGCTGCCGGCGAATGCGCCGTAGCGCTCGTAAATCATTACTACTGGGTGCGCCTGGCCACCGGCACGCCTGAAGAAAGGATGAAGACGGCCAAGACCCAGCTCTCCTTCCCGGATCAGGACGGCAATGGCACGCATGTGAACGTCGTCGCTGCCGCCGTGGCCGCCAATGCCCCGTCGCCTGATCTGGCCATCCGGTTCATCGAATACCTCGCCACGCCCAAGGGCCAGGAAATGCTGACCACCGAGAACAAGGACTTTCCGATCGTTGCCGGGTCTACCCTTCCGGCCGGCCTCGAACATATCAACGGCTTCAAGGAAAGCGACTTCCCGCTGAGCGAGCTGGGTGCCCATCAGGCGGAGGCGCAGGCGATCTTTGATCGCGCGGGCTGGAACTGACACAGGCCACCGCCATTCCCATCACCAGACAGATGCCGGCGCTCCTCGCCGGCATCGTCATTGCTGTGCCTGTGATCATGGTGCTGCTGGCCGGCCTGTTTGACGGCGGCGGCCCCACTTGGACGCATATCCGCGAGACCCTGCTGCTGCGCTATCTCGGCGGCACGATCAGCGTGCTTGCCCTCACCGGCGCGCTCTGCCTGCTGTTTGCCGTGCCCGCCGCCTGGCTGGTCACCATGTTCCGCTTTCCCGGCCGGGCCGTATTTGAGTGGCTTTTGATCCTGCCGCTGGCCGCGCCCGGCTATGTGCTCGCCTATGCCTGGGCAGACCTGGCCGGGGTGGGGGGGCCGCTCCAGTCTGCCCTGCGCGAGGCCACCGGCTGGTCGGCGCGCGATTACTGGTTTCCAGACATCAACTCCCTTCCCGGCCTCGCCTTCGTGCTCGCCTGCACGCTCTATCCCTACGTTTACCTCACCGCGCGCTCGGCCTTCGTGTCCCAGTCGGTCTGCGCGCTTGAGGCGGCCCGCAGCCTTGGCGCCAGCCCCGGCCGCAGCTTCTGGGCTGTGGCCCTGCCCGCTGCCCGCCCCGCCATCGCCGCAGGCCTCGCCCTCGCCCTGATGGAGGCGGCGGCCGACTATGGCGCCGCCGAGTTCCTGGGCGTCCCCACCCTCACCTTCGGCATCGTGCGCGCCTGGAAAAGCTTTGGCGAGCCTGCCGCCGCCGCCCGCCTCGCCTTTGTGCTGATCGGCGTCATCGCCGTCCTGATCCTCACCGAGCGCTGGGGCCGGGGCCGCGCGGGCAGCCAGCATTCCTCCATCCGCTGGCGGCACGTCTCGCGCACGCAATTGACCGGCCTGCCCGCCCTGGGTGCCAGCCTGTCCTGTTTTGTCCTGTTTCTGACCGCGTTTGGCCTGCCGGTGGGGCGGCTTGTCTGGAGAAGTATCGAGACGGGCACCCGCGCCGCACCCATCTGGGACGCCCTTGTAAACTCTGTGATTCTGGCCGCCGCCGGCGCCGTTTTCGCCTTCATTCTGGCCCTGATGATCGTGCTGGCCGCCCGCGCCAAAGGCCCCGCCGCCCTTTTTGCCCGCGCAAGTGCCGTCTCCGGCTACTCCATCCCCGGCGCGGTCCTCGCCCTCGGGGCCCTTGCTATCATTGGCCTTTTCCCGGTCACCCTCTCCGGCGGCGTAGCCCTTCTGGCCCTCACCTGGGTCTACGCGTCCCGCTTCACCGCCGCCGGCACGGAGCCGATGGCCGCCGCCCTTGCCCGCGCGCCCGCCTCCCTCTCCAACGCCGCCCGCAGCCTCGGCGCGAGCCCCTCCCGCCAGGCCTTCGAGGTAGACCTCCCCATCGCCCTCTCCGGCGCAGCGGTCGCCGCCCTGATCCTCTTCGTTGAGGCCTTGAAAGAACTGCCCGCCACCCTGATGTTGCGGCCCTTCAACTGGGATACCCTGTCTGTGCGCGCCTATGCCTATGCCAGCGATGAACGCCTTGCCGCGGCTGCGCTTCCTGCTTTGCTGATTACAGCCGCAGGCCTTGTGCCGGTGATCCTCCTGTCCTGGCAGCTTTCCCGCTCCCGCCCCGGTGAGGATCAATGAGCGCACCCCTCTCCGCTCATGAGGTGACCCGCCGCTATGGCGACCGCGCGGTTGTTGACCGCGTCAGCCTCAGCCTGCCGCCCGGCCAGATCACCGCGCTGCTCGGCGGTTCCGGCGCGGGCAAGTCGACCCTGCTGCGCCTGCTCTCAGGGCTTGAGGGCGTGGATGAAGGCGAAATCCGCCTCGGCGAGGAGATCCTCTCCGCGCCGGGCCGCACAGTGCCTGCCGAAAAGCGCCGTATCGGCCTGATTTTTCAGGACTTTGCGCTCTTTCCGCATCTCACGGCGGCCCGCAATGTCGCCTTCGGCCTGAAGCATCTGCCCAAGGCTGAAGCCACCGCCCGCGCCCAGGCCTGGCTCGCCCGTCTCGGGCTTGAGCCCCGCGCCAATGCCTATCCGCATGAGCTTTCCGGCGGCGAACAGCAGCGCGTCGCCATCGCCCGCGCCCTGGCGCCCGAACCTGCTGCCATCCTGATGGACGAGCCCTTCTCGGGCCTTGATCCCAGCCTGCGCGACAGCGTGCGCGACGCCGCCCTCGACGCCATCCGCGCCGCCGGCATCCCCGCGCTGCTGGTCACGCATGATCCTGCCGAAGCCCTCGAACATGCCGACCGCATCGCGATCATGAGCCAGGGCAAGCTGCTGCAGGAAGGCACCGCCAGCGAGATCTACACCCGCCCGGTCAGCGCCGCTGTGGCGGGCGCCCTTGGCCCGGTGAACCGCTTTCCCGCCAGTGCGGCGCCAGCCGGCCTCCTCAACGGGCAGGATGCGGGCGCGCTGATCCTGGTGCGGCCGGAAGGCGTCTGCATCGACCCGGCCTCGCCCGTTCGGGCCACTATCCTCGCTGCCCGCATGACCGGGCCGCTGACGCGTCTGACGCTGGACTTGCAGGGCCTGAAACTGACCGCGCTTGTCCCGCCAATGTCCGGAATTGTCCAGGGAACGGACATCGGTGTCCGGCTCGATCCGGCCCTGACGTTCACTTTCGCGTCAGGCAAAGTCTGACAAATCAGTTAGACCGCAAGGGGCACCTCGCCATACGCGCGGCAAAGTCCTAGTCTAGCATGGTCATCTCAATGACCACAGGAGCCGCTTCGTGGCACACAAAGTCATCCGGATCGTAACTGCCGTCGCCGCAACGGCGCTCATGGCCTTCAGCGCATCGGCCCAGAGCCTGATCCGCGATGCCGAGATCGAGGAAACCATCCGCGAATGGACAGACCCGATCCTGGAAGTCTCTGGCCTCGTTCCGGGCGATGTGGGCATCTACATCATCAATGACGCCTCCCTGAACGCCTTCGTCGCCAACGGCCAGCGCATTCACATCCATACCGGCCTGATGATCGCGGCGGAATCACCCGGCCAGATCAAGGGCGTCATTGCCCACGAGACCTGCCACATCGCCTGCGGCCATACCGTCTCGCGCGGGCGCGCCGCCAGCGTCGCCATGCGTCCGGCACTCCTGTCCATCGGCCTTGGCCTGCTGGCGATTGCCGCCGGTGAAGGCGGCGCCGGCGCGGCCCTGATCGGCAGCTCGCAGCAATTCGCCGCCATCAACTTCTTCACCCACACGCGCCCCGAAGAAGCCTCCGCTGACGCCCACGCCGTCAAATACCTTGCCGCGCTGGGGCAATCGCCGGCCGGCATCGTCGAGTTCTTCGAGAATTTCCGCTATCAGGAAGTGATGTCGGAAGCGCGCCGCTACCCCTATTTCCGCGCCCACCCGCTGGCGTCCGACCGTATCCGCACCACCCGCGCCCTGGCCGAGGCCACCGGCCTCATGAACGTTCCGCCCACGGACCGCGAGCTGAAACAGTATCAGATGCTCCGGGCAAAGCTGGTCGGCTTCCTCGATTCCCCGGTGAAGGTGCGGCGTGACTATCCGGCCAGCGATACCAGCCAGCCAGCCCGCTATGCCAGGGCGATCTCGGCCTATCGCGCCGCCGACATCCAGTCCGCGCTGCGGGACATCAACTCCCTCCTCGAGGAGGAGCCTGACAACCCCTACTTCCACGAACTCAAGGGCCAGATCCTGTTCGAGAGCGGACGGGTTGCCGACTCGGTTGAGCCGCACAAACGCTCCCTGGAACTGTTGCCCGGCCAGCCGCTCCTGCTGATCAACTATGCCCGCTCCCTCAACGCCCGGAATGATGAGGGCGATGTGCAACTGGCTGAAGCGGCGCTGCGCGACGCGCTGATCGCAGAGCCGGACAATGCCTTTGCCTGGGCGCAGCTGGCGATCACGATGGAGAAGCAGGGCCGCCGCCCCGAGGCGCAGCTGGCCACCGCCGAATCCGCCTATTGGGTGGGCGACATCGTGCGGGCCAACAGCTTTGCCCACCGCGCGGTCGACCAGTTGGAGCGCGGCACCCCGAATTACCGCCGGGCCGACGATATTCTGCTCATCACTGATCCGAACAATCCGGAGAACCGCGAGTTCTATCAGCGCCAGAACCGGGGCCAGCGCCTGTCCATCGAGACCAGCAGCCGCGAGATGCCGTTTGGCGATTTCTCCCGCCAGCGCCCCTGAAGCCGCCACTGATAAACCCTCTGTGAGGATGGGTGGACGCGCCCATCGGCATGCCTATAGTCCGGCCAGCTAAATCAGGGATTCCCGATATGAACCGTACGCTTCGTCATTCTCCGCTCATCGCTCTCGGCTTTGTGGGCCTGGCGCTCCTGCCGGCCTGCGCGCAGGGCGGCGGCACGACTGACAAGGCGGAAGTGGAAAAGATCGTGGAAGAGTACATCCTCGCCAATCCCGAAATCATCGAGAAGGCGCTGATCGCCCTGACCGAAAAGGACCGCCAGGCCCAGGCCAGCGCGGCCAAGGCAGCCATCTCCGATAACGCCGGCGCCCTTTACAACAACAGCACCGACTATTTCGTCGGCGACGCAGATGCGCCTGTCACCGTGGTTGAGTTCTTCGACTACCGGTGCGGTTACTGCAAACGCTCAGCCGAATGGACCGCCAACCTGCCGAAGACTTATGATGGCAATGTCCGCGTGGTGTTCAAGGAATACCCGATCTTCGGCGGCATCAGCGAAACTGCTGCCCTGGCCGCGCTGGCCTCCGGCCGGCAGGGAAAATACATCGACATGCACCTCGCCCTGATGGCGCTCAAATCGAATGACGATCTGACGGAAAAGAAGATCGATGAACTGGCCATGCAGCTCGGGATCGATGTTCAGCGCATGCGGTCGGACATGAAATCGGACGGCGTGAAGAAACAGCTCGCCGACATGCAGGCGCTCGGCCGTAAGCTGAATGTCGGCGGCACGCCGGGATACTTCGTCGGCGATCAGGCCATCGAAGGCGCAAACCTTCCCAAAATTGATGAAGCCATCCGCGCCGAAATTGCGGGCTGATCAGACCTTCATGTTCCGGTCTGCCAGCAGCGCGTCGAAATAGGCGATGGTCTTTGACAGGCCATCGCGCAATTCGACCGAAGGCTCCCATTTCAGAATGTCGCGGGCCTTGGTGATATCGGGCTGGCGCTGTTTCGGGTCGTCCTGCGGCAGAGGGCGGAAAACGAGTTTCGACTTCGAGCCCGTCAGGTCGATCACATTTTCCGCCAGCTGACGGATCGTGAATTCGCCCGGATTGCCGATATTGATCGGCCCCGTCACGCTGTCGGGCGTCTCCATCAGGCTGATGAGGCCGCGCACAAGATCATCCACATAGCAGAAGCTGCGCGTCTGCGACCCATCGCCATAGAGGGTGATCTCTTCCCCCTTCAGCGCCTGGACGATGAAGTTGGAGACAACCCGTCCGTCATTGGGATGCATCCGCGGGCCATAGGTGTTGAAGATGCGGGCCACCTTGATCCGCAGCGCGTGCTGGCGGTAATAATCGAAGAACAGCGTCTCGGCGCAGCGCTTGCCCTCATCATAACAGGAGCGCGGGCCGATCGGGTTCACATTGCCCCAGTATTCTTCCGGCTGCGGATGAATGACCGGGTCGCCATACACTTCCGACGTTGAGGCCTGAAGGATCTTGGCCTTCACCCGCTTGGCGAGGCCCAGCATGTTGATCGCGCCATGAACGCTGGTCTTGGTGGTCTGCACCGGATCAAACTGGTAATGCACCGGGCTTGCCGGGCAGGCCATGTTGTAGATCTCGTCCACCTCGACATAGAGCGGGAAACACACGTCATGGCGCATCAGCTCGAAACGCGGATGGCCGATCAGGTGGGAGACGTTCATCCGGGTGCCGGTGAAGAAGTTGTCCACGCAGAGCACGGTGGCGCCCGCCTCCAGAAGCCGCTCGCAGAGGAATGAGCCGATAAAGCCGGCCCCGCCCGTAATCAGAACGCGCTTCTCAAGATGCATGGTCTTCAAATCCCGAACTCGAACAAAAATGCTGCTGAGCAGGGTCTACCGGATATCGCCCCTCACAGGAAAGGGCCCTATTCCTCTCCCGGCACATTGCCGCGCAGGGATTTCACCTCGCTGCGGCGCTTCTTGGCGGCAATCCGGCGGCGCACGCTGCCGGCGGTCGGCTTGGTGGCCACCCGGCGCTTGGGCGGGATGGAGGCTTTCAGGATCATCTCGGCAAGGCGCTGGCGCGCGGCCGTGCGATTGAGCACCTGGCTGCGATGCTCGCTGGCTTCGAGGATCAGGCGGCCATCGGCGGTGATGCGGCTGGCATACAGCTTTTCAAACCGCGCCTTCAGGGCCGCCGGCAGTGAAGACGCCTGCACATGCCAGGTCAGCTGCACCGCGCTCGACACCTTGTTCACATTCTGCCCGCCCGGCCCTGAGGCGCGCACGAAGGATTCGCTGAGTTCCCAGGCCGGGACCGTGATGGCCTCAGAAACCCGCAGATCGCCGAATTCCGCCATGACATGATTCCTGAAGCAAATGTTCAGCGGGAGTTCAGGCAATCGCCCGCACAAATCAACCTGCAATGCTGGATGTCCCAGCTTCCCTGATCGCCCGGCAAAGGGTCTGGCGGCCGGAAACCGTAAGATGGAGCAGCGCCATGCGCCTGAGCAAATCCTTTACGCGCCTCATTGCGGCAACCACCGCAGCCAGCCTTCTGGTTGCCCCTCTGGCCTATGCCGACCGCGACCATCGCGGCAAGGGCAAGCGCGGATATGAGCGTGGTTATGACCGGGGCTATGATCGCGGTTACGACCGTGGGCGCAAGCATGACCACAAGTACCATTACAGCCACAGCTACAGGCCGCACTACCATTACAGCCCGCCGGTGCGCTATGTGCCGCCGCCGCGCTCTTCGGTGACGGTGACCTATGGCTACACCTACGGTCCCCACTACTATCGCGGCTATGCTCCGCGCTACAATGTGGGCGGCTATTACGGCTATGCCCCGCGCACGGTCTATATCACCGAGTATAACCGGTATGGCCTCTACGCTCCGCCGAGTGGCTATCACTGGGTGCGAGACAATGACCGGGGCGACGCCATTCTCGCCTCTGTCGCCACCGGCGCCATCATCGGCCTCGTGGTGGGCGCGCTCGCCACCAACTGACCCCTTCGCCTCGTACCCCTGAAATGAGGCTCAGGCACCCGGACCGGGACAAACCCCGGCTCCGGGTGTCTTTTTTGTTGCCGCAGAGGCGCCAATCCGTGACAGATCGCGGACACTTCCGGACAAATCGGGACACGCAGATGACAAAACCCGTCGAGGCCGGTTGCGGCGCGGCCATACTGGACGCCGGGGGCCGGCTGCTGCTGATCCAGCGCCTGCGCCAGCCCGAAGCCGGCGCCTGGGGACTGCCCGGCGGCAAGATCGACTTTGGCGAACGCGCCGAGGACACCGCCCGCCGGGAGATCCTTGAGGAGCTGGGCGTCGAGATCGAGATCACCGGGCTTGCCTGCATCGCCGAGACGATTGACGCGGGCGATGGCCGCCATTGGGTGGCGCCGGTCTATTCCGCCCGGATCGTGTCTGGAGCGCCGGAAGTCATGGAGCCAGAGAAGCATGGCGGCTGGGGCTGGTTTGCCCTGGACGCCCTCCCCGCCCCGCTGACCAGCCCGGTCCGGGACTGGCTGAAGGCAACCGGCCGCACCGGGGCCTGATACCTAGCGCGGTAGCCGCTCTGCCAGGCGGGCGATGGCGGCGTCGAGCACCTCATCCTTCTTGCAGAAGCAGAAGCGGATCATGTTCTGCGGCGGGTTTTCCCCGGCATAGAAGGCGCTGCAGGGCACGGTGGCAACGCCGATCTCAACGGTCAGCCAGCGGGCATAGTCCACATCCGTGGCAAAGGACGGGCCGCTACCGTCTGTCAGTGCCGTGAGGAAGTAGGTGCCCTGCGCGGGCAGCACGGTGAAACCCACCCCGGCCAGGCCCGCCGCCAGCCGGTCGCGCTTTGCCTGCAGCGAGGCGGCGAGACCCGCATAGTACGCATCCGGCTTTGCCAGGGCGTAGGCCACGGCCGCCTGCAGGGCGGGCGGGGTGGTGAAGGTGAGGAACTGGTGGACCTTGGCGACGGTGGCGATCAGGTCTCGCGGGCCGCTCACATAGCCGACCTTCCAGCCGGTCAGGGAGAAGGTCTTGCCCGCCGAGCCGATGCGCAGCGTGCGCGCGCGCATCTCCGGCAACGCGGCGATGGGGTGATGGGCAGCGCCGTCAAACACAAGATGTTCGTACACCTCATCGCAGAGGACATAGGCGTCGTGCGCGAGGGCGAGGCGCGCGATGGCGGCCAGTTCCTCGCCGGCGAACAGCTTGCCGGTGGGGTTCATGGGCGTGTTCAGCAGCACGAGCTTTGTCGCGGGGCTGAAGGCGGCGGCGAGGGCGTCCTGCGGGACGCTCCAGCCCGGCGCCTCCAGCCGCACGATGCGCGGGACGGCGCCGCACTGGCGGACGATCGGCAGGTAGCTGTCATAGAGAGGTTCGAACAGGACAACCTCATCGCCCGGCGCCAGCAGCGCCATCAGGCAGGCGGCGAGGGCCTCGGTGGCGCCGGAGGTGACGAGGATCTCATCGCGCGCATCATAGGCAAGGCCATAGAAGCGCAGGTCATGATCGGCCACCGCCTGGCGCAGCGCCGGAAGGCCCGTCATCGGCGGATACTGGTTTGGCCCTTCGATCAGCGACCGCGCCGCGATCTCCCTTATGTCGGCCGGGCCATCCTCATCCGGGAAGCCTTGCCCCAGATTGATGGCGCCATGCTCTGCGGCGAGGGCAGACATGGTGGTGAAGATCGTGGTGCCAAGGCTGGCGAAGTCTGGATTGAGCGGTTTCATGACGCTCCGGTCTACAGCAAGGCGCCGCCAGTGGGCAATCGAGGGGGCGAGCCCGCCTGCTCGCCCGGCTTCATCTGTCTACGGAATTAACACTCCCTATGGGGTGTCTTTTCGGTTTGGGCGCCCCCTGCTTCCCCTGCGCCAATCTTGCCTGCCTTACCCGGGGCAGCGAAGGAAATGATGTGCCAATCTGGCGAGCCCTTGCTGGCTGAATTGAAAGCAAGATTTTAGACCCCCAAAAATGACACCGGTGCCAAAACTTGACAACGGAGGACATCCAAAGCTCAGCGCCCTTAACCGCCAGAAATGCTGCACTGCAGCCAAATTGGCATGGGCACGGATGTTGCAAAAGCTTCTCACGAAGCGCTAATGGGCCCCTATGGTGGCAGGGCCGGGGCGCCCTAAGAGTTCGCTAAAATTCGAGGACAGCGTAATGAGCGATACCGTAGCAATCCTGGCCGAGCTGGGCGTGCAGACAAAATCCATCCGGAAAAACTGGAATGAGGCACGCCTGTACGAAACAGCCGTCGCTGCCGGTGAGGCCCGCGTGGCCAAGGGCGGCGCCCTGGTGGTGGAAACCGGCCAGCACACCGGCCGCTCTGCCAAGGACAAGTTCACCGTGCGCGATGCCCTGACCGAAAATACGGTCTGGTGGGACAACAACGCCTCGATGACGCCGGAGCATTTCGAAGCTCTGTGGGCGGACTTCAAGGCCCACCTTGCCAAGCAGGACATGTATTCGCAGGATCTCTTCGGCGGCGCTGACCTCGACTACCGCCTGCCCGTGACGGTGGTGACCGAGTTTGCCTGGCACTCCCTCTTCATCCGCCACCTGCTGCGCCTTCCGACAACGGATGAGCTGGCAAACTTCAAGACCGAATTCACCATCATCAACTGCCCGAGCTTCCGCGCCGATCCGGCCAAGCATGGCACGCGCTCTGAAACCGTGATCGCCGTCAACTTCGCCAAGCGACTCGTGCTGATCGGTGGCACGTCCTATGCCGGCGAGACGAAGAAGTCGGTCTTCACCATCCTAAACTATCTGCTGCCCAATCAGGGCGTGATGCCGATGCACTGTTCGGTCAACACCTCTGACAAGGATGACGCGGCGATCTTCTTCGGCCTGTCGGGCACCGGCAAGACGACGCTTTCGGCAGACGCTTCGCGCACGCTGATTGGCGATGATGAGCATGGCTGGTCGGAAAACGGCCTCTTCAACTTTGAAGGCGGCTGCTATGCCAAGATGATCAAGCTGTCGGCCGAGGCCGAGCCGGAAATCTACGCCACCACGCGTCAGTGGGGCACCGTGCTCGAGAATGTCGTGATGGACCCCACCACGCGCGAACTCGACCTCGACTCTGCGGCGCTGGCTGAAAACTCGCGCGGCGCCTATCCGATCGAAGCGATCCCGAACGCCTCGCTGACCGGCCGCTGCGGCCAGCCGAAAAACCTCATCATGCTGACGGCAGACGCCTATGGCATCATGCCGCCGATTGCCAAGCTGACCCCGGCGCAGGCGATGTATCACTTCCTCTCCGGCTATACCGCGCGCGTGGCCGGCACCGAGAAGGGCGTGACCGAGCCTTCGGCCACCTTCTCCACCTGCTTTGGCGGCCCGTTCATGCCGCGCCATCCGTCGGAATATGGCAACCTGCTGCGCGAGCTGATCGCCCGCTATAACGTTGACTGCTGGCTGGTCTCCACCGGCTGGACCGGCGGCCCGTATGGCCAGGGCAACCGGATGCCGATCAAGGCAACGCGCGCCCTGCTGAATGCCGCGCTCGATGGCTCGCTCAACACGGTGGAGTTCCGCAAGGACGAGACCTTCGGCTTCCTCGTGCCGGTCTCCGTGCCGGGCGTCGACGCCAAGATCCTCGACCCGCGCAGCACCTGGGCTGACCCGGCCGCTTACGACAAGCAGGCCGCAAAACTGGCCGAAGAGTTCGTGGCCAACTTCAAGAAGTTCGAAGCCTATGTGGACGACGCCGTGAAGGCCGCCGCCCCCAAGCCGAAGGTCACCGCGTAAGCGATCCTGCCCCGGCAACAGTCAAAGCCCGCTGGTGATCGCCAGCGGGCTTTTTGCTGCGACCAATGAACGTTGACGTAAAGGGAAGGCTTCCGTTCGGGCAATTCCCTCACTAGGGTGCGCCGCACAAAGACGTGAGCATCGAACAAGGAGGAAGCCATGCGTGAAGCCGTAATCGTTTCAACAGCCCGTACTGCCCTGACCAAAGCTGGTCGCGGCGCCCTGAATGACACCCACGGGATCACCATGGCCGGCCATGTGATCAAGGGCGCGCTGGAGCGTGCCGGCGTGGAAGCGGCCGCTGTGGAAGACGTGTTCCTTGGCTGCGCCGCCCCGGAAGGCGCCACCGGCCATAACGTGGCCCGCAACGCCGCGCTCGCCGCCGGCTGCCCGTCGACCACGTCGGGCGCCACCATCAACCGCTTCTGCTCCTCCGGCCTGCAGGCCATCGCCAACGCAGCGCACACCGTGATCAACGAAGGCGCAGCCGTCACCGTTGGCGGCGGCGTGGAAAGCATCAGCCTCGTCCAGGGCTCGGGCCAGTCCAACCGCTACAAATACTTCGAGCCGGAACTGGCCAAGACCTGGCCGGCCATCTGGATGACGATGATCGAAACCGCCGAGATCGTGGCCGAGCGCTATGGCGTCAGCCGCGAATATCAGGACCAGTATTCGGTCGAGAGCCAGCGCCGCACGGCCGAGTTCCAGCAGAAGGGTTACATGGCGCAGGAAATCGTGCCGCTGAAAACCCGCATGAAGCTGGTCAACAAGGAAACCAAGGAAGAAACCTTCGAGGACGTGATCGCCGACCGGGACGACTGCAACCGTCCGGGCACGACCTATGAGATGGTTGCCGGCCTGAAGCCGGTCTTCTCCGGCGGCCTGGTGGTCAAGGAAGGCAAATACGTCACCGCCGGTAACGCCTCGCAGCTGTCGGATGGCGCCGCCGCCGTGGTTGTCATGGAAGCCAAGGAAGCCGCCCGCCGCGGCCTGAAGCCGCTCGGCCGGTTTGCCGGTTTCAACGTGGCCGGTTGCGATCCCGACGAGATGGGCATCGGCCCGGTCTTCGCCGTGCCGCGCCTGCTGGAGCGCCATGGCCTGAAGGTTGACGACATCGACCTCTGGGAACTGAACGAGGCCTTCGCCTCGCAGTGCCTCTACTCGCGCGACCGCCTCGGCATCGACCCGGCGAAATACAACGTCAATGGCGGCGCCATCTCGATCGGCCACCCCTTCGGCATGACCGGCGCGCGCTGCACCGGCTCGATCCTGCTGGAAGGCCAGCGCCGCAAGGCCAAATGGGGCGTTGTCACCATGTGCATCGGCGGTGGCATGGGCGCAGCCGGCCTGTTCGAAATCTACAGCTGAGCCTGAGATTTCAGCGATGAAGTGCGAAGGGCGGCCCGCAAGGCCGCCCTTTTGCTTATGGGACCGTTGAGGATAGCTGCCTTCATCCGGCCACCGGTTGATGGCACGCTCCGGCGATCAACCGGAGTCATGCCGATGAAAGCTTCCCTGTTTGCGCTCGCGGCGGCCGTGATGCTCAGCGCCTGCGGCCCGGCGCCTCAGGCAGGGCCGGCCAGCGCGCCGGAAGCGGCGGCCCCTGAGGCAGACGGCCCCAGGGCGCAGGGCTTCATCACCCAGAATGCCACCCCGCCGGAAGGCGCGGCCGATACAAAGGGCGACGGGGTATTCCGCGACGCCGATGGCCGGCCTTTCCAGTATGCCCTGCTCGGCCAGAAACTGCCGGACTTTACCGCGCCGACGTCTGATGGCGGCACGTTCAGCTCGGCTGACATCAACCGCTGGACGGTGATCGATGTGTGGGGCGCCTGGTGCAGCGACTGTGTGGCCGATGGACCCTATGTCGACGCCCTCGCCCGCGCCATCGCGCAGGACCCCGGCCTTGATTTCGTGTCGATCCATGTGCCGGCCAATGCCAACCGCGCCACGCCGGAAGAGCTTTACGGCAAGTATGGCTCGCTGGAGGCGTATTTTGCGTCGGCGGGGTATTCGGTGCCGTCCGTGGTGCTGGATAATGATGCGAGCCTGCGGCAGCGGCTGCAGATCAGCTGGACGCCGAGCTATCTGATCGTGTCGCCCGACGGCGTCGTGCGCGGCTTCCGCACCGACCTGCGGGTGATCGAGGACCAGCCGGTGAAGACCTTCATTCAGGATATTGCCGAAGTGAGAAAAGAGGTGCGGGCGCTTCTCGCCGCTGCCCCTTCTGACATAGAATGAGGGGATGACCCGCCCCACCCTGCTTGCCCTTTGCCTGATCCTTGCCGCCTGCGCAGTGCCCGATGGCACGCCGGACACTGGAGCGGCGGGCTATACGATCAGCGCGGACGGGGCGGGCGGCCTGAGGGCGCAGACGCCGTTCACCGTGCCCGCCATGGAGCGCGCCTTTCCGGGGCTGGAGGTAATCACCGTTGCGGAAGGCGATATGCCCGCCTTTCACATCCGCGAACCGGGCAGCACCGCGCCGCTCTATATCGTGACGCCGGACTGGACGCGGGGCTATGCCGGCGCGGTGGCAACGCGCTCGGCCAGCGTCACCGGACCAGACGGTATCCGCGCGGGCGTGACCCGCTATAGCGAGCTGGCGGAAAGCTGGCGCAGCGACTGCCGAGCTGAGCCTGATCTGCGAGACGGACCGATAACCTGCGAGCGGCCTGGCATCAGGCTCAGCTTCCCGGCGAGTCGCGACGACCCGGTTCTGGCGGAGATAGTCTTTCTGCCCCCGCTGCCCTGATATTGCTCGCCTGTGACGCGAAAGATGGTTGATGAAAATGTAATGGCACCCGCCCCGCCCTCTGGCGTGGATGCAAGGTTTGAATCTTCTGCGCTGACCGGCTAGTCCTATGCGCGGTGATGAACAAAAACGGATGAGAAGGCGGGAAAAAAGAATGCTGCATCCTTCGACCAAGAAGCTGATCGACAAGCTGGGCGAGATGACGCGCAAGCAGCGCGTCTCCTGGATCGAGGGAGAGAACGGCACGATCGTCCATGATACCGAAGGCTACCGCGTCGTGCTGACGCCCGAGCCCCATGGCGTGATCCTGACCGATGCCGTGGGCCGCGAGATCGAGACCTGCAGCCCGGAGGAAATCGCCGACGAGAAGGATGCCGCCGGACGCCCCTATGCGCTGTTCATCGGGGAGCTGTTCCGCGAGGCCCACCGCCATGCGCGCGGGGCCGAGAAGGCGATCCGCACGCTGCTGGCAGGGCTGGAAGCGGCCGAATCCGAGCCCGAAACGGCAGCTGCCGCTGCGCCGGAGCCGGCGCCGGAACCCGAAACGATGACCGACGAGACGATCTCTCTGGACGGGGAAACGGCGATCACGGCCGCTGTGGCGACGCTGGCCGACCAGATCAACAACACCGCGCCGATGGCCGGGCCGGAAGTGGTGGTGACGGCGCCGCCGGAAGCTGAGCCCCTGCCCGAGCCGGAGCCTCTGCCGGAGCCCGATCTGGTGGCCGCTGCGCCAGAACCGGAGCCTGAGCCGGAAGCTGAGCCGGCCCCGTTGCTGCACGCGCTGCCGGCGGCCTATGCGGAGACTGAGGAAGCGTCGGGAGAGACTCCTGAAGAGACCATGGAAGAGGCCGCTGCGCTGGCCACGCCGGAAGCGGAGCCGGAGGTGGAACCTGTTGCCGCCGCTGCAGTGCCGGAGCCTGCCCCTGCGCCAGAGCCTGCGCCCAGCCCCGGCCCGATGCAGCAGCGTTTCTCGCTGTCGGGCATTCCCTATGGCGTCGGCTTTGCGGGCACGCAGGCCGTGCCAGTGGCCGAAGAAAAGCCTGCCGAAACAAAGCCTTCAGAGCCGCGCACGCTGATCATCGACGGCACGGAAGACCTGCCGGAAATCATGCCGCCGCTGGAGGATGAGCCGCTGCCGCCACGCCGGGGCGAGGACGAGGACAATGGCGCCCCGCCGGCCATTCCGCGCCGGTTTAATCCCTGGAATTAAAAGAGATTTCCGCGCGCGGGCCGACATGGGCCTGCCCGCGTTTCTTCGCCAGCTCGATCTGTTTCTGCCGCTCGGCAAAGCGGGCGCGCTGCGCGTCCGTCATCTTTTCAATACAGTGCGGGCAGGACACGCCCTCAACATAGGCGGGGTCTTCGCGCTGCGCTTCGGACACAGGATGGCCACAGGCATGGCACAGAACGTGACTGCCAGGGGACAAATCCGGACAAACCGAGACACGTTCGTCAAACACGAAACACTCCCCGCGCCAGAGGCTGCCTTCGGGGGGCACTTCTTCAAGATATTTCAGAATGCCGCCTTCCAGATGGAACACGTCGTCGATGCCCTCGGCCTTGACGAAGCTGGTCGCCTTTTCGCAGCGGATGCCGCCGGTGCAGAACATGGCGATCTTGGGCTTGCGGCCCTCGGCCTCCAGCTTTGCCCGGAACTGGCGGAACCAGGCGGGGAATTCGCGGAAGGTTTCCGTCTGCGGGTCGATGGCGCCTTCAAAGGTGCCGATGGCGACTTCGTAGTCATTCCGCGTGTCGATCAGCACGGTGCCCGGATCCGAGATCAGGGCGTTCCAGTCCTGCGGCTTCACATAGGTGCCAACGAGGCTGTTCGGGTCCGTGCCGGGCACGCCGAGGGTGACGATCTCGCGCTTCAGGCGCACTTTCAGGCGCAGGAAGGGCATTGCGTCTGCCTGCGAGAACTTCGCCTCCAGCGTCTCGGCGCCCGGCAGCGCACGCAGGGTGGCGAGGGCCTCGGCGATGGCTTCGGGGGTGCCGGCGATGGTGCCGTTGATCCCTTCCTCGGCCAGCAGGAGCGAGCCCTTGATGCCGAGGCCGCAGAGCTTCGCGGCGAGGGCCTGGCGGCGCTCGGCATAGTCCGGGAAGCGGAAGAATTTGTAGAGGGCAGCAATCTGGATCGTCATGGACCGCCTTATGACAGAAGGCAGGCCGGGGGAAAACGGGGGAATCCCTTATGCCTTCAAAGCCCCTTCTCCCTTGAGGGAGAAGGGGTTGGGGATGAGGGGGCTTGTCCCTCAAACCCAATAACTTTCGTCACCCTCGACCGGCGCCAGCCGGTCTGAGGGCCCATCTCCTGAGATTTCCACAAGCCAAACCGCGCCGTTTGCCTGTCAGGCCCGCGCAGGAGATGGGCCCTCAGATGCGCTTTCGCGCATCGAGGGTGACGAGACTGAGAGGCCCCGCATTGCCGCGCAGGATGACACCGCGCGCGGCGCCCCCTATCCTGCCCCCATGAAACAGCTTCTGATCATCTGGCATTCCCGCACGGGGGCGGCCGAAGCGATGGCGCGGGCGGCGTTTGAGGGCGCCCAGAAAATGGCAGAGGGGGACGAGGCGTGCGGGGCGCGGCTCGTGCGGGCGCGGGAGGCGCAGGCCGAAGATCTGCTCTCCGCCGATGGCTATCTCTTCGCCGCGCCGGAAAACCTGGCGAGCCTTTCGGGCGAGATGAAGGAGTTCTTCGACCTCTGCTATTATCCCGTCCTCGGACGGATCGAGGGGCGCCCCTACGCCCTGATGATCGCGGCCGGCAGCGACGGAGACGGCGCCGCCCGCCAGGCCGCCCGCATCTGCAAAGGCTGGCGCCTGCGCGACGTGCAACCACCGCTGATCGTCAACACCCGCGCTCAGACGGCGGAGGAAATCCTGGCGCCGAAGGTGCTGGGCGTGGCGGAGTTGGAGAAGTGCCGGGAGCTTGGCGCGGGGATGGCGGCGGGGATTGGGAGTGGGATTTGGTGAGGGTCTAGCGCCGGACATATCTCAATGTCATCCCGGAAATCGCGTGAGCGATTATCCGGGACCCAGTTCTTTACCCCGCGCAAGTCTGGGTCCCGGTCTTCGCCTCCGGCGAAACCGGGATGACGCCCCTATAGGTAGCGCAGGCAGTTCGCTGCGCGCCCGCGTCGACGATCCGCCTCGGCTATTGGCCTTAATACACCCAATGCGTTACAGCCCACCTAAGACTACTGTGAGATAAAAAATGAATCGGCCGCTTATTTATTTCGATCAGAACCTGCTTTGTGATCCGATTGAGGCTATCATCAATTCGGACAAATATGAGATCTGGAGAGACACAGTAAGTATTGCGTACTCTGATGAAACCATATTGGAGATTATCCGATCCGTAGGACTTGAGGATCGTATCCTTGGAAATCTCGAAAAATTCCATACGGTTCGAGTTTGCCGTGAGTTGATCAATTTTAAACAGACTGATCGATTTCTATGGGGGCCACAAAATCCTAGGCAGCGGTTTGAAGAGCTGCGAAGTGATCCATTCTTCATGTCACCGGGTTTAAATGGCCTCGCGAGCCTACATAAGTCGTTCGGAGGTCAACAAGACAAGAGCTATCAAAACATATTGGACGATCAGATGATCGCCCTATCGCACGCCTTGAGCAGCGCACTGAATGACACTGGCCTAACTCAAAGTGAGATCGATGCACTTGTCAGCTTGTTGCCAAACTCGGCCGGAGTTCTTGACGAAGACGTTTTGGAGCAAGCGATGGGATCGGGCGCAAGCTCTTCGCCAGCCTTGCAGTTCCAAAAAGCACTTGGAC
>NZ_PNMA01000029.1 GCF_013823385.1 Hyphomonas sp.
GAGGATAGAGGGGCGGCAGACCCGGCCGGATTGGGCGGGGGGATCTGGGGCGGGATGTGCTGTGGGCGCTGGGGTTTGGGGGGTGGATAGGCGTGGGGGATGTACCGCGGTTTTTTGAGGCGATGGCGTGTTGTGGGGAGAGCGGCCCCACCCCCGCCCTCCCCGCCAGCGGGGAGGGGGTCTGTTGCTCTGGGGGGAGAGGGGGGCTTTCCGGTGGAGGGGCGCGGCGCGGTTGGCGTTTTTTCCGGAAAACTCCAAGAAACTCCAACGGCGCTGCGAGCGCCCCTGCCCTGTCAGCGTGTCTGGCCGCCGTCTACGGCGACGACGGCGCCGTTGATGAAGCTTGCCCGGTCGGACAGGAGGAAGGCGGCAGTGTCGCCGATTTCCTGCGGGGTGCCGAAGCGGTTCAGCGGCACTTCCCGCTTGATCCATTTGGCCCAGGCCTCGGCGCGCGGGCCGGTGGCGTTGCGCTCCCAGTCCCCGCCGGGGAAGATGATGTTGCCCGGCGCAATTGTATTTACCCGCACATTCGTCTTGCCGGAGAAGCGGGCAATCGAGGTGGAGAGGTGGTTCACCGCCGCCTTGGTGGCGCCGTAGATCAGCGGCGAGCCGAGCGAGGCAAGGCCCGCGATCGAGGAGATGAAGAGGAAGCTGCCGCCGCCATTGGCGGAGATGCGGGGGATGGCCGCGCGGGCGAGTCGGAAGGCGGAGTTGAGGTTCTGGTCGAGCCCGCCCTGCCATTCCTCATCGCTCACATCGAGGCCCAGCGGCGAGGGCGACAGGCCGACATTGGCGACCGCGCCGCGAATGGGGCCGAAGGCTTTCTCACAGGCTTCGACGGCGGCGTTGATACCTTCCGACTGGGTGAGGTCGCCCGCGAAGGACCAGACCTTCCCGTCGCCATAGGTGGCGGCGAACTCCTTGCGGGTTGCCTCCAGCGCCTCGGCGCCGCGCGCGGTGAGGGCGACTTTGGCCCCCTCTTCCAGCAGGCTTTTGGCGATACCATGGCCGATGCCCCGGCTGGCGCCGGCGATGAAGATGACTTTGTCGGTCAGGCTGAGATCCATGTGTTCCTCCCGTTTTTTCTGGGCTCATGCTGGCCAAGGCCGGGGGCGATGGCCAGCCCTTCCCCCGCGCGAAGCCTCTCAGCCAGGCAGTGGCTGAAGGTCTGGCGGCACCCATTCGCGGCGGGCTTCCAGGCTCAGGAGGCGCTCCCGCGTCCAATGGGTGAAGATCCAGTCTGACCGGCCGCAGGGACCGGCAAGCAAGCTGGCCAGGAGCTCGGCCCTCGTTGCCCCCGGATGGGCCGCGACATGCGCCGCGACGACCGCGAGGGAGGCAACTGTGATCGTCTCGTGATAGCCGGCCGTGTCGGTATTCTCGCCGCCGGTGGAGACATTATAGGCGCAGATGGCCGCGCGGACGGCCGGGAGGAGATCCCCGCCCCGCTCTGTCTGCATCCAGATGGCGAAGGCGAAATGGGCCGCATGGGTCCATTCTTCCTTGGGCAGCGTACAGGCCAGAACGCCGCGCGCGACGCGTTCCATCTCTTCATCCGTCATCTCAGACATTGGTTGTAATTCCTTGTTCCATAATTGAAAAACCCGCCTCGGAGGACCGGGCGGGCGCGACATTCAGCGGAGGATCGGAGGGGCCTTACCTGGCCCGGCGTTTCCCCATGCGGCCGCGCGCCGCCAGCGATTGCAGGCGGGTCTGTTGCTGGAGCGGGCGTTTGGCGCGGCACATGGGGACAAGGCGTAGGCCTGTGGCGCGCGGGCGTCAACAGCGGCGATCTTGGCAGGGCGGCGCGACTCCTGCTGTGATGGCGGGATGAGCAGTTTCTCCCTGATCATCGGCGTGGACGAGGCAGGCCGGGGCCCCTGGGCGGGGCCGGTGACGGCGGCAGCAGTGGTGCTGGATCCGGCGCGGCCCGTCGAGGGGCTGACCGATTCCAAGAAGCTGTCGGAGAAGGCGCGCGACCGGCTCGCCCCGCTGATCCGGGAGCGGGCGCTGGCCTGGGCCGTGGCCGAAGCGAGCGTGGACGAGATCGACACGCTGAACATCCGGCAGGCGACATTCCTGGCCATGCAGCGGGCAATCGCGGACATTTTCCGGACAGTTTCGGACAAATCCGGACACAGCGGGACAAGACCGGACACCGGCGCGGTCATCCTGATCGATGGCAACGCCCTGCCGGCAGACCTGCCCGCCCCGGCGCGCGCCATCATCAAGGGCGACCTGACGGAGCCTTCCATCTCGGCTGCCTCCATCCTGGCCAAGACCCACCGCGACGCGCAGATGGTCTCGCTCTGCAATTCATACCCAGGCTATGGGTTTTCCGGGCATAAGGGCTATGGCACGGCCGCCCATGCCGAGGCGCTGGCACGGCTTGGTCCGTGTGCGGTGCATCGCCAGAGCTTTGCCCCGGTGCGGGCGCTTTTAAGACACTGTTAACCGGCACCGAAGAATTTCCCGGGCAGGCTCTCATGGGGACGCGCCGCAGATGTTTCTTCTCAACTGGTTTCTTTTCGGCTGGCACACCTGGTATGGCGAAAGCGGCCAGGCCTACCGGTTCAAGATCACGCTGACACGCAAGGGCATTCCCGAGGGCGGCGGGATTTACATCTTCGTGGTGCGCCGCTTCGCCTTCTTCCTGTTCCCGCTTTACATAGGCAAGGCGACGAACTTCAAGTCGCGCCTCTACGGGCATGAGCGCTGGTGGGAAGCCTGGTGGAGGCGCGGGGCCACCGAGCGGCATGTGCTGGTCGTCCGTGGGGGGATGGACCGGGCGCGCATCGAGGAAGACCTGATCCGCCGCTATCAGCCGAAGATGAACGACATCCTCATTCCCCGAGGCGAGCTGGACGCGCCGCGCAATGCCAAGCTGCGCCGCGCCTGGCGCTGGCGCCGGTGGTGGGCGGAGTTCTTTGCCGGACTGATCGGCTTCGGCAAGCGCAAGGCGGGGTAAGCGCAGGCAAGGCCCTCACCTCCCATCGCGTTGCGATGGGCCCCTCCTCTCCCAGAGGGAGAGGGATGAAGGCGCTTATGGCAGCAGCAGGCACGCATCGCCGTAGGAGTAGAAACGATACTTTTCTGCGATGGCGTGGGCGTAGGCGGCGCGCATGATGCCGGTGCCCATCAGGGCACAGACGAGCATGAAGAGGCTGGAGCCTGGCAGGTGGAAATTCGTCATCAGCGCATCTGTGGCGCGGATGGGATCGCCGGGTTTGAGGAAAATGTCGGTTGGGCCGCTGGCCGCTTGGATGAGGCCGTCTTCGCCGGCGCAGCTTTCCAGCGTGCGCATGGCGGTGGTGCCGACCGGGACGAGGCGGGCGCCGGCCGCACGGGCAGCATTCAGGCGATCTGCCACCTCCGGCGTGACGCGGCGCCATTCCTCATGCAGACGGTTTTCGGCAAGGTGCTTTTCTTCCAGCGGCTTGAACGTGCCGAGGCCGACATGCAGGCGGACGGTTTCGCGCTTGAGGCCAGCGGCCTCAACCTCTGCCAGGAGGCGGGGCGTGAAATGCAGGCCGGCGGTGGGGGCGGCGACACTGGCGGCCTCCTCCCCGGCAAAGCGGGTCTGGTAGGTTTCGCGGTCTTTCGCATCGGCCGGGCGGCGGCGGGCGATATAGGGCGGCAGCGGCATGGCGCCGTGCGCGTCGAGCGCGGCGATCATCGCCTCGCCCTCGCAATTGAAGTTCAGGAGGATTTCCCCGCCTTCCCGGCGCGCGCCGATGGTGGCGGTAAAGCCTTCGGCGAAATGGATCTCGTCGCCTTCCTTGAGGCGGCGGCCCGGCCGGGCAAGCGCCAGCCAGAGGCAATCGCCCTGACGCTCGACCAGGTTTACGTCCACCTCGACATCGCGGCTGGCCCCGTCGCGGGCCGGGCGGACGCCCTTGAGGGCGGCGGGCAGCACGCGCGTATCATTGAAGACGAGCACATCGCCGGCGCTTAGATATTTCGGCAGATCACGAACGGTCGCGTCCTCCAGCCGGCCATCGCCATGCACGACCAGCAGGCGCGCGCTATCCTGCGGCTCAGCCGGGCGGAGCGCGATGAGATCTTCGGGAAGATCGAACTGGAAGACGGAAAGGTCCATGATGGCTTTGACCGGAAATACCGGCGCGCGGCCCCTCTATTCCAGGATGACGGCCGGAACCGGGGAAAGCTCGCAGATATTGACTTCGCCCTTTGCCTCCAGCGCAGCGCGGAAGGCATCTGTATCAGTGCGCAGGACATAGGCCTTCGGACGCTCCGCCTCCGGAAGGTCTGCGGCGATCCTTGCCGATTTCAGAATGTCCGGATCGGTGACCGACCCGTTATTCTGCTGCGAACCGGTCTTGATGGACATCACCACATCCTGGCCATCGATCACGCGGCCCCAGGAGGAGTAGAGACGATCAAGATGCGGGGAATAGCCGCGCATCAGGAAGAACTGGCCATTGGCCGAGTCCGGATCGCTGGTGCGGGCGGTGGAAACGATGCTGGCACAGTGGGGGATGGAGCTTTCGACCAGTCCGTCCACCGACATTTCAGCAAAGAAGGAAGGCTGGGTCTGGATCGGGACACCATGATAATAGCCATGCTTGGCGCTGTCTTCCGGGCCGATGGTGGCCTCCAACGGCATCTTCGCCACATCGCGGCGGAAGGTGAACTCGCCCTTCACATTCGGCTGGCCGGACTCCCTGCCCTTCAGCGCGAAGATATCCCCGCCCTGGGCCATGAAATCATCGATCACGCGGTGAAAGCTCGTGCCGTCATAATCGCCCGAACGGGTGATGGCCGCAAAATGCGCCACATGGTTTGGCGCCACTTCCGGAAAAGCCTCGATCAGGATGCGGCCTTTATTGGTGTCGAAGATGAACAGCCGCTCCGGGTCCACCGGGCGCCATTCCGGGCTGGCAGCGACATCTTCCGGCGCGTCGAACGACCAGGCGCCATCGACGGGGTCAGCGCAGGCCGGCAGGAAAAGTCCCGCCAGAGCCACCGCCGCTGCAAAGCCACGTATCTTCATTGCTTGTACTTCTCCAGCAGAGCTTTTTTCACCGACGGGGTTACGAACGGCGTGATGTCGCCGCCGAGGCTCGCGATTTCCTTGACCAGCCGCGAAGCCACCGCCTGATGACGAACATCGGCCATCAGGAAGACGGTTTCAATGTTCGGATTCAGTTGCTCGTTCATGGCCGTCATCTGGAACTCGTATTCGAAGTCCTGAACGGCGCGCAAACCGCGCACGATGATGTTGGCGTTGCACTTTTCGGCAAAGTGCATCAGCAGGCCGTGCATGGGCTGGACCTTGATCTCTGCCAGGCCCGGCCCTTTCAGCTTCTCGCACTCGTATTCGACCATGGCCACGCGCTCTGCCAGCGTGAACAGCGGCTTTTTGGCCTCATTGATGGCCACACCGATGATCAGCGTGTCCACAAGCTTCATGGCACGGCTGAAAATGTCGATATGGCCGGCTGTCGGCGGATCGAAAGTGCCGGGGTAAAGGCCGATACGATGCACGGGGCGCCTCCTCTCGTTAATTATACCGAGAGCCTTCCGCCGCGCTGCAACATCAACCCTCCGGCTTATCCATACCGCCTTCGCCGTCATCGACAAGCCGCGCCGCAGAGACAACCCGTTCGCCTTCGCCCGTGCGCAGCACCCAGACACCGCCGGTGGAGCGGCCCGCAATGCGGATCTGGTCAACCGGCGTGCGGATCAGCTGGCCGCCATCGGTGACCAGCATGACCTCGTCATCATCCCCGACCGGGAAGGACTGGGCGACCTTCTTGACCGGCCCGCCTTTCTTGTCGCGGCCCCAGATATTCTGGGCAACGAGGCCTTTTCCGCCCCGGCCGGTGACGCGGTAGTCATAGGCCGAGGAGCGCTTGCCCATGCCGTCATCGGCGACGGTGAAGATGAACTCTTCGGCCGCGCCAAGCTCGGCGATGCGCTCGGCCGACAGGGCGGCCTCGGCGACGGCTTCTTCCTCGTCGTCGGAGATTTCCTCTTCCTCGCCGGTGGCCGCGCGCCGCATGGCCGCAGCGTGCTTGAGATAGGCGCGGGCCTCTTCGGAGGTGACATCCATATGGCGCAGGATGCCCATGGAGATGACTTCATCACCGCTGGCCAGACGGATGCCGCGCACGCCGGTGGAATCCCGGCCCGCGAAGACGCGCACATCGGTCACTTCAAACCGGATGGCCTGGCCGAGCGCTGTGGTCAGCAGGACATCATCCTTCTCCGAGCAGAGCTGGACCGAGACGATGCCATCGCCTTCATCAAGCTTCATCGCGATCTTGCCGGCGCGGTTGACGCGCGTGAAATCTGCCAGGCGGTTGCGGCGGACATTGCCAGAGCGCGTGGCGAACATGACATCGAGATGTTCGGCGGCTTCTTCGCTGTCTGGCAGCGGCATGACGCTTTCGATGCGCTCATCGGCGGCCAGCGGGAAGATGTTGACCAGCGCCTTGCCGCGCGAAGTTGGCCCGCCAACGGGCAGGCGCCACACCTTCTCCTTGTAGACCATGCCGGCCGAGGAGAAGAACAGGATTTCCGTATGCGTCGTTGCCGAGAAGACGCGGACGATGAAATCCTCGTCCTTCATCGACATGCCGGAGCGGCCCTTCCCGCCCCTGTTCTGTGTACGGTAGGTCGAGAGCGGCGTGCGCTTGACATAGCCGCCATGGGTGACCGTGACGACCATATCTTCGACCTCGATGAGGTCTTCGTCGTCCATATCGACGCCGCCATCGACGAATTGCGAGCGGCGCGGCACGGCGAACTTTTCCTTCACCTCGGCGAGCTCAGCCTTGATGATGCCGAGGATGCGCGGGCGGGAGCGGAGAATGTCGAGATATTCGGCGATCTTGTCGGCGAGGCCCCGGGCTTCATTGCCGATCTCGTCACGGCCGAGGCCGGTGAGCCGGTGGAGCGGGAGGTTGAGGATCGAGCGGGCCTGCTCGTCGGAGAGGTAGATCGTGCCGTCTTCGGTGCCGCGGCGCGTGCGCCGGTCTGCGATCAGGTCGATCAGCGGGCCCATATCCTGCTGTGGCCAGGCCTTGTCGAGCAGGCGCTGGCGCGCCGTGGCCGGATCGGGCGATGTGCGGATAAGGCGGATGACTTCGTCAATGTTGGCGACGGCCAGCGCGAGGCCGACGAGGACGTGGGCGCGGTCGCGGGCCTTGCCCAGCTCATGCTTGGTGCGCCGGACGATCACTTCCTCGCGGAAGGCGATGAAGCATTCGAGCACCTTGCGCAGGTTCATCAGCTCCGGCCGGCCGCCATTCAGCGCCAGCATGTTGACTGCAAACGAGCTTTGCAGCTGGCTGAAACGGTAGAGCTGGTTGAGCACTACGTCCGCGCTGGCGTCGCGCTTGATCTCGATGACGACGCGGATGCCGTTGCGGTCAGACTCGTCGCGCAGATCCGAGATGCCCTCGATCTTCTTCTCACGGACGAGTTCGGCGATCTTGGTGATCATCGCCGCCTTGTTCACCTGGTAGGGAATCTCGCTGACGATGATCGCTTCGCGGCCATTCTTGGCCTGCTCAATATCGGTCTTTGAGCGGATGATGACACTGCCGCGCCCGGTGAGCAGCGCCTTGCGGCTGCCCGAGCGGCCCATGATCAGCGCGCCGGTGGGGAAGTCCGGCCCCGGAACGATATCGCACAGGGCTTCTTCGGAAATCTGCGGATCGTCGATCATCGCGAGCGTGGCGTCGATCACCTCGCCCAAATTGTGGGGCGGGATATTGGTGGCCATGCCGACCGCAATGCCGCCGCCGCCATTGACCAGCAGGTTCGGGAACTGCGCGGGCAGGACGACAGGCTCTTTTTCCTTGCCGTCATAGTTGTCCTGGAAGTCGACCGTATCCTTGTCGAGATCGGCGAGGAGATAGGTCGCCTCCTTCGTCATCCGGCTCTCGGTGTAACGCATGGCAGCCGGCGGGTCGTTGTCGATAGAGCCGAAGTTGCCCTGGCCATCGACCAGCGGCACGCCCATCGAGAAGGGCTGGGCCATCCGCACGAGGGCGTCATAGACCGCCGAGTCGCCGTGGGGGTGGTACTTACCGATCACGTCACCGACGATACGGGCCGATTTGGAATAGGGCTTGTCGGGCGTGTTGCCGCCCTCGTTCATGGCAAACAGGATGCGGCGGTGAACGGGCTTGAGGCCATCGCGCACATCCGGCAGGGCGCGGCTGACGATCACGCTCATCGCATAGTCGAGATAGGAGGATTTCAGCTCCGACTCGATGGAGATCGCTTCGATACCGTCCTCGGGCGGGGGTTTGCCCGCGCCATTTTCCGGGGTTTCCGGCTCGTCCGGAGGGGTGGTCGGATCGCTCATGGAAAGGCCTTCTGCATTGGTCCGGCGGACTTCAGGACGGGGCGTCCGAATCGCCATTTTTGCTGGATATGAGACTAGCAGCCGCGCCCGCCGGGGGCTACCGTCCAGATGCCTTTATTTGCAGTGAAATCCGGGCTTTCGGGCAGTTTTCCGCCCCCGGCCGGAAGGAGCCTAACATGCCAGAATCATTGAAGTTTCGCCTCTCACGGCGTGAAGCCTGCCTCGGCCTGGGCGCCGCCCTGGCAGCAACGGCCTGTGCTGGCCCCAGTGATCCAGCCGCCCGGCGGCCTCTGCCGCTGCCGGAAGGCTGGTCGATGGGCGAGGCGCTGCCCTTCCCGGTGCAGGAGATTTACCCCTGCCTGCATGACGGGGCGATCCATCTGGCGGGCGGCTTCATCGCCGAAAATGGCCGGATTACCGGGCCTACGGCGGCGCATCATGCCTGGCGGCCGGACGGGCGGGGATGGCATCCGGAAGCCTCTCTGCCCGTGGCCCGGCACCACCCTCACCTCGTGAGCTTTGCCGGGGCGCTCTATGCCCTTGGCGGGTTTCAGTCCTCCTCCCCCGCCGCGATGTGGGAGATGCAGGGCAGAGGCTGGCGCCTCAACGCCGCCGCCCAGCGCTGGGAGACGGCGCCGGCCCTGCCCCGGCCGTGTGCCGAAGCAGTGGTTCTGACAGGCGGCACGGGCGCGCTGCACCTGATGGGCGGGCGATCCCCCGCCGGAGAGGCAAACGCCGCCTGGACCGATCAGGCCGACCAGACGCACCATTTCGTGCTGACCAGCCCGGATGGACGCTGGGAGGAGGCCGCGCCCTGCCTGAGCGCGCGCAACAGCGCGGCGGGCGCCGAGATTGCCGGAAACCTGCATGTGGTGGGCGGACGCAGCGTACGCGGGGGCAATTCTGCCGAACACGAGGTCTATGATCCGCGCGAGGACCGCTGGCGCCGCGCCGCGCCGATGCCCCAGGCGCAGGGCGGGCTGGCAGCGGCGGCCGCCGGCGGCAGGCTTTACGCCTTTGGCGGGGAATTCTTCGACAATGGCGGCGGGGTCTATCCGGAAGCCTGGGTCTATGATCCGGCCCATGACAGCTGGGACGCCATCGCGCCTATGCCCAATCCCCGGCATGGCTTGGGAGCGGTCACGCTGGACGGGGCAATCCATGTGATCGGCGGCGCGCTGAAAGCGAGCGGCGTGGAGACGAGCGCGCTGGTAGAAATCTACCGGCCCTGACCCCAGAGCCGATTATCTGAAGGACACTGCAATGACGCTCGCGCTCTATGGTCACCCATTCTCCTCCTACACGCAGAAGGTGCTGATTGCCCTTTATGAGAATGCCACACCGTTTGAATTCCGCACCGTGAGTGCGGAGACACCGGAACACTCGGCAGACTGGCTGGCGCGCTGGCCCATTGGCAAGTTTCCGCTGCTGGTCGATGGCAGCCGGAACATCGCCGAGACAAGCATCATCCTCGAATATCTTCATCTCTACCATCCCGGCCCGGTGCGCCTGCTGCCGGACGATCCGAAGGCCGCGCTGGACGTGCGCTTCCTTGACCGCTTCTTTGACCTGCATGTGATGGACGCGGCCCAGCATGCCGTGAACGGCGCGCTGACGGGCGACCCGGTCAAGCGGGAGGAAGGGATCGCGCTGTCAAAAGAGAAGCTGGAGCGGGCCTATGCCTGGCTGGAAGGCGCGCTTCGGGGGCGGAGCTGGGCGGCGGGCGAGACTTTCACGATGGCAGACTGCGCGGCCTCACCGTCGCTGTTCTACGCCGATTGGGTGCATGAGATTTCAGGCGACTACGCCACCTTGCGCGCCTACCGCACGCGGCTGCTGGCCCGGCCCGCCTTTGCGCGCGTGGTGGATGAGGCGCGGTATTTCCGGCCATATTTTCCGCTCGGCGCGCCGGATCGGGATTAGGGCGAAGGCGGCAACGCCCCGATCTCGCGGAGCGCGCGCTCTACCGCCGCGCGGCGGCGGGGCGCCTCTTCCATGCCGCCGGGCATGTCCATGTTTAGGGCGAAGACGTAAGTGCCTGGCGCCGGCCCGCCCGATTGCTCCACCCAGCCGACAAACCAGCCGATATCCATCTGGCCTTCGACGCTTTTCCAGCCGGTCTTGCCGTAAAGCGTCCAGCCCTCGCCCTCTTCCAGCACCATCACCGGCACGGCCAGATCATAGCTGCGCGCCGAGAGCGGCAGCGTGCGGCGGGCGAGGCGGGAGAGGAATTCCACCTGCTCGGTCGCCGAAATGGCAAGCGGGCCTTCCAGCCAGTAGCGCGTGATGCTTTCGGGGCCGCCGATTTCAGCATTGCCATAACCGAAGCCCTGGAGGCCTTCAGTCAGGCGCGCAGCGCCGATGCGCGGCACGACGATCTGGTAGATCCAGACAGTGGAGCGCTGGAAGGCATCCCCGAAAGTCTGGTCCTCGTTCCAGCTGTCAGCGAAACGTTTCTGGCCGTCCCACTCAAACGGTTCGTCAGGGCCGGTGACGGCGCCAGCCTCATAGGCCAGCAGCGTATGGGGGATCTTTGAGGTAGAGGCCGGGGTGAACCGCTCACGGATACGCGCCCCGCCGCTGGCCCAGATCTTTTCGTCCTCCAGCCGGTAGATCACCAGCGCGGACTTTGCCGGGCTGACGCCCTCCAGCCTCAGCGCCTGTTCGACCGGGTTTTCTTCCGGCGCTGGCACGCTCCAGCCGGAACTGGCGCAGGCAGCCAGAACCGCCGCCGCAAGCATCAACAGGGCGGCCCGGAGGCGTGTTCCTGCAGAAGAGGCGGCGGCCAGCATCATTCCCTCCTCAGAACGGGATCTCGTCGTCGAGATCCTGGCTGAAGCTTTCCTTCGGGCCGCTCATCTGCTGGCGCCCGGCCCCACCGGAATAGCCCATGTCACGGTCGCGGCCACCGCCGCCAGCGCCCGCGCCGCCGCCTTCGCCGCGGCCATCCAGCATCACGAGGGTCGCATCAAAGCCCTGCAGGACAATCTCGGTCGTGTACCGGTCATTGCCGTCCTTATCCTGCCATTTGCGGGTCTGCAGCTTGCCTTCGAGATAAACCTTCGAGCCTTTTTTCAGATAATTCTGGGCAACCTTGATGAGGCCTTCGGAGAAGATGGCCACGGTGTGCCATTCGGTCTTTTCCTTGCGCTCGCCCGATGCCTTGTCGCGCCAGGTTTCCGAGGTGGCGATGCGCAGGTTGCACACCTGGCCGCCATTCTGGAACTGTTTCACTTCGGGGTCTGCCCCGAGATTGCCCACCAGAATGACCTTGTTTACCGATCCCGCCATTTGGGGCCTCCGCGCTGAAATTCTGTTTCGAGTCCGATTCGAGTTGTTCTACTCTGCTCTGCGCGCCCTGTCGCCTGACCGGGATGAAATTCCACCGCCCCGCCCGCGCCCAAAAGCAGCTTGCACATGAAGTTCACATTTTGTTCTTGTCGTCAAGCCGGACTCGGACCAACATATACCCCATCTGATCCCCATTCCCTCCTGACCTGATTGAGCGACCCTCCCCCATGGCCGAATCTGCCTTCATCCGCGTGCGCGGCGCCAAGGAACACAATCTGAAGAATGTCGATGTGGACATCCCGCGCGGCCAGCTGGTCGTGATGACGGGCCTGTCAGGCTCGGGCAAATCCTCGCTCGCCTTCGACACGATCTATGCCGAGGGCCAGCGCCGCTATGTCGAATCGCTGTCGGCCTATGCACGACAGTTCCTGGAGCTGATGCAGAAGCCCGATGTGGAGAGCATCGAGGGCCTCTCGCCAGCGATCTCCATCGAGCAGAAGACGACGAGCCGCAACCCGCGCTCCACCGTCGGCACGGTGACCGAGATTTATGACTATATGCGCCTCCTCTGGGCGCGCGCCGGTATTCCCTATTCGCCCGCGACCGGCCTGCCGATCGAGAGCCAGACGGTCAGCCAGATGGTCGACCGGACGATGGAGCTGGAAGACGGCACGCGGCTTTATCTTCTCGCGCCCATGGTGCGCGGGCGCAAGGGCGAGTTCCGCAAGGAGTTTGCCGAGCTCTTGAAGAACGGCTTCCAGCGGGTGAAGGTGAATGGCGAGTTCCACGAGCTGGAAGACCCGCCCAAGCTCGACAAGAAATTCAAGCATGACATCGATGTGGTGGTTGACCGGGTGGTCGTCCGTGCCGGGATGGAGCAGCGCCTGGCCGAAAGCTTCGAGACGGCGCTTGGCCTCGCCCAGGGCATTGCCGTGGCCGAATATGCCGACATTGCGCCGGGCGAAACCGAGCCCAAGCGCATCACCTTCAGCGCCAATTTCGCCTGTCCTGTTTCCGGCTTTTCCATTCCGGAAATCGAGCCGCGCCTCTTCTCCTTCAACAATCCCTTCGGCGCCTGCCCGACCTGCGATGGCCTCGGCGAGCAGCTGAAGATCGACCCGGCACTGATTGTTCCGGACAAGGATCTTGATCTTCTGAACGGCGCGATTGCGCCCTGGGCGAAATCTTCCTCGCCCTATCAGACGCAGACGCTTCAGGCGCTCTCCACCCATTACCGGTTTGACCTTGGCAAGCCCTGGAACAAACTGCCGGAAAAGGTGCAGGACATCATCCTCTACGGCACGGGCGAGGAAGAAATCCAGTTCGTCTATGATGACGGGATGCGCAGCTACAAGGTGAAGAAAACCTTTGAGGGCGTGATCCCCAATCTGGACCGGCGTTACCGCGAAACGGACTCCGCCTGGGTGCGCGAGGAAATCAGCCGCTTCCAGTCAGCCGCGCCCTGCCCCGATTGCGGCGGCAAACGCCTGAAGCCGCAGGCCCTGGCGGTAAAGATTGCGGGGCTGGATATCTCCGAGGCCGGAGAATTTTCCATCCGCAAGGCAGGCGACTGGTTCGGCAAGGTGCATAAGTCGCTGACGAAACAGCAAAACGAAATCGCCAGCCGCATCCTGAAGGAGATCAACGACCGGCTGATCTTCCTCAATGATGTGGGTCTGGATTATCTCACCCTCAATCGCGGCTCGGGCACCTTGTCCGGCGGGGAAAGCCAGCGCATCCGGCTTGCCAGCCAGATCGGCTCTGGCCTGACCGGCGTGCTTTATGTGCTGGACGAGCCCTCGATCGGCCTGCACCAGCGGGACAATGAACGCCTTCTGGAAACGCTGAAGCGGCTGCGCGATCTTGGAAACTCCGTCATCGTGGTCGAGCATGACGAGGACGCAATCCTGCTGGCCGATCATGTGATCGATATGGGCCCGGCCGCCGGCGTGCATGGCGGGCAGATCATTGCCTCGGGCACACCGGACGAGGTGATGCAGAACCCGAAAAGTCTGACGGCGGATTATCTCAACGGCACGCGCGAGATTTCCATTCCGAAGCGCCGGCCGGTGGTCAAAGGATCGCGCCGCATCACGCTGAAAGGCGCAAGCGGGAACAATCTCAAGAACGTCACCGCCTCGATCCCGCTCGGCACGTTTACGGCCATCACCGGTGTCTCGGGCGGAGGCAAATCCACCCTGATCATCGAGACGCTCTACAAGGCGCTGGCGCGCAAGCTGAATGGCGCATCGGATGCTCCGTCTCCGTATGAAAGCCTCGAGGGGCTGCAGCATCTCGACAAGGTGATCGATATCGACCAGTCGCCCATCGGGCGCACGCCGCGGTCGAACCCCGCCACCTATACCGGCGCCTTCGGCCCGATTCGCGACTGGTATGCCGGCCTGCCCGAGGCCAAGGCGCGCGGCTATGCGCCCGGCCGGTTCAGCTTCAACGTCAAGGGGGGGCGCTGCGAGGCGTGCCAGGGCGACGGCGTCATCAAGATCGAGATGCACTTCCTGCCGGATGTCTATGTGACCTGCGAGACCTGCAAGGGCAAACGCTACAACCGCGAGACGCTGGACGTCCTGTTCAAGGGCAAGTCGATTGCTGACGTTCTGGACATGACGGTGGAGGACGCAGCGAAATTCTTTGCCGCGATGCCGGCGATCTTCTCAAAGCTCGATACGCTGAACCAGGTTGGCCTTGGCTATATCAAGGTGGGCCAGCAGGCCACCACGCTTTCGGGCGGCGAGGCGCAGCGGGTTAAGCTCGCCAAGGAACTCTCCAAGCGGGCAACCGGCCGTACCCTGTATATCCTCGACGAGCCGACGACCGGCCTGCATTTCGAGGATGTGAAGAAGCTGCTGGAAGTGCTCCACGAACTGGTCGATGCGGGCAACACGGTGGTGGTGATCGAGCACAATCTCGACGTGGTGAAGACCGCCGACTGGGTGCTCGACCTTGGCCCCGAGGGCGGGGATGGCGGCGGGCGGCTGGTAGCCGAAGGCACGCCGGAAGACATCATCGCGGTAAAGGAAAGCTGGACCGGCAAATTCCTCGCCGAAACCTTCCGCCGCCAGGACGAACGCCGCGCCGCCCGCAACAAGCGGGAGAAGGCGGCCGCAAAGTCCAAGGCAACCGCCCCGGAAGAGAAGCCGAAGGCGAAAAAGCCCGTGAAGAAAACCAAGGCAGGTGCGGGCGCAAAGTAAGGCGCCCCGCCTGCCCGGCTGCCTCAGTTGAAGATGTCGACCCGCTCGGCATCGCCCAGATCATTGCGTGGGTCGTGCCGGGCGGCAAGCGCGGCCGGGGCGCCGACAAAGTGCTGGGTCAGCCCCTGCACGAACAGCAGCGCGAAATAGATGATCGCCATCGGCGCGATGAAGAGGGGCGAGAGAAAAATTGCCGCCATTTCTTCTGCGGACGCATCGCCGTTTACGGGCAGGTTCATCAGGAAAGGCATCATCAGCATCTGCGCGATGGCCGAGATGATCTGCGAGAGCACCGAGACGACCACCACAATGATCACATAAGCGCCGAGGATCGGCCAGAAGCGTCCGCGCGACACGCGCCAGGCATCGAAGAAGCGGATCTCCTTTTCCTTCACCGTCAGCCCGAAGCAGGGCGCAAGGCGCGTCGCGATGAAGATGTAGAGCAGCGAGAAGAGGAACATCAGGCCGAAGCCCGCAAAGAAGGTGCCCATGAAGCGGGCGGCGGCCTGATCGTCCATCGGTCCGCTGAAGTCCATCTGCAGCAGCGCGCCAAAGGCGCCGAACATCAGCACACCCGGAATGGCAAAGATGACCAGGCTCATCAGCGCCCAGAGCAGTCCGACGATCATCATCCGCACTTCATCCCCGCCAAAGCCGAGAGAGAATTTCGCCCCGAAGATATAGCGCCGCTGGGAGGCGGTCTCGAACATCGCCCAGACCACCCAGCCGGCCACCGAGCCAATGAGGATCAGCGGCAAAAGCTTGCCGAAACCGCCAAACAGGAGGCCAAACACATCGGCCGGCATGGGATCGGGATCATTTTCCAGCTGCTGCAGAGCCAGGACCCATTCGGCCAGCGCCTGCCAGCCCAGAAGGCCGATCACCAGGAAAAGCGCGACATAGATCGCGGCATAGGCCAGCGCGAACAGCCAGGGGAAGCTCTTGAAATGCGGCGCCTTGAAGGGATAGGTCAGCGCGCGATCAAACGAAAATCCGGTGTTCATTTCGGTCTCCCCTCAGCCGGTACACGCGCACCTAAACCTGAATGGGACCCCGCATCAATCTCCTGAAGTGGGGGGCTCGGCCCGCGCCTCTTCCGGCTTCAGCGTCTCCCAGGCGGCGGCCGCCATGGCGTGGCCCGCCAGCAGGAAAGGCGCGAACACGATGACGCCCGCAGCGCCACCGATAAAATGGCCGATGCCCGTATCCGGCAGCGCGCGGTGGAGCGCGCCATTGATCGCCACGCCGAGCGCAAAGGGCAGCAGATGCGTGGCAAGGCTCGCCAGGCCGAGTGTTTTGAGATGCCCCTTGGTGCGCCCCCAGGTGCGGAAGACCTGGGCCTTGCCGAGCGCGGTGGTCGCCGCGCCATAGAGCGTCAGGCGCAGGGCGATCCAGCCGAGCAGCCCCGCCCCCACCGCGCAGCAGGCGATGAACACCGCGCCATAGGGCGTGCCCAGGAGCGCGACGAACGCCTCACGCACCAGGGCCGGGTCAGACTCGTCATTCAGCTGATACTGCCCCGCCTCATTGATGAGGATGCCCGGCAGCATCATCAGGAAGAAAACGACGAAGAAGCCAATGAACAGGAAGGCCGCATAGGCAGCCAGATTGGCATGGGCGAGCGGCAGGAACTTCGCCGCCGCGCCGGGGATCAGCCGCTGATAGGCGCGCCGCGACAGCTCCGTTCCGGCCAGAAAGGCCAGGATTGCAGCCCCCAGCGGCAGCCAGAGGCCGCTTTGCGAACGCAGGGCAAAACTGTACAGTCCCCCGGCCAGCGCAAACAGGATCAGCCAGGGCGCGGCGGGCACCAGAAGGCGGGCCGCGCCGCCCCAGGCGGCGGAAATCAGGGGAAAAATGGCAAGGCGCGTCGTCATCTCGTCTCGTCTCATCTCGGGGCGCACCCCTAAAGCCTCCCGCCCTGCCCGGCAAACGCTATCTTGACGCGCCGGGGCGGCGGGCTCATGTCCGCCTCATGACCCTGAAACCCATTCATGTAATCGGCGGCGGCATGGCCGGCTCCGAAGCGGCCTGGCAGATTGCTTCTGCCGGCGTGCCCGTGATCCTGCACGAAATGCGTGGGACACGCGGCACCGATGCCCACCAGACCGACAAGCTCGCCGAGCTCGTCTGTTCCAATTCGTTCCGCTCGGACGACCACACGGCGAACGCCGTCGGGGTGATCCATGAGGAAATGCGCCGGGCGAACGGCATCATCATCACCACCGCAAAGGACCATCAGGTGCCTGCGGGCAGCGCGCTGGCGGTTGACCGTGAGGGCTTCTCCGAGGCCGTGACCGCCAAGCTGGAAGCCCATCCCCTCGTTACCATCGTGCGCGAGGAAATCGCCGGCATCCCGCCGGAGGACTGGGACAGCGTGATCGTGGCCACCGGCCCGCTAACCTCGCTGGCGCTGGCCGAAGCGATCCGCGCCCATACCGGCGAAACCGATCTTGCCTTCTTCGACGCCATCGCCCCCATCGTCTATTTCGACTCCATCGACATGGACAAGGCCTGGCGCCAGAGCCGCTATGACAAGGCGGGGCCTTCCGGGGACACGGCCGCTTATATCAACTGTCCGATGACGGAAGAGCAGTACAATGCCTTCCTCGACGCGCTGCTCGCTGCGCCCAAGACAGAGTTCAAGGATTGGGAAAAGGACACGCCGTATTTTGAAGGCTGCCTGCCGATCGAAGTGATGGCCGAGCGCGGGCGCGAGACACTGCGCTTCGGGCCGATGAAGCCGGTGGGCCTCACCAATCCGCACGACCCTACGGTCAAGGCCCACGCCATCGTGCAGCTGCGCCAGGACAATGCGCTGGGCACGCTGTGGAACATGGTCGGCTTCCAGACGAAGCTGAAATATGCGGCGCAGACGGACATTTTCCGGATGATCCCGGGTCTCGAAAAGGCCGAGTTTGCCCGCCTTGGCGGCATCCACCGCAACACCTTCCTCAACTCCCCCAAGCTGCTCGACCGGCAGCTGCGCATGAAATCCATGCCGCGCCTGCGCTTTGCAGGCCAGGTGACCGGCGTGGAGGGCTATGTCGAGAGCGCGGCGATGGGCCTGCTCGCCGGGCGCCTTGCCGCCGCTGAACGCCTTGGGCAGAAACTGGAGCCGCCCCCGCCGACCACGGCCATTGGCGCCCTTGTGAACCATATCACCGGCGGGCACCTTGGCGAAGGGCAGACCTTCCAGCCGATGAATGTCAATTTCGGTCTCTTCCCCGATATTGAGGAGTATGACCGGAAGGGCCCGGACGGCAAACGCCTGCGCGGCAAGGACAAGGGCCGCTCGAAGAAAGCGGCGCAGGCCATCCGTGCCCTGAACGACTTTGACGCCTGGCTGGCAGGCGAAGCTGTGGTGGCGGCGGAGTAGGACCGATGGCTGACACGACCCTCTCCCCTGTCCTGCCGCTGTTTGCAAAGACGCCCTCCAGCGTCAGCTTCAAGAAGCTGCGCAAGCGGTTGGTGCGCGGGGCGCTGGAGGTGATCGACACCTATGGGCTGGTCGACCGCCGCGCCATCGAGACCGGCGAGAAGCCGCGCCCGAAATGGCTGGTCTGTGTTTCCGGTGGCAAGGATTCCTATGGCCTTCTGGCCGTGTTGCTCGACCTGCAATGGCAGGGCGCGCTGCCTGTAGACCTCATCGCCTGCAATCTCGATCAGGGCCAGCCGGGCTTTCCCAAGCACATCCTGCCAGACTGGCTGACGAAAAACGGCGTTCCCCACAAGATCATCACCGAAGACACCTACTCCATCGTGACGGACAAGGTACCCGAGGGGCGCACCTATTGCTCCATGTGTTCGCGCCTGCGCCGGGGCATTCTTTACCGCGTGGCGCGCGAGGAAGGCTGCGAGGCCATCGTGCTCGGCCATCACCGGGATGACGCGCTCGCCACCTTCATGATGAACCTCATCCATGGCGGGCGGCTCGCCGCAATGCCGGCCAAGCTCTTGAATGATGAGGGCGATGTGCAGGTGTTCCGTCCCCTGATCACAGCCGCCGAGGATGACCTTGCGAAGTTTGCCGAGGCGATGGAATTTCCCATCATCCCCTGCAATCTCTGCGGCAGCCAGGACGGGCTTCAGCGCGTGGCGATGAACCGCCTGCTGAGCGAATGGGAACAGAAGAAACCCGGCACGCGGCAGGTGATGGCCCGGGCGCTTACAAACGTGCGCCCGAGCCATCTGCATGATCCTCGGGTGTTCGACTTTGCCGGGCTGTCGCTCGGCGGCAAAGGCGAAGACGACCCGAACGTACCCTTTTGATCATGCAATCTCGCGCGTGGGCGGCCAGGCGATGCCGGTCTCCGGGCGGTGCGCCGGATAGTCAGGCGCATCGCGGTATTTCTTGAGTTCATTGCGGGCAATCGCGCGCAGGTGAACCTCGTCCGGCCCGTCGGCCAGACGTAGCGTGCGGATACCGGCATAGAGTTCGGCCAGGCCGAAATCATCGGTCACCCCCGCCCCGCCATGGGCCTGGATCGCCTCATCGATCACCTTGAGGGCGGCGCGCGGCGCGGCCACCTTGATCATGGCGATTTCATTGGCCGCGCCCTTATTGCCGACCGTGTCCATCATATAGGCCGCTTTCAGCGTGAGAAGGCGTGTCATCTCGATGTCGAGGCGGGCCTCGCCGATCCTCTGCTCCCAGATGGATTGCTGGTAGAGCGCCTTGCCAAACGCCGCCCGCGTCAAAACCCGGCGGGAGAGTTTCTCCAGCGCCACTTCCGCCGCCCCGATGGTGCGCATGCAATGGTGGATGCGTCCCGGCCCGAGACGCCCCTGCGCAATCTCAAAGCCGCGCCCCTCACCGAGAATGAGATTGGCCACCGGCACGCGGACATTCTCCAGCAGCACTTCGGCATGGCCGTGCGGGCTGTCATCATATCCGAACACGGGCAGCATACGGAGGATCTTCATGCCCGGCGCGTCCATCGGCACAAGGATCTGGCTCTGCTGGCGGTGGCGCTCTGCATCCGGATCGGTCTTGCCCATCACGATGGCGACCTTGCAGCGCGGGTCGCCCACGCCGGAGGACCACCATTTGCGCCCATTGATCACATATTCGTCGCCCTCGCGTACGATCGAGGTCTCGATATTGGTCGCATCAGACGAGGCTACGAGCGGCTCTGTCATCAGAAAGGCCGAGCGGATTTCCCCGCGCAGCAGCGGCCCCAGCCAGCGCTCTTTCTGGAAGGGCGAGCCATAGCGGTGGAGCACTTCCATATTACCGGTATCAGGCGCCGAGCAGTTGAACACTTCCGAGCCGAACGAGACGCGCCCCATGATTTCCGCCAGCGGCGCATATTCGGCGTTCGTCAGCCCTGCTCCGCGGAACATGCCCTCATCATGATCGGCATTTGGCGGCAGGAAGAGGTTCCATAGGCCCTCCGCCTTCGCGCGTTCCTTCAGCCCTTCGAGCACCGGATTGACGCCCCAGCGGTCTTTCTCATGATGGGCCTTGTAGGCGGGCACAGCAGGATAGACATGCGCGTCCATGAACTGGGTAACGCGGGCAATGTATTCCTTCGTTTTCGGGCTGTAGTCGAACTGCATCGTCTTTCTCCGGTCTCACTGATCCCGGTGAGCCTGCGCTGGCGCATCAATGGGGGGAATACGGATGTTTGCGGATGGGCCCGCGTCAGCGCGCCGCTGCGCGCGGCGCCATCTGCCCCATCAGGCGCGGCCAGTAGAGCGCCAGCGCCCCGGCGCGGTAGGCATAGCTCAAGAGGAATGCCGTCCACACGCCCGCATTCGCAAAGAACGGCGCCAAGAGAAGATCGCTCGCCAGATAGGCGATCATGGCCACCACGCCGGCATTGCGCACGGCCTCTCCCTGCGTGGTGCCGAGGAACAGCCCGTCCAGTTGCCAGGCGGCCACGCCGATAAGGGGCACGGCGGCGCACCAGGGCAGATAGGCAAGGGCTGCGTCCCGCGCGGCCGGGTCGGCAATGAAGGCCGCGATCACCGCCCCGCCCCCGAACCAGAAGATCAGCGAAAACACCGCGCCGCAGGCAAGCGCAATCTCGCTGGTTACACGCATCGCCCGCCTGAGCCTTGCCCGGTCGCGCGCGCCGAAGGCCGCGCCCGCCTCCTTCTCTGCCACAAAGGCAAAGGCGTCCAGCACGAAGGCGGAAACGGCGATGAACTGCAGGAGCACCTGATTGCCCGCCAGCGCCGCCGTGCCCTGCCTGGCGCCGGAATTGACAAACCAGGCAAAGGTGAACAGCAGCGCCAGTGTACGGATCATGATGTCGCGATTGGCGTTGAACAGCGCCAGAAGCTTTGCCCGGTCAAGCAGGCGCGGGCCGGGGCCAAGCCCCTTGCGCACGAGGATCAGTCCGAAACCGAGCGCCGCCCATTCGGCAATCGCCGTGCCCGCGCCGATACCGGTCGCGCCCCAGTCCCAGATCGCCACGAAGGCATAGTCGAGCCCGGCATTGATGCCATTGAGGACGATCTGCATGGCCAGCAAGGCGCGCGTGCGGCCCGTGCCGATCAGCCAGCCTGAAATGGCATAGCCCATCAGGATGGCCGGCGCGCCCCAGATCCGTGCCCAGAAATATCCCGATGCTTCGGTCTCGACAGCGCTCTCTGCCTGGAACAGCGCCAGCGCGATCCGGGAGGTCAGCGGGAAGGTGATGAGCAGCAACGTGCCAAGGCCCGCGCCCAGCATCAGGGCGCGCATCAGGATCGCGTTGACTTCCAGCCCGTCGCCTGCCCCATCGGCCTGCGCGGTGAGGCCAGTGGTGGCCATGCGCAGGAAGCCGAAGCCCCAATAGAGAAAGTTGAACACAACGGCCGCCAGCCCCACAGCGGCCAGCTCGACCGCCGTGCCATAGCGTCCCATGACGGCGGTATCGACAATGCCGGTCGTCGCCATCGCCACCTGCGCCAGCATGATCGGCCAGGCAAGCGCCAGCGCGCGGGAACGGGTGAGGAGCGATGCGGTCATGGCCCGCAGGCGTTAGCGGGTTTCGCGCCAGCGGGAAATGGCTCTGGCAAAAGCCCCCTCCGCCCCTTCGGGGCACCTCCCCCGCTTTGCAGGGGAGGACGCGTTGCGTCTGGTCGCTCCCTCATCCTCCCCCGTTTACGGGGGAGGTGCCCGAAGGGCGGAGGGGGGCGCCCCAAACGCTCATCTGCCCCAAAAACAAAACGGGCGCCCGAAGGCGCCCGTCTCTTTTCAGTATGTTCGGAAGATTACTTCCGCCAGATCGCAGCCAGTGCGGGGTCTTCCACGCCGCCTTCATACTTGCGCAGCTCGTGGCGGCCGACGACCATGTGGTGGACTTCGTCCGGGCCGTCTGCCAGGCGCAGGGTGCGCTGGTTGGCATACATGCGGGCAAGCGGGGTCCATTGGGAGACGCCGGTGGCGCCGTGGATCTGGATCGCCTGGTCGATGATCTGGCAGACGCGCTCGGGCACCATGGCCTTCACCATCGAAATCCAGACGCGGGCTTCCTTGTTGCCCAGCACATCCATCGCCTTGGCGGCTTTCAGCACCATCAGGCGCATCGCTTCGATCTCGATACGGGCCCGGCTGACGATCTCGGTATTGCCGCCGAGCTTGATCAGCTGCTTGCCGAACGCCTCACGCGAGAGGCCGCGAATGCACATCAGGTCGAGCGCTTTCTCAGCCGCGCCGAGCGAACGCATGCAGTGGTGGATACGGCCGGGGCCGAGGCGCAGCTGCGAAATCTCGAAGCCGCGGCCTTCGCCGAGCAGCATGTTTTCCTTCGGTACGCGGACGTTTTCGAAGCGCAGGTGCATGTGGCCATGGGGCGCGTCGGGGTCGCCAAACACGTGCATCGGGCCAACGATGGTGACACCCGGATGCGGCAGCGGCACGAGGATCTGAGACTGCTGACGGTTCACATCCGGGCCGTTATTGGTTTTCACCATGCAGATCATGATCTTGCAGCGCGGATCGCCGGCGCCGGAGATGTAGTATTTCTCGCCATTGAGAACCCACTCATCGCCCTCAAGCACGGCGCTCATCGAAACGTTCTTGGCATCCGAAGAGGCCATGCCCGGCTCGGTCATCACATAGGCCGAGCGGATCTTGCCTTCCAGCAGCGGCGTCAGCCACTGTTCCTTCTGGGCGGGGGTGCCCACGCGCTCAAGCACTTCCATATTGCCGGTGTCGGGCGCCGAGCAGTTCATGGATTCGGACGCCAGCGGGCATTTGCCAAGCTCAGCGGCGATATAGGCATAGTCGAGGTTTTTCAGGCCTTCGCCGGTTTCGGCGTCCGGCAGGAAGAAGTTCCAGAGGCCCTGCTTCTTGGCTTCATCCTTGGCTTTTTCCAGGGCTTCGAGCTGGCCGGGCGCATAGGACCAGATGTCCTTCTTGCCTTCGCCGAGACGCTCGAATTCCTCATACATCGGCTCGACGGTTTCGGCGATGAAGCGCTTCACATGCTCGTAAAGCGGGCGGGCGCTTTCGGACATGCGCAGGTCATTGAGCTCTTCAAGAGCATCGGGGGTGCGTTGGGTATCAGCCATGGCTGTGTTTCCTCTCTGGATGGGTGTGTTTGTTTCTATTCCCTGACATCAGGGTAGCTGAGATGAGGGGGCGCGTGCAAATTCTTTCGCCCCCTCGTGAGGCGGGGAGAAATGCGCTAAGGCGCCAGGCATGAGCCCAGCCGCCGCCCTTGTCCTGCTGATCACCGTACTGATCACGTCTTTCATCTCGGGCATCTTTGGCATGGCCGGCGGCCTGATCCTGATGGCCGTGCTGACTGCGATGGTGCCGGTGGCGACCGCCATGGTCGTGCACGGCACGGTGCAGATGGTGTCCAATGGCTACCGCGCGATCCTCTGGCGCAAATATATCGACTGGGCGATCTTCCGCCGTTACGCGCTCGGCTCGGTTGCGGCGATCCTGCTTCTGTTCGCCATTTCCTGGCGCCCGGAAGCCACTGCCGTCTATCTGCTGCTGGCAGCGGCAGCCTTCACCGTCTGGATTCCCAAGAACCTGATCGACATCGACGTGCAGCGCCGGGGTCAGGCGGAAGCTGCCGGCTTCCTCCTGCAGGGCATGAACACGCTCGCCGGCGTGACCGGCCCGCTGCTCGACATCTTCTTCGCCCGCACCGTGATGGACCGGCGCGCCGTGGTCGCCACCAAGGCGATCACGCAGGTGTTTGCCCATCTGGTGAAGGTGGCCTTCTGGGGCTCGGCCCTCTGGGCGGCGGAAACGGTGAGTTCCCTGCCCCCGCTCTGGTTCTTTGCGGTGGCCGTGCCGCTCTCCATGCTGGGCACGACGCTGGGCGGCAAGCTGCTGGAAAGAATGACGGACCTCAACTTCCGCCGCTGGATGCGCCTGCTGGTCACGGCTGTGGGCCTCTTCATGCTGACGCGCGCCGCCGGCTGGCTCTAAGCCAGCCATATCAGCGCCGTCCGGCAGCTTTCCGGGGCATTCAGGCAGGGACATCCACATCACAATCTCAACTATGCGCCCCGCAAGACTATTCGGCTACTTTATTTTATGAAACAATATCATCACTCACCGTGATAACTATCCCTGTTCCTCCCACAGGCCTGCCATGAACCTTCGCGCCCTTGATCTCAATCTCCTCCCCGTCCTGGAGGCGATCTACGCCGAACGCAGCCTGACGCGGGCCAGCGAGATGCTCCACATCACCCAGCCGGCCGTCAGCAATGCGCTCTCCCGCCTGCGCCTGCATTTTGAAGATCCCCTCTTCGTGCGTGAAGGCCGGGGCGTGAAGCCGACGGCGATGACCGAAGCCCTGATGCCGGCCGTCCGCGAAGCGCTCGACAAGCTGCGCAACGGTCTTGAGCCGCGCTCGGTGTTCGAGCCCTCGCGCTCCACCCGCGTCTTCAACATCTCCTGCCGGGACGCCAGCGCGCTGATCTTCGCACCGCCCATCGCCCGCCGGCTGGAAGCCCAGGCGCCGGGCATCCGCATCGCCTGGAGCCAGCTTCACCGCTCGGCCATTGCCAGCGAGCTGGCCTCCGGACGGCTGGACCTGGCCATCGACATACAGGACCTGCGCGGCGCAGACCTTGAGCGCGCGCTGCTCTCCTCAACCGACTATACCTGCGTGCTGGCCGCCGATCATCCTCTGGCCCAGGCGCCGCTGACCGCCGAAGACTTCTTCAGCATGCGCCATATCGCCGTCTCCAGCCGCCGCGAGGGGCGCAGCCTGATCGAGGAAATGGCCCGTTCCATGGGCCACCGGATCACGCCCGTCCACCGCCTGCCGCATTACCAGCCCGCTCTGGAGATCGTCCGCTGCACCCGTCTTGCCCTCGCTGCGCCAAAGCCGGTGGCGGCCGGGTCAGGCCTTGCCACGCTGGACCTGCCTTTCGAGTTCCACTCCCCCGGCTCGATGCTCTACTGGCACCGCGAATTTGCCCAGGACCCGGCCCTCACCTGGCTGCGCGGCCTCATCCGGGACGTTTCCGTCACGCTCTGAACGGCATTCTTCCGGATACGGATCAGGCCCGGCGGTATTCCTCATCGCGCACCCGCGCCAGAAGGTCTCTCACCGTTTCAGTATCATAGCCGAAGCTTTCCAGAGACATGCCGGCCATCTGCAGGCCGGATTCAATCGCTTCGGGCACAACATGTCCGGCGCCGGCATTGATCAGCGTGGCCGCATGGCTGCCGTCATGGGCCCGGGCAAATATCTCGATCTCTCCGTGCAGGGCGCGCGCGCAGCGCACCATGTCGCGCGCGCGGATGGCGTCGTCCACGGTCACGATGAACTGAACCGCCTTTTCCAGCCCGGTCAGCTGAAGGATCTCCGTCCGGGCCGCGTCGCCCACATAGGCAGTCAGCCCATCTTCCCGCGCCTTGTGTACCTTCTCCGGATCCCGGTCGAGCACCAGAAGCTCCACCTCCTCGTTTGCCAGAATGCGCGCCACCGCGTGCCCGACCCGGCCATAGCCGGCCAGCACGACATGGTTTTCCATCTCCGAAGGATCGGTCAGTTCCATGCCCTCGGCATCCACCGGCTCAGCCGCCCGCACCGCCAGCCTGCGGCCGAGCTGGCCGAGCAGCGGGGTCAGCAGCATCGACAGGCCGGCAACGGCAGCGGCAAACGTCGCCGTTTCGGCCGGAATGGCGTTGCCCGACTGGGCCGCCGTCAGAATGATGAAGGCAAACTCCCCCGCCGGGGCCAGCAGCAAGGCGGTCTCGATCGAAACCTTGTGCCCCCCGGCAAAAAGGCGGCACGCCAGATAGGCAATCGCAACCTTCAGGACAATCAGCCCGGCAAGGACCGCGAGGATCATGCCAAGCTGCTGGCTGATGGCCGGCAGGTCGAGCCCCATCCCCACCGTCATGAAGAATATGCCGAGCAGCAGCCCCTTGAACGGCTCGAGGTCCACCTCTGTCTGGTGCTTGAATTCTGTCTCGCCCACCAGCAGACCGGCGAGGAAAGCGCCCAGCGCCACCGACAGTCCGGCGCCGTATGTAATCGCGGCAGCGCCGACAACCGTCAGCAGCGTCAGCGCCATCAGGAAGTCGCGCCCACCAATGGAGGCGGCAAAGCGGAAAACCCGGCCCAGCACGAACTGCCCCAGCACCCAGATCACGGCGATGGCAATCAGTCCCCGGACAAGCGCGTCCAGCAGCACGCCGCCCAGATTGGCGCCGCTCTTCATCGCGACAAAGCCGACGAAGATCAGGATCGGCGCCACCATGACATCCTGGAAAAGCAGGACCCCCAGCGACGTTCGCCCGACCGGCTGGGCCGCGCGCTTCTGCTCCACCATCAGCTGCATCACGATGGCCGTCGAGGAGAGGGCAAAGGCAAGCCCCAGAATCATGGCAATCGCCAGGTCCAGCCCCAGGGCCCAGCCCGCAGCGGCGATTGCGGCCGCGCTGAGCAGGGTCTGCGTGCCGCCGGCCCCCAGCACCACCTTGCGCAAGGCCCACAGCCGCTGGAACGAGAACTCCACCCCCAGAAGAAACAGAAGGAACAGAACCCCGAGTTCGGCAAAGGGAAGCGCCGCCTCAGGCTCCGTGATCGAGAAGAAGGTGAGGATCGGGAATTCTTCGGCAAAATGCCCCAGCGCAAACGGCCCGAGCGCCACACCGGCCAGCATGAAGGCGATCACGGTGGGAATTTTCAGCCAGCGCATCGCCGGGACAAGCATGCCCGCCGCGATAAGGAAGACGAGCATATCCTTGATCAGTGTCGGGCTCGGCCCATGCGCAGCGTGTTCCATCAGCAGTCAGTCCCTGTTTTCGCCGGCTCTCGCGTGCCTTTAGCTTTGCTGTGAGCCGCAGGCTTTGTCAGCCCCGGCGCTGCCGGAAGAAGTCACGCAGCAGGTCCGCCGCTTCGGCTTCGTGCAGCGGGTCCTGCCGCCAGTCTGGCCGCCAGTGACAGGTCGGCTGCTCGAAGAAACGCGGCCCGCTCATCACAGCCCCGCCCTTGATGTCGGCGGCCGCAAACACCAGCCGCCCGATCCGCGCAAAGCTGATCGCCCCGGCACACATCGCGCACGGCTCCAGCGTCACATAAAGATCGAGCCCCGGCAGCCGGTAATTGCCGAGCTTCTGCGCCGCCGCGCGGATCGCCACGATCTCGGCATGCGCGCTCGGGTCATGGCTGCCGACCGGGCGGTTATACCCCTCGCCCACAATCGCGCCCGTTTCCGGATCCACCACCACGGCGCCCACCGGAACCTCGCCGGCCGCCGCCGCCATGCGCGCCAGTTCCATCGCGCGGGTCATCGCAAGGGTCATTGCATTACCTCATTGGCCAAACCGCCCGCCTCCAGTTCGCTGGCAATACGGGCGAGGCGTTTGTCGAATGTGCCAAGCTGCGTCCCCGGCATGATAAGAACAGAGGCGAGCAGATGGGCATCAACAAGTCCGATCCCCCTTGAAAACAGCCCGCGCGCTTCAATCAGCGACAAGACTTCTTCATCCGAAGCCTGTGTAGCCTGTGGCAACAGAGCAAGGTCCCTCAACGTCTGTTCGCGCCGGGTCAGCGATCCAAGCGCAATTTCGCCCAGCACAAACGGGTGCATCAACACTTGCCCGGCCCGCAGCCACGGCGTCAGCGTGTAGGAGGCTGGTCCGAAATGATCCACCCAGGCAGAGGTATCGAACAGGATCATTCGTCCGTGTCGTCGGCCGGGAACCGCCGCCGCGGCGGCGCCCTGAGATTGGGCTCGGTGCCCGCCAGGAGCGCCAGACGCCGCGCCGCTTCACGCGCAATCAACGCCTTGAGCGCCTCGCGGATCAGCGCAGGCTTTTCCTCAATGCCGGTCAGCTCTGCGGCTTTCGCCATCAGCTCATCATCCAGATTCAGGGTGGTCCGCATGGCAGGCTCCTCCAGTCAGCATCATTATTAGCATCAAATGATGCTCAATGCCAGCGCTGCCCTACCCCTCCAGCGTCGGCGCAATCAGGTCGATCGCCGGTTGGCGGGCATACCTCTTGTTCCGCCCGTAGGCATAGTTCGCGATCGGCAGCAGGCGCTCGGCCTCCGCCATCGCCGCGCCCATCACCTCGCCCGGCGCCACCACCTGGTCCACCCAGCCCACCGGCAGCGCCTCATCCGGCGTGTAGAGCTTTGCCTGCGCCAGCGCCTGCGTCAGATACATCGGGTTGAGCCCCGCCCGTGGCAGTTCCACGCCGAAGCCCGGCAGCGTCATGCCGTTCACCGTCTCGTTCGCGCCGATCTTGTAGGCGCCGCGGGCCGCGATCCGGCTGTCTCCGCCCAGCAGCAGGAACGCGCCCATCGCAATCGCATGGCCCGTACACGCAATGACGACGGGCTTGTCCGAGGTAAACAGCCGGAAGGCGAGCCTGCCCCCGCCCATCACCAGCTCGCGCACCTGCTCAGGCTCCGAAGACGCGAGAAACTTCAGGTCAAAACCCGCCGAAAACCGCTCCGGCCGCCCGGCCAGCACGATCACCTTCGCCGCTGTCTCCGCCTCATCCAGCGCCGCATTGACCGCGTCCAGCATGGTCAGGCTGATGGCGTTTGCCTTGCCATCATCCATCGTCACCACGGCAATTTCATTCTCGATTTTCACGCTGGCGGTCATCGGCGGCACATCTCCCTGGTTGAATCTTAGATAAAACTCTAGTCAGAGTAGAAATCAAGCCTTCGCGTTGGGTCAGCAGGTGAGCGGAGTTATAAACAGCACGGCAAGTATGAACGCTTGGGCGGTAATCGTCATGCCAAGCCCTCTAACGAACCACCAGCGCCAGATGTATCTGAAGTACCCCTCTGCGGTGGCACACTCAGGACGCTTTGCGATAAGCGGCCGCATACTCTCTCTACCGGCACCTATAAAATAGAGTCGCAACAGATGTACCGCCGCAAACTGCATCCGGGCTTTATGATGTGCGGTTCGCAACCATAAGTGAACGATGAGATGAGCGAAAAACGTGGCCGGATAAAACTGTAAAAGGGCCACGCCATGTGCCGATCTAAGAAATCCGGCGCCACATGGCCGAACTCCTCCCCAAAGCCACAAGGCAGCAAGATAAACAAAAGGCATCGTAAGCGCTGCCAGTGCAATGCCAATCGCCAAGCCGATAAAAAACTGGCCATACGAGGCATTAAACGCATCCTTAGAGCGCGGCACCTCCTCCGCGATCACAGCGGACATCTCCGGCGGAACTCCGGAATGAAGCAACCGCTGCTCAACGCTGGGAAACTCTCCCATCCCCTTCCAATTCCCCGCCACCTCGAATATGTGCCCCAACCATGCGCATCATCGCCGGACAGCACAAGGGCCGCAGCCTCTCCGCCCCCAAGGGCATGACCACGCGCCCGACCAGCGACCGGACGCGCGAAAGCATCTTCAACATCCTTGCCCACGCCGCATGGGCCCCGCCCCTCGAAGGCGCCCGCGTGATCGACCTCTTCGCCGGCTCCGGCGCGCTCGGCCTGGAGGCGATGAGCCGGGGCGCGGCCTTCTGCCTGTTCGTCGAAACCGATCACGGCGCGCGCGGCGCCATCCGCGACAATATCGAGGCCCTCGGCCTTTTCGGAAACACCCGCCTGCACCGCCGCTCGGCCACAGACCTTGGCGAAAAGCCCGCCGGCGTCGGCAGTCCATTCAACATCGCCTTCCTCGACCCGCCCTATCACAAGGGCCTCGTCGCCCCCGCACTCGACTGCCTGATCAAGGGCGCCTGGCTCAGCGAGGACGCCATCGCCATGGTCGAAACCGGCTCGGATGAAGCCCTGATGTTCCCCGGCTGGGAAGTCATCGACACGCGCGACTTCGGCGCCGCCCGCGTGCAGTTTCTAAGGCGGGGCTAGCCCGGCAATCCGAATAGGCATTTCGGACGGCTCATCCTGAGCGAAGTCGAAGGACGAGCCGGGGTAAGCGCTGCTCTGTGTGGCCCATCCTTCGACTTCGCTCAGGATGAGTCCGGACTGCCTCAGACCCTTTAGCCTGAGAGCCTAGCCCACCAGATCACTCGTGATGCACTTCTTCACGCCGCGTTCGATCTTGTTGGCATGGAACGTCGCCCCGCCGCCCACCGGCCGGAACATATAGCCCTTCGGCGCGCGCTGGCCGCGAAAACAGGAGGTGCCCGATCCCGGATAGGTGAAGCAGGCCTCCGCCTTGTCGGTCACCTCCAGAACGCCTTCAGACCGGTAGCCCTCAAACTCATACAGCGTCCGCCCGCCCGGCTCGATACATTCGCTCCAGCGCTGCCCGGTCTGCACCACGATGCCAGACATCTGTATACCGAACAGCTCTGCCCGCATCACCTCCGCCGTCAGCGGCTCATTGCCCGTCGCCTTGGGATCACCCAGCGCGCTGCCCGCAATCAGCCCGCCCAAAAGAAGAGACATTAGAAAACGCTGCATGGACGTATCCTTTCCGCGCCAACTCTACCCGAAACCCCAAGGCGGCCAAGCCGCATATTCAGCCCTCGCCGCCCGCACGCCCTTCTCCTCCCCCGTTTACGGGGGAGGTGGACGCGAAGCGGACGGAGGGGGGAGCCAGGTGCGCCGCCGCTGCCCCCTCCGTCCGCTTCGCCGCGTTCGGCGGGGCATCGCAATGCGATGCCTTGTCCGCCTCACCCCTCCAGAAACTCCTTCCGGATATCAAAGCTCGACGTCTTCGTCCCCACATGCTGGGCGCAGCCGGAGAGCCAGTGGCCGGCCGCCGCCCGGCCCTTCTCGCGCAGCTCCAGCAGGAAGCGCCAGCGCGCGTCATACTTCGTCGCCATCCCATAGCCGAGCAGATCCTGCCCGCCGCGAATGGCGTGAACGTTCAGCCTACGGTATTTCTTCAGCACCGGCTCTTTCAGCATCCCGTCATCGATCAGCCGCTGCACGAAGGCAATCGCGCGCAGCTCGCCGATGAGGGAGGCATTGAAGCTGATCTCGTTCAGCCGCTCATTGATCTCCGCCGCGCGCCTGGGAACCCCCGGCCGCACCAGCGGATTCAGCAGTACAAGGAGCACATCCTGCGGCGCGCCCGAATAGATCAGCGGAAAAAGGCTCGGGTTTCCCATATAGCCGCCATCCCAGAAGGCTTCCTCGCCAATCTCTACCGCCTGGAAGGTCTGCGGCAGGCAGGCTGAGGCCAGAACGGCGTCTGCGGTAATCTCGTCCTTGGAAAAGACGCGCACCTTCCCCGTCTCCACATTCGTCGCCGAAAGGAAAAGCTTGAGGCCAGAGGCATGCACCGCGTCGAAATTCACCTGCCGCTCCACAACCCGGCGCAGCGGATTGAAGTTGAAGGGGTTGAAGTCGTAAGGGCTCGCAAAGTTCTGCCAGGCGCTCGCCATCTGGAAACCCGCCGCGCCGAACACATTCATGCCCGCCCCGGCATCGGCCACCGCCCGCCACATCTGCTCCAGAGACGCCCGCGCGCCTTCCGGCCCGCCCGCCGCCAGCCCCGCCGCATAGGCCACCGCATTGATCGCCCCGGCAGAGGTCGCCGAAATCGCCTCGATGGCCAGCGACTCCTCCTCGCTCAGCCGGTCCAGAATGCCCCAGGTATAGGCGCCGTGCGCGCCGCCACCCTGCAGGGCCAGGCTGATCGGCCGCGCTTTCCCGTTGCCATTGGCCTTTGCCATGTTCCGGCTCCTTCCGGCTGCGCCTCCTCCCTGCTAACGGAGGAAACCAACAATCGCTACCCCCCAACGCCTTCCAGGAATCCGGATGCCCGCCAGCCCCGCCCCCACCCGCACGCTGACCATCGATCATGTCGGCGCCCAGGGTGATGGCCGCGCGCGGGAAAATGACCGCTGGGTATCGGTGCCCTTCACCCTGCCCGGAGAGCGTGTGGAGGTCAGCGGCGAAGGCGACCGGCTGAAGCTGGAACGCGTCCTCACCCCCTCGCCGGAGCGGATCGCGCCGGCCTGCCGGCACTTCACCCGCTGCGGCGGCTGCACGCTGCAACATATGGCGCCGGCGCCCTATGCCGCCTTCAAGCGGGATCTGATCATCCGTTCCCTGAAGGCTCGCGGGCTGGAGGCAGAGGTGGCAGACACATGGGTCACCCCGCCCGCCTCCCGCCGCCGCGCCGCCTTTGCCGCCCGCAAATCCGGCAAGGCGATCACCATCGGTTTCCATGGCCGCAAAAGCCATGACCTGATCGCGCTGGAAGAATGCCCTGTCCTGCGCGCGTCCATCGTCTCGGCCATCCCGAAGCTGAAAGACATCCTCGCCCCCCTCTTCACCGGCAAGGAAGAATTGAGCGCCCTCGTCACTGACACCGCCACAGGCCTCGACCTGCACATCACCGGCCTTGCCAAAGACGCCAAACCCCTCGCCCGCGCCGAGGCAAGCAGCGCCGCCCTGCGGGCCGGCTTTGCCCGCGTCTCGCTGGAAGGCGCAGATGTGCTGACAGAGCGTGCCCCGCGCCTTCCGGTGGGCACCGCCAGCCTCCTGCCGCCCCCCGGCGGGTTCCTTCAGGCCAGCGCCGAGGCAGAGGCGGAAATGGCCCGTCTCGTCCTGGCCCATCTCAGCGGCGCAAAGCGTGGCGCAGACCTTTTCTCCGGCTGCGGAACATTTGCCCTGCGCCTGGCTGAGCATATGCCCGTCTATGCTTCCGAAAGCGGGCGCGCCGCCATCGAGGCGCTGCGCGCCGCCGCCAGCGCCGCGCCGGGGCTGCATCCGGTCACTGCCGAAGTGCGCGATCTCTTCCGCAACCCCGTTTCCGCGCCGGAGCTTGCCCGGTTTGACGCCCTCGTGCTGGACCCCGCCCGCGCAGGCGCTGCCGCCCAGTCTGCCGAAATCGCAAAATCCAGCGTGCCGCGCGTGGCGTACGTCTCCTGCGATCCGGCCACGCTGGCGCGCGACCTGCGCACGCTGGTGGAGGGCGGCTACCGCCTCCTGCGCGTTCATCCCATCGACCAGTTCCCCTGGTCAGCCCATATCGAAGCCGTCGCGCTTCTGGAGAAACCATGACCGCCCCGCTTCCCGGCCGCCCCACCCCCGCCGTCGGCACCGTCTGCTTCCGGGGAGACGACGTGCTGCTCATCCGGCGCGGCACGCCCCCGCTTGCCGGAGATTGGTCGCTGCCTGGTGGCCGCATCGAATTTGGCGAGCGCACAGAGGCCGCCGCCCTGCGCGAGCTGAAAGAGGAAACGGGCGTGGAGGCCCGCCTCATCGGCCTCATTGATGTGGTCGATGCCATCTTCACCTCCCGCCGCTCGGGCGAGGTTGCGCGGCATTATGTACTGTTCGATTTTGCCGCCGTCTGGATTTCCGGCGACCCCGTCGCGGGGGATGATGCTGCCCACGCCGAATGGATCTCGCCGGAGCGTCTCGCCGCCCTGCCCCTCTGGGAGGAAACCCGCCGGGTGATCGAAAAGGCCCGCGCGATGGCCGCCGCCCTCTGAAAAAACGTCCGCCGCTTGCAGCGCCGTTGGAGTTTTTTGGCCATCGCTTGGAGGAATCGTTGGAGTTTTTTGCGGCCCTTATCCCCCATTTATTTTCTTGACCCGCCCCTGCGTCAGGTCTGTCTGTACGCTTCAGTCATCCAGAAGATTACCAGGGAGGAATCAGGTTCATGGTCTACAAACCCTTCGATTTGAGCGGCAAGGTCTGCGTCGTCACCGGCGGAAACAAGGGCATTGGCCTCGGCATGGTAGAGGCCCTCGCCGCCTCAAACGCCGATGTCGTGATCTGGGGCCGCAAGACGGCTGACAACGATGCCGCCGTCAAAGCCGCCTCCGGTCTCGGCACCGGCAAGGTCAAGGCCTGGGCCGTCGATGTTGGCGAAGAAGCTCAGGTTATCAAGGCGATGAAAGAGGCCGAAGAAGAATTCGGCCGCATCGATTGCTGCATCGCGAATGCCGGCGTCGGCCGTGGCGCTGCCTCCTTTGAAACCATGACGCTGGAGACCTGGGAATATAACGCCCGCATCAATTCCGTCGGCGCCTTCTTCACCCTGCGCGAAGCGGCCAAGTCGATGGTCGCCCGCGCCAAGAAGGGCGACCTTGGCGGCAGCCTCGTCGGCACCGCCTCCCTCGCCGGCATCGAAGGGGCTGGCCGCAACCAGGCCTACGCCCACACAAAGGGCGGCCTCATCGCCATGATGAACGCCTGCGCCGTCGAGTATGGCCGCTACGGAATCCGCGCCAATTCCATCCTCCCCGGCTGGATTGCCACCGACATGACCGAAGGCGCCCAGGGCCAGGAAGTCTTCACCTCCAAGGTCATCTCCCGCGTCCCGATTCGCCGCTGGGGCGAACCGGCAGACTTCGGCGGTATGGCGGTTTACCTGGCTTCGGACGCCTCGAAATACCATTCGGGCGACACGCTGGTCATCGACGGCGGCTACGCAAAGTTCTGAGGCTCTGCCAGGGCGCGGGACGGCACATCCCTCCCGCGCCGCAAAGCGGTCCGTATGGGAATTAACCACAAAAGAAAAGGCCGCCTCCCGATGGGAAGCGGCCTTGTCTTTTAGCCGATCAAGCCGGCCCGCAGGTTACTGCGGAGCAACTTCTTCGATAGCTTCTTCGGTCGCTTCAGCAGCTTCTTCAGCAGCGCCTTCGACAGCAGCAGCGGCGTCAGCAGCAGCTTCTTCGGTGGCTTCGTATGCTTCGACGACTGCTTCTTCAGTGGCTTCGCCAGCTTCAGCAGCAGCTTCTTCGACGGTCGCCGGCTCAGCTGCCGGAGCAGCTTCTTCGGTGGCGCCGCAAGCGGCCAGAACGAGCGCAGCAGCGCCGATCAGGAACAGATTTTTCATGTTGGTAGTACCCCTGTTGTGTTCTTGCGAACGGCCGGTGCTTTAGCACCATTGTCCCGTTACTGAAAGTTCATTCTTCAGATAGGGAAAGCCTTTCGCGGGCTGGTTACAGAAAAGCCCCCTCCCGCTACGGGAAGGGGCGATTATCGCAATTTATGCCTGCTTATTCAGCAGTCTCGTCAGCGGCTTCTTCAGCAACTTCAGCAGCTTCTTCGGCCACTTCGGCAGCGGCTTCAGCTTCTTCAGCGGCTTCTTCAGCAACGACTTCTGCTTCGACGACAACTTCAGCGGCTTCAGCGGCGACTTCTGCTTCAACCGGCGGCTCGGCGGCAAAGGCCACACCGGCGACGAAAGCTGCAGCGGCAACACCTGCGAAAAGTTTCTTCATAAGAGCTTCCCCTCTTAACGTTTATTGTCTGATGACACCCGTTACCCGGATCAACCCGGCCAACGTCCAGAGTTTTGGCGACCGATCACGGCCAGATTGCGGCAAAGTGGCGGCAAAAAAGGCAAGATTGGCACTTCGCTTCTGCTCTTGCGTTGACGCTGGGGCGGCAGTTTAGCCCTGAAGCCAAGCATTCGCTCCGGTAAAGGGACAAAGAAGATGGCCATCAAGACACGCCTCACTGATCTGCTAAAAGTTCAGCATCCGATCATGCTCGCCGGCATGGGCGGGGTTTCCTATGCGGAAGTCTGCGCCGCGATGTGTAATGCGGGCGGCTATGGCGTGCTCGGCATGGCCGGCACCTCGCCGGATTTCATCGCCGGACAGATGAAAAAGGTGCGCCAGCTGACCGACAAGCCCTTCGGCGTCGACCTTCTGGCCGCCAGCCCGGAAAGCCTCGAAGAATCGGTCGATGTCATCATCAATGGCGGCGCCGACAGCTTCATTGCCGGCCTCGGCGTGCCCATGCCGATCATGGACCGGCTGAAAAAGGCAGGCCTGAAGGTCATGGTTGTCGGCGGCGCGGTGAAGCATGCCATCAAGGCCGAGCAGGCCGGCTGCGACGCCGTGATTCTCCAGGGCGGCGAAGGCGGCGGCCATACCGGCCTCGTCGGCACCATGCCGCTCGTTGCCCAGGCCGTTGAAGCGGTGAAGATCCCCGTCATCGCCGCTGGCGGCATCTATGATGGCCGGGGCCTCGCCGCCTCCCTCGCCCTCGGCGCCCAGGGCGTCTGGATGGGCACGCGCTTCATCGCCTCTGCCGAAGCCCACGCCGCCAACATGTACAAGCAGGCCGTCGTTTCCGCCGAGGACACCGACACGACGCGCACCCGCTGCTACTCCGGCAAGCCAATGCGCTGCCGCACCAATGACTACATCAACGACTGGGAAAGCCGCCCGCAAGATATCAAGCCCTTCCCCTTCCAGGCCATCCATTCGACCCAGACCGGCGTCATCGGCGGCATTGGTGGGATCACGGACGAAGCGAAGCTTTCGATGGACAAGTCCTGCTTCGCCATGGGCCAGTCGGCCGGCGGCGTGAAGGAAGTGAAGCCCGTCGCCGAAATCGTCGCCGACATCATGCGCGATGCCGAAGCCGCCATCACGCGGATGGCAGCCCTGCGCGTTACGGCCTGACAGGCCAGCCCAGACCGGAATTGCGTGGGGCAGGCCCAGCCTGTCCCACGCTTTTTTTGGCTACAGCCAGCCGCGCCATTTGAAGAACTGGTAAGGCACGATGGCCGAGAGGATCATCAGGCCAATCGCCATCGGATAGCCATAAGGCCAGGAAAGCTCCGGCATGTATTCGAAGTTCATGCCATAGATTGACGCGATCAGTGTCGGCGGCAGGAACACGACGGCCGCCACCGAGAAAATCTTGATGATGCCGGTCTGCTCGATATTGATCATGCCGAGCGTGGCATCGAGCAGGAAATTGATCTTCTGTGTCAGGAAGGTCGTGTGATCGCTCAGCGATTGCACATCGCGCGACAGCGTGCGGATGCGGCCCTCATATTCCTTGCCCGGCTTGCGGCTCGCGGCGATTTCCACCCCGAATGTCAGAAGGCGCTGAAACGAGATCAGGCTCTCGCGCGCCTTGGAGAGAAGGTCTCCCTTGCGCCCGATCTGCTGGAGCACGGCCTGATAGTTTCGCGGCTTGGGCTTGGCGGGCTTCTTCGTCTCCGCCGGCTCACCCCCCATCACCTTGGGCGCATTGATTGCGAAGATGTTGTCGGAAAGCGAATCAAGCTCATGCCCCGTCCGCTCCAGCACATCCCCTATCCGCTCGATCAGCCCCTCCAGCAGGCCAGTCACAACACCGTCCGCAGTATAGGTCGCGTTCTTCTGGCAACGCACAATGAAAGCATCGATGGAGCGCGGCTCTGCATAGCGCACCGTTATCAACTGCTCCCCCTTCAGAATGAAGGTGATCGGCGAGAGCAGCACATTATCCGCATCTGTGTGGGACAGCATCATGGCTGTCATGAAGGTGGCGCCATCTTCAGTATAAAGACGGCTGGAGACCTCAATCTCGCTCATTTCCTCAATGGTCGGCACATCAATGCCCAGCGCGCGTTCGACAGCGGTCTCTTCGTCCCTGTCGGGCCGCAGCATGTCTACCCAGACGGCTCCGTCCAGATGCTCGAGCGTATCGCCGGAATGGACGAAACGGCCATCGGTATTGGTGAATGTGCGGATCATGGGCGGCCCCCGGAACTGGTCCGCCCATGTCTGCTCAAAGTCGCGGGCAATGGCAACTGCCCGGCTAGTTGCTGGCAGGCGTCAGGCGGATAAGACGGCCATTGTCGCCATCTTCCAGCACATAGATCGCCCCGTCCGGCCCTTCTTCGACCTCGCGGATACGCTTGTTCCAGCTATACCGCCCCCCTTCGGAGGCCCGGGCACTTTCTTCATCGATCTTGACGCGGATCAGCGCCTGGGAGGAAAGGCCGCCGATAAAGGCATTGCCGTTCCAGTCCGGAAACATGCCGCCATAATAGATGACGAGCCCCGCCGGGCTGATCGCCGGCACCCAGTAGGCGGCGGGCGCAGCAAATTCAGGCCGTGTGTCATGATTGGGAATCTTGCGGCCATCATAATGATCGCCATTGGAAACTTCCGGATAGCCGTAATTCTCGCCGCGAATGATGAGGTTCAGCTCGTCGCCATGGGCCGGGCCCATTTCCTGCGCCCAGAGGCGGCCGGAATTGTCAAAGTCGATGCCCAGCGGGTTGCGGTGTCCCAGCGTCCAGACCTGCGCGGCCACCCCGCCCTGATCGGCGAAGGGGTTATCCGCCGGCACGCTGCCATCCAGATTGAGGCGGACGATCTTGCCCATATTGCTGTTCATGTCCTGCGCCGGGGTGAACAGCTGGCGGTCGCCCGACGTGATGAAGAGGTGCCGGTCGGGCGAGACCACCATGCGGTGGCCATAATGTCCGCTGCCGGTATGCTTGGGCGTCTGCTCCCAGATGATCTTCCGTTCACTGAGCGCCCCGCCCGTCTCCGTCAGGCTCAGCTTCGCCAGTTCCACCACGGCATTCGATGCCTCCATATTCTGCGGCTCACGCGCCGAATAGGAGAGATAGATTTCGCCTGTCTTGGCAAAGTCGGGATGAAGGATCACATCGCCGAGCCCGCCTTGCCCCCAGGGTTGCACTTCCGGCCCGCCGGTGATCTCGCCGGCCTTGGTGCCATCGGCGTTGAGCAGCCAGAAAGTGCCTGCCTTCTCGGTGACCAGCGCGCGGCCATCGGGAAGAAATGTCATCGCCCAGGGCGCATCAAAGGTTTCCAGCGGGGTTGCGGTGAGCTTCACCCGGTCAGAGCCGGTTACGGTGAAACTGCCCTGCCCTCCGGCGGCTGAGTTTTCAGCCGGCGTCGCGCAGGCGGCAAGGGCCATGCCGGCCGCAAGGGCTGCGGCGGAAACAAGCTTGAGATGTCGCATTATGGGGTACTCCTCTGTATCCGGATCAACCGGCCATGAAGGCGGACCGGTCTACAAGATGCTTCAACGTTTCATTGTCCAGATAGTGCCGCAGGTTGGCAAGAAAAGTCTCATCCCCCCGGGCAATGGTTCCGGGCGTATCGGAGCTGTCATGCGGCGTGATCACGACCTTGTGATGCCGCCAGAGGGGGCTTTCTTCCGGCAGAGGCTCGGTCTGGGTCACATCGAGGGCCGCAAAGGCGGGCCGCCCGGCGTCCAGCGCCGCCATCAGCGCGGCCTCATCCACCAGCGCGCCGCGCCCCAGATTGAGGAACAGGGCATCGGGGTTCATCGCCGCAAAGAAGGCCGCGTTCGCCATGCCCTCGGTCTCCGGCGTGTGCGGCGGGCACAGCAGCACGGCATCTGCCCCCGGCAATTCCGCCATCAGCGTGTCCGGCGGCGCAATCCGCGCGGCGCCCTCGGCCGGCCCCGGCGTGCGCCGCATCCCCGTCACCACCCCGCCCAGCGCCGTTACCCGCTTGCCCACCGCCTGCCCGATCGAGCCATAGCCCACGATCAGCCAGCGCGAGCCGTTCATCTCCCGCACGCGGATGCGTTCCCACTTTCCCTCCGCCTGATTTGCCCGGTGGCCCGGCCCGTCGCGGAAAAAGTCCAGCGCCTGCCAGATTGCCCATTCGGCCATGGCTTCGGCCTGGGTATGGTTGGTGGTGTAGCGCCGCGATTTCTGCCCGATGGCCACCAGCGCCGGGTTTTCGATGCCGGCAGCGGCCGACTGGAACCAGTCAAAATCCGGGCTTTTCAGGATCGCCGTCATGAATTCGCGCACAGACGGCGAATAGAAGGCATCAATATTGCCAAACGCCAGATGCACCTCCGGCATCCCCTCCAGCGCCGTGGACGTCCAGGCATCATGGAAGCGCTGGGCGTCGTCCACCGTCACGATGTTCAGAGCAGTGTTCAGCCCCTTGAGCCGGGGCGCGATGCGCGCGAAAGTCCGCGCATGAAGAAGAAGCGTTTTCATGCCTGCCTGCTTAGCTTGGCCCTTGCCGCCAGCACAAGCGCGCTGCCCGCCCTGCCGCAGGGAAACCTGCCCGTGCGCGGGCCTGATTATTTCCGCGACGCGGCGGATCTGGCCGGCGTTCTGGGCGGGGCCCATGCCATTCGCGTGCTCTGCAATGGCAATGAAGACCAGTATTGGCGCCGCTACATGGCCGATCTGCTGGCCGTGGAAGCGCCCGAGCCCGGCAATCTGCGCTCCTCGCTCGTTTCGGCCTTCAACCAGACCTACAGCCAGACCAGCGATCAGTTCCGCATCTGTGATGGCCGTGCGGTGGAGGCAGAAGCCCGCTATGCGCGCACCGGCGAGCAGATCGCCGGGCGCCTCGCCAGCCATTATTTCCCGAAAGACGCCCGCCGGGGCGGAGGAGGAGCCGAATGAAACCCGCCCTGTTGCCCGCCATGTGGATCGGCGCGGCCTGCGCCCTTGCCCTTTCCGCCTGCGCCCAGACGCCGGAACCCGCCCGCGCGGCGGCCGCCGTGACCGCGTCTGCCACCCCCGCGCCCGATGCCGGGCCTAAGCTCGATAACGCCGCCTTCCCCAAGATGGGCCAGCGCCCCGAAAGCGGCCGCCCCATCGCCACCCGCTCGCCCGTCGTCGCCCCCAATGGCGCGGCCGCCACCGCCCATCCCCTCGCCACGCAGACCGCGCTTGACGTGCTCAAGGCCGGCGGCTCGGCCGTTGACGCCGCCATCGCCGCCAACGCCATGCTCGGCCTGGTCGAGCCGACCGGCAACGGCATCGGCGGCGATCTCTATGCCATCGTCTGGGATCCCGAAACACAGCAGCTCTACGGCTATAATGGCTCGGGCCGGTCCCCGAAGGCGGCCACCCTCGCCGACGCGCAGGCCAAGGCCGATCAGTTCAAGGAGGGCAAGGCGCTCCCATCCTTCGGCAGTATCACCGTCACCGTCCCGGGCACGGTCGATGGCTGGTTTGCCCTGCATGAGAAATTCGGCAAGCGTCCGATGGCAGACAATCTCGCGCCAACTGTGCGTTATGCGCGCGAAGGCGCCCCGATCCCCGAAATGATCGCCTGGTACTGGTCGCGCGGCCCCCTGCGGTTTGAACCGGCCCATGAACGCGGCGAACTGGAAGAATATGACAACGCGAAGAAAACCTATTTCAGCCCCGCCCCGGTGGCCGGTTCCCTCTTTCGCAATCCAGACCTGGCAAACACGCTGGAGCGGATCGGCGCGCTCGGCCGCGGTGAGTTTTATAGCGGGGCGACCGCCCGCACGATGACCAACTATCTGCGCCGCCATGGCAGCAAGATCCATTTCAGCGACTTCACCGAACATAAAGGCGAATGGACCCAGCCGATCTGCATCGAATATCGCGGCGAAGTGAAAGTCTGCGAACTCGGGCCGAATACACAGGGCGTGGCTGCCCTCCAGATGCTGGAAATGCTCGAACGCTTCGATCTCAAATCCATGGGTTTCGGCTCGCCCGATGCCGTCACCGCCATGGTCGAGGCCAAGCGCCTCGCCTTCGCAGACCGGGCGCTCGGCTACGCCGACCCCGCCTATTCCGGCATCGACCCGTCGATCTTCGTCGCCCCCGGCTATAACGCCAAACGCGCCGAACTGATCGACCCCGCCCGCGCCATGCCGGAGGTTGCTCCGGGCACGGAGATCACCGACGCCGCCCTGCGCGATGGCGACACCACCTACCTCACCGTTGCCGACAAAAACGGCATGATGGTCTCCCTCATCCAGTCAAATTATCGCGGCATGGGCTCTGGTCTTGTCGCCGATGGTCTCGGCTTCATGTTCCAGGACCGGGGCGAACTCTTCAGTCTTGACCCGGATCATCCCAACGTCTTTGAAGGCGGCAAACGCCCCTTCCACACCATCATCCCGGCCTTCGCCTTCAGGAAAGATATGCCCGGCTGTCAGGTGCGCGCCACCGCGCCCGAAATGGCCTGCCCGTATGAGCCGTGGCTCAGCTTCGGCCTGATGGGCGGGGCAACCCAGCCGCAGGGCCATGTGCAGATCATCACCAACCTCGTGGACTTCGGCATGGGCCTTCAGGAAGCCGGCGACGCCGCGCGCTGGGAACATGATGGCGGCTGCGAACCCACCAACGCTCTCGGCGAGGATTGCAATGTGGGCACCGGCAAGGTCATGCTCGAACGCGGCCTCGCCTCTGCTGCCGCAGAGCTGGAAAAGCGCGGCTATGAAGTCACCTGCTGCGAAGCCAATTATGGCGGCTACCAGGCCATCATGCGCGACTTCCAATCCGGCGCCTGGATCGCCGCCACCGAAATGCGCAAAGACGGCAATGCGGATGGGTATTGATCTCTAAGCCCCCTCGCCCTTTCAAGGGAGAGGGGGTTGGGGGTGAGGGTTCACGACGCCCGAAACTTTGCGCCCTGCCTCGCCCCTCATCCCCAACCCCTTCTCCCCAAGGGAGAGAAGGGGCTTTGACAGACGACCCTGCCATTCGGCACGCCCGCCGCCTCCGCAAGTTAGCCAACGCGCCGGAAGACATCGCCTGGCAAACCCTCCGCACCCTGCGCGATCACGGTTTCCCTGTCCGCCGCCAGCATCCCATCAATGGCATGATTGTCGATTTCGCGATCACGCGCGCCAGCCTTGTCATCGAAATCGACGGCGGCATTCACAAACTGCCTGAAGCGCGACACCGCGATGAGAAACGTAACCAGATGCTCGAAAGTCTTGGCTGGACTATCCTCCGCATCCCCTCTGAAGCCGCCCTATACCCCGACCATCTGATGCACCTCGTTCAGGAAAAACTCGGCCTCTGACTCCCCTCTCCCCTGGGGGAGAGGGGCTGGGGGTGAGGGGGGCGACCTCTCCACTCCATCTTTTGCCCCACCCCCTCATCCCTAACCCCTTCTCCCCCAGGGGAGAAGGGGCTAAGAAGCGACGCAAGATGAAGAAAACCACCCCCACTGCCCCCGAAGCCCCCCGCGACTGCCCCCTCTGCCCGCGCCTCGTGGCGTACCGCGAGGCTGTGCGCGCCAAGGAACCCACCTGGTTCAACGGCGCCGTCCCCAGCTTCGGCAACGATAGCGCAGAACTTCTCATCGTCGGCCTCGCCCCCGGCGTCACGGGCGCCAACCGCACCGGCCGTCCGTTCACGGGCGATTGGGCGGGGGACCTGCTCTACGCCACGCTCGACAAGTTCGGTTTCAGCAAAGGCACCTTCGCTGCCGACCCGAATGACGGCCTCGTCCTCACCGGCGCAATGATCACCAACGCCGTGCGCTGCGTACCGCCGGAAAACAAGCCCGTCGGCGCCGAGATCAACCAGTGCCGGCCCTTCCTCGAAGCGCGCATCGCTTCCCTGCCAAAGCTCAAAGCCATCCTCTGCCTCGGCAAGATCAGCCATGATTCCACCCTGCGCGCCCTTGGCCTCAAGGTCGCCCAATATCCGTTCGGCCACGGAACAAAATATGAAGTCTCGGCAAACGGCAAACCCGTCATCCTCCTCTCCTCCTATCACTGCTCCCGCTACAACACGAACACTGGCCGGCTGACGGCCGAAATGTTCGAAGCGGTCTTTGCAGAGGCGCGCCGCGCCGCCGGCTAGGGCGCCCGCACGATCGCCGCCATCGTGCCCACCAGATGCTGCAGCATCGCCGGCCGCGACCAGGTCGGGTGCGACCGGCTTGTATCCGCGAGCCGCGCTTCCCGCGCCGCCAATACAGAGCCCAGATAGGATTCCAGAAACACGATCCGTTCGGTCTGCTTGGCCCGCGGCAGATGCTCCATGAACCCCCGCAGAAGATCCAGGCAGCGTTTGAAGCCGGAATTCCACTGCCCGCCGAGAGCCTCCATGAACAGCGCCCGGTGGGTCATCGCGAACAGCACGATGAACCGGTTATAGCATTCCTCCTCCCCCTCCGGGGTGAGGTCTACGGACGGATAGACAATGATGCCGAGAATGTCCTCCAGCGTAGGCGCCGTGTCCGAAGCCGCCAGCGCTTCCAGCGCCGCATTGCGCCGGTCATTGATCAGCCTTGCCCCGTCCACGATCAGCGTGCGGATAAGGTCTGCCTTCGATCCGAAATGATACCCCACTGCCCCATGATTGCGCTGCCCGGCAGCCGCTGCAATCTCACGCACGGTTACCCCGTCCACCCCCCGCTCGGCAAACAGCTTCATCGCCGCGCGTTTCAGCGCCTCAACAGCTTCACTCTCGGCTTTTTCATGCAGGCGGACCATACGGCAAGCTTGCAAAAAGCCACGCTTTCAGTCAACCATATTATCCAATTGATTTAAAAGAATGGCCGCCGGGAGGAAAATCGTGAGCAATCCTGTAGATCTTGCCGCGCTGGCGGCGTGGATGGACAGCCAGGGCCTCGGCAGCGGGCCCATCGAGAATGATGTCCGCCTCGCCGGCGGCACGCAGAACATCCTCCTGAAATTCACCCGCGCCGGCGGCGCCTATGTGCTGCGCCGCCCGCCGCCGGTGCTGCGCGCAAACTCCAACGAAACCATGCGCCGCGAGGCGCGCATGCTGGCCGCCCTGAAGGACACGAACGTGCCCCATCCCGCCCTGATTGCGGCGTGCCCGGATGAAACCGTCCTCGGCGCGGCCTTCTATCTGATGGAGCCAATCGACGGCTATAATCCCACCACATGCCTGCCCGAGCCCTTCGCCTCTTCGCCGGAGCTGCGCCACCAGATGGGGCTTTCTCTGGTTGATGGCATCGCGGCGCTGGGCGCGCAGGATTACATCGCCCTGGGCCTCGAAGGCCTCGGCAAGGTCGACAATTATCTCGAGCGCCAGGTCGGCCGCTGGAAAGCCCAACTCGAAAGCTATGCCGAGTTTCCCGAATGGGACGGCCTGAAAGACCTGCCCGACATTGACGGCGTCGGCCGCTGGCTGGAAGAAAACCGTCCGCGGACATTCCAGCCCGGCATCCTCCATGGCGACTATCACCTCGCCAATGTCATGTACCGCTTCGACGCCCCGCGCCTTGCTGCCATCGTCGACTGGGAACTCACCACCATCGGTGACCCGCTGCTCGATCTCGGCTGGCTCCTCGCCACCTGGCCAGAGGGTAGCACCGGCACCGTCTCGGTGACGCCCTGGGAAGGCTTTCCGTCCGCAGACGAACTCGTTGCGCACTACGCCAAACAGACAACCCGCGACCTCAGCCAAATCCACTGGTACGGCGTCCTCGCCTGCTACAAGCTCGGCATCATCCTGGAAGGCACCTACGCCCGCGCCTGCGCCGGAAAGGCCCCGAAAGCCACGGGCGACCAGCTCCACGCCAGCACCATCGGCCTCCTGCAACGCGCCAATCGCTGGATCAGCTGACGCCACGAAACCTAATTCCGACAACGGAGCATCTGCCTCATGAAAGCCCTCATCTATCGCGGCCCGCGCGACATCGCCTACGAAACGATGAAAGACCCCGCCCTCCACGATGACCGCGACGCGATCATCAAGGTCGACAAATGCGCCATCTGCGGCAGCGACCTGCACATCTATCACGGCGAAACCTTCTCCGAAGATACCGGCTATTGCGTCGGCCATGAAGCGGTCGGCGAAGTGGTCGAAGCGGGCCGGGGCGTGCGCCAGCTCAAAGCCGGTGACAAGGTGATGATCTCGGCCGCTGTCGGCTGCGGCCAGTGCCGCGCCTGCCTCGCCGGCATCGTCAACAAGTGCGAGTTCAATGCGGCGGGCTGCTACGGCCTCTCCTCAAAGCTGCAGGGTTGCCAGGCCGAATTCGTCCGTGTGCCCGCCGCTGACTTCAATGCCCAGAAAATTCCGGACGGGGTCAGCCTCGATCAGGCGCTGATGATGACCGATGCCCTCGCCACCGCCTGGTTCGGCGCCCGCAATGCCGACATCCAGCGCGGCGCCACCGTCGCGGTCGTCGGCCTCGGCCCCATCGGCCTCCTCGCCGCAGAAGCCGCCTTCATCATGGGCGCCTCGCGCGTCTTCGGCATAGACCTTGTGGAGGAGCGCCGCGCCGCCGGCCGCGCCATCGGCCTTGAAACGCCAGACCCGGCGGACGCCCGCGCCCTCATCCAGGAGGCCACAAAGGGCCGCATGTGCGACAGCGTCATCGAAGCGGTTGGCCACACCGCCACCATCCGCGCCGCCCTCGGCCTTGCCGGCAAGCGCGCCACCGTCTCGGTCGTCGGCGTCGCGCAGGACCGCACCTTCGAGTTTCCGATGTCAAAAGCCTTCGGCATGGGCCTCACCTTCCGTATCGGGACATGTTCTGTCCCCCAGGAATGGCCAGAGCTTATCCCGCTGGTCCAGTCCGGCCGCCTCAAGCCGGAAAAATACATCACCCACACGCTGCCCCTGTCAGACGGCGCCCGCGCCTACGACATCTTCGACAAGCGCACAGACGGCGCCATGAAGATGGTGTTTGATCTGAGTTTGTGAGACCCTCACCTCCCATTGCTCCGCAATGGGCCCCTCCTCTCCCGGAGGGAGAGGGGTGAGTGGCATCCAGCCGAACGATTGGCTAAAGACGGCGCGGTGGAACCCCTCTCCCCCCGGGAGAGGAGGGGCCCGCGCCCAGAGGGCGTGGGAGGTGAGGGCCAGCGGCCTCTGCGGCGGAGCCCTACCCCGCCTTCAATATCCGCGCCTTATCGCGTGCCCAGTCGCGCTTGGCTTCATGCTCGCGCTTGTCATGGGCCTTGCGCCCCGTCGCGACGCCGATCAGCAGTTTCGCCCGGCCCTTGTCGTTGAAATAAAGCTTCAGCGGAACAATCGTGCGCCCCGCCCGCTCCACTTCCTGGCTGAGCTTCGACAGCTCCCGCTTCGACACCAGCAGCTTGCGCTTCCGGCGCGGTTCATGGTTGAAGCGGTTGGCCCCGCCATAGGTCTGGATCTCGGCATTGATCAGCCACAGCTCGCCCTGCTCCACCGACGCATAGGCTTCGGCGATATTGGCGCGCCCCTCGCGCAGGGATTTGACTTCCGAGCCGACCAGCATGATGCCGGCCTCCAGCGTATCCTCCACGGAATATTCGCGGCGGGAGCGGCGGTTTTCCGCCACCAGCCCGTCGGTACGCCCCTTGATCTGCTCGTTCTTCTTGGTCGCCATACGCGCTACCTAGGTATTGATCCCGGCCAGCGCCATGGCCTCGTCGATCATGGCGCGCGCCGCGTCATCTGGCCCGGTCAGCGGCAGGCGAACCTCCGGCGCGCAGAGGCCAAGGCGCGAGAGGGCATATTTCGCCGGCCCCGGCGAGGGCGAGCAGAACATCGCCCGGTGCAGGGCGATCAGCCGCCGCTCGATGGCGCGCGCGCTTTCCAGGTCCCCGTCATGGAACGCCATATGCATCGCCGCGCAAAGCTCCGGCGCCACATTCGCGGTCACAGAGATGCACCCCGCCCCGCCCATGGCCAGGAAGCCCAGCGCCGACGGGTCATCCCCCGAGAGCTGAACAAACTGTTCCAGATCCCCGATCAGGGCGGAATGATAGGTCACCCGGTCCATGTCGCCGGTGGCGTCCTTGATGCCGACAATGTTGGGCAACTCGGCCAGCCGCGCCACGGTTTCCGGTTTCAGGTCCACCACCGTCCGGCTCGGCACGTTATAAAGCACCACCGGCAGGGCCACCGCGTCATTGATCGCGCGAAAGTGAGCGTACAGCCCATCCTGATTGGGATTGTTGTAATAGGGGCACACCACCAGGGCCGCGTCCGCCCCGGCGGCCTTGGCATGGGCCACCAGATCGATCGCCTCGTCGGTAGAGTTTGATCCGGCCCCGGCAATCACCGGCACGCGTCCTGCTGCCACTTCTACACAAAGCGAGACAACGCGCTTGTGTTCCTCGGTCGACAGCGTGGAGGTTTCCCCCGTCGTGCCGACCGGCACAAGGCCCGCCGATCCGCCGGCAATCTGGCGTTCGACCAGCGCCGCAAAGGCGGCTTCGTCGACCGCGCCATTCTTGAAGGGTGTTACAAGGGCTGGGATTGAGCCGTGAAACATTTTAACGTGCCGTTCAGGGATTGGTTGGGAAATGCGTGCTAGGCTCAGGAAGCTGACTTGTCACGCTTTGGCGCAGAAATAAACTCGGGTAGCCGTTCCATGCTCCGCATTTCCGCTGTTTTTGTGGCGATTTCTTTCCTGCTCACGGGCACTTCGGCCGCCTCCCGGCCCGAAAGCCCCAGCCTGAAGCCGCGCCCCGATTCTCCCGCCTCCCGGCCCGTCCAAGCGCCTGCCCAGGCCGAGGAAACGACGCCCGCCCCGGTGCTGCGCGCGCTGACCCCCGGCGTTACGCTGCCCGGCGCCGCCCCCGCCAGCCCCGGCGCCGCGCCGCTGGCCACCCCCACAGGCACCCCCGCCGCGCTGCCCGCCGCCATGCCCAGCCTGCTGCCGGCCCAGCCAATCAGCCCGGCCAGCGTTGCCCAGCTGCAGGCCGCCTTCACCGCCATCAATCGCGGCGCCTGGAGCGAGGTTACCCGCCTCCAGTATGACGCCGCCGACCCCACCGTGCGCGATCTCATCCTCTGGAAGCGCGCCGCCGATGGCGTGCCGGGCATGACGTTCGACGAGGTGAACTTCGCCCTAACCACCCTCCCCACCTGGCCGCAGACCGACAAGATGCGCCGCCGCGCCGAGGAGATCATCGACGAGAGCAACCTCTCGGCCGAAGCCAAGGTCAAATGGCTCACCGAGTCCGGGCCCATCACCGGCGCCGGCAAGGTCGCCCTGGCCAACGCCCTGCGCCAGACCGGGCAGAGCGCGAAGGCCGAAGAAGTGATCCGCGATGTCTGGCGCAGCAACACGCTGGACTCCTCGCTTCAGCGCACCGTGCTCGCCCGCTGGGGCCAGTCCCTTAGCCAGGACGACCACCGCGCCCGGGTCGACTTCCTCCTCTGGACCGGCCAGCGCTCCGACGCCGAGGCTCTGAAACCCCAGCTCACCGCAGACTACCGCCAGCTGACCGATGCCCGCCTCGCCCTGATGAAGCGCGCCAACAATGTGGATGCCGCCATCCGCGCGGTGCCGGCCAATCTGGAAAACCATCCGGGCCTCCTCTATGAGCGCGCCAACTGGCGCCGTGCCAAGAACATGGACGACGCTGTCGCTCCGCTGCTCACCCAGATCAACGGCAAGGACGTGCCCGCCGCCGGGCGCGGCCGTCTCTGGCGCGAGCGCGCCATTGCCGTGCGCAATGATCTCAAAGCCCGCAACTATTCGCGCGCCTATAACCTCACCGCCCCCCATGGCATGTCCAGCGGCTCGGACTTTGCCGAAGCCGAATGGCTCGCCGGCTGGATCGCCCTGCGCCTCAACGGAGACGCGACCCGCGGGGTCAAGCATTTCGAGGCGATGTCCAACGGCGTTTCCTCCCCGGTCAGCCTCACGCGCGGCCAGTACTGGACCGGCCGCGCGCGCGACGCCCTTGGCCAGTCAGACCAGGCGCTCGCCGCCTATGGCGCCGCCGCCACCCACAAATACACCTATTACGGCCAGCTCTCGGCCGAGCGGATCGGCGATCGCAAGATCCATTTCGGCCCGCCCATTGTTCCGTCGCCGGAAGAAATCGCCGCCTTCGAGGCAAACCCGATGGTCCGCGCCCTCCGCCTCATCGGCGCCACCGGCGAGATGGGCATCTACCGCACCTTCTCCCACCATCTCGATGACGTGCTCTCCACCCCGGCGGAGTTCGAACTGCTCGCCCAGCTGAACAACCAGATGGGCCAGCCCGACACCGCCGTGCGCGCCGGCAAGGCCGGCCTCTTCAAGGGCGTGCTGGCGCCCGAAGCGGCCTATCCGGTGCTGATGCATCCCCTCTCCCGCCAGCCGCAGGTGGAGCGCGCCTTCATGCTCGCCATCACGCGCCAGGAGAGCGAGTTCAATCCCAACGCCCGCAGCCCCGTCGGCGCCCTCGGCCTGATGCAGTTCATGCCATCGACGGCGCGCGCCGAAGCCCGCCTGCGCGGCATGCCCTATGAGCAATCCTGGCTCACCTCAGACCCGGCCTACAATATGACCCTCGGCGGCCTGCACCTCGACACGCTGCTCAGCCAGTTCGGCGGCAGCTACATCATGACGGCGGCGGCCTACAATGCCGGCCCCTCCCGCCCCAGCCAGTGGGTGCGCGACTATGGCGACCCCCGCACCGGCCAGATCGACCCCGTCGACTGGGTGGAATTCGTCCCCTTCTCGGAGACCCGCAACTATATCCAGCGCGTCCTCGAAAACATCCAGGTCTACCGCCACCGCATCTCCGGCCAGGAAGCCGACATCCAGCTCACCGAAGACCTCAAACGCGGCCGCCGCTAACCTTCCTTCTAGCCCCCTCTCCCGTGGGGTTGCGAAGAAAAGAAATCGCACCGCGATTTCCTGAGCAACGGGCCGGGGGTGAGGGAGAACAACCTCGCCCCAAACGCGCCCTCGGCGACCCGCCCCCGCGCCCCAAATGCCCCTCGGAGCTTGCGCCCCCGGCCCGGCGATGCTCAGAAACAGGCTGGGTAAGCCGGGAGCCAATCCATGTCCTTTCTGAAATCGCTTTCCGCGCAGGTGCTCGCGGCCCTGCTGCTTGGCCTGGTCGGCGGCGCCCTTGTCGCCGGCGCCGGCGATGTGCCCGGATGGCTGCCCGAAACCGCTCAGGCCGTCGGCTCGGTCTGGCTCGGTTGCCTGCAGATGACCGTCATCCCGCTGGTCTTCTCCCTCCTCGTGGTCGGCGTCGCCGCCGTCTCTGATGCGATGACCGCAGGGCGCCTCGCCGTCCGGGCCATCCTCTGGTTTTCGCTGCTGCTGATCGGCGCCACCGTGCTCACCTTCATCGGCGTCGAAGCGGCCCTTGCGGCCTTCCCCGTGGATGAAGCGAGCGCCAGCGCCCTGATCGCCGGGGCCACCGGAGGTGAAGTCTCCGCCCCCCAGACAATCGACTTTGCCGCCTGGCTCACCTCGCTCGTCCCGTCCAACCCGCTCGCGGCGGCGGCCAGCAATGCCATCCTGCCGCTGGTGATCTTCGCCCTCTTCTTTGCCTTCGCCGTCACCCGCCTTCCGGACGAACAGCGCGTCCTGCTGGTGAAGTTCTTTGACGCGGTGGCCGATGCGATGATCGTCATCGTCAAATGGGTGCTGCTTGCCGCGCCCCTCGGCGTCTTCGCCCTCGCCCTCACGCTCGGCCTGCGCGGCGGCCTCGGCGCCACCGGCGCCCTCTTCCATTATGTCGTTCTGGTCTCGGCCGGCTGTATCGCCGTGGTGCTGCTCTGCTATCCGCTCGCCGCCGTCTTCGGCGGCGTCAGCCCGCTGCGCTTTGCCCGCGCCGTCTCCGAGGCGCAGGTTGTGGCCTTCTCCACCCAGTCCTCCATCGGCACCCTGCCGGTGATGGTCGAAACAGCCCGCCGCAATCTCGGCGTACCCGAACATGTCGCCGGCCTCGTCCTGCCGCTGTCGGTCGCCGTCTTCCGCCTCACCAGCCCGGTGGCCAATCTCGCCGTTGTCCTCTTCATCTGCCATGTCTCCGGCATCACGCCGACGCCCGGCCAGATGATCGCGGCGGGCCTCGTCGCCTTCGCCGTCTCGATCTCCTCGGTCGGCCTGCCCGGCCAGGTCAGCTTCTTCGTCTCGGTCGCCCCCATCTGCTTCGCCATGGGCGCCCCGATCGAACTCCTCCCGCTTCTCCTGGCCGTGGAAGTCATCCCCGACATCTTCCGCACGGTCGGCAACGTCACCGCAGACCTCGCCGTCACCACCATCCTGAACAAGGGCGACAAAGGCATCCGCACCATCGCCCCGGAAACCGCCTGATCCGCCCTTGGAGCGCCGTTGGAGTTTTTTGGAGTTTTCCGCCAAAACCTCCAACGGCGCAAAGCCGATAGCGCCCCCACCCTATCCCTCCCCACCTCCGTGGGGAGGGGACCT
>NZ_PNMA01000030.1 GCF_013823385.1 Hyphomonas sp.
AAGGCCTGGCAGCGCCGAAGTCATCCCGAAAACTGCCCGAAACTCCGGGGGCAGCGCGGCGGGCGAAAGCGCCCACACCGCAAACACAATTTCTTCTTCGGGCGCCGCGGCGCCCGCCGCGCAGGCTCCACCCCGTGAGCCACAAGAACTGCTCCGACCCCGGATGGCTCTGCCAGTCCGGATACAGATGTATGCCCCCTCCCCTTCGTCACCCTCGATGGCCGCAGGCCATCTGAGGGCCCATCTCCTGCGCGCGCCTCCCTGCAGGGGCACTGAAGGAGAGAACGCCCCCGATGACACGGGAAGGCCGGGAACTGTGAGAGGGTGGGAGATGGGCCCTCAGATGCGCTGACGCGCATCGAGGGTGACGAGGCCAGAAGCCAGCGCTCAAAGGAAACCTCGCCCCCTCACCCCTCCCCTCTCCCGCAAGCGGGAGAGGGGAAATGGCAAACTGCGCCCTCAAGGCCTGATGCCCCCACGAGCAAGGCGAAGGCGCAGCGGCTCCGCGTCGCAGACGCGGAAATCGCCGCGAGCAATCTAATCAAGCGCCCCGATATAGGGGAGCCCGCGATAGAGGCCCTTGTCGTCCATGCCATAGCCGACGAGGAAGCGGCCCGGCGCGTCGAAGGCGCAATAGTCCACGCCCATCTCGCCGCGCGGGGCCCAGGGCTTCTGCGTCAGCGCCACGGTGATCACCTCGCGCGCGCCCTTGGCGATCAGATGCTGCTTGGCGAAATCCAGTGTACGGCCGGTATCGAACACGTCGTCGATCAGCAGCACGCCCCGCCCTTCCACATTCCGCGCAATGTCGGCGCGCACCACCACGCGGCCCGAACTCTCCCGCGCGTCGCGGTAGCTCTCCAGCCACATCACATCCAGAACGGGATGGATGTGGCGCCGGGCGAGCGCCTTCATCAGGTCGCTGGTGAACGGCGTCGCCCCGATCAGGATCGACACCGCCGTCCAGTCCGGGGTGGCAAGGCGCGGGGCAAGGCGGGTGGCGAGCTCTTCAACCCGGGCCATCAGCTCGGCCTCGGGCATCACCACATCAATCTTGGGCAGGTCGGTCATTGCGGGCCGGGGGCTCCCTCATCCATGAGTTCATCGGCCGGCGGCAGCGGCGGGGCCGGTTCGATCACCTCCCCGGCAGGGGCTTCCACCGGCGGCTCGGTCGGCACGGCCGAGCGGTCCACGAAGGTCAGCTCGATCTCATAGCTCTCGATCGGGGTCGGCTCGACCACCACGCCAAACTGTCCGGCCGCGCCCGGCTCCAGCTCCACCGGGGTGACATAGCTGTAGCGTGTGGCGACGATCTCCCCGGCCTCGTCCTTGAGGTCGACCCGCACGCCGGGGGTCTCGATCACGGTCTTGGCCACATTCACCGCCCGGCCGGTGACGGTGACGATGGGGATCGTGTCGTTGAAGGTGCGGGTGTGGACGATGCCGTCAAACTCAAGGCCGAAACGGTTCACTTCCAGGCCGAACAGGCGGTAGGCGGCGGCCGATTGCGGCCAGGCTTTGACCACCTCATTGCGGAAGAAGAAGAAGGCAGCCGTCAGCGCAATGAAGATCAGGCCGATGACCAGCCAGGACATCAGCGCGGCCCAGCGGCTTCTCTCGCGGCGCGATTCGCGCATCTTCTCGCGGTAAAGCTCATGCGGGGCGGGCGGTGCCGGGCGGTCTTCGGCGAGGTGAGCGGGCTGCACAAACCAGGAATGACCGCAGCTGGCACACTTAACAGTGCGCCCACTTTCACCGATTGTTGAGTCATCGGCGAAATAATGGGTTCCGCAGGAAGGACAGGTAAGGATCATGGCCCGAAGTCTTCCCCGCTACTCGCCCCGTTCGTTGAACCCGCAAACACCGGACGCGCCACAGATATGACCCAGCTACGCCCGGACATTTTCGACGAAGCGGCTGTCCGCCTCGACGCGGTGACGCTTCGCTATGATGCGTCAGGTGAAATCCTTAGCGGGATTGATCTCGCACTGAAACCCGGCTCGTTCAGCTTCCTCACAGGTGCTTCAGGGGCGGGCAAGTCCAGCCTGCTGAAGCTGCTCTATCTGGCCCGCGCCCCCAGCACCGGCGAAGTCTCGCTGTTCGGGCGCCCGACCAGCCGGCTGACCCGCGATCAGCTCTCGGCCATGCGCCGCCGGATCGGGGTCGTGTTCCAGGAATTCCGCCTGCTGGCACACCTCACCGCCTATGAAAACGCGGCCCTGCCCCTGCGCGTCATGGGCCGGAAAGAGGCGCAATACCGCACCGATGTGGAAGAATTGCTGGCCTGGGTGGGCCTGGGCGAGCGGATGCACAAGCGCCCGGAAACCCTCTCGGGCGGGGAGCAGCAGCGCGTCGCCATCGCCCGCGCCGTCGTCACCCAGCCCGACCTGCTGATTGCCGACGAGCCGACCGGCAACGTTGACCCTGAAATGGGCGCGCGGCTGATGCGCCTGTTCATCGAGCTCAACAAGCGCCTTGGCACCACGGTGATCATCGCCAGCCATGATCTGGGGCTGATCCGCCAGGTGGACGCGCCGGTCTACCATCTGGCCAATGGCCTCCTGGCCCGAACCTCGCCGGAGCCCGGCAAGACCGCCCGGCGCCGGGGCGATGGCATTGAAATCAAGGCGGAAGAAGAATGAAGCGCGGCGAAACCTCTCTCCTGCCGCTGGAAGACGCCCGCGAGGCGGCCCTGTTCTTCGTGGTCGGCGCGCTGTGCTTCCTCGCCGCCCTGGCCGCCCTGACGGCAAAGTCCACCTATGGCGCGGCCCGCGCCTGGACCGCCGAGGTGGAGGGCGAATACACGATCTCCCTGTCGGATGCCGCCCCGCAGGACGCGCAGGCTGCCACCCTGCTGGTGCAGTCGATTGAGGGCGTCGAAGGCGCACGCCTCCTCTCGGAAGCAGAAATCTCCGCGCTGCTGGAGCCGACCTTCGGCAGCCGGGGCCTGCCGGCAGACCTGCCGGTGCCGCGCCTCATCGCCGTCACCGCTGCGCCGGAGGCAGGCGACATCGGCCGCGCCCTGACCGCCACGCTGGAGACGGCCGGCTACACGGCCGCCGTCGATTCCCATTCGGCCTGGGCCGGCGATGTGCGGCGGATGCTGGGCACGGCCCGGATGGTGGCCTTCGGCATCGTGGCCCTGCTGGCCTCCACCGCGATTGCCGTCATCGCGTTTGCCACCCACGCCGCCCTGCTCGCCCGGCGCGATATTGTCGATGTACTGCACATTGCCGGCGCGCGGGACCGGTTCATTGCCCGCCTGTTCGAGCGGCGCTTCTGGCTGCTGGGCCTGCGGGCAGGCACGGTCGGCGCGCTGGTGGCGCTGGCCTCTGTCGCCCTGCTGATCGCGATTGCCCGGTCGAGCGGAAACCGGTCCGGCCTGTTGCCGGAACTGACGCTGGACTTTCCCGATCTCGCCATTCTGGTGATCACGCCGATCATTGCGGGGCTCGCCTCCCGCATCGCGGCCGGGGTAACGGTGATGCGGGCGCTGAAATCGGTGATGTAGCGCCTGGCTAGTGACGGACAGGCGGAACGCCGCTACAGCGCGGATATGATGGCACTTCGATCCTACCTGTTCGTGGCCTGGCTCTATGGCTGGATGGCCATCTGCGGCATCCTCTACCTGCCGGCTATCCTGCTGCCGCGGATCGTGGCGCAGCGCGCCATCCGGCTCTACGCCCAGATCATCCGGGTGGGCCTGAAGCTGATCTGCAATATCGACACCGAGATCCGGGGCCGGGAGCATATCCCGCAAGGCCCGTTCATCTATGCCGGCAAGCATCACTGCATGCTCGACATCTTCATCCCCTTCATCGTCACCTCTGACCCGGCCATCGTCCTGAAGCGGGAGCTGCTGTTCTACCCCTTCCTCGGCTGGTACGCCCTGAAAACAAAGATGATCCCCATCGACCGGGCGGGCACCTCCAAGACCCTGAAGGCAATCGTGGCATCCGCCAGACAGCGCGTCGAAAACGGGCGCGCCATCGTCATCTTCCCGGAGGGCACCCGCACAGCGCCCTATTCGGAGCCTGCCTATCAGGCTGCGGGCATCTCTGCCCTCAACAAGGCGCTGGACCTGCCCATCGTGCCGGTGGCGACCAATGCCGGGCTCTGCTGGCCGGCGCGGGGCACACGGCGCAAGCCCGGCAAGATCATCTATGAAATTCTGCCCCCCATCGCTGCGGGGCTTGACCGCAAGGCGCTGATGCCGCGTCTTGAGAGCGATCTGGAGACAGCCTCCAATCGTCTGCTTGAGGAAGGCGCCGCCGTGCAGAAGGAAAAGCTGGGATGACCGCGCCGGGCCGCCGCCGGCTGAAAACAGCCTGCGAGCGCCTTGCCGGGGCAGACCCCGCCCTTGCCCGCGCCTATGAGAGTATCGGTGTGCCCGCCTGGCGCACCAGCGAGCCGGGATACGGCATGCTCGGCCGGATGATCGCCCACCAGCAACTCTCCACCAAGGCCGCCGCCACGATCTGGAGCCGGGTCGAGGCCTTCCTCGGCGAGGTGACGCCCGAGGCGATGCTGGCCGCTTCGGAGGAAGACCTGCGCGCCTGCGGCCTCTCCCGCCCGAAGGTGGCGCATCTCAATTCGATCGCGCAGGCGATGGTTACCGGAGAGCTGAACCTCGCCCGCGTCTGCGCCGCAGACCTTGATTCGGCCCGCGCGGAGCTGGTTTCGGTGCGCGGGATCGGCCCCTGGACGGCAGAATTGTTCCTGCTCTACGCCGTCGGCGCGATGGACGCCTTCCCGATTGCCGATGTCGGCCTGATGGAGGCCCACAAACAGCTCGGCGGATATGAAATCCGCATGGAATCAAAGATTTTCACCCAGCATGCCGAAATCTGGCGGCCCCACCGGGGCGTGGCGGCCCACCTGCTCTGGGGGTGGCTGAATGCCGAGCGGGCCCGGGACGCGGCCCCTTCCGCCTGAACCGTCGCCGTTCACGGGGCCTTGCGTTCAGCCTGCGCTGTCATAATCTTATTATGGGAATCGCCTAAACGGACGGCGAACACGACCGCAAGGAGCACGCGTCTTCAGCAGGATCAGACAGGATCATGCCCATCAGGGCCACATCGGAGGGACCCATGGCTGAAATCATCACCACCCCGCCGACTGGCCGTCCCGCTCTCGTCCTGAATGCTGACTTCAGGCCGCTGTCCTATTATCCGCTGTCCCTCTGGCCTTGGCAGGAGGTGATCAAGGCGGTGTTCCTCGACCGCGTCGATATCGTTGCCGAATATGACTATGTGGTGCGCAGCCCCAGCCGGGAAATGCGCCTGCCTTCGGTCATCGCCCTGCGCGATTTCGTGCGGCAGGACCGGGCGCCGGCCTTCACGCGCTTCAACGTGTTCCTGCGCGACGGCTTCAAATGTGCCTATTGCGGCGCGCATGACAATCTGACCTTCGATCACGTCATCCCCCGCTCACGTGGCGGGCGCACGACCTGGGACAACATCGTTACGGCCTGCAGCCCCTGCAATCTCGCCAAGGGCGGCAAGCTGCTGCGCGACAGCGGGCTGGACCTCCAGCACCGGCCCTTCCGGCCGAACAATTTCCAGCTTCAGGACATCGGCCGGAAATTCCCGCCGAACTATCTGCACGAAACCTGGATGGACTATCTCTACTGGGACGTCGAACTGGAAGGCTGATCGGCCCCCGGACAGCCGCCCCAGTCAAACCGCCAGGCGCGGAAATGCACCGGGTCGCCATTTGAATAGTTGAGGGCGTAGCGGGGCGCCCCTTCCGTCAGGCAGAGGCCCAGCGATTCGGCCTGCGCGCGCAGATGGGCGGCTTCCTCCAGGATCGGCGGCTCGGCCTTCCGGTCCTCGAAATTCAGGAGGTAGACCACCGGATAAGCCGCCTCATCCATTGGCAGATCCAGCGGTGTCTGCGGCGGATGGAGGTTCTGCGTGCCCAGCGACAGCACATAGGAGGGCTCGGCATAGCCCAGCGCCAGGATGCGCGCCGGCGTCTTCACATTGCAGTCGGCGTCCTCGCCCGGAACGCCGCACACATCCTCCAGCGCCAGACGCGCCGTCTCCGTCGGCTGCACCCAGACCTGGCTCGGCAGCATGAAGATGCGCACATGCCAGCCGATGGCGACGCTGGAAAGCACGGCCATGGTGATGGCTGCGCCCATGCGCAGGCGCGCCGATTCCACCAGCGCCAGCCCCGCCAGCGCAAAGCCCGCCGCCCAGAGCCAGAGCGGGAAGTCGCGGTATCCCGTCCAGGAGGCGAGCACCTCCTCCTTCGAGACGGTGGTGAAATCCCCTGCGGTCTCGGCCATGAAATAGCTGGTCACGCCCGGATAGGAGACGGCCAGCAACAGGATCGCCCCCAGCGCAAAGGTGACCATGCCGAGCCCGCGCGCCAGCGGCATCTTCATCCCGTCCATCATCTGCACGGCGGCGTAGCCGCAGAGGAGGCCAAAGGCGGGATAGGCGGGCAGGATGTAATGGCTGAGCTTGGTAGGCAGGAGTTCAAAGAAAATCCAGGTCGGCACGCCCCAGGCGAGCAGGAATTTCAGCCCCGCCGTGCCGTGGCCCAGCGCCGTCAGCGTTTCGCCCCGCAGGGCGCGCCGGGTGGCGACAATCGCCGGGATCAGCAACAGGCTCGCCGGATAGAACCAGGCCGGAATGTGGGCAAGGTGATAGCCCGGCCAGCCGCCATGGCCTTCCGAAGCGCCGACAAACTTGTCTTTGAGATCCTTGCCGACCGCGCCCTGCACATACAGCCCATCGGTGGCCATCTGTATCCAGATCAGCCAGGGCAGAACCAGCGCGACAAAGATCAGCGGGCCCGGCCACCATAGCAGCACGCGCCACCAGTCCCCGCCCCGCCCGGTCCTCAGCCGGTCCCAAAGCCAGACGCCAACCCCGGCATAGGCCGCCACCATCGGCGTCACCGGCCCCTTGATGAGGAAGCCTGCGCCCATCGTGACCCAGAAGAGCAGCGCCATGGCCTTCGATTGGGACTTCTCGACATAGAGCCGCACCAGCGCGCCAATACCCAGCGTGGTAAGGAAGACGAGCATACCGTCCGTCTTCGAAATATGCGCTTCAGACGTCAGCAGCAGGGTGGCGCCGAAAAGGGCTGAACCGAGGAAGCTCGCCCGCCGCCCGATGAGGGGGATACCCGCCCAGAAACAGGCGAGCGTGCCGAAGGCCGCGCCGAGCCAGCTTGGCACCCGGTAGGTCCAGATCTCGTTGGCTTCCGGCCCGGTGAAGATCGCGGTGGAGGCCGCCTGCAGCCAGTGGATGCCGGCGGGCTTCTTGTTGCGCAGCTCGTCCTGGTACTGGATGAGGATGTAGTTGTCCTCCTCCAGCATCTCCTTGGAGGCCTGCGCAAAGCGGCTCTCGTCGCGGTCCAGCGCGGGCAGCAGGAAAACGCCCGGCGCAGCGGCGCCAAAGGTGATCACGAAGAGAAGAACCCAGGCTTTCCAGCCTGTCGAGAGACGGTCAAGCAGTGTCATGGGCAGGGTAATAGCGCTGGATTTGCGGTTCGTCTTGCAGAATTGGCGGCAGGCATTTTGGACACACCCGCCCGGAAATGCAGGCCAGCGGCGCCCCCCATGCCATCCAGGTCTCGATTTTGGCCCCTGCCGGGGTTATGTGCGCAAATTAGCTGAATTGAATGAATGGACTGACCGTGGCCGACTCGCTTGAATTTTCCGTTGTCGTGCCCGTTCACAATGAAGCCGGCAATGTCGAGCAGCTTGCCACCGAAATCGCCCGGGCGCTGGATGGCCGCGCCTTCGAGATGATTTTCGTGGACGACGCTTCCACAGACGAAACCCGCGCGGAGCTGGCGGCGCTCAAGAGCCGTTTCCCGATGCTGCGGGTGCTGGGCCACCGGAAGAACGCCGGGCAGAGCCGCGCCATCCGCTCCGGCATTCTCGCTGCGCGCGGGCCGGTTGTCGGCACGCTGGATGGGGACGGCCAGAACGACCCTGCCGACCTGCCTGACCTCTACCGCCAGCTGACCCGCGCCGACGCCCCGCATGGCCTGAAAATGGTGATGGGCCGCCGCGGCAGCCGCAAGGACACCGCCTGGAAACGCTTCGGCAGCCGCTTTGCCAACAATATCCGCAAACGGATGCTGAAGGATGACTGCGACGACAGTGGCTGCGGCATCAAGGTGATGGAGCGGGCGACCTTCCTGCAGCTCCCCTATTTCGATCACATGCACCGCTACATGCCCGCGCTGATGCGTTCGGATGGCCATCTGGTGGAATTCCGGGAAGTTAACCACCGCCCGCGCGGCACCGGCCGGTCGAACTACACCAATTTCGGCCGCCTCAAGGATGCCCTCTCAGACCTGCGCGGCGTGATGTGGCTGATCCGCCGCCGCCGTAATCCGGGCGGCGCGGACGAGATTTAGGGGCGGCCGCGCGGCAGGAGCCGGCAGACTGCGGACGAACGAAATCAGTAATCTGAAAGGAGCTGGGCGAGACGCTCTTGAAGGTGCGGCACGGCGTGCGTGTGCCGGATGAATTCATCGATCGCCATCATCGACCAGCGCTGCCCCTCTTCGCCGAACTGCACCTGATCAATTTCATCGGGCTCGATGTTCGCGAGACAAAAATAAGTGTCCATGCCGCTCGGCGACTGGCCTTGATATCGCGTCAACTTCTGGACGCGCTCTGCCGGAATTCTCAAGCCGAATTCTTCTTCCACTTCGCGTAACGCGCATTCGATGGGATCTTCTTCTCCTTCGCGTCCGCCGCCCGGCAAGTCCCACATACCGGGAAAAGGAATCCCCTCCTTCTCGTCACGCAGATATGCAACGACATAGGCCTCGCAGATCAGCGCAATCTTGGTCCCGCTAAATACGCCACCACACCACATCCCGATCTCCCGACAATCCCGATGCATTGGATGGCAAGAATGACTGAGCGAATTTTGAGGGTCGGTCAACTTGGAGGCGGGGCTTCTCCAACCGGCGAATTCCCGCCCCGATCCAGCGCAGCCTAGAATAGCTCCGCCAGACAGGCCGAGATCGTCTCGGGCGTGTCTTCATGGGTGAAGAAGGTCTTCAGCTTCCAGTTCTCATCCATCACATAGATGAGGTTGGTGTGGTCCATCGTGTATTCGGCGAGGCTTTCGGGCTGTTCGATGCGGGCATAGTCGGCCTTGAAATGATCGGCCGCCGCGCGGATTTCCGCCGCTGAGCCCGTCAGGCCAACAAGGCCCGGCGGAAAGGCCGGCGTGGTCACATAGGTTGCCAGTGCCTCTGGCGTGTCGCGTTCCGGATCGACCGTGATCAGCAGGGTCTGCGGCGCAGTCTCCCCTTCCGGCAGACGGCGATAGGCCGCCCCCAGCGTGGAAAGCGCCGCCGGGCAAACATCCGGGCAATAGGTGAAGCCGAAATACACAACCGTCGGCTGGCCCTTGTAGGTCTCCTCCGTCACCCGCGCGCCGGTATGGTCGATCAGCGAGATCGGCCCGCCGATTTCGCTATAGGCGCGGCTGGCGCAGCCCGATTTCATGCCGCCGGATCTGGCAATACCCTCGCCCCCGGGCGCTGGCGCGTCCGATGCGCCGCAGGCTGCAAGCAGGAACAGGGTCGGAAGAACAAAGGCAAATGAGGTTCGCATCCGGCGATAGGCGCCCATTCCGGCGCTTGGCGCAAGAGACAGGCTGCCGCATAAGTCCGGCATGGATGATTTCTCCAGAGATTCGAGACTGGGCTTTGAAGACGCGATCTTCACGCTGGCACCCGAAGGGCTGGGCTCGGCCCAGTCTGCCCTCGGACGGACCCGGCTGCGCACCTTCATCACGCTGCGCTGGCTGGCCGTGGCGGGCCAGACCGCTGCCGTGCTGTTCGTGGCGTTCGTTCTGGGCTTCAACGTGCCGCTGGCGCTGTGCCTCGCCATCATTGCGGCGTCTGCCTGGCTCAACGTGTTCCTTTCCTTCGCCTTCCAGTCCCAGCGCCTGACCCATAGCTGGGAAGCGGTGCTGCAGCTGGGCTTCGACACGGTGCAGCTGGCTGCGCTGATCGCCGCGACCGGGGGGCTCTCCAACCCCTTCCTGCTGCTGATGCTGGCGCCGGTTACCGTTGCCGCGCTCAGCCTCGGGCGCTTCCGGGCGAGCGCCATCGCGCTCCTCGCGCTTGGTCTGGCCGCGCTGATGCCCTTCCTCAGCCTGCCCCTCCCCTGGGAGGAAAGCGGGGGCACGCATCTGCCGATCCTCTTCCAGTGGGGCCAGTTCACCGCCCTGGCCGTGGGCGTCGTGTTCTTCACCCTCTCGGCGGCGCGTGTCAGCCAGGATGAGGCGCGTCTCGTGCGCGCGCTCGATGCCGCAAGCGTCGTCATGGCGCGCGAGCAGAAACTCTCGGCGCTGGGCGCCATGTCAGCGATGACGGCGCATGAGCTGGGCACGCCGCTGGCCACCATTCACCTTGTCGCCAAGGAGCTGGTGCAGCAGGCCAGCCCGGACGATCCGCACGCCGAAGATTTCCGCCTGATCGCCGAACAGGCCGACCGCTGCCGCTCGATCCTCTCGGCCATCCGCGAGGCGCGCGACGCAACCGATATTGTCCACGCCCGGATGCCGCTGGACGCGCTGGTGGAAGAAGCCGCCGCGCCGATGAAGGGCCTGGGTGTGGCGCTGGTTGTGCGCGCCGTGACAGGCGAAGGCGGCGCGGAAAAGCCGCCGATCCTCGCCCGCAGCCCGGAAATTCTCCATGCGCTGGGCGCCTTCATCGAGAATGCCGTCAGCTTTGCTGCCACCCGCGTCGACGCCACGGCGAGCTGGACGGCCGATCAGGTGGTGATCACCATCACCGATGACGGCCCCGGATTCTCGCCCGAAGTGCTGCCGAAACTGGGGGAGCCGTATATTTCTGACCGGTCCGAAGCCCGCCTCGGCGGGGGGGACATGGGCCTTGGCTTTTTCATCGCAAAGACGCTGATCGAGCGTACTGGCGGGCGAATAGCGTCCCGAAACAGGACACCGCCGGCCACCGGCGCCATCGTTCAGGCTGTCTGGCCGCTGAATGCGCTGCTGCCGCGTGGATTGGAATAGTTGACTTTTCCGCCATATATTCGCTTACCCGCGGCAAGACCGCCTGAAGGAGAGAGCGCATGGAACGCCCCGCTGTCGTGAACCTGCATCCGAGCCTGGAAGGCGTGGAGGATAAATCCTGCCTTGTGATGGATGATGACGGCCCGTTTGTGCAGCGCCTTGCCCGCGCGCTGGCCCAGCGCGGCTTTGTCGTTTCCGCCGTTACCAACGTGTCGGAAGGCAAGGACATTGCCCGCCTGAACCCGCCCGCCTTCGCGGTTCTGGACCTGCGCCTGGAAGATGGCAGCGGCCTGGAAGTGGTGGAAGTGCTGCAGAAACACCGCCCCGAAGCGCGCGCCGTGATCCTCACCGGCTATGGCGCGATTGCGACGGCCGTTGCGGCGGTAAAGGCAGGCGCGGTCGATTACCTCTCCAAGCCCGCCGATGTGGAAGACATCATCCGCTCGCTGACCGCGACACAGGACGAGCGCCCTGCGCCGCCCGAGAACCCCATGTCGGCAGACCGCGTGCGCTGGGAACATATCCAGCGGGTATACGAGCTGTGTAACCACAACGTCTCGGAAACCGCGCGCCGCCTCAACATGCACCGCCGCACGCTGCAGCGCATCCTGGCCAAGCGCGCGCCGAAATAGGCGCCTAAGCCTGTTCTTCCGGCTCCGGCATATTCCGCCCGAAGTTCACCGCGCTGGAATCCTGGCCCGCATCAATGATCGCCTTGCGGATGGAGCGGGCGCGCGTGAACTCGCGGATCAGCGTGTCGCCATCGCCCCAGCGGATGGCCCGCTGCAGAACGGCGAGATCCTCGGAAAAGCGCCCGAGGCATTCGAGAACGGCTTCCTTGTTGTTGAGGAACACGTCGCGCCACATCACCGGGTCTGACGCGGCAATCCGGGTGAAATCCCGGAAACCGCCGGCCGAATATTTCACCACTTCGCCCTGCTCGACCGATTCAAGGTCGAAAGCGGTGGTGACGATGTTGAAGGCTATCAGGTGAGGCAGGTGGGAGGTGATCGCCAGAACGCGGTCATGCCGGCCTGCGTCCATGGCCTCCACCTTGGCGCCAAGACGGGTCCAGAAAGCAGCCAGCTGACCGGTGGCGATCTGGTAGGCTTCGTCCTGACCTGAAAGCGGCGTCAGGATATGCCAGGCCCCGCGGAACAGCGTTGGGAAGCCCGCTTCGGGGCCCGATTGCTCGGTGCCCGCGATCGGGTGGCCGGGAATGACGTGGATGCGGCCATCGGCAGCGGCGTGCAGGGCGCGGGCCGCCTCGCTCTTGACCGAGCCGACATCGGTGAGAATGGCCCCGTATTTCATGCTGGGCACCGCGCCGGCCGCCACCGCGCCAATCGCGCCGACGGGCACGCAGACGATCACACAGTCAGCGTCAGAGACAGCTACTTCAAGCGTCGGCGCCACCGTGCCGAGGCCGAGCGCGGCTGCGCGGGCGCGCACATCCGGGCTCGCGTCATACAGGACCACCTCCCCCGCCGCGCCATATTCAGCCGAGGCCCGCGCAATCGAGGAGCCGATAAGGCCCACACCGATGATGGCGATGCGGCTGAAAACAGGGTCTGACATGAAGGAAGCTCCCGCAGGGCGTTGAAACCGGCGCACTCGTGGGCAATGCGCCTGCCCGCGTCAAGAGGAGGCGCGGGCGTTTGTCACGGGGCTTTCGCAGGATCGCGTGCCTAAATACCGCGCATGGAACACAAACAGACCCCCATCCTCTCCGGAATTCGCCAACGCTGCGGCGCCTGCGGCGAGGGCAAGCTGTTCAAGGGCTATCTCAAGCTCAATGACGCCTGCCCGCATTGCGGACGGGACATGAGCGCCGCCGACACGGCCGACGGGCCAGCCTTCTTCGTCGGCTTCGGGGTGCTGATCCTGATGGCGCCGTTCCTGTTCCTGGTGCCGATGAGCCCGCTGCCGGTGGGCCTGAAGATCCTTGCCATGATTGGCGTGGGCGTGGTGGTGACCCTCCTCTGCCTCTGGCTGCTTCCGGCGGCGAAGGGCGTGCTGCTTAATCTGCAGCTGCATCACAAGGCTCAGGAAGCCAGCTTCGACAAGCCGCCGGAAAACCTCTGAAGCTGCCGCGTGAAGGGTGGCCTCTCAAAGCCCCTCGCCACCCCCGCTGCGATACGTTAGACAGGTTTGGTAAACGCAATCGTCGTTGCGAGGGTGGACGTGGCAGGCAAGGCCTCTAAGGACACGAGAATCGCACTTGCGGGCGCGGCCGTTGCCAAGATGGAGCGTGACCAGAAACGTCGCGCAGGCAATGGCGCAACTCAAAAACAGGGGTCATTCATGCGACTAATCTTCGGCATCTTTCCGCTGCTGGTCATTCCCGTCGTGCTCTACAATCTCTTGGCAGCCTTTGGTGGTTCGGTTCAGGTGGTCGATGCCAGTGGACAGATTGTTCAGACTCAAGCCGCACCGTTGGCGAGCCTGCTGAGCGAGCGCTTTCTGGGTCTGCCGATGATTTCCGGCGTGGAGTGGGAACTGACTAACGGAGACGCCATTGTCCTCCTGGCCGTGATCTTCCTGTTCCTGGAAATCCTGAAATCCACCAGCACCGGCACGGCCACGATCGTCAATCATGGCATCTCGCTGCTGCTGTTCATCCTCTGCCTGGTGCAGTTCCTGCTGATGCCAAACTTCGCCACCTCCACCTTCTTCATCCTGACGGCGATGACGCTGCTGGATGTTCTGGCGGGCGTGATCGTCACCATTGTCTCGGCGCGCCGGGATTTCGGCGTGGCGGGCGACGTCTGACAGAGGCTCCGGCAGGCCGGCCTTATTCCTTGCGGGAAAGGTCGGCCAGCTGCTTCTGGATGGCTTCCATCTGCTCCTGCATCGCAGCAAGGGCTTCGGCCTGATATTCCATGAACGGGTTGGCTGGCGGCTGCGCTGCGGACGGGCGCGGCTCAGCAGCGCCGGCTGGACTGCCCGGCGCTACGCCCGGCATGAACATCTTCATCGCCTGCTCGAACATCGCCATGTTGCGGCGCGTCTGGGCCTCGAACAGGCTCATCGGATTGGCGGCCTTGCGCCATTCCTTCTGCGCCTGGGCAAAGCTGTTCATCGACATTTCCAGGAAAGACGGCAGATAGGCCTGCGCGCCGCCGCCGTAAAAGCCGATCAACTGGCGCAGGAAATTCAGCGGCAGGGCGCCCTGCCCCTTGGTTTCGTGCTCGAAAATGATCTGGGTGAGCACCTGACGGGTCAGGTCTTCGCCGGTCTTGGCATCGCGAACTTCAAATTCCTGCCCTTCCCGGACAAGATCTGACAGGTGTTCCAGAGTGACATAGGAAGACGTCGACGTGTCATAGAGCCGCCGGTTGGCGTACTTCTTTATGATGATTGGCCCTGTGGAGCCTGATTGTCTGGCCATATCCTCACCTCGCGCGATGCCCTGCAATGGAGCAAGCAATTATTGTGCTAGTGCAAAATATTTGCACAGAACCCTCATAAGACCAATGCGCTATTGATGTGAGACCCGCTTCTAGGCGAGTGTAATCTCAACGAGACAATCGGGAGGAGATTACGACCATGGCGAAAACGGCTCTGGTGACCGGCGGCACGCGCGGCATCGGCAAGGCAATCAGCGAAATGCTGAAGGCAAAGGGATATTCGGTGGCCGCAAATTATGGCGGCAATGACGCGGCAGCGGCCGAATTTTCCCGCGAAACGGGTATCAAGGTCTATAAATTCGACGTAGCCGACTATGACGCCGTAGGCGCCGGGCTGAAGGCGATCGAGGCTGACCTCGGGACGGTCGAGGTGCTGGTCAACAATGCCGGGATCACACGGGACGCCCCGTTCCACAAGATGACGCTGGCCCAGTGGCAGGAAGTGATCAATGTGGACCTGACCTCCGCCTTCAACGTGACCCGCCAGGTGTGGGACGGGATGCGGGAGCGCAATTTCGGCCGGGTGATCAACATCTCGTCGATCAACGGCCAGAAGGGGCAATTCACCCAGGCCAATTACTCCGCCGCCAAGGCCGGCCTGATCGGCTTTACCAAGGCGCTGGCCTATGAAGGCGCCAAAAAAGGCATTACGGCCAACGTAGTAGCGCCGGGCTATATCGACACCGAGATGCTGCAGGCGGTGAAACCCGAAGTGCTGCAGGGGATCATCGCGACCATCCCGGTGGGCCGGCTCGGCAAGGCCGAAGAGATCGCCTCTATGTGTGCCTACCTTGCCTCTGACGAGGCTGCCTTCATCAATGGGGCGACCATGACGGTGAACGGCGCGCAGTATATCGCGGGCTGACAAAGCGGGGCTTATCCCGTGGATAAGCCCCCTTAAAAACTCCAACGGTTCCTCCAAGGAGAGGCAAAAAACTCCAACGCCGTTGGAGTTTTTTGTTGCCCGGAAACCGCGTTCAGACTTCCGGCCGCCAGCCGGGCGGCGCCATCGTGAAGCCCGAAAACTCAAACCCCGGCGCGACGAGGCAGGACACCAGCGTCCAGGCGCCCAGCGTCTCGGCCGTCTGCCAGTGCCCGGCGGGCACGATGGCCTGGGGGCGCTGGCCTGCGCGCAGGTCCGGGCCGAGGGTGACGCTGGCAGCGCCCTTCCCGCCTGGGGGAGACAGGGTGAGGGCAAGCGGGCCGCCGGCATGCCAGAGCCAGGCTTCATCTGCGTCCACCCGGTGCCAGGCCGAAATCTCGTCGGCCTGAAGAAGATAGTAGATGGCCGTCAAGTTTGCCCGGGCGCCTGCCTCGGCGGGCGCGCGATAGGTTTCGGCATAATGGCCGCCTTCCGGATGGGGCCGAAGGCCGAGCATCCGGATGATTTCATTGGGCCCGAGATCGCCGGAGAGGGCAGGCCGCATCAGAAGCGGTCCTTCCGGCCGCGGATCTCGCCGAAAGTGGCCGCCGCATTGCCGGCATGGCCCATGGCGAGCTGCATCTCGGGAAGGTCTGCGCGGAGGAACGGGTTTGTCTCCAGCTCCCGCTCCAGCAGCGCGGGGACCGTCGGCTTGCCCTCGGCCCGGCGCTTCTCGATCCAGGCGACATATTCCCTCAGCGCCTTGTTCTCCGGCTCGATCGTAACGGCAAATTTCGCGTTCGAGGCGGTGTATTCATGGGCACAGTAGAGCCGCGTCTTCTTCGGCAGTTTCTTGATGCGCTTCAGGCTTTCCCACATCATCTCCATCGTGCCTTCAAACACCCGGCCGCAGCCAAGGGCGAAGACCGCGTCGCCCACGAAGGCGACATCCTGATCGGGGAAATGGAAGGCGATATGGCCGAGCGTGTGGCCCGGCACGTCGATGACGGTGGCCGTTGCATCCCCCAGTTCCACCCGGTCGCCGCCCTTCAGGCGCTTGTCGATGCCCGGTATCTTGTCGGCTTCCCCTGCCGGGCCGATGATGCGGCAGCCGGTGGCTTCCTTGATCTTGAGGTTTCCGCCGGCATGATCGGGATGCCAGTGGGTGTTCCAGATCTCGCTGATCTGCCAGCCCATCTTTTCGGCTTCCGCGAGGTATACTTCCGCATCGGGCGTATCGATGGCGATGGTGGCGCCCGAGCCGGGTTCATGCACCAGATAACCGTAATTATCGTTCAGGCAGGGAAACTGGTGTATTTCGATCAGAACACTCATGGGTCTACCTCCGCAAACAGGCCCGCGATTACAGGAACGCGCTGCAAGCCATAACGATGCGACAGGACGCCGTCACCCTTGAACGCTTTTACGCCTCCGAGCTGGGCAAGGCGGCTGCGCGCATTCTGGCGGGCAAGCTGACCGATCTGTGGGGCGACGCCAAGGGGCTGTCAGTGCTGGGGCTTGGCTACGCATTGCCGGTGCTGGACGCCTTCACCACCGGGCCACGCCGGATGATTGCCGCCGTGCCGCTGGAACATGGGCCTGTCAGCTGGGACTGTTCAGGCCGGGGGAATGCCACCGTGGCCGTGGGCGACCCGCGCCTGCCCTTTCCGGACGGGCTGTTTGACCGGGTGATCATCCTGCACGGGCTGGAAGAGACCGGCGACCCGCGCGCCTATCTGCGCGAGATCTGGCGCGTGACGGCGCCGGAAGGCCGCATCGTGCTCACCGCCGCCAACCGCTCCGGCCTCTGGTCTCGCGCCACGCGCACGCCCTTTGGCCATGGCCGCCCCTGGACGCGCAGCCAGCTTTCCAATCTGCTCTCCACAGGCCTTTTTCAGGTGACCGCCTCTTCCGGGGCGCTCTACATGCCGCCGACCGATCTTGGTCTTGTCACCTCCGCCGCCGAGGGCTGGGAGGCAATGGGCCGGCTGATCGCGCCGGGCATGGGCGGCGTGGTTCTGATCGAGGCCGTCAAACGCCTGTATGCCCCGCCCAGAAGCGGCACTGCCGCGCCGGTGACCGATCAGGTGAGAATTGCGCGCCCTGCCCGTGCGGCAAGGCGTGAAGAACATTGACGATTCCGTCATGTTGATTACGTTCGCATGTGCAGCATCGGCCCGTCAGACAGGAATACCGCCATGAAACAGATCACAGCCGTCTTCAAACCGAGCCGTCTGGACGCGGTTATCGAAGCGATTTCCGAAGCGGGCGCCACCGGCCTGACCGTCACCGAAGTGCGCGGCTATGGCCGCCAGCAGGGCAAGACGGAAGTCTATCGCGGCGCCGAATATGAAGTGCGCCTGCTTCCCAAGGTGAAGGTGGAGCTGGCCTGCGCCGATGCAGACGTGGAGCGCTTCATCGAGGCGATCACGCAAGCGGCCAATACTGGCACCATCGGCGATGGCAAGATCTTCGTCCACGATCTGGAATCCATCCTCCGCATCCGCACCGGCGAGCGCGACGAGCAGGCGATTTCGGGCTGAAGCCCTCTTCCAGATAGCAGATTTGAAAAGGGCGGCCTCATCAGCCGCCCTTCTTCGTTCTATTCGATGATCTCATACCCTTCCGGGATGATCCATTCCGGCGCCGAGGCGACGCCGATTTCCGGCTCCAGCTGCTCGCCGGGGCCGTTCTGGCGGCGCTCATAGGCCTTCACCAGGGAGAGATAGGGCGGCACATGCACCCAGCCATTGCCGGCAGTGTTCTGGGTGATCTCGAAATGCAGGTGGATGGTGGTGGGCGTGCCACCGAAATCATTCGAGACATAGCCGATCAGATCACCCGCCTTGACGAACTGGCCAGCTGTGACGGAGAGCCGGTTCATGTTGAGGTGCATGTAATTGTAGATGCTGCCCTCGCTGCGGAGTTTGACCGTATACGTACCGATGGAGGAGATGACGCCATCTTCCACGGCGACCACTTCATGAATGCCGCGCTGGGCCGCACTCTGCCGGCGCAGCGTGTTGCAGTCTGCCGCCGTGCCGACGCGAATGTCCTGCCCCTGATGGATCTTGTTCACCGGACAGAAGGGCGAGCCGCGATTGGCCGAGCGGGTTTCGCAGAAATTATCCCGCCAGGGATAGGCATAGTTGCGCGCGTCGCACTGGTCGCCGCCGGCAACGCCGCCGCCATACATGAACACCTGCGACTGAAGATAGGCGGGCGCCGACTTGATCGGGAACACCATGTTCGGGGCATGGACCACCTGTTCGGGAAAGCCCCCGCCTGTGCCTGCCAGCAGCGCGCCGGGCGGATGGAAGCTGAAAACCGGCTGGACCACGGGCTGAGGCTCGGGTTCCGGTTGGGGCTGGGGTTCAGGCCCGGGCTCGGGCTCTGGTGTTTCGGGCTCCGGCGTGTCACCCGGCGGGGTTTCACCGGGAGGCGTTTCTTCGCCGGGCGTTCCGTCCACGGGCATTTCCGGGGCGGGCTCTGCCTCATCAGGCGCGGCGCCATCGGCGGGCTCGGGCGCGTTATCTTCCTCAAGCGGAGGAAGCTCCCAAGGGTCTTCGCCCGGCTCAGGCGGCGGCGGGCCGGGGGCGCCGGGCGGAATGGCCGGACCAGGCTCAGGGGTTTGCGGCGGCGGGCCGCCATCACCGGGGAAGCGCACAAAGTCGCACGCCCCCAACAGCAGCAATACCGCCGATAATCCGGCGGCGGATAAACGTGCTTTCAGCATCAGCGGGTCCCCGAAATCACCAGATCCGTTGCAAAGGCCAGCGCCTCATCCTGCGTGATGCAGGTGGGCAGGCCATTCGTCAGTTCCTTGCACTCGAACTCTACCAGATAGTCTGCGCCATAGCGCGCGAAGGAAACCTGCGCGCCGGTCGTCGTCGGCTGGAAGTTCAGCGCGTCCCCGCGCGGGGTAACCGCTTCGCCGGGCGCGGCGACTACCTTGTTGGTGCCGTTGACGATGGTGTCGTATTTCTCGCCGGGGAAGAAGGCGTAATAGCCATCACCCATCGGCTGGAAGCGGACATCTGCTTCCCCACCCTGCACCGAGACGGGCGACGAGGGAAGGAAGACCGGCACAGGCGGGGCCGCGTCTCCGGAGGCGACCTGGAAGGCCCCTTCCCGCGTCTCGATCGGGCGGGCGGCCAGATCCCGGCGGGCAGCTTCCCAGTCTATGGCGCTATCGGCAGCGGTGGATTCCGGGCGAACGGGAAATTCGACTTCACCGGGGGCCTTATCTTCTTCCGTTCCCGGAGGGAGAGTTTCCTCACCCGCCTTGGGCTCTGCGCCGGTATTGCCGCTGGCGCCGGGAAGGCGGATCTGGTCGCAGCCAGCAAGCACGGCGCTGGCGGTCAGCATGAGAGAAACGATCTGGAGGCGGATGCGGCTCATGGTTTGTCCTTCTGGCCGGGATGGGCGACATAATCTGGATCGGCATAGGCAACGCCCTCAATGGCGAGGAGGCGGTCCTGCACCTGCTTGATGGTCTCAGGCGTCGCCTCGGCAAGACGCCGGGAGAGGCGGATTTCACCCGAATAGCTGGCGCCGGAAAGCTCAAACTCTGCCAGCACCGGAATGCGGGTGGTCAGCTCCAGCCAGGCGGCCTGGGCGGCGGCGGGATCGCGCTTGAAATTGCGGGTGATGATGTCAACTTCCGGCGCGCCCTTGAGGCGGACGATGAAGACCACTTCAGCCGTGCCCGCGCGGGCGGGCAGAATGCCGCTGCCGCCTCCCTGCTGCTGGATGGTTACCTGCGGAATGGACGGGGCGCGATCTTCCTCCGGCTCATCCGGCGGCAGGGGCGCAGGTTCCGGATCGATGATCAGGGCGGGGCGTCCCGGCGGCGGGTCAAAAGCCGGAGATGGCGGACCGGACGGCAGCGCCTCCGAATGGGATTGTCCGTTGGCGGAGGCAAGCTCGCTCACGCCTGCCTCATTCCCGGCCCCTTCCCCGCCGCGCACGCCGACAACGGCAAGGCCGGTTGCCCCGGCCAGAAGGCCGATGCCGAGCACACCCAGCGGGCCGCGCACATCCACAGGAAGCCGGGTCCATCCCATCTTAACGGCCACCTCCACCGGTTGCCTTGACGGGCACATTCGCCATGTTGAGCAGCCCCTGCCCGCACGGGCGCGCACACATGTCCGGGCTGCCTTCGATCGGTGTGGCGCCGGGATACTGGCTGCAAAGGCCCGCACATTGCAGGTTTTCGCGCGGATCCAGCGCCGCCCTCAGCGTGCTGATGATGGACTCCCGACCCGCCCCAGGGTCTCGCGCCTTGAGCAGCGCCAGGGCGGCAGAGACATGCGGAGCGGCCATGCTGGTGCCCTGCTCATAGGCATAGAAGCAATTCTCGACGCCCTGGCCGGTCACCGGATCGTAGCAGTTGGTGGCGGCCTTGGTGGAGAGCACGCCATCGGGCTTGCCATCGCCATTGTCGTCCCGCGTCAGGTCCCCGCCGGGGGCCAGCACCATCACTTCGGGCCCGAAGTTGGAATAGGGCGCGATCTGGCCCCGCGCATCGCTGGCCGCAACCGTCACGACATTCCGGCAGCCGGCCGGCGCATAGAAGCTTGTGGACATGCGGGCATTGCCGGCAGCGGAAACGACGATCACGCCTTCCGCCGTCACTGCGTCGATGGCGTCCTGCAGCGAGGCCGGGCAGGTGCCGAGCAGGCCGATGGAGAGGTTGATGATGTCGGCCGGATGATCGTTCCAGATCTCCACGCCGCCATCGAGTTCGGCCGGGATCAGGCCGGCAGCCCAGCGGATGCTGTCATTGATGTCCGACAGGCGGCCGCCACATTTGCCGAGCGCGCGCACCGGCACGATGCGCACGTCCCAGGCGCCGCCCGCAACGCCCGCGCCGTTATTGGTCGCCGCCGCGCCGATGGTGCCGGCCACATGCGTGCCGTGGAAGCTGTCGGAAGCGCCCGGCTTGGTGGGGTCGCACATGTCGCCCGGATCATTGGGGTCGGCGTCGCGCCCGTCGCCATCATTGCCCATCCGGGGATCGGATACCATGTCGAAGCCGGGCATGATGTTGGGCGAGCCGGCAATGTCAGGATGGTTCATCTGCAGGCCGGTATCGACCACGCCCACGACGACCCCGTTTGAGCCGATGATGCCCTGACGTTTCCAGAAGCTCTCGAAGCCTGCGCCGCCGGCCGTGCGGCCCTCTGCCGTACCCTTGTCGCGGAAATGCCATTGCAGGGCCCAGAGGGGATCATTCGGATCGGTGACCTTCGGTTTTGCCGGTGTCCCGGTAGAACCGGTGGAGCCGGTCTTGGTTTCCCCCGGCGTGCCGGCGGGCATATCCTTGGGTTTGCGGGCAAACTGGTTCTGGAAGATGAAATCGGGCTCGACATATTCGAACTGGCCCGAGGCGCGCAGATCCCGCACGACGCAGGCGGTGGCCACAGCAAGGTCTTCGCGGATGATCGCCGCATTCGGATTGTCCGGACATTCGGCGGTTTCCGCGCGGGCCAGGAAATCCGCCGGGCCGTTGCGGCCCCGGAACTGGGTGGGGTTTGCCCCATCGGCGCCGATCTGGATGACCATCTGCCCCTGGCGGGACATCGCCACTTCGCCGCCGACACCGTATTTGGTCATCGTGTCGAGCATGACGGTGTTGGCGTCGAGCTGTTTCTGGACCACTTCGCGCGCGACCGGCGCGCGCCGGGCCATCTTGCGCACTTCCACGCGCTCCTCCGGCGCCATGGCCTTGAGATCTTCCCGCGACAGGCTGCGCATCTGCAGGCGCTGCGTGTCGTCCTGGATGGCCGCCTGATCAAGATTGCGGCCGGCCTCAGCGATTTCCTCGCGGCTTTCCTGAGCCGCCCGCGGGTCAAGCTTGATCCTTGGCAAGCTCTGGGCCGGTTCGGCAATGATATCTTGTCCGCCGGGCACTTCGATGGCCAGCCGGGCGGGCGGCGGCGGCGCGGGCGCGGCGGCAGCGGGAGCCTCCTCCGCTTCCAGCATCGCTTCCCCTGCCGGGCTGTCGAAATATTCGAGCTCTTCTTCGATCATGGCAGCATCGTCGGGAAACTCGACGGACGCGGAGACTGGAATGTCGAGCGGCTTGGCGATGATCGAGCCGATGGCAAACATCGGGCGATCATCTTCATCCACGGCGAATTGCGCCATCACGGTACCGGCAAGGGCCCGGTCTGCGGGGGCGGCACGCTCAAGATTGCGAAAGGCCGGATCGATCACGGTTTCGCCGCTGATCTGGTCCACGGACGCGTCTGCGATCTCCCGCGCCCGCTCGATGCGGGTGTCGAGTTGGTCACAGGCCGCCAGCAGCGCGGCGCCCCCGAGCGCCAGGGCGATTGCCGCGCGCGCAGTCCTCGCAGTGTAGTGTTTCAACATGCCGGATATCCCCATGCGATTGCCAATGAACGCCCCAGCTCCATAGGTTAACGCTGTGTTGAGATTATGACGCCCGGAGCGGGCTGTCCAATCCGCAATTGCGGCCCGCCCCGCTACCAGTAATCCTTCATCAGTTCTGTGGCCCAATCTGGTTGGGATACTGCGCTGCGTGGCAGGAATTCGCGCATCACCGGCTTGATGTCGAGCACCGGGGTCCCGTCGATGGCGTCCAGCCCCCTCACCCGCAGGCAGCGCCCGTCCACGCCAAGGATCCTGCACGTGCAGAGACCGAGACGGTTGGGCCGGTTCTTGCCCCTCTGGGCAAAGATGCCGACGAGCGGCCAATCTGTGTTGCCGCGCGGATGACGCGCGCCGGTTTCGATCTTCGATTCCGGTACGCGGTTGAAGAAAAAGATGATTTCGGCATGGCTGAAGGTCTCAAGCCCCGCCAGCGCGCTTTCGGGCAAGCCGGGCGCCAGCTCGATCAGCGCCTCTTCCCCATCCCAATTGTCGTCCACGGGATCTGCCCGTCCTCCCCGTACCCAGCCGACCGGCTCGAGCGTGATCATGGCGCCTCTCCCATGCCAAAACGCGACTGTCCGCCCGGAACGAAACCCATGTCAATCGCGGGCCTTTCAATGCCCCGCGAATAGCCTCAAATGGACAGACTGGGACAAAACGGGTCAGTGATGGACATTCTGGCGACAGGACGAGACGTGCGGGCAACCGCAGCCGGTGCCGGCCTTCTGATCGAAGGGCGCGACTTTCATGGCGCCGATCTGCGCGGGCAGGATTTTGCCGGCACGCGGTTTCACAATTGCGAGTTGCGCGGCGCCCGGCTCGACTGGGCAAACCTTGCCGGGGCCTGCCTCAACCATGCCCGGCTGCTGAACGCCTCGATGACCCATGCCCATCTGCGCGGCGCGCTGCTGAAAGGCGCCAACCTGCGCGCGGCCCGGCTGGCCCATGCCAATCTGGTGGACGCGGACATGACCGGCGCCAATCTCTGGCAGGCCGACCTTTCCGGCGCCAATCTGTGCGGCGCCGTCTGCCTCTGGGGCGATACCAGCAAGGCCCGGTTTGCCGGCGCGCTCTATGATGAGGCGACCCGCCTGCCGCCCGGATTCCGCCCCGAGGCCGAGGGCATGATCCGCTTTGACATGCCGCGCGCTTGACACGGGCGCGCCCCCGCCCCCATCCCTTCCCCGCACATGACAACGCTCAAGGCCATTCTGGGCCCCACCAATACCGGCAAGACGCATTACGCCATTGAGCGGATGCTGGGCTATGGCACTGGCATGATCGGCCTGCCGCTGCGCCTGCTTGCGCGCGAGGTGTATGACCGGGTGGTGGCGGCCAAGGGCTATGCCCATGCCGCGCTGATTACCGGCGAGGAGCGCATCTGCCCGCCCACGGCGCGCTATTTCATCTGCACCGTGGAATCGATGCCGGTGGACATCCGGCCGGATTTCCTGGCCATCGACGAGATCCAGCTGGCCGAGGACGAGGATCGGGGCCATGTGTTCACCGACCGCATCCTCAACATGCGCGGCAATCACGAGACGCTGCTGCTGGGCGCCGACACGATGCGCGGCCTGCTGCGCGAGTTGAAGCTGGGCGTGGAGACCGAGCCGCGTGAGCGCTTCTCGGAGCTGCGCTATACCGGCCATACCAAGATCACCAAACTGCCCAAGCGCACGGCCATCGTCGGCTTCAGCGCCGAGGAAGTCTATGCGATTGCCGAGCTGCTGCGGCGACAGAAAGGCGGGGCAGCAGTGGTCATGGGCGCGCTCTCGCCCCGCACGCGCAACGCGCAGGTGGCGCTCTACCAGTCAGGCGAGGTGGATTACATCGTCGCCACCGACGCCATCGGCATGGGGCTGAACCTGAATGTCGACCGGGTGGTGTTTGCCTCGCGCTCAAAGTTTGACGGGCGGCGCCACCGGCCGCTCTCCCTGGCCGAATGCGGCCAGATTGCCGGCCGCGCCGGGCGTTTCCGCACCGATGGCGAATTTGGCGAGACCGGCAACTGCCCGCCTTTCACCGAGGAAGAATGGAAAGCCATCGAAGCCCACCGGTTTGACCCCGTGGACGCGATCCAGTGGCGCAATTCGGCCCTCGATTTCTCAAGCCTCAAGGGGCTGATCCGCAGCCTGGAGAAGCCTTCGGGCAATCCGCGCCTCATCCACAATCCGCACGCGCTGGACGAATGGGTGCTGCGCCGGATGAGCGAAGATGGCGGGATCGGGCCGAATGTGACGGGCGAGCGCAAGGTGCGCCGGCTGTGGGATCTCGCGCGGTTGCCGGACTTCCGCAAGGCCGGGCCGGAGGGCCATGGCCGCCTCGTGCTGGGGCTGGCCGATACGCTGGCAGACCCGGACGCGCGCCTTTCCGACGGCGGCCTCGAGCGGCGGATGGAAGACCTTGCCTCCCCCAATGGCGACATTGCCAAGCTGCAACAGCGCCTTGCCGCCATCCGCACCTGGACTTATGCCGCCCACCGCCCCGACTGGCTGGAAAATCCCGGCTATTGGCAGCAGAAAACGAGGGAGATTGAAGACTCCCTCTCCGACGCGCTACACGAAGCGCTCACAGCCCGCTTTGTCGACCGGCGCACCACCGCGCTGCTCGCAAGCCTCAAGAAGGAAGATGCCCTCGTGACCAATCTGACGCCCGACGGCGACGTGACCGTTGAAGGCCATCTGGTCGGCCGCCTGAAGGGCCTGACCTTCGAGCCGGTTCTGGATGCGCGCACGCTGGAAGGAAAGGCCGTGCGCGGCGCGGCCCTGGCTGCGATCCGCCCGATGCTGAGCCAGCGCCTGGCCGAGATCACCGGCGCGCCTTCCGACGCCTTCAAGCTGACCGAAGGGGCCGAGATCGAGTTCAAGAGCGCCCCCATTGCCCGCCTCGCCAAGGGGGCGAGCTGGATTGCCCCGCGCGCCGAACTGATCGGCGCCGTTGAAGTGGAGGCCGGCGAGCGTGCCCCCGCGCTGGCCCGCGTCGAGGAATGGCTGAAAGGCGAGATTGCCCGCGTGCTGCCCACCCATGCCAAGCTGGCAAGCGGAGAAGCAAGCGCCGCCCTTGAGGGCATGGCGCGCGGCCTTGCCTTCCGCATTCTGGAAAGCGGCGCGGCGATTGATCTGCGTACGGATGACCCACCGGTTCGCATCACACCGGAACAGCGCGAAGCCCTGAAAGCCGCCGGCATCCGCGCCGGCCGCGTGGCCGTGCATGCGCCCGACGCACAGAAGCCGGCCGCCCAGCGCGTGATCGCCATTCTCAAAGCGGTTGATTCGGGAACGGAATATCCGCTCGCCCCGGAAGGCGCGGGCTCCTTCGCGCTGGACGGCACCTGGCCGGAAGAAGCCCTTGCCGCCAATGGCTATCTGCGCTTTGGCCGCCGCGCCGTGCGCGCTGACCTTGCCGAGCGCCTCGGCTGGGAGATCGCCAAGCGCCGCAAGGACGCAGGCAAGAACGCCTTCGCCATCGCCATTGACCTTGCCTCGATGGTGTCCTGCCCCGCTGATGACTGGCCCGGCGTTCTGAAAGGCTTTGGCCTTGCGCCTGCCGAGAAGGACAAGGAAACCGGCGCGGTGACGCTGTGGCGCTATGGCGCCCGGTCGCGCCCGGAAGAGGGCCAGCAGGCCCGCCCGCCCCGCGCCGAACGCCCGCAGGGCGACCGCCCGAAACGTGACGCCGCGCAGGGGGATCGTCCGCAAACGGATCGGCCTCAGAACAAGGGCCCGCGCAGCGAAGGCGGCGGCAATGACCGCAGCCGCGGCCGGAACCGGGATGACCGCCGCCCGCCGCGAGGAAACGATAATCGCGGCGAAGGTCGCAATGACCGGCGCCCGGAGGGCCGCTCTGCCCCGCCGCAGCGCAAGGTGGCCGATCCTGACAGCCCGTTTGCCGCGCTGGCCGCGCTGCTGCCCCCGCCCAAGCCGCCCAAACCCCCGCGCCCGCCCAAGCCGAAACCGCCGCGCCAGCAGGGCGCCGGCCAGGGCAAGCCAGCCGAAGGCACTGGCGAAGGCACTGGCGAAGGCGGCTTTGTCTACAAACCCTTCCAATAGCGCGAGAGCCGCATGAACGAAGAAGCCTCGCTGCGCCTCGATATCTGGCTGTGGCGCGCCCGCTTCTTCAAGACACGCGCCCTCTCTACCGCGCACATCAAGGGGCATGGCGTGCGCCTGTCGCGTCTGGGCCAGACCCGGAAGACCGACAAGCCCGGCACGGGCCTCACCGTTGGCGATGTGGTGACATTCGGCAAAGCCGGGCGTATCTACAGCGTTGAAGTGCTGGACCTCGGGGATCGCCGCGGCCCTGCAGAGGAAGCACGGGCGCTCTACCGCCCTCTGGAGGCCGAGCCATGATGGATCGCATCAAGCGCCTGCTAACGCCGAAAACGCCCGCAGAACAATCCATGCCGCCCTATGTGGCGGTGACTGCCCTTCTGGTGGAGGCGGCGCTGGTGGATGGGGTCTATGTCAACATCGAAAGCGACATGATCGCCGAGATCCTGGTCGAAGCGTTCGAATTCGAGGCCGACAAGGCCGATGCCCTGCTCTCGGAAGCCGAAGCGCTGGCCGAGGAAGCCGTCGGCAGCCATCAGTTTACCAAACACGCCAAGAAACTGCCGATGGCAGAGCGGGTGAAGGTGATCGAGGCGATCTACCGGGTGATCTATGCCGATGGCGAGCGCTCCGATCTTGAAGACGCCTATGTGCGGCATGTTTCCGGGCTGCTGCATGTCGATGACGTGCATCGCGCCGAGGCCCGCCGCCGCGCCGAGGCGCGCGCTTCGGGCACAGCTTGAGCCTTTCTGCCCCCGCTGTGTAGTACGCCTCATTGACAGGGCGGCTTTGCCTCGCCAATTGCGAGGCTCAATTTCCGCCAGAAGACCCCGGACCTCCCATGACCTATATTGTCGTCGACGCCTGCATCCGCTGCAAATACATGGATTGCGTCGAGGTTTGCCCCGTCGACTGTTTCTATGAAGGCGAGAACATGCTCGTCATTCACCCCGATGAGTGCATCGATTGCGGCGTCTGCGAACCCGAATGCCCCGCCGAGGCGATCAAACCGGACACCGAAGACGATCCGGATGGTAAATGGCTGAAGCTGAACTCCGAATATGCCAAGGTCTGGCCCAACATCACCCGGATGAAGGAACCGCCGGCTGACCGGGATGAATGGGCAAGCGTGACCGGCAAGCTGGAAAAATACTTCAGCCCCAATCCGGGCACCGGCGACTGACTTCTCCCCAAGGGAGAAGATTTTTCCCCTGATTCTTGTGCCCCTCTGTAATTGCGGGGAAATTGAAGGATCAGGGCGCGTTAACGAATTGCCGGAATTCTGCGTCTTTCCCATTCTGGGGCCGTCTGTGCCAGACTGTTGTATTTCCTGTAAGAATGTGCTACACGGAATATCTGAACAGCAATCAAGAAGAGCGGGAATTCCTAACTCAGAGCCTTAATCAGGAACTGGGCCGGGTGAACTCGACTCTCTTAATCTGTGTGTAGAAAAGGGTCTTACCTATATGGCGAAGAAGGCAGAAGCTCGGACTCATGCGTTCGAGGTCGGTCAGAGTGTTGTCTACCCGGCGCACGGCGTGGGCAAAATCACCGGTATCGAAAGTCAGACAGTCGCGGGTATGCAGCTGGAAGTCTATGTCGTGGCATTTGATCAGGACAAGATGATCCTGCGTGTGCCGACGAATCGCGCCGAGGCATCTGGTATGCGCGCCCTTGCCGGCTCGAAACTGGTCGACGACGCGCTCAAGACGCTCGGCGGAAAAGCCCGGATCAAGCGGACCATGTGGTCGCGCCGCGCCCAGGAATACGAAGCCAAGATCAATTCCGGCGACCTGATCTCGATCGCGGAGGTCGTTCGCGACCTGCACCGCGGCGACGACCAGCCCGAGCAATCCTATTCCGAGCGCCAGCTCTATGAGAGCGCGCTGGACCGGATGGCCCGCGAACTGGCCGCTGTCGAGAACATCGACAAGGGCAAGGCGATGGAAAAACTCGCCAAGTCGCTGGCGAAGAAAAAAGTGGCCGCCTGATTTCAGGCTGAGCCCTTGCGCTTAAGAAAGCCCCGCAGTTTCTGCGGGGCTTTTTCTTTGCCGCCCTCCCAACATCCCCTTTGACCCGCCGCGCAGATCATGCGAAAGAACATTTAGTGAACAATGTGGAGGCGGCCATGACCATTGCGGGCGGATGTCAGTGCGGGAAGGTGCGGTTTGAACTTGGGCACCCGCCCGAGCGGGTATCGATCTGCCATTGCCGGGATTGCCAGAAAAGCGCCGGCGCGCCGATGGTGGCCTGGGCCATGGTCCCGAAGGATGATTTCCGCGTGACGGCGGGAGAGGCCCGCGCGGTCAATTCCTCCGGCGACAGTTTCCGCTATTTCTGCGGCCAGTGCGGCACAGGCCTCTACTACATCAACGAAACCTATCTGCCGGGCATTGTGGACGTGCAGCTGATGACGCTGGACGCGCCCGAAGCCTTCACGCCGGGCGCGCAGGTTCAGACCGCCGAGCAAGCCCCCTGGATCGCGCATCTGGCGGCTATTCCGGCATTCCAGCGCTATCCGGGAATGGAGTGATCACGGCCTTGCGGAGCACAAATACGCCTGCAAAAGCCCCTTTGCTAACAGCCTCGCCCGCTACGTTTACGAAGCCGCGTCATGGCAAATGCAATTTTAACCATGTTCCAACGCTCTCAAGGCACCCTTCGTCCGTCGCCGGATAATCCGGCACGTGATGGATTACCGGTTGCAGCACGGGAAGACCCGGCGGTCGGTTCAGGAGTGAAAGAGAAGATACATGGCCTATTCAGATACCCCCGTGGAGCCCGCCAGCCTGCTTGGCGCGCATTCCCATGCCGAAGACCTTTACCGCGCGGGCCTTGCCTATGCGACGGGCACCGGCGCCGAGATCAACCTCATCGAAGCCCACAAATGGTTCAACCTTGCGGCCGTGCGCGGGCATGAGGATGCCAAGGCCCAGCGTCAGGAAATGGCAGAGATGCTTTCTTCCGCCGAGGTGAAGATGGCGCTGCAGGCAGCCCGCGACTGGATGCGCCTGGCCCACTGACGGCCCCTACCCCTCCTGAACGCAGGCTGCAGCGCTTTCGCGCGCAGCGGCGAGGATGGCGGCGGGCGCAGCCCAGAGTTTCATGAGGTATCTCCCCTTTCCGATACGCGATGCGGCGGGAAGCGTATCTGGATGCACTTCCCGCCGGGCCGGCTGTCACGGGGAGAGAGCGCATCCGCTCAGCCAGCATACTCCAGCACGGGCGCGTAGGAGACCACCTCAAACTCGATATTGCTCTCATCGAAGAAGTAGAAACGGCGTCCGGGCTCGTAATCATCATGCCCGAAGGGCGCATAGCCTGCCTGGCGCACCAGCGTTTCGATGGCGACAATATCGTCCACCTCGATGCCGATATGGTTGAGCGGCAGGCCCTTCTCGAACCGTTCCGGACAAGGCTTGCCCGGCGGCAGAGAATGGAGGGCGAGATAATGGTCTTCCGAGCCGACATGCACCGTATGCCCCCCGCTGATCGCCTTGCCGCGCCAGCGGACATGCCAGCCGAAGATCTGCTCGAAGATAAGCGCTGCATGCTCCGAATCCGGAACAGTGATGTTGACATGCTCTATGCGGGCGGGGCGGCGGAGTGCCTGTGTCATGGCGTGGGCCTTTTCGGGTCTGGTTGTTGCCTGACCCTTCTGCTACAATCTCAAGTGCACTTTAGATCAAGCAGAAAATTGCATGACCCTGAAACATTCCGACATCCTGACGATTGGAGAGCTTGCCGCGCGCACCGGTGTCGCCGTCTCCGCGCTGCGCTATTATGAGGAATGCGGGCTTGTCCGCTCCATTCGCTCGGCCGGGCGCCACCGGCGCTTCCTGCGCTCGGACATCCGCCGGGTCTCCTTCATCAAGATTGCGCAATCCCTTGGCCTGACGATCGAGGATGTGGCCCGCGCCTTTGCCTCCCTGCCGGAAGGGCGCACACCAACGGCCTCAGACTGGCGCCAGATCAGCCATGAAATCCGCAGCGTGCTCGACCGCAAGATCGCCCAGCTGGAGCAGATGCGCGAAACGCTGGACGGCTGCATCGGCTGCGGCTGCCTCTCGCTGAAACGCTGCGCGCTCTACAATCCGGGGGACCAGGCAGGCAAAACGGGCTCCGGCCCGCGCTTTGCGCTGCCGGACGCCTGAAGCATCAGAATTATTCCGTCTTCGGATTTATCTCCAGTGGCCTAGCCGACGCGCCGCGTCATACCCTTCCAGTAGGGCTCGCGCAGATCCTTGCGCAGGATCTTGCCGGAGGGGTTGCGCGGCAGGGCTTCGATGAAGTCCACCGATTTGGGCGCCTTGTAGCTGGCGATGCGCTCTTTGGCCCAGGCGATGATGCTTTCCGGGGATGGATCTTCACCGGGTTTCTTCACGACGATGGCTTTCACCGCCTCGCCCCATTTCTCGTCCGGCACCCCGATCACGGCAACATCCGCCACGCCCGGCGCGCCGAAGATCGCATTCTCCACTTCGGCCGGGTACACATTCTCCCCGCCCGAGACGATCATGTCCTTCACCCGGTCATGGATGTAGAGGAAGCCGTCCTCGTCGAAATAGCCTGCGTCCCCGGTGTGGAAGAACCCGTTGCGCACGGCATCTTCCGTTGCGTCTGGGCGGTTCCAGTAGCCCTTCATCACGAAGCCGGACTTGATGACGATCTCGCCCACTTCGCCGGTCGGCACGGGATTGCCCTCCCCGTCCACCACGCGCACCACCGCGCCCGGCCAGGGCACGCCGCAGGAGCGCAGCTTGCCCCAGCTCGGATCATGCGCTTCAGGCGGCAGGAATGTCCCGGCACCGACGGTTTCGGTGAGGCCATAAAGCTGGGTGAAGCGCGCGCCCATGATCGCCACAGCGTCCCGCAGCAGCGCCTCGGAAATCGGCGAGGCGCCGTAGAAAACCTGCTTCAGGCTGGAGAAATCCGTCTCGCGGATCGCAGGCTGCTGGGTCAGCATAAGGATCACCGCCGGCACCCAGAAGGCGTGGGCGATCTTATGCTCCGGGATTAGCCTCAGGATCAGGCCCGGATCAATCTCGCGCAGGATCACGGTCTTGGCGCCCTGAAGGCTGGCCAGCACGCCGACATTGACACCCGCCACATGGAATTGCGGCATGGCATTCATGATCGCCTCGCCCGCATCATAGCTCGACCATTCGAGCATGCCGGCCTGGGTGAAGAAGGCGCGGTAATTATCATTCGTGAGCTGAACACCCTTGGGCAGGCCCGTCGTGCCGGAGGTGTAGAGCTGGATCACATCGTCATCCCCCTCCACCGTCAGCCCCGGCGCCGTGGCCGGCTTGGAATCGCGCCAGGAGGGGAAATAGTCCCAATCCTCCCGGTCGCCATCCAGGGTGATGATGCGCGTGAGATCAGGCAGCTCATCCTTGATCTGGTCGATCAGGGCGTAGAAATCCTTGCCGACGAACAGCACCTTTGCCTTGGCGTCCGACAGGATGAACTTCACTTCTGGCGGGGCCAGGCGCGTGTTCACGCCGGTCATCACCGCGCGCGCCTTGGCGCAGCCGAAGAGGATCTCGTAATAGGCGTCGGTATTCTTCGCCAGATAGCCCACCCGGTCGCCCGGCTGGATGCCAAGCCGGATCAGGCCATTGGCAATCTGGTTGGCGCGGGTGTCGAGCTCGGCAAAGCTGGTGGCGCGGCCCTCGAACCAAAGCGCCGTCTCGTCCGGGCGCAGCTTTGCCTGCACGGGCGGAATATCCGCAATATAGGGCATCGCTTCGATGTCGATCATGGGGTTCCTCCGCTGAGCATGTTTTCTGGCCGGACAATAGTGCGTTCCGGCCGCTTGTCAGCCTGTTTTGGCCCGTTCCCAGCCCGAAACCGCTGCCAGAACGCCCCCTGCAGGCGGCCTGGCATTCGCCAAACCTTGCAGCAGAGGCCCATTTGCGGCACTTGGGTGCGCCATGACCGTTCAGACCCCTCCGCCCAGCGCGACGCTTGCCGAAACGATGCTCGATATGGGCCGCCGCGCCCGCGCCGCCTCGCGCGAACTTGGCCTTTTGACCGCGCAGGATCGCACCCGCGCGCTGAAGGCCATCGCCGCCGCCATCCGCGCGGCCCGCCCGGAGATCCTGCGCGCGAACGAGGAAGACATGGCCGCCGCGCGCGCCAAGGGCCTTGCCCCCTCGATGCTCGACCGGCTCGCCCTCGACGAGACCCGCCTGGAAGGCATTGCGGCCGGTGTTGAAACCGTTGCCGCCCTGCCCGATCCGCTGGGCCGCGAGCTTGCCCGCTGGACCCGCCCCAACGGGCTCGACATTGCGCGCATCAGCGTGCCCCTCGGCGTCATCGGCATCATCTATGAAAGCCGCCCGAATGTGACGGTCGATGCCGGCGTGCTTTGCCTGCGCTCGGGCAATGCGGCCATCCTCCGCGGCGGCTCGGAAAGCGCGAAGACATCTCATGCCCTCGCCGATGCGATGCGCGGCGCGCTGAAATCGGAGGAAATGCCGGTCGATGCAATCCAGCTTGTCGCGACAACGGACCGCGAAGCCGTGGGCCATATGCTGGGCGGCCTCAACGGCGCGCTGGATGTGATCGTGCCACGCGGCGGGCGCAGCCTGGTCGAGCGTGTACAGGCCGAGGCCCGCGTGCCGGTGATCGGTCACCTCGAAGGCCTCTGCCACACCTATGTCCATGCCGCGGCCGATCCGCAAAAGGCCGTCGACATCGTGCTCAACGCCAAGATGCGGCGCACGGGCGTCTGCGGCTCCACCGAAACGCTGCTGATCGATGTCGCCGTCGCCGCAACCCTGCTGCCGCAGATCGCCAAAGCGCTGACGGAAGCTGGCTGCGAGCTGCGCGGGGATGGCCGCACCCGCGCCATCCTGGGCGATATTACACCGGCCACGGAAGAAGACTGGGCCACTGAATATCTCGATGCCATCCTCTCCATCGCCGTGGTCGATGGCCTGCCCGGCGCGCTGGCCCACCTCGCCCGCTGGTCTTCGGGTCATACGGACGCGATCATCACCGAAGATGCCGCCGCCGCAGAAGCCTTCATCGCCAATGTCGATTCGGCCATCGTGGTGCATAACGCCTCCACGCAATTTGCCGATGGCGGCGAGTTTGGCTTCGGCGCCGAAATCGGCATCGCCACGGGCCGTATCCATGCGCGCGGACCGGTGGGGGCTGAGCAGCTCACCACCTACAAATACGCCGTGCGCGGAACAGGACAGGTTCGCCCTTGATACGCCCCCGCCTGCCCGGTCCCGCCAAGGGTCTTGCCATCGGGCTCTTTGGCGGCAGCTTCAATCCCGCCCATGCGGGCCATCTGCTGGTTGCCGAAACCGCGCGCAAGCGGCTGAAGCTCGATCAGGTCTGGTGGGTCGTGGCGCGCGGCAATCCACTGAAATCCGATCACGGAGATTATACCGCCCGCCTTGCCTCTGCCCGCGCCCTGGCCCGCAGCCCCGGCATGCGCGTGACGGACATTGAAGCCCAGCTTGGCCTCACCTATTCCATCGACACGCTGCGCGCCCTGCAGAAGGCTGCGCCGGATGCGCGGTTCGTGTGGCTGATGGGAGCGGATAATCTGGCAGGCTTCCAGCGCTGGAAGGATTGGGAAGAGATCGCCCGCCACGTGCCCATCGCCGTCATCGGCCGGCCCGGCGCACGCATCACCCGCGCCACCGCCTTTGCGCGCAAATTTGCCCGCCACCGCCTGCCCGAAGCCGACGCGGCACACCTTCCTCAATCCGCCCCACCCGCATGGGTTTATATCCGTGTACGGGAGAGCGCGCTCTCCTCCACCGCCCTGAGGGCGCGCGCATGAGCCTTTCGCCCGAAGACATTGACCGCCACCGCCGGCACATCCTGCTGAAGGAAATCGGCGGGCCCGGCGTGGCGAAACTGCGCGCGGCCTCGGTGTCGATCATCGGGGCGGGCGCCCTTGGCGGCCCGGCAGCACTTTACCTGGCCGCGGCCGGCGTGGGCCAGATAGAGCTTTGGGACGACGACCGGGTGGAGCGGTCAAACCTGCAGCGGCAGATACAGTTCTCAGAGGCCGATACCGGCGCCGAAAAGGCAGTCCAGCTTGCCCGCCGCATCAACGCGCTCGATCCCGCCATCCGCGTCGAGGTGAAAACCGAGCGCTTCACAGATGGCGCCGCGCCCTCCGGAAACATACTTATAGACGCAACCGACAATTTCCCCGCACGCTTCGCGCTCAACCGCTGCGCCCATGCCAGCGGGCGTTATCTCGTCTCCGGCGCCGCCAGCGGATGGAGCGGACAGGTCAGCGTATTTGCCTCGGGTCTCGTGGCAGATGCCCCTTGCTATTGCTGCTGGATTCCGGAAATGCCACCCGGCGCCGAAGCCTGCGATGAGGTCGGCGTGGTCGGCGCCATCACCGGCATGACCGGTTCGGCGATGGCGCTGGAAGCAGTGAAGCTGATCACCGGCGCTGGCGAGCCGCTCATCGGGCGCATCCTCCTCATCGACGGGTTGCGCAGCCAGATGCGAACGGTCGGTCTGCGGAGAGATTCTCAGTGTCCGGTCTGTTCAATCTGAACAGAAGATTTGACATGCAGGCCGCTGCGCGCGTTACTCGCGAAGCAGTTTTCTTGATCGGATTCTTCGCGCCAGATGCTTTCCCGTTTTCTCGCTGTCATCCTCACGCTCGGCGTCATCCTCTTTGCAGGCTGGTGGTCGCTGAAGCGCGACGACATTCCGTATGATCAGCTCGAAACCATCTATGCGAGTTCTGACAGCCGCTATCTCGCCCTCGATGAGGAAATGCGGATTCATTTCCGCGATGTCGGCCCGCGCGACGCGCCGGTGATCGTTCTGGTTCACGGCTTCTCGGCCTCGCTGCACACCTGGGAGCCCTGGGTGGCAGACCTGAAGCGCGACTACCGCGTCATCAGCCTCGACCTGCCCGGCCATGGCCTTTCCCGCTGCATCGACAATGACGCCATCGGCATGGACCAGTTCGTCGATGTGATTGACCGGGTGACGCAGGCCGTGAAGGCAGACCGGTTCACCCTGGCAGGCAATTCGATGGGCGGCGGCGCGGCCTGGAATTATGCCCTCGCCCATCCGGAAAAGCTTGAAGGCCTGGTGCTGGTGGACGCCGCCGGCTGGCCGCGCAGCGAAACGGAAAGCGATGACCGGCCCTTTATCTTCCGCCTGCTGGAGATCGGCCTGGCCCGCAAGCTGGTCAAGGATCTCGACATGTCATCGCTGATCCGGCCGGGCCTGGAAGACAGTTTCGCCGATCCTTCCTTCGTAACCGATGCGATGGTTGACCGGTATGCCTCCCTCGCCCGCGCGCCCTGCCACCGCGAAGCGCTGCTCGCCCTCTCGGCTGGCCGCGGCACCCGCGCCGAGGCAACGCCGGAGCGCCTCTCGGCCATCACCGTGCCGACCCTGGTGATGCATGGCGAGAAGGACAATCTCATCCCGGCCGCGCATGGCGAGCAGTTTGCCGCCGCCATTCCCGGCGCCGAGCTGAAGCTTTATCCCGATGTCGGCCATCTGCCGCAGGAAGAAATCGCCGCCCAGTCGATTGCCGATCTGCGCGCATTCCTGGCGACGCGCGTCCAGGGCCTGCCAGCAGAGAATGCCAGCCTGCCGACAAACTGACCTGCCAGCAAATCCAGGCCGGTGCCTCAGAGAATCGCGGGGATCACACGGTCCGGCGGGCGGTGGCCGTCGGCGAAGGTCTTGATGTTGATGATCACCTTCTCGCCCATCTCGGTGCGCCCCTCGATGGTGGCCGAGCCCATATGCGGCAGCAGCAGCACATTGGGCAGACCGATCAGTTCCGGGTTCACCGCGGGTTCGCGCTCGAACACATCCAGCCCTGCCCCGGCAATCTTGCCGGCGCGGATGGCGCGGGCGAGGGCTGCCTCATCAATCACTTCGCCGCGCGCCGTGTTGATGATGTAGGCTTCGGGCTTCATCAGACCCAGGCGCCGGGAATTGATCAGATGGAAGGTCGCCGGGGTGTGCGGGCAATTGATGGAAACAATGTCCATCTGCGCCAGCATCTGGTCGAGCGAGTCCCAATAGGTTGCCTCCAGGCTTTCCTCGATGCGGGCGCTGACCGGTTTGCGGTTGTGATAGTGGATCTGCATGCCGAAGGCTCGCGCGCGGCGGGCCACGGCCTGGCCGATGCGGCCCATGCCGATGATGCCCAGACGCTTGCCAGACAGGCGCCGGCCCATCATCCAGGTCGGCGTCCAGCCATCAAACTTGCCCGCCTCCATGATCTGCACGCCTTCATGCAGCCGGCGCGGCACCGCCAGGATCAGCGCCATGGCCACATCCGCCGTATCATCGGTCAGCACGCCGGGCGTATTCGTCACCGTGATGCCGCGCTGAACGGCGCTGGCCACGTCGATATTGTCCACCCCGGCCCCGAACTGGGCGATCAGGCGCAGCTGCTCGCCCGCGCGGGCCAGCAGGCGGCCATCGATGCGGTCGGTCACCGTCGGCACCAGCACATCGGCCGTCTGCATCGCCTGGGCGAGTTCCTCTGCGGAAAACGGCCGGTCACTTTCGTTCAGCCGGGCATCGAACAGCTCTTTCATCCGAAGCTCAACAGGCGCCGGAAGCTTGCGGGTGACGACGACTTTCAGTTTGCTGGCCGGCATGGGACTCCCATCAGTACTTTTATTATTATGCCGGGGCTTAGCAGAGCCAATCCGTCCCGCCAATCTCTCTCAGCTTTACTGTGGATTCATGCGTAGGTGCGAGAATGCACCTTCCCCTCCTGATGGAAGCTTTGCACATGAAACGGGCACCCCTCGTTCTGGCTATCCTCCTTGCCCTTTCTGCAGGCGCTGGCGCCGATCCGGCCGCCGAGCCGCGCGTCAGCCGCTTCTCCGGCAAGCCTGTGCCCCGCTTCGAAACCCTGCGCTGGGCCGAAGTCAACGGCCGCACGGGCCCCAGCCTCTCCTCCCCCATCGCCTGGCAGTACAATCGCAAGGGCCTGCCGGTCATGGTCGTGAAGGAAAGCGGCGAATGGTACCGGGTGCGCGACCCCGTGGGCGATGAGGTCTGGGTGCATATGCGGATGCTGGCCGAAGGCTCAACCGCCATGGTCACCCGCACCACCGTTCTGGGAGCAAGCCCGGCGCGCGACGCCGCCGGCGTTGCCGAGATCGGCAAGGGCGTCCTGGTACAGGTCAACAGCTGCGATGGCGCCGCCTGCGAAGTCGAAACGGCCGGTTATCGCGGCTGGATGCCCCGTGCCAATCTGTGGGGCGTCAGCAGCGCGCCGCCCGCTCCATCGGGCACTAAAGGTTGACAAGGCGGAGGGCGTCGGCTGGAAGGCGTGATCCCAACTGATTGAGGAACCCATTCATGCAGGGTCCGCACGACTTTCACACCCCCAAATCGTCTTACACCAAGGAAGACCTGATAGAATCGGGCAAGGGCGGCTATTTCGGCCCCGGCAATGCCCAGCTGCCGGCCCCGCCCATGCTGATGATGGACCGGATTCCTGAAATCAGCATGGATGGCGGCGCTTTCGGCAAGGGCCATGTCGTCGGCGAGCTCGACATCCACCCCGACCTCTGGTTCTTCCAGTGCCACTTCCCCGGCGATCCCGTCATGCCCGGCTGCCTGGGCCTTGACGCCATGTGGCAGGCCGTCGGCTACTGGCTCGGCTGGTCAGGATCGCCCGGCAAGGGCCGCGCGCTCGGCGTGGGTGAGGTGAAGTTCACCGGCCAGATCACGCCCAAGCGCAAGCTCGTGCGCTATGAGATCGACATCAAGCGCGTCAAACGCGGCAAGCTTGTCCTCGGCATCGCCAATGGCCGCGTCATCACCGATGGCAAGCTCGTCTACACCGCCGAAGACATGAAAGTCGGCCTGATGAACCCGTCAGACCTCGACTAGGGCTGCGCCCACCCAATCAGCAGATCAGGAAGGCCCGGCTCGCCCACAGCGTCCGGGCCTTTCCCGTCTTGACGGCAAACACCGCCCCGCCTAGCCCAATCCCCAAGCAAAACTGGATATGAGGGAGCCCCCAATGGCCGATGAGTGGAACATGCCGAAAGGCGACCTGATGAAGGGCAAGCGCGGCGTCATTATGGGCGTCGCCAACCAGAACTCCATCGCCTGGGGTATCGCCACGCAGCTTGCCGCCCAGGGCGCCGAGATCGCCTTCACCTATCAGGGCGAAAGCCTGGAACGCCGCGTGCGTCCCCTCGTCGAATCCATCGGCATGGACACGATGATCCCGGCAGACGTCACCGACGACGCCTCGATGGACGCCGCCTTTGCCGCCATCAAGCAGAAATGGGGCAAGATCGATTTCCTCGTTCACTCCATCGCCTTTGCCGGCAAGGACGAACTCCAGGGGTCGATGGTTGCCAACACCACGCGCGAAGGCTTCCGCCGCGCGATGGATATTTCCGTATACAGCTTTATCGACTGCGCCCGCCGGGCGGCTGAAATCATGCCGGATGGCGGCTCGATCATCTGCATGACGTATCTCGGCGCCGAGCGCACCGTGCCCTCCTACAACGTCATGGGCGTGGCCAAGGCGGCGCTGGAAGCCTCCACCCGCTATGCCGCGCGCGACCTGGGCCCCCAGGGCATCCGCGTCAACGCCATCTCCGCCGGCGCCATGCGCACGCTGTCACTCGCCGGCATCCGCGGTGGCAAAAGCCTTATGGGAACGGGCCGCAGCTGGTCGCTTCTGAAGGAAGACACCAGCATGGAAGGCGTCGCAGGCTGCGCGCTCTACCTCCTCTCCCCCCTCGGCCGCTCGATTGCCGGTGAAGTGATCCACGTAGACGCCGGCTTCCACGCCGTCGGCGTCCCGGATGCGGGCGAGGAAGAGTAAGCCTCCTCCCACTTCTTGACTTCAGGGCGAGGCGCACCGAAATAGGCGGTTCGCCCTTTCGAGGTTTTTATGGTCCGTACCCTGTCTGAGTCCCGCTAGAGGGCCTGCCGTTCCCGCGCTGAGATCAGTGCAAGGCAGGCCGGCGAAAGCGTAGAGCCCGGCGCCACTAGGCGCTGGAGACGTTTTCATGCGCCCCTGATCTGATCCCTATCCATCCGGGGCGCGGGACCAGAGACTGACTACCCATGGATATTTCGCGCGCTGAACAGCGCATCCTCCACCTGCTCGCCCAGGGCGGGCGGATCGACCTCGTCCGCAATGAGGCAGGCAAGCCCGAAGAAGCCCATTGCTTCTCCCGGGATGGCTGGCGCTATACCGGCCTCGACATGGACCTTTTCCGCAAGCTCAAGCGGCGAAGGACCATCGCCTCCCAGGGCGGCCAGCCCTACCGCATCACGCGGCGCGGCCTGCAACTCGTCCGCTCCCAACCGGACAATTGCTAGTCCCACGGGCCCCTTCGGCGAGCCTCTCAGAGGAATCGCCGAGGGGGCTTCCCACTTGCCTCTGCCGGGCGGATTCCTATTGCCAGACGCGGCGAAATCCCGGACCGTCCGGCAGAATGGCTTTCGGGGGACCTATCTTGGCTGTTGCATCCACACGCATGCTGGCCTGGCTGCTCGCGGGGGCGCTTGTGCTTCCCGGCTGCACATCGACGCCCGCAAAGGAAAATGGGCCGATCGCGGCGGACGGTACGCTCTGCCCCGGCGCGGAGCGTTTTGATGTGGCCGCCATTCGCGCGGAAAACGCCGAGAAAGCCAGCGATCGGGCCGCGCGTATTTCCGAGCTCGCCTCGATCACCCCGCTCCCCCCGGGCGCTGAGATGGCGGAAACCCGCATCCGCGTGCGTGTGCCTGACACCGCGATGTGGCCCTGGGACACACGGCTGACGCTCTGGAAAGACACCGGCGGCACCTGGCAGATCGCCACCAAGATCGTCCGGTATAACGTGCCGCCCCCGCCACCCCCGCCCCCGCCGCCCCTCGGCGAAGACGGCCTGCCCCTGCCCGACTGGGTGCCTGCGCCGCCGCCCCCGCCAGAGCCGCCCTATAAAACCTCCGCCCTCTCAGCAGAAAATGCGGCCGAGCTCGACCAACGGCTGAGCGACCCCTGCTTCCGGTCCGGGCCGGACAATTTCAGCTACGCGCTGCCGCTCGCCAAAAAGGATGAGCATGGCAACAAGGATTGGATCTGCCCGCCCGACTCAGCCTTCTATTCCGCTGAAGTGTCGATTGCCGGCGAGCCGGTCCGCTACCTCTCCCATAGCTGCTATGTGGATTTTGCCACCTCGACCTTCCTGCGTTTTGCCGCTTACCTGATCCCCATTGCGCCGGAGGCAGAATGAGCGCGCGCATCTTCCTCTGGGTCGGCCATCCGCGCCAAACCTCCCTCTGCCATGGCATGGCGGACGCCTATGCGGGCGGCGCTGCGGCTCACGGCGCCGAAATCCGCCGGATGCATCTTGCCGACATGAATTTCGATCCAGACCTCACCGAAGGCTACACTTCCCGCAAGACGCTGGAGCCTTGCCTGGAAGAATGGCGGGAGAATGTTCTGTGGGCAAACCATCTTTGCTGGGCCTATCCTCAATGGTGGGGCGGCATGCCCGCCAAGATGAAAGGCGTGATCGACCGCGCCTATCTTCCCGGCTTCGCCATGCGCTACCATGAGAATGATCCGTGGTGGGACAAGCTGCTCACCGGCCGCTCAGCCGATGTCCTGATGACCGCCGACGGCCCCGCCTGGTTTGACCAGATCGCCTATGGCCGCCCCGCCAAGCTGCAGGTCGAAAACCTCGTCCTGAAATTTGCGGGCATCAAGCCCGTGCGCACCCTGCAGGTCGGCACCGTGAAAACCGCAAAGCCCGAAAAGATCCAGCACTGGCTGAAACAGGCCGAAGCGCGTGGCGCAGCTGCGGCTAAGGTACGCCTTTCATTGCCAAGGCTCAAAAATGACCCTATGTAATTGGTGCCCCGGGCGGGACTTGAACCCGCACGCCCGTGAAAGCCATGGTTTGGAAGTCCATTGTGTCTGCCATTTCCACCACCGGGGCACCTTTGAAATCCTCAGGCCTCCACGCCTGAGGATTTTTATTTGAGCTGATCCTGAAGCCTTTGTGTCTCCTTTGGAGTCAGCTCGTATTTTTTGAGTTCCTTGTTCAATTGAACTCTCCCCTCTTGCTTCAGTCTGCTAATTTGCGGAGAGAACGAGGTTCGAGGCAATTCATCCCCATAGTGCTGATGAATGAGCTTCAATATGGCACGAGAACTAAGCGGTTTTTGAGCCCTAAACATAACCCGCACGATTTTATCCTTAATCGTCAGGGGTGACTGCGTCGGCACAAGTGCAGGCGCCAAAGTAACGAATCCCGGCGTCATCAGCGGTAACTGACGCTCGGAGCGATCTGATTTGATATTCTCCAATGCGCGTTCCGCTAACCTAACCTCCTCCAATTCAGCGTTCAGAAGCGCAATTTTGCGCTCTAGCAGCAGCCTTCTTTGCTTCAGAAAGTCTCGTGTCTCACTCATATTTTTAATGTAGTCATTTGGAGTCCAAAAGTCAATACAGGCTGGACTCCACAATAATTTCGGGATTAAATCCTTGTTTTGAATATATTTTTTTGTTAAGAATCGTTAAAAGAATCGAAATTCTGAATAATTCTGGCGCATGGATTCATAGCACTTGCGATCAGTTCGTAATCGTCACAGCCGGCCCCGGAAACCGCATCCAGTAGTATGACAGCGGATCATCGCCCGGTTGGGTCGCATAGGCCGCCAGCCGCGCGTCCCTGCCCGCGCGCGCCCCGCCCGCCGGCACCGGCTCGCCCGATGGCGCCACCATGTCATACCGCACAAAGCGCCAGCCTTCGAGGCCCGCCGGGCGCCCCTCCAGCGCCTGCGCAGCGCTGACCCGCAGCGGAGCGGCCCGCGGCAGCGTTCCGGAAACCCGCATGAACAGCTGCGTCACCCAGACGCCGCTTTCGGTGCGCGCCACGCCGAAGGCCACATGCGTCGCCTTGGGATGCAGGATGTTCTCGCGGTGGCTGGGGCTGTCCATCAGGTTGCGGTGCAGGCGCTTGACGGCAAAGTTTGCGCCGATGCGCGCGCCCGGCCGGGAAACCGTCGCCACATTCTCGGCCGAAAAATCCGCCAGCGCCGTCCGGTCCAGCGCCGCGATCCGCTCCCCATGCCCCCGCCCGTCCGGGCCGACATGGCCGAAAAATCCGTTCACCGCCATATCCAGGCTATGCAGGCGCGCCGCGTCCCTCAGCTCCGGGCGCAGCTTCAGCGCCGGCAGGCCCGCCGCTTTCCGCTCGGCATTGATCAGCTCCAGGAAGCGGCCTTCCAGCGTCTCGTCAAAAGCATATCCGGCTGGCGGGCGATCAAGACAGGGCCGCGCGCCCTCCACATAGGAAGCGACCGCCAGGGGCCGCCCCACAATCTGCAAATCGCAGGCAAGCGCCGGAAGCGGCAGCAGGAACAGGAAAGCCAGGCTGGCGATCACGCGGCGCATGTAGCCTTCCTATCACGGAAGGCCGCCAGCTTCACCCCGCCAGTTCACGTGGGCAGCAGGGCTCAGATCACCCCGGCCGTCTGCAGGCGCGAAAGCACCGGCGCCAGCATCCGTTCGATCGCATCGGCCGAGGGTTTCACGTCGCCATAAGCCGGCACACCCTCGTCCGCGATCACAAGGTCTGCCTCGAACATGGCCGGATAGGTGAAGCGGTAATGGGCCGCGCGCACGGTGGACATGTATTGCTGCAGCACCGAGTCGACCGTCCGCCCGCGCTCGATCACGTCCCGGCGGATACGCCGGGCCAGCCGCAAATCGTCGGGCGTATCGACATAGACCGACAGGTCGATGAGGTTGCGGATCTTCGGCATGGAGAGCGCATGAATGCCCTCCAGGATCAGCACAGGCGCCGGCTCGATCCGGCGGGTCTTCTTCGAGCGGTCATGCCGGTCATAGTCATAGATCGGCTGGTCCACCCCTTCCCCCGCCTTCAGCGCCTTCAGGTCGGAAACGAGGTGGTCCACTTCCTTTGATTTGGGATCGTCATAGTTGATCCCTGCCACCAGCGCCTCGCGCTCGGCGGCGGTCTGGGGCTCACCATAATAGCTCATCGGGTGATAATAGGCGTCCTCGCCGAACATCACCGCCCGGCCCGGCCCCAGCCGCTCCAGCAGCGCCACCGCCAGCGTCGACTTGCCCGAGCCCGACCCGCCCGACATCGCGATGAGGAAGTTCTTCTTCTTGGTCATGGCCGCGGGTGTAGCGACAAATCCCTCGCGCCATCAATGGGAAAAGCATCCCGCAGGCAAACTCAGGCTGTAAGGGACGCTTCCCTGCGTGCCCGCGCGGCGTCCCGGCCGGGAGGCAGCCCATAGAGGCGGCCATACTCGCGGGTAAATTGCGGCACGCTTTCATAGCCAACCGCAAAGGCAGCGCTCGCCGCCGTTCTCCCCTCAGTCAACATCAGGCGCCGGGCCTCGATCAGGCGGAGCTGTTTCTGGAACTGCAGCGGCGACAGAGAGGTCACCGCGCGAAAATGCTCGTGGAAAGACGAGAGGCTCATGCCTGCCTCAGCCGCAAGGCGCTCAACCGGCAAGGACTGCGCAAAGTCAGCCCGTAGCAGGGCAACCGCTCGCGCGACGCGCTGCACATATCCATCCGGCCAGCCCAGCCGGCGGATCGCAGCGCCGTGGCGACCCTCGAGCAACCAATAGTGCAGCTCCCGAACCAGCTGTGCCTGAAGGATCGGCAATGATGCCGGACGATCAAGCAAGCGTACGAGACGGAACGCCGCCTCAGCAACTTCACCATCCGTGGGGGCAACGATCACAGGAGCCTGGGGCCCTCCCGGTACAGCGTTCATCTCAACTGTCAGCTCCGCCAGGATAGCCGGGTCCAGTTCCAGCACCAGCGAACAGTAAGGCTCCGCCTCAGATGCTTTCGTGATCTGGCTGGCCGTCGGCACATCTGCGGTGATGAGGAGCGACTCCCCGGCGCCGAAGTCAAAAGACTGGCCGCCCATCGCCACATGCTTGCTGCCTTGCAGGACGAGGCAGACGATCGGCCGGGAGATCGCGTGATCGAGATCGCTGGCGGCGGTGGCACGAATGAAACTGAGCCCTGGAATGGGCGTACGCGCGGCCCCGCCAACCCCGGCATGGGCCGCAGCATAGCTGATCACGATTTCCCGAAGCGTTTTATGCATGCGCGATCTCTAGCACGCGCTGGAAGGCAAGCCTACCGGGCCCGGAGAATCAGGCAAGTCTGCGCGAGTATCTGGCAACGCCTTTCCTGGCCCACCGGACTAGATCAGGTCTCACCACAAACCTCCAGGAGACCAGCCCATGTCCAGGATTACCCTCATCACCGGCGCCAGCCGCGGCCTTGGCCGCAACACCGCCCTCAGCGCGGCCCGCAAGGGCGGCGACGTAATCATCACCTATCAGAGCCGCGCAGACGATGCCGAAGCGGTGCTTGCCGAAATCCGGGCAATGGGCCGTAAGGCGCGTGCCTTCCAGCTCGACAGCGGTAACATCGCCGCCTTTCCCGCCTTTGCCGCAGAGCTGAAGGCCGCCTTGAACCAAGACTGGAGCCGCGAGACGTTCGATCATCTCGTCAACAATGCGGGGCACGGCGACGTCGGGCTCCTCGGCGAGATGGCGGAAGCGCAGTTCGACCGCCTCGTGAACGTTCATTTCAAAGGCGTGTTCTTTCTGACGCAGGCCCTCCTCCCCCTGATCGCCGATGGCGGGCGTATCGTGAATCTCTCCTCCGGCCTGACGCGCATCTCCTATCCAGGCTATTCGGCCTATGCCGCCGCCAAAGGCGCCGTCGAAGTGCTGTCGGTCTATATGGCCAAGGAACTTGGCGGCCGGGGCATTGCCGTAAACACAGTGGCGCCCGGCGCCATCGAAACCGATTTCGGCGGCGGCGCAGTGCGCGACAATGCGGCAATCAACGAAACCTTCAGCGCCATGACGGCGCTCGGCCGTGTGGGCGTGCCCGATGATATTGGCCCGATGATTGCCAGCCTGCTGTCGGAAGACAATCGCTGGGTCAATGCCCAGCGAATAGAAGTCTCCGGTGGTCAGGTCATCTGACCCCAAAACGAAAAAGGGCCGCTCATCAAGGAGCGGCCCTCATTCAGTCTGCAGAGAGGTGAGAAGATTACTCTTCTTCGCCCTCAGAACCGGCCTCTTCGGCGAGTTCCTTGCCGGTCTCCTGATCGACGACCTTCATGGAGAGGCGGACCTTGCCGCGCTCATCGAAGCCCATCAGCTTCACCCACACCTTGTCGCCTTCCTTGACCATGTCTTTGGGATGGCCAATGCGCTTGTTGGCCATCTGCGAGACGTGGACGAGGCCGTCCTTGGGACCGAAGAAGTTCACGAAGATGCCGAAGTCTTTCATCGACACGACCTTGCCTTCGTAGATCTCGCCGACTTCCGGCTCCGCCACGATGCCCTTGATCATCTTCATCGCCGCGTCGATCGACTTGCGATCAAGCGCCGAGATCTGGACCGTGCCATCATCATCGATGTTCACCTTGGCGCCGGTTTCATCCACGATACCGCGGATAACCTTGCCGCCCGAACCGATCACATCACGGATCTTGTCGGTGGGAACCTTCATGATCTCCATCTGCGGCGCGTTCTCCGAAAGCTTGCCGCGCGAAGCGGTCAGCGCTTTCGACATTTCGCCGAGGATGTGCATCCGGCCGCCTTTGGCCTGCTCAAGGGCCTTGCCCATGATGTCCTTGGTGATGCCGGCCACCTTGATGTCCATCTGCAGCGAGGTGATGCCCTTCTCGGTGCCAGCCACCTTGAAGTCCATGTCGCCGAGATGGTCTTCGTCGCCGAGGATGTCGGAAAGCACCGCAAACTCGCTGCCTTCCAGGATCAGGCCCATGGCAATGCCCGAGACCGGACGGGTCACCGGCACGCCGGCATCCATCATCGCGAGCGAGCAGCCGCAGACCGTTGCCATCGAGGAGGAGCCATTGGACTCGGTGATCTCGGAGACGAGACGGATCGTGTACGGAAATTCTTCATGCTTGGGCAGGACAGCCTGCAGCGCGCGCCAGGCAAGCTTGCCATGGCCGATCTCGCGGCGGCCAGCGCCGCCCATCCGGCCCGTCTCCCCGACCGAATAGGGCGGGAAGTTGTAGTGCAGCATGAACTTTTCTTTTTTCGTGCCATCCAGGCCGTCGACATATTGTTCGTCGTCGGAGGTTCCGAGCGTGGCGACGCAGATTGCCTGCGTTTCGCCGCGCGTGAACAGCGAGGAGCCGTGCGTGCGCGGCAGGAAGCCGGCTTCCGCCACGATCGGGCGGATCTGGTCGAGCTTGCGCCCGTCGATCCGCTCGCCGGTCTTCAGGATATCGCCGCGAACCACAGAGGCTTCGGCTTCCTTGAACACGGTCTTGAACACTTCGGCGCTCATCACGCCGGGGGCTTCCTCGGTGCCAAGCAGGGCGGCTTTCGCCTTGTCCTTGGCCGCGCCGATGGCCGCATAACGCTCGCCCTTGGCGGTGATCTTGTAGGCTTTGGAAAGGTCAGCGCCGACCGTGTCGAGCACGGCTTTGAGGGCAGCCGAATGATCCGGCGGCTCATAGGCGAAGGGCTCTTTGGCGGCTTTCTCGGCCAGCGCGATGATCGCATCGATCACCGGCTGCATGGCTTCGTGGCCGGCCACAACCGCGCCCAGCATCACTTCTTCGGTAAGCTCATAGGCTTCCGATTCCACCATCATCACGGCGTCGGCCGTGCCAGCAAGGACGAGGTCCAGCTCGGAGTCTTCAAGTTCGGCCACGGTCGGGTTGATGATGTACTGGCCATCCTTGTAGCCGACGCGGGCCGCGCCGATCGGGCCCATGAAGGGCGCGCCCGACAGGACGAGCGCCGCAGAGGCGCCGATCATGCCGATCACATCGGAATCGTTTTCCAGGTCATAGGACAGGGTCGTGACGACAACCTGAACCTCATGCTTGAACCCATCGACGAACAGCGGGCGGATCGGACGGTCGATCAGGCGCGAGGTCAGTGTTTCTTTTTCGGTGGGACGGCCTTCGCGCTTGAAGTATCCGCCGGGGATCCGGCCGGAGGCGAAGTATTTTTCCTGGTAATTCACGGTCAGCGGGAAGAAATCCTGCCCCGGCTTGGCTTCCTTCGCGAACACGGCGGTCGCGAGGACAATGGTGTCGCCATACTGCACCATCACGGCGCCATCGGCCTGACGTGCCACTTGGCCCGTCTCGATTGTCAGTGTGCGGCCAGCCCATTCCAGCGACACGGATTGTTTGTTGAACATTCGTCTTGTCTTTCTTTCACATACGAAAAGCCCGCCGCGGCCCCAATGCCCGGCGGGCTTGTTTTTCGGAGCCTAGCGGCGGATGCCGAGCTCCGTGATGAGTTTCGTGTAACGATCCTCATTCTTGCCCTTGACGTAGTCGAGGAGCTTCCGGCGCGTGGCAACCATGGTGAGGAGGCCGCGGCGGGAGTGGTTATCTTTCTTGTTGGTCTTGAAGTGATCGGTCAGGTTGTTGATCCGCTCGGTGAGGATCGCAACCTGCACTTCCGGTGAGCCCGTATCGCCCTCTTTGATGGCGAATTTTTTGATGAGCTCCTGCTTCTTTTCAGCAGTAATCGACATCGGCATAGCCTTCTGGTTCAAGCATCCCCAAAGGGACGCGGGTTTCTATAAGCGCCTGAATTGGCGGATTTTTTTGGGAACGGCCCTTGTCAAGTTGGCCACGGCCGGGATGTCGTCCAGCAGGGTCAGCAGGCAGGCCTCCGCCCCAAAAACGGGCTTATGACCTATTTGAAGGGGAATTGAAAGTGGGGATTGTGCAAGCCTTTGCCCTGCCTGGCCCGGTCTGCGGGCAAATTCCGCTGGAAGCTGGCCCTGGGGCGCATTAGCCTCGCTGCATAGAATCGGGAGGGTTCCAATGAAAATCTGGCCACTGGCGGCGCTGGCCGCCCTTTTTACCGTTTCCGCCTGCGAAACCCTCAGCGAAAGCTATTCGATCGAACGGGACGACCTGATCAATGACAGCGGCATTCACGTCTATAGCGACCTGATGGAAAACCCCTGGGATGGCAGCCGTTACTGGCAGTTCCGGGCGTCCAATTACGCCAGCTTCCCTTTCTGCGTTCAAACCGCGCTTGAGAGCGTGAGCTATTCCAACGGCTACGACATGGGCCAGGTCTATTATCTGGCCCCAGGGTCCAGCATCGATATCGGCTATGTGCACGCCCCAGCTGACTTTAGAGTGGACACCCGCACCTGGGACCCCGATGTAAACGGCAATTGCTGATCCCTGCCGGCGAGCGAACCCCCATGACCCCGACGCCCCTCCCCGAAGAAGTCGCCCATATCATCCAGCTCGCCATTGCGCCGGTGTTCACGCTGGCGGGCATCGGGGCGCTGCTGAATGTGATGGCAAACCGGCTTGCCCGGGTGGTGGACCGCTGGCGCGCGCTCGAAGCTGCCCTGCCCGAGACCGAGCCGCTGACCCGCAGCCTCTACCATGCCGAGCTTTCCGTACTGGACAAGCGCATGGAGCGCATCCACCGCGCCATTTCCCTCTCCACCCTGGCGGCGCTCCTGATCTGTGTGGTGATCATTCTCCTGTTCACCGGCCAGCTGGTGCCGATCCCGGTCGCCCAGGCCGTTTCGGTCCTCTTCGTCGCCTCGATGGTGTTCCTGTCGGTCGCGCTCGTCTCCTTCCTGATGGAAGTCCGCATCGCCAGCCGGACCCTCCGCGTCACCCGCGCGGTCCTGGAAGCCGGCAAACCCGGAAAACAGGGATAAGCCCCGCGCTTATCCAACACGGGCGCAGCCCTCCGGAAACACGTACACCACTTATTTCCACCCGGCCTCACCCCCCGTGTCATCCCGGCCAAGGCCGCGCAGCGGCCGCAGAGCCGGGACCTTCTCTCCACTCTTGCGCCCACCTCCAGCAGGTCCCGGATCACCGCTGCGCGGTGTCCGGGATGACACGGAAAATGAAAACTTATCCGACCGGGTCCGCATCCCGCGCAAACTCCCACGCATCCTCCCCCCAGGAGCCGCGCCGGTACCGTTCGGTTTGTGGGAGGGTCGCCCCGGAGGATGGGAGGCGGTGGACGTAACGGCCCATCGCAGCCCTAGGGACGTTGATCCAGGCAAGCCGGACCAAAAAGCCGGTAGAGAATCCCGACTGGCCCGCCTCTCTTCGCGGAGAGGTCACGAGAGTGAGGGTAAGTGGTCAAGGCCTGGCAGCGCCGAA
>NZ_PNMA01000031.1 GCF_013823385.1 Hyphomonas sp.
GTCCGCCTGCGCCATCTGCCTACGGATTTTACCTTCAGCGAGGCCGCCCCTGTCAGCTATGAGCGTTTCGGCTATGACTACACGTCAGGCCTGACGCGCGCCTTGCTCGCGGCCACCTGCGCCGAAGAGGAAACCCCGCCGGCGCCTGCGCCTGCGCGCGCCCTCCTGCTGCCTGCCATGCCGCAAACGCAATCGGGGCAGGCCCCCTCTCAAGAAGGATGGGCCCACCCCGACACGTCTTAAGCTCATTTTCCGTCCCCGGATCACCGGGGATCAGCACTTTTGCCGGGCAGCCCGAGGGCTGCGCCGGGCAAAGGCGCTGGCGTTTACATCGTCACGACCACTTTGCCCTGCGCTTTCCGGTCCTGCAGTTCACGGATGGCATCTGCCGCCTGCTCCATCGGATAGGTATTGGAGACGTGCGGGCGGATCTTGCCGGCCTTGTAGAGGTCGAACAGTTCCTTGACATTCTGCTGGTGGGCCTTGGGATCACGCGCCACCGCCGCGCCCCAGAAAACGCCGCGCACATCGCAGCTTTTCAGCAAGGTAAGGTTCAGCGGCAGTTTCGGAATGCCCGCCGGGAAGCCGATCACGAGGAAACGCCCTTCCCAGTTCATCGCCCGCACGGCCGGTTCGGCATAATTGCCGCCCACCCCGTCATAGATGATATCGACCCCGCCGCCGGAAATCGCCTTGATGTCCTCGGAGAATTTCTTCTGCCCGTCCCGGTCCAGTTCGCGCTCATAAACGAGCCCCTTGTCGGCGCCCTTGGAGAGGCAGAAATCCACCTTCTCCTGGCTGGAACACGCCGCGATCACTTCCAGGCCCATCGCCTTGCCAAGCTCAACAGCGGCAATGCCCACCCCGCCGGCCGCGCCCAGCACGAGCAGCTTCTCGCCGGGCTTGGGGTCGCCCCGGTCCTTGATGGCGTAATAGGAGGTGCCATAGGTCATCAGGAAGGCAGCCGCCTCTTCAAACGGCATGCCCTCGGGGATCGGCATCACGCCGTGTGCGGCGGCGAGGCAATATTCCGCCATCCCGCCATTACCCGTGGAGGCCAGCACCCGGTCGCCCGGCTTCACATGCGCCACTCCCTCGCCCACGGCAGAGACAATCCCGGCCACTTCCCCGCCCGGAGAGAACGGGCGCGGCGGCTTGAACTGGTACATGTCCTGGATGATCAGCACGTCCGGATAGTTCACCCCGCAGGCCTTCACCTGCACCAGAACCTGTCCCTTGCCAGGGGTTGGCACCGGCACATCCTCGATCACGAGTGTTTCTGGCCCACCGACCACTTTCGACAGTACGGCTTTCATATGCCTCTCCCTTCAAAGCTTGTTGTTTCGACCTTCAGACGGTAGCCATGCCGCGAGCAGGCGCCAAGCCTTACGCGAGGGGAAAGGAACCATTGCGATGTCAAAAATCTGGGCCATCGCCATCCATGGCGGCGCCGGACCGATCCCCGGCCGCGACTACGCCCCGGAAGAAGCCCATATCGCGGGCCTTCTGAAACGCGGCGCGCAGGCGCTCGCTGGCGGCGAAGCCGCGCTCGATGTCGTCGAAGCCATGGTCATCGATCTGGAAGCCTCCGGCCTCTATGTGGCCGGCAAGGGCGCCAGCCCGAATACGGCAGGCGAATGGGAACTCGACGCCGCCATCATGGACGGGCGCACCCGCAATGCCGGCGCCGTCGGCGCGCTGCAAGGCTTTGAAAGCCCGATCCGCGCGGCAAGAGTGGTGCTGGAGAAAACCCCCAACGTCCTGATCGTCGGCAAGGGCGCAGAGGCCATCGCCAGCGCCGCCGGCCTCGCCCGCGTCACCGATCCTGCCAGCTATTACGGCGCCGTCGATGAAGACACCGTCCAGGATGGCAGCGTCCAGATGGGCACCGTCGGCGCCGTCGCGCTCGACATCTATGGCGACATGGCGGCGGCCACCTCCACCGGCGGCGTCCTCTCCAAAACCCCCGGCCGGATCGGCGACACGCCGATCATCGGCGCGGGCACCTGGGCGGACGAGCGCTGCGCCATCTCCTGCACCGGCCTTGGCGAATACTTCATCCGCGCCAACGCTGCCGCAGACGTTTCCGCCCGTATCCGCTATGGCGGCGCCACGCTCGGCCCCGCCCTCAGCGGCGCGCTGGATGATGTCAAACGCCTCGGCGGCAATGGCGGCATGATCGGCGTCTCCGCCAATGGCGATCTCGCAGCTGGGTTCAATTCCAGCGGACTGAAACGCGGCCTGGCTGACTGGAAAGGCCGTTTCGAAGTGGCAACCTTCCTATGACCGTACTTTTCTGGGCCCTCGCCGTCATCATCGTCTTCGCCATCGCGCTGGCCGCGCAGATGCGGGTGATGATCTCCATGGTTCTGCGCCGGGCGCTGGCGGCAAAGTTCGGCGGGGGCCCGAATGATGTCGAATACCGCGCCGCGATCCTGTCGCTGGGCCGCGGCCCTGCCGATACAGAGGCGGCAAAATATCTGGAGACGGACTATCCCAAACCGCTGGCCCATATGAAGCTCGCCCGCCGTGTCTCCCTGGCGGGGCCCCTTGCCCTGCTGGTCGTCGTCGCCATCGGCCGCTTCTGGCTGGGGGCGTTCTGATGCGGGGCTATTTCGCCATCGGCTCCGAACGTATTTCCAAGCCGATGAACCTCGGCGCCCTGATGAGAACGGCCCATGCCTTCGGCGCGAGCTTCGTGTTCTCGATTGATGCCGAGCGCAACCTGAAGGAAGCCTACGCTGCGGACACGTCCAAATCCGCTGGCCAGATTCCCTACTATCAGTGGGACTCGCTGGACGACATGCAGCTGCCCAAGGGTTGCCAGCTGGTCGGCATCGAGCTGACCGATGACGCTGTGGACCTGCCGGTCTTCCGGCATCCTCCGCAGGCGGCCTATATCCTCGGCCCCGAGAAGGGCAACCTGTCCAATGCGGCGCTCGAGCGCTGCGCCCATGTCGTGAAGATCCCGACCCGTTTCTGCATCAATGTCAGCCTTGCCGGCGCGCTGGTGATGTATGACCGTCACCTGTCGATGGGGGGCTATGGGCCAAGGCCAATCATGCCGGGCGGCCCGGATGGCGCGCGCCGCAAGCATGTTCAGGGTCCGGACAGAAAGAAAGCGGCCAGCTGATCCTTCAGCGGACGCCGAGCAGCCTCTGCACCATGCCCATGACGCCGGTGAAACGCAGCCCGCCATCGCGCACGGCCAGGGCGTAGCAAACCTCATCCTCATCCGCGACGGGCTGGTGTGTATCATTGGGGCCGTTCAGGCAGACATCGCCCGGCCCGTAAGTGCCCCGCTCATCAGAAAAGCCGCCAGCAAGCACCATGGTGAACTCGTTCCCGCCATGGGAATGACGCGGGATCCTGGAGCCAGCCGCGATCCGGTAGAGCTCCACATCCATGGACGAGCCGACATCCAGCCTGAGCCGTTTGAGGCCACGCCCAAGCATCTGCCAGCCCTGCCGGCCCGCAGCATCCAGCGCCGCAGAGCGGACAGGTTCGGGCAGCTCGAGCAGCTCATTGAGCGCGTCTCCGGCCGACTTGCCGGCAGCGCGCTGCACGTCTTCGGGAACCTCCAGCGCATCGATCATGGCCAGCGTGCGCGCCAGCGCGCCTTCGCTCATCCGGGCGGCGGGCGCCGCCTCGAAGAAGTTGCCGGCGATCATCTCGCTCACGGCCACCGAGGCGCGCACATCGGCCCGCATCAGGCTTTGCGCTTCCAGCATCATCGCAAAGGCAGGATCGATGCATCCCGCCGCATAGGCGCTGTAAAGTTCGCTGAAGGCGTTTTGGGAGGTAGCGGTCATAGGCGTCAGAAGGTCTCGTTCCTTTAGGCAAACATTGTCCGGTTTGGTCTTTCGTCAAGCAGACACAGCCGGAGATTGCAGTTTTCAGGTCAGACCCCTCCTTCAAGGTCTCCTTTCAACCGCATGAAGGCCAGGCGGATACGGGATTTGACCGTGCCCAGCGGCAGATTGAACGCCCTTGCGATTTCCGAATGCGAGAGCCCGTCATAGAAGGCCGCCTGGACGAGGATCAGCTGATCCTGGGGCAGGTTTGTCAGCCGCTCGCGCACTATGGCGTCGAGCTGATCGCGGGCAAGGCTTTCATCGGGGGCCTGGATTTCCGGCGGCAGCAGAACCGGGTCATCGGCGCTCAGTTCCGGGCGGCGCTGGCGCCGCTGAGCATCAATCCGGCGATTGCGCGCGATCCTGAAAATCCATGTGGAAACAGAGGCCTGGTGCCGGTCATACATCGCGGCCTTCTGCCAGACGGCGATCATCACTTCCTGCGCCAGTTCCTCGGCTTCGGCGTCCCCTGCCCCAAGTCGCAGCATGAAGGCCTTCACCCGCGGGGCGTAATAGCTGAACAACTCAGAAAACGCATTACGGCACCGGCGCTCGGCAATCGCAGCCATCTGGTCTGCATGCCGTTCCCGCATCACCGGGTCTGCTGTGCGGACGGTATGGTCAAACACGCGCCGGGCCTTTCGGGGATACGAACACGCATTGTCTGTCTTCATGAACCGCAAGGCAACCATGGCGCTAGTAATTTCCTTTTTACGCTCGTGTCAGGTGTTTTGCTTGAGTATGCCCCCGGTGTATGGATCTGGGAGCGTCGGAGGTACTGTGTGAGTATTTTATCTAACATGCAACATAAAACGACACGCATCGCGCGGCCTCTCGGTCTCGTGATCCTGGCGGCGGCCCTTGCGGGCGGGGCTGCGGCTGAGCCAAAGGCGCTCGGGCGGTTCAAGGACTGGGCTGTCTTTACCGAGGAAAGAGGCGGCGACCTGATCTGCTATGCGGCCACGGAAGCCAGCTCCAAGGCGCCTTCCTCGGTCAAGCATGGCGAGGTGTGGTATTATGTGACGAGTTGGAAGTCCGGCCAGGCCAGGAACCAGCCGAGCTTCCGCGTGACCTATGACCTGAAGGCCAGCAACGCGCCCAAGACCACGGTCGGGCGGTCCTCCTGGCAGATGTTCGTTTCCGGCCGCGAGGGCTTTGCCGACGATGCCGACGATCCGCGCATTGTCGACGCGCTGAAGAAAGGCTCAAGCCTGACCGTGACGGCCCAGTCGGCGCGCGGAACGAATGTGACCTATCGTTTCTCCCTCAGCGGCTCTGCCGACGCGATTGCCAAGGCCGAAGAGGCCTGCCGCTGACCGGCCCAAACAAAAGCGGCGGCCTCCCGAAGGAGACCGCCGCCTGAGTGTTCAGCTTGCTGAACCTGTCGCGATTACTGGGTAACCGGCGTCAGGATGATCTCGACGCGGCGGTTCTGAGAACGGCCCGCTTCGGTCGAGTTGTCTGCCACCGGATAGTCAATGCCCATGCCGATAGCCGACATGCGGACCGACTGGACGCCCTGGTTGACGAGATAGCTGCGCACAGCGTCGGCGCGCTGCTGCGACAGGCGCTGGTTGAAGTCGCGGGCGCCTTCGGACGAGGCGTGGCCACGGATGTCCACAGCGGTGGAGGGATACTCGTTCAGCGTGGCCGCAACCTGGTTCAGGGTCTGGAAGAAGGCCGGCTGGATCTGCGCGCTGCCCTGCTGGAAGGAGATGCCCGAGGGCATGGTGAGGGCAATCTGGTCGCCCTGACGCTCGATCTCGATGCCCGTGCCGGCGGTCTGCTGGCGCAGTTTTTCTTCCTGCTTGTCCATGTAGACCCCAACCGAGGCACCGGCGATGGCGCCGACAGCCGCGCCGATGGCGGCGTTCCGCTTGTCGTCGCCGCCTGCCATCATACCGGCGCCCGCGCCGAGGATGGCGCCCGCAGCGCCGGTGGTCAGGACGCGCTGGCTCGGGCCGGTTTCGCAGGCTTGAACGAACGGCAGCATAAGTGCGGCCGCAATGAGAACTGATTTCTTCATGAGAAGGACTCCCTGTGGATGAAGTTGCAGTGCCGCCTGTGGCATGACCAATATGAACGGGAGCCAACTGGGCGGCGGATTTTCTATTTCCCCTCTAAAATGAAGGGATTTTCGAACTCTGGCGCGTTAAACTCTGTCCATGTTCGCGCCGTTTTCCTTGTGCGCCTGCTCATGCTATAGGCCCGCCCATGACAATAACCCTCGACCTCAGCCGCCGTAACGACGCTGTGCCTGGCAAGAAACGCCTGACGGGCCTTTCGGTTCCCGCGCTCAAGGCGGAACTGGAGGCCCTCGGCCTTGAGCCAAAGCCCGCCAGCATGCGCGCGCGCCAGCTGCGCCGCTGGATTCACCATTTCGGGGTAACCGATTTCTCCGCGATGACCGACATCGCCAAGGATCTGCGCGCGCAGCTTGCCGAGAAGTTCGAACTCGACCGGCCGGGTATTGCCGATCATCAGGTGAGCCGCGATGGTACCCAGAAATGGCTGACACGCTACGCCCCCGGTATCGAGGGCGAAAGCGTCTATATTCCGGATGTGGGCAAAGCGGGCGCGCTATGCGTCTCCTCACAGGTGGGTTGCACGCTGAACTGCACCTTCTGCCATACCGGCACGCAGGCGCTGGTCCGCAATCTCACCGCGCAGGAAATCGTCCAGCAGGTCATCATCGCCCGCGACGCGCTTTCCGAATGGCCCTCCTCCAATGAAGACCGCCGCCTGACCAATATCGTGTTCATGGGCATGGGCGAGCCGCTCTACAATCTCGACAATGTGGCCGAGGCGATCGACACGATTTCCGATGGCGACGGCATTTCCATCGGCCGCCGCCGCATCACCGTCTCAACGGCCGGGGTGGCTCCCAAGATCCCGGAGCTTGGCGCCCGCACCGGCGCGATGCTGGCCATCTCGCTGCATGCCACGAATGATGATCTGCGCAACGAGCTTGTTCCGCTCAACCGCAAGTATGACATCCAAACGCTGTTCGAGGCGATCCGTGCGTATCCGGATCTTGGCAATTCCAAGCGCGTCACGTTTGAATATGTGATGCTGAAGGGCGTCAACGACACGCTGGCCGAAGCGCGCGACCTCGTGAAGCTGATGAAGGGCGTGCCCTCGAAGATCAACCTCATTCCGTTCAATCCCTGGCCGGGCTCGCCCTATGAGTGTTCGGACTGGGAGACGATTGAGGCCTTTGCAGAAGTGCTGAACCGGGCGGGCTATGCCTCCCCCATCCGCACGCCGCGGGGCCGGGATATTCTTGCCGCCTGCGGGCAGCTGCGCTCGGAAAGCGTCAAGGTGCGTGCCAGCGAACTGCGCAAGCAGCGCCTGGCCGCCGACGGCTCAGAAGCGCAGGGTTAGCACCGGCTGTCTCAGCGTTGCTTGCGGACCAGCCGGTCCCAGATCGCGCCGGGAATGTTGGAATAATCGTCCGTCCACGCACGGCCCCCATCGCTTTCCAGAACGCTCCAGGCTCCCGTGGAATCGAGAGGCGCCAGCGCCAGATCATTTCGGGCAAGGGCCACAACAACGCTCGACTGGGCACGATAACCCGTTTCCCGCACGGTATGATACTGCATCCGGGCGGGCACGCCGAGCTCTCCGGCCACGCGGCCAACTACCGTTTCCAGCGCCATATAGCGGTTGGAAACGTGCAGCAGCAGGACACCGTCTTCCTTCAGGCGCGAGAGATAGAGCGCAACGGCCTCACGCGTCATCAGATGTGCGGGCACCGAGTCGGACGAGAAGGCATCGATCAGCAAAATGTCGAACGCGCCTTCGGGCTCTGCGGCCAGGGTGAGCCGGCCATCGCCCAGAACAATGTCCGCATCCGGCGTACATTCCGAAAGATAGGTGAAGCGCTCCGGATCGCTGGCGAGACGGGCGACGATGGGGTCGATCTCGAAAAAAGTGTAATGCTGCCCCTCTGTGGAATAACAGGCCACAGAACCCGCCCCGAGGCCCAACGCACCAACCCTTCCAGGGCGCGTATGGCCAGCAAAGACCTGGCCGATGGGTGTTTCCGGTGCATAATAGGTGGCCGGCCGCCAGGCATCCTCCCCAAGTGCCTGCGCGCCGTGCAGCGTGGTGCCATGCACCATCACGCGGTAGCCATCCCGGTCATGGATCTTCACGACGCCGAAAAATCCGCGCTCTGAGTAAGCGCCAACCGTCGGGCTCGTCGCCGCGCCAATCGCCCAGATTGCGGCGGCCGCGCCGACGCTGGCAAGCCGGGAGCGGCGTACGGCGTAAAGCGCGACCAGCGCCAGAACCAGAAGCACGAAGAAGGATCGGCTGGGCTCCCGCGCCAGGGCCGGAACATCGTACACATATTGCGCAATGATCGCGAGGCCGCCGGCAACTGCCGCCACCACGATCATCCAGGTCGGCCCAAGCCAATAACGCTGGGGCATCAGCAGCAGCGCCGCGATCAGCATCAGCGGATATTCGGCAACCGTGGTGAAGATGACCGGCACAAGCAACGCATTGAACGCGCCGCCGAGCACCCCGCCGAGGGACATCAGCAGATAGAACTCGGTGAGGCGGCCCGTCTCCGGCCGGTCATTCGCCAGGAGGCCATGGCAGGCGACAGCGGCGAAGAACAGGGCCATCAGATGGACGGCGAAGCTGAGCAGGGTCGGCACGCCCGACACCTTCGTCAGCACAAAGAGGGCAAGCCCAGCACACACCGGCAGAATGGACATGGCGGCCGGCAGGCTGATCGGCGGCCTCTTGGCGAAGACGACAATGAAGCTGCCGATATAGAGCATCAGGGGAGGCGCCCAGAGGAAGGGCGCGCTGGCCACATCCGTGGCGATATGGGTGGTGACGCCGACCAGAAGGCTGGACGGGACGAAGGCAAGCAGGAGCCACCAGAGACGCTGGCGCCAGAGGCTGCGGGCGGGCACTGCGCTGGCCGCCGTGTCACTTGGGGCAATAGCTTGGGCAGCTTCGGCCGGAGCGCGCATCGTGAGCAGGCCGCAGCCGACAAGCAGCACAAACAGCACGCCATATCCGGCAGACCAGGCCATCGCCTGCCCTGCCAGCGGCGCGAGCGGCTCCAGCAATAGCGGATAGGCCGCCAGCCCCAGGAGAGAGCCGGCATTGCTGGCGGCATAGAGATGGTAGGGATCGTGGGCGTCTTCCCGCCCGGTGCGCGCATACCAGGCCTGGATCAGCGGCGCGGTCGCCGAAATGATCGCAAAGGGCGGCGCAATCGAGACGGCAAACACCCCGATCAGCCAGAGCGCCGGGCGGGCGGGATCGGGATCGCCGAACAGCCCCGTGAGTTCAAACGGCAGAACCAGCGCGGCGGCCACCAGAAGCGCGCCATGCACCATCACCTGCCGGGAAAGGGTTTTGACCAGATGCGTCAGCAGGTGAGCATAGGCATAGCCGGCCAGCAAGGCTGCCTGGAAACAGACCAGCGACACGTTCCAGACATTCGGAGACCCGCCGAGCAGCGGCGTTGCCATACGGGCAAACATCGGCTGGACGAGGAAGACCAGCGCCGCAGACAGGAACACCGTGACGACAAAGGGCACGCCGGCGAACCTGTGCAGGAGCGGGCCGGACGGCGGCGCGTGAACGGCGGAAGACTGGTTCATCGGAAGACCCCTTTGACGCCACCCCTAGCAAAGGGGGGTAAAGGACAGCTTTCACAGCATAAGCACTTGGCGCAGTTGCGAATCCCCGGCCGATGATTAACCTGCAGGACATGCGGTTGCCTCCCCTTCTTCTGGCCCTCTGCGGCGCGGTTCTTTCAGCCTGCGGCAGCGCGGAAGACGGCCCCTGCAAGACGCAAACCTTTGAAAACCTTCCCTATCTCGTCTGCGAGTTCGATGCGTCGCAGGATACGATCCGCCTGTTCCTGCGGGACGAGACGGGCGCGCCCTTCGGTCAGTTTGACCGGCTGGCCAATCATGTCGCCTCCAAGGGCGGCAATCTCGTCTTCGCGATGAATGCTGGTATGTATCATGACGACCGCCGGCCCGTTGGCCTCTATATCGAGGACGGCGAAGCGGAGATGGGCCTGGTGCGCTCGGCGGGTCCCGGAAATTTCGGCATGCTGCCGAATGGCGTCTTCTGGATCGACAATGGCCGGGCGGGCGTTTCCGAAACCCTCGCCTTCGACGAGATGTTCAGGGACGCCCCGCCGCGCTTTGCCACCCAGTCCGGCCCGATGCTGGTGATCGATGGCGAGCTTCACCCAGCGCTCAATCCGGATGGCACGAGCCTGCGCCGCCGCAACGGCGTCGGCGTCAGCGCAGATGGCCGCCATGTCTATTTCGTGATCAGCGATGTGTCCGTGAACTTCCATTCCTTCGCCCGCCTCTTCCGCGACGAGCTTGGCACACCCAACGCGCTCTATCTCGATGGGGCTGTCTCAAAGGTCTACGTACCCGCGCTCGAGCGCAGCGAGGCCGGCCTGGACATGGGCCCCATTGTCGGTGTTGTCCGGGAATGAAGACACTCGTCCTCTCCCCGGAACGCCGCCAGCGCCTTGTCGATGAGCTGCGCAAGCTCGCATCGCAGGATTTCGACATCACCCTCAGCCAGTTCCAGGCAGGCGAACTGCTGGACCGGATGACGGCGCTGATCGGCCCGGCGGTTTATAACGAAGCGGTCCAGGACGTGCGCCTGCATCTGCAGCGCCGCCTGGATGACCTCGACGGCGAAGTTTTCGTTGACGATCCTGGCTGACTGCTAAGCTCTGCTGACAGCTCTGATGAGCAGGTTGCAGATCCTCCAGCCCGGCCATATCTGCGGCCCAGACACCCGTTCCAGATTATAAGAGATGTCCCATGACGCGCACCCTTTACGGCCTGAAAAACTGCGACACCTGCAAGAAGGCGATCAAGGAACTCGAAGCGTCCGGGAAACCCGCCGAGTTCGTCGACATCCGCGCCGAGGCTGACCTTCCCGCCAAACTTCCCCGATGGATCGCGGCGGTCGGCGAAAAACTCGTCAATCGCAGCTCCACCACCTGGCGCAGCCTGTCGGACGCTGACAAGGCGCGCGCCTCCGGTGTCACCCTGGAAGGCCTGCTCCTGGGCAACCCCACCCTGATCAAACGCCCGGTCATCGAGACGGGCGACGATGTACTCGTGGGCTGGAGCGCGGAGACGAAATCCCGGATCGGCTGACAAATGCCCGCATTTTTGCCCGCAAGCGACGGAAAAGCAGCCTGCATCCGTTAGACCTGAACTGTCCTTCTCTGCGGAGCTTTACATGCGCCTTTTCCTTGCGGCCTGTGTTTTCAGTCTCTCTCTGGCAACCGGATGCGCCTCAGCAGCGCCCGCGCGGGCGGGCAGGGGCGAAACGCTCCCGGTGATGACGGGCGGGGAGACCCGGGACCTCATCCTTTACACCCCCGAACCCGCCAGGGCCCCCGTACCTCTGGTGCTCGTCTTCCATGGCGGCGGCGGGGGCGCAGAATGGATGGCCGGAAAATCGCAAACCCTCACGCGCACGCTCACTGAGGCGGGCTACGCCGTCGCCTACATGAATGGCTCCTCCCGCCGGGGCGGAGACAATCTGCGCACCTGGAACGCAGCCCATTGCTGCGCCTATGCCCAGCGCAGGAACATTGACGAGACCGCCTATGCCGACGCCGCCATCGAAGCCCTCGACCGCCGCCTCGGCATCGACCGTGCCCGGATATTCCTGACCGGCCATTCCAATGGCGCGATGCTTTCCTACCGGCTGGCCGGGGCCATGAAGGTCACCCCGCGCGGGATCGCCCCGGTCAGCGGGGCTATCTTCGCCGACCAGCCGGATGTGCCCGCGCGCACGTCGATCTTCATGTATCATGCGCAGGACGATGAGGTGCTCAGCTATGACGGGAACCCCGATGACAAGGCCGAGCGCTGGCGCACGCAGCCCCATCTCGGTTTCGTGAAGGCAGAGGCAAAGCTTGCCGAGATGAAAGCCTGCGGCGCCCCCACCCGCGCTTCCTCCGTTCCGGGAATGACGGCCACGACGCGAAACTGCGCCGGAGGCTCCGTCCTCGTCGCAACTACCTCCAGCACAGGCGGCCATGAATGGCTCGCCCGTCCGCAGGCTGATTACCAGATTGAGGATGCCATCCTCCTCTTTTTCAACAGCCAGAAATGAGCGGGCGCTAAGCCGTCACAAGCAAGGCCCCGAGGCGGTCCAGGGCGCTCGTCCAGCCGAGCTCGGCCTCTGCGAGAAGATCTGATCCGTCAACGGCAAGTGTCTGCAGGGTCACCACAAGGCGCGTTCCCTTGCCCTCTGCAATGAACTCTGCCGATACGAGGCTCATGCCCTGCAGCTGCGCCTCATCCCGGATCACTTCGGTATAGATGATCCGCGCATCGGGCACGATGTCATGATAGCGGCCGACCACAGTGGCAACGGGATGCCCCTCCACGAGACAGGTCTGAATGTCTTCCCCGCCCACCCGGAAATCTGATGCATCATTGCGGATTTCCACCTCGTCGGAAGGCGCCCCCCACACCCGCCGCAGATCGGGATTTGCCCAGGCATGAAATGCGCGCGCCGGGCTGGCCGCATAAGTCCGCTCAAGCGTGGCGGTTCTGTGGGCCATCGATTTATGGCTCATTGAGTGTCTCCTTTGGTCTCAAGAATTTGTCCCAGGCGGTCGAGCCGCGTGTTCCAGGCGGCCTCATAGCCCGCAATCCACTGATCCAGCGCGGCGAGGCGCTGGGCCTCCAGCCAGCAGGTGCGAACGCGGCCTGTCTTCACTGTACTGATCAATCCCGCCGCTTCGAGAACCCGGACATGCTGCAGAAAGCTGGGCAGCGCCATGTCATAAGGCGCCGCAAGATCAGCGACACTCGCTTCGCCCTGCGCCAGGCGGGCGATAACTCCCCGGCGCGTTGCGTCGGCGAGCGCCTGAAAGCCGCGATCGAGGGCATTTGAATCCGGGGAAAGAATGTTAGGCATATACCTAAGTAACTCGATCTCGCAGCACCGGTCAAGTCACTTAGTAAATTGCCTAACTTTTAAAGTGCGCCGCGTTCACCGGCAAAGACGGGCACAGTCCCCAAAACAGCAGGTCAGTTCTCGTCGTCCCGCCTATCGGCAATATCTTCGGCGATATCCTGGACGGCAGAGTCAGTGGCTGCGGCCACGTCTTCTGCGGCCGAGCTCGCTTCGGTCGCAGCCGCGCCAAGCATCCGGTCCATCCGTGCGCCGGCCGACTGGAACGACCCGTCCGCCAACCGGAAAATCAGCATAACGGCAAAGAACAGGACCAGAATTGCGGTCAGTACTGCGTGAAAAGCTTTCATCTGTCTCTCCCCCTTCGGCCGGCAATGGCGGTTAGTTAATGCGCAGGCCACCCGAAGGTTCCCCGTGGTCAGCTTTTGTCTTCCCCCTTTCCCGCGGGCAGCATCTCGCCTATGTTGATGGCCATCCGAGGGGTGTCCGGCATGGGGCCGGGCTGAGAGTTACCCTTTGAACCTGATCCGGGTCATGCCGGCGCGAGGGACGGAGTGAACCAATGGCCAGCACGGCCCTCCCGCCATCCATGACGCCAGCCGTCTCTGCAGTATATGACGGGTATCCTCCGGCAGCGCGAGCATTCCTGCTTGCGATCCGCCAGCTGGTCTTCGAAACGGCGGCAAATCTTCCTGAGGTGGGCGCTTTGACCGAAACCCTGAAATGGGCCGAGCCAGCCTATCTCACACAGGCCACGAGAAGCGGCACCACGATCCGCCTCGCCTGGTCGCCGAAACGTCCCGAATTTGCCAGCATCTTCGTCAGCTGCCAGACCTCGCTCATCGAAGACGGGCGCGCGCGATACAGCGATGACCTCACCTTTATCGGGAACCGCGAAATCCGCCTCCCCCTCAGCCAGCCCCTTCCGGCCACCCCCGTGCGTCACTGCATCGCCATGGCCCTCACCTATCACAAGAGAAAGTCCGCACCATGAACAAGCCAGCCAAGCCCGGCGATTTCGACGCCCCCAAAGTCACCACCGGCGCCCTGCCCGCCAGCCGCAAGGTCTACACCCATCCCGCGCCGGGCCTCGCCGTGCCCCACCGCGAGATTGACCTTCATCCGTCGGCGAACGAACCGCCCGTGCGCGTCTATGACACCTCCGGCCCCTATTCCGACCCCTCCGCCGAGATCGACGTGGAGAAGGGCCTCCCCCGCCACCGGCGCGACTGGCTGCTGGCGCGCGGCGGCCTCGAGGAATATGAAGGCCGCGATGTAAAGCCGGAAGACAATGGCGGCGCCACCGGCAAATATCTCGCCCGAGAATTCCCGGTGAAGCACAAGCCCCTGCGCGGCCTGCCCGGCCAGATGGTCACGCAATACGAGTTCGCCCGCGCCGGGATCATCACCAAGGAGATGATCTATGTCGCCGAGCGGGAAAACCTTGGCCGCCAGCAAGCCCTCGAAAACGCCCGCGCCCAGATCGACCAGGGCAATTCCTTCGGCGCCGACATCCCCGAATTCATCACACCCGAATTCGTCCGCTCAGAGATTGCCCGGGGCCGCGCCATCATCCCGGCAAACATCAACCATGCCGAGCTGGAACCCCAGATCATCGGGCGCAACTTCCTTGTGAAGATCAATGCCAATATCGGCAACTCGGCGGTTGCCTCCTCCATCGAGGAAGAGGTGGAGAAAATGGTCTGGGCGACCCGCTGGGGCGCGGACAATGTGATGGACCTCTCAACGGGGCGCAACATCCACAACACCCGCGAATGGATCATCCGCAACAGCCCGGTTCCGATCGGCACAGTGCCGATCTATCAGGCGCTGGAAAAAGTGAACGGCGTCGCCGAAGACCTCACCTGGGAAGTCTACCGCGACACGCTGATCGAACAGTGCGAACAGGGCGTCGACTATTTCACCATCCATGCCGGCGTGCGCCTCGCCTATATCCACCTCACCGCAAAGCGCGTCTGCGGCATCGTCTCGCGCGGTGGCTCGATCATGGCCAAATGGATGCTCGCCCATCACAAGGAGAGCTTCCTCTACACCCATTTCGAGGAAATCTGCGACATCATGCGCGCGTATGATGTCTCCTTCTCCCTCGGCGACGGCCTGCGCCCCGGCGCCATCGCGGACGCCAACGACGCGGCGCAATTTGCAGAGCTCGAAACCCTCGGTGAACTGACGAAGATCGCCTGGGCCAAGGGCTGCCAGGTGATGATCGAAGGGCCCGGCCACGTACCGATGCACAAGATCAAGGTGAACATGGACAAGCAGCTCAAGGCCTGCGGCGAAGCCCCCTTCTACACGCTCGGGCCGCTGGTGACGGACATTGCCCCCGGCTATGACCACATTACCTCCGGCATCGGCGCAGCGATGATCGGCTGGTTTGGCACATCCATGCTCTGCTATGTGACGCCCAAGGAGCATCTGGGCCTGCCGGACCGCAATGATGTGAAGGTCGGCGTCATCACCTACCGCATCGCCGCCCATGCCGCCGACCTCGCCAAGGGACACCCAGCCGCGCAGCTGCGCGACGATGCCCTCTCCCGCGCGCGCTTCGAGTTCCGCTGGGAAGACCAGTTCAACCTGGCCCTCGACCCCGAAACCGCCCGCGACTTCCATGACCAGACCCTGCCGAAAGACGCCCACAAGGTCGCCCATTTCTGCTCCATGTGCGGCCCGAAATTCTGCAGCATGAAGATCACCGCCGAAGTCCGCGACTACGCCGCCGGAATGTCCGAGAACGAACGTCTGGACCTGGAGCGGCAGGCCGCAGAAGCGCGCAAGGGCATGGAAGAAAAGAGCCGTGAGTTTCTGGACAAGGGCGGAGAGATTTATCTCTCCGAGGACGGCCGGAAGCGCGAGGCTATAGACTAGGGTAGTGCTTTCGACAAAAAGCCTGCTGATGGGTGGAGCATGAATGACAAACCAGAAGATAAAATCGATAACTTGATTTCGTCCGGTTCTGATATTGGCGGCGCTGCAATTGGAGGAGCCATAGGCCTGCTTGGCGGTCCAGTCGGCGTGGTCGGCGGCGCTGCAGGGGGCGTTGTCGCCGCCCGTGTTCTCAAGGGCATTGGCCTTGAAATTTCTAAGCGCCTACTTGGCCCACGTGAAAAGACTCGAATAGGAGCTACTCTGGCAATTGCCGCGGTCGAAATCGACCAGAGAATCAAAAATGGCGAGACACTTCGGAACGATGACTTCTTCAGCCAGCCCAAAAACGGGCGAAAGAAATCGGAAGAGTTCGCAGAAGCGATTCTTCTAAAGGCGCAACGCGAAGCAGAGGAAAAGAAAATCCCATACCTTGCAATGTTTCTGGCCAATGCCGCATTCGATTCTGAACTGAATGTCGAAATGGCTCATCAAATAGCAAAAGCTGCTGAGAGCCTGACATATCGCCAATTTGTCTTGTTTAAGGTCGCGGTTCAAAGAAAACAGCTTGGCCTTAAGCAAACCGCATTTGGCGCAGGAACATTTGACCGAATGACTGTCCAACTAATGTACGAAATACACGACCTTGCGCGCCGAGAGTACCTTAACTTCGAGGGCACTGCTGTGCTGGGCGTAACAGATCCAATCCCCAACGCTATGGCGCCCATGGGCATGGGCGCGCATATCTACAACTACCTTCGCCTCAAGAACATTCCGGACACGGAGGTGGCCGCAATAGCGGCATACCTGAAATAACTATTGAAGACGCAGCGCGACTCGCAGCACGCATCAGATGGATTGAGCGGTGCGATACCCACCGTGTTCCCTCGCCCCATGGTGGGTTGCGCCTTCGGCTAACCCGCCCTACGGGGCGTCCCGCGCCCTCGCACCCATCACCCCATTCGCGCGTCTCGCCTTGACGCACTCAAAGCTCCCGGCACGGAAGGCGCGGCAGGCTTCGGGGCGGTCTTCGTAGACTTGGCAGGCGGCCTTGCCGTTGGACAGGTCAAGGTGGATGCAGTGGCCGCAGTCGAAGCGCACGAAGGTGCGCCCCTCTTCGGTGAAGAGGCTCTCCGGCGGCAGGGACCGGGCGGCGTCCCAGGGGAGAAGTTCGAGATAGCGGGGGTTCCGGCTGAAACAGCAGGCGCCGCAGGACACACAGTCAAACGACACATCGGGCATGGGATTGCGAAAGAAGGCTCCACCGCCCGGCCCGCGCCTCTCGCAGCTCCCGGCAGCGGCGCGCGATTTACGCCAACTCAATTTCGCATGCAAGAGGGGCCGCCCCGGCTGGAGCGGCCCCTCCAAAACTCTGGCTAAACTCTGGCGGTCAGCCCGCCTCAGCTGCCGAATTTGGCGCGCAGCCTGGCAAGGGTGGCTTCATCGGTTTCGGCCAGCTGGATAATCTCCGTATACCGCTTGGGCGTGATGCCTTCCTTCTGGATGGCGGCCGTGATCTGCTGCTCGGCCTTGGCCTGAACGGCAGCCGCCTCGTCCTCGCTCTTGGCCGCCTGCAGCTCCAGCGTCATCTTGTTGGCAACTTCCGTCACCTTCTTGTTGGCGGCCACGAACTGGGTGGCTTCGGCGTCCGTCATCGGCGCAATGGCGGCGGGCGCAGCTTCAGTGCCCTGCGCGATGGCAGCGCCCCCGCCCATGACGGCCAGCGCCAGCATTGCCGAAACAGTACGTGCCCGGAATTTCTGTAGAGCCATGATATGATCTCCTCTCAGGTCTCTGCAAATGTCCGGCGCAACCAAACAAATGCCGGCCAGCGGCTCAACCCCGCGCGCTGCTTTCTGAGGGGATTTTAATATAAAGCTTTGTCATGACATTCCGGACACGAAGGCGCGTCCTGAAGCATCTTCAGCAGAACACGCTAAAGCTCTGGCACCTGCGGGCTGAGGCGCCCGCCCATGCGGATCGGCTCCACGCGCAGCGCAAGGCCCGTGCGATCATCGGTTTCCACATAGGTGCCACAGAGCGTGCCCTCGCCCAGCGCCGGCTGATACCGCTCGCCCGGCAGCTGCGTGGTGAAGCGGTAAAGCGACATTTCCTTCTGCATACCGATCACCGAATCATAATCCCCGCACATGCCGGCGTCCGTGTGATAGGCCGTGCCGCCATTGAGGATCATCGTGTCGGCCGTGGGCACATGCGTGTGGCTGCCCACCACCAGGCTCGCGCGGCCATCGCAATGATGGCCCATCGCCATCTTCTCGCTGGTGGCCTCGCAATGCATGTCCACGATTACGGCGTCCGCCACCGCGCCCAGCGGCATCTGGTCGAGCGCCGCATCGGCCGCCGTGAACGGACAGGCCAGCGATTGGCGCATGAAAACATTGCCCTGAAGCTGCACCACGCCCACCCGGCGCCCATCGGGCAGCATGTAAAGCTCTGCCCCCTTCCCCGGCGCGCCAGCGGCTGCCGGATAGTTCAGCGGGCGGAGCAGGCGCGGCTCCCGCTCAATATAGGTGAGGGCTTCGCGCTGGTCCCAGGCATGATCGCCCAGCGTCAGGCAGTCTGCGCCTGCGCCGAAGAACTCCTCCGCAATCTGACGGGTGAGCCCGAAGCCGCCGGCGGCATTCTCGCCATTGACCACAACAAAATCGAGCCGCAGACGCGCGCGCAGGCCCGGCAGGTGCTCCAGCACCGCCGCCCGGCCGGGCTTGCCGACAACATCACCGAAAAACGCCAGTCTCATGCGTTCAAGCCTATGACTCCAATATCCCTCAATGAAAAGGGCGCGGCAGCCATTCAGCCCCGCGCCCTTCCCAGTATGCCTTGACCGGCAATCGCTTACTTGTTGCCAGCGGAGAAGCCGAGCTTCGTCTTGTCCAGCTTCTTGGCCGGATCAGACGGGTTGCTCGCGGCATCCACGAAGGTCTGCGCCGTTACCGGCGTTTGCGGCGTCATGCTGATCGTCAGGGTCTTGGGATCCTGAACGAAGCTGGAGATCGCCGTTGCCAGCTCGGTCACCACAGCAACGTCGATGCCAGTGCTGCCCGCCATCATCGGCGCCATCGCCATCACGCCGGAAATCTGCGCGCGCAGGTTGGCCGGATCTTCACCCGACTGCGCCGCATAGGCGTTGAGGGCGCGGTTGAAGAAGCCCTTGTCGGCGAAGGAGATTTCAAACTGGTGGAAGGCCAGCTTGCTCATCATCGCGTCCATCATGGCGTCGGGGTTGGCGTCCAGCTGCGCCGCAGACGAAGCCGCAGCAATCGCCTTGGAGCCTTCATACTTGGCCGAAACGTCCAGCTTGAAGCCATCGTTAAGCTGCCAGTAGTTCTTGCCCTTCGGCAGGGTCACGATGTCCGCATCCGGATCATAGAGCTGCTCGCCTGCAGCGCTCAGCGTCAGCGTCTCATAGCCGAGCGTCGCCAGCGCGCCGGCAAACTGCTCCCCATCGGGATTGTCGCGGGCAGCCACTGTCAGGGTGAACGGGTCGGTGGTGATCTTGGTCGCCCGGCCCTGCTTGTCACGGCCGACATAGGAGTTGAACGAAGCCAGGTCGATGCTGGCCCCGACGACGTCCGCCTTCAGGCCCTTCATCACGGCGGCATCAAAGCCCGGATTGCCCGGATCGGCCTGCATCGCCTCGGTCATGGCCGTCGGATCGGCCGAGCTGTTGGCAGCAGCGGCGATCAGGCCATAGTCGAGACCGGCAAGGCCAAAACCGTCCAGCTTGATGTTCACGTCGCCGGAGGTTTCCTCGCTGAACTGGAAGTTCAGCTTCGAGAGGCCCATCCTGCCGGCCTTCTCGTCCTTCAGGCCGTCAATATAGAAGGAGGCCAGCTCAAAGCCGCCCGTGCCGCTGGCATCTTGGATGTCGAGATCAACATTCTTGATTGCCCAGCGATCAAAGGACAGCGCTGCGCCTTCGGGAAGATCGTCGGGCTCGCCCTGGCTGAACAGGCTGGCGACCCAGGCAGCCGTTTCCGGAGACGGGTTGATAAGCTCAATGCTGCCCACAGTGCCCCTGCTCTGGTCTTCAGAGCCTTCCACCGGGGTGACGGTGATGTCGGACAGGCGCATCAGCGAGAAGTTCGCCGCGCCATTGATCATGCCGAGGCCGTCGAATTCCAGCTTGGCAGCCTTGACCACAGGCGGCGGGCCGGCTGGCTCTGTGGCATTCATGCTGGCGCTGTATTCGTCCAGCGTCATTTCCGAGCCGTCATCGGCAATGCCGTCGCCGTCATAGTCCATATAGGAGAAGAGTTCGGCGATTTCCTCATCGGTATAGAGCGGCTCGCTGGCGCCGGTGTCCCGGGGGATGGACAGGATCACATTGGTGAAGATGGCCTTGTCGCCGCTGATGTCCTTGCTGTCAAAGGACAGGATACCAGAACCGGACTCAGACAGGGAGAAAGCGGCGAGGGCCTGGGAGGCAGTTGCTGCATCCCCTTTCCGGAGCGAGACATCAGCAAGTTTCGACACATCAAATTCAACTGCCGCGAGAGCAGCCTCACCACTCGGCTTGTCTTTCTGCCCACATGCCGTAAGCAAAGTTATAGCGATCACGCCGGTGAGCAAATACTTCATAAGATGTCCCTCTGGTTTCGGTTTGGGGGGGTGCGGTGTGGCCGCTGTGTTCAGTGCGGATTCTTTACACATGCTCTACAACAATGGCCAGACCATGACATTGAAGGCACCCGGCGGTCAGCGGGTGAAAGTACGCCTTGAGGTCAATGCCAAGGCCAGGCGGCTGATTATCCGGCTGGACGAGCGCCGCCGGGAGGCCGTCGCGATTGCCCCAAGCCCACGTCAGATGGAGGCTGCGGCCGCCTTCGCAGCAGAGCGCGTGGACTGGATTTCCTCAAGACTTCAACACCTTCCGGAGATTGTTCGGTTCGAGGATGGCGCGGTTTTCAATTACAGGGGGTCTCCCTGTCAGATTTCGGGTGAGGGCGAAGGCCGGCTCGCGAAGCTTACTGCCGGTGAGCCGAAAATCCTGTATGTTCCCGGGGATGCCGAGACCATTCATATGCGGGTCGAGCGGTTCCTGAAAAAGCAGGCACGCGCCGATCTGGCGCGCGCTGTCAAACGCCACACCGAAACGCTTGGCGTTGAATATAAAGGGATTTCCGTCAAGGATACACGGTCCCGCTGGGGGTCCTGCACCTCCGATGGCCAGCTTTCTTTCTCCTGGCGCCTGATCATGGCCCCGCCCGAAGTGCTGGATTATGTGGCAGCCCATGAGTGCGCCCACCTCAAGGAGATGAACCATTCGAACAAATTCTGGTCTCTGGTGGCCAAATGCTGCCCCGACTGGAAGCGCCACAGATCCTGGCTGCGCGTTCATGGGGCAGAACTTCAGGCCGCTGGTGAATAATCCGTGTCAAGACGGATTTTCTGCAAAAACCGGAAATAAATTTTCTCCCCAAGAGGGAGAATACTGATTCCAGACCGAAGCCTGCCTGAACGCCTGAGTATTTAGGTCCTTTATGGGTATTCAGATATCCAGCTTGGATTTGGACTCAGGCAGGGAGAACTCAAACCCGATCGCGCGGGCGCCATACGCCCCTTCGCGATACCGTTCGATATTCTCTTTGAACCAGTCCTGGATGTGCTCGAAGATATGCGCATTGAAAGGCCGGGCATCTTCCTCGCTGATCGGCAGACGGAACTCATATTCGGCCCCCTCCTCGATATGCACGATGAAACTCTCGCCGGCTTTGCGGCAGTGCAGCGCCAGCCTCAGCCAGTCCTGCGATTTGGTAACCCGCACGGCGAGACCAAACGACACCGGCCCCAGCGGGCGGAAGCCACGCGGCGGGATGGAGAACGCCTGGTCACCATAGGAGCGCGGCTCGAACGGGCCGGCGGGCGGCACCAGATGCACGCACACCCCATCGCTGGCGCCCAGATAGTCACACAGCCCCGAGCGGACCTCTTCAGCGAGGCGCCGGATACGGTTGTAATTCTCCTCTGCCAGGGCCTGATAGACCTCGACAGTGGCCACAAGTTCATCGAAGCGGGACATGGGCGACAGCCTCATTGTACAGATTGGATCGGTTCGCCGGCGAGCCTAGCCTCTATGCCTCCCGGCGCCAATCAGGCAGCTGGTCTTCGCGCGCCCGCCAGCGGGGTGACCGGCGCCCCGCCCATCCCGGCGACATCCGGCTGCAGCGCCAGGGGCAGCGTCGTGCGCGCCATCTCGATGGCGAGCGAGGGCGCCGCGCCCTCCCCGAAGCTGCGGATGAGCACACGGATGGTTTCGAGAAAGACCGCCTCTTCCTCCACGATCTGGCCATAGCGCGCCGCAATCGGGCCGACGAGCCCATACGCCAGGAACACGCCGAGGAATGTGCCCAGCAGCGCCGCCCCGATCATCGCGCCCAGAATGGCCGGTTCCTGATCGATGGCGCCCATGGTGCGGATGATGCCGAGCACGGCTGCCACAATGCCCAGCGCCGGCAGCGCGTCAGCCAGCGTCTGCAGCGCGCCGACCGCCTTGGCCCGCTGCGCCATATGCCCGTCAATGGCTTCCATCATCCGCTGATCCGCCCGCTGAGGATCGGAGAGGTCCAGCGCCATCAGGCGGAAGGCGTCGCAGATCAGCGTGCGCGCAGGCGCATCTTCCAGAATGCGCGGCGCGGCCTGGAAAAGCGCCGATTCCTCCGGCCGCTCGATGTCCGCCTCGATGGCGACAAAGCCGCGGCGTTTGACAGCCCGCATCAGGCCGCCGGTCAGGGTGAAGAGATCGGCATAGTCGGCCTTCTTCCAGCGCGCGCCCTTGAAGGCGCGCACAAAGCCCGCCAGCGCCTCACGCGCCACGGCCGGCGAATTTGCCAGCATCACTGTGCCGATGGCCGCCCCGCCGATCAGCGCCAGCTCAAACGGCAGCGCATGCATCGCCGCTGGCCCGCCGGTCAGCGCCAGCCCACCTCCCACCAGCAGGAGAACAATGACAAGACCGGCAAGTTGGAGCACCGCGCGTCATTTCCCTTTCAAGACTCAGAAGCTGAGCCTACCCTTCATGCCCGGCGCGTCTTAAAGCCACGTTCACAAGGGGCATATTCGGGCGCACCGCACTCGGCAAAATCCGTGGGGAGCGGAAAACATACTCATGCCAGGCACAAATGACCGGCTGCCCGATCAGTCCCGCCCGGATCGCCGGGGCGCCTTCATCCTGCTTTTCTTCGCCCTCATGGCCATCGGTGCCGGCAATACGATGCTGCTCGCCGCGGTGCTGCCCCAGCTGACACGGGAAATGCAGATGCCGGACTGGATGGCGGGCGCGGTGTTTTCGCTCTCGGCCCTCCTCTGGTCGCTGACCTCGCCCTTCTGGGGCAAGCGGTCCAATCTCTGGGGCCGCCGCAAGGTCGCCGCCATTGGCCTGGCTGGCTACGCAGCGTCCATGTTCTTCATCTGGCTGACCGGCCGGCTCGCCCTTTCCGGCATCATGACGAACATCATCGCCGTTTTCATCTGCCTTGCCCTCGCCCGCTCGCTGTTCGGCCTGATCGGCTCGGCCGCAAACCCCGCCGCGCAGGCCTATGTGGCGGATCGCACCAGCAAGGCAGAGCGCCAGAGCGAGATTGCCTTCCTCTCCTCCGGCTTCAGCGTGGGCAGTGTCATTGGCCCGGCCTTTGCCGCCGCGCTGGTGGCCTGGGTCGGCATCCTCTCCCCTGCCCTGGTAACCGCGCTGCTCGCCGGAACGATGGCCGCGCTGGTCTGGTGGCGCCTGCCGGAAACCCGCGCGCCAGTAGCCGACGCGGTCAAGATCGATGCCGAGATCGGCGCCAAAGGCCTCTGGCACTCAGACAGGGTCCTGCCCTTCCTCGTCTATGCCGTGGCCATGTCGCTGGTCACCGGCGTGCTGACCCAGGTGTTCGTCTTCGCGGTGATGGACAAGCTCGGCGTCTCGGGCCGCGAGGCGGCTCAATATACCGGCCCGGCCTTCACGGTCGGCGCGGTGGCCGTGCTGCTTGCCCAGCTCGTGATCATTCCGCGCCTGCACCTGCGCAACAAGACGCTGATGTGGGTGGGTTGCGTGCCGCTACTGATGGGCACACTGATGATTGTCTTTGCCAATGATTTTGCGAGCCTCATCCTGTCGCAATTCCTGATCGGCCTTGGCCAGGGCCTTGCGCGGCCTGGCTTTTCCAGCGGGGCCTCGCTCGCCGTCTCGCCCCAGCTTCAGGGAAATGTCGCCGGGCTCGTCATCTCGGCCAATGGCATGGGCTATATCGTGACGCCCTTCTTCGGGCTGTTTTTCTACGAATATGTCAGCCGCGAACTGCCCTTCTATCTCTGCGCAGGCATGCTGATCGCCATGTTCCTCTATGCCCGGTTTGGCATGAAGGACGGTCTCGGCGAGATCCGGGACGACGACTGACGCCGCCCCGGACCTTGCCTCAGTTGATGGCTGGCGCGCCCGACCGGACAGCCTCCAGCATTTCCTTCGTCGGATAGCCGTCAGCCAGGAAGCCGCGCGCCTTCTGGAAGTTCTGCAGCGCGGTCTTCGTCCGCCGGCCGGCGATGCCATCCGGCGTGCCCGCATCATAGCCAAGGGCGTTGAGGCTGGTCTGAAGCTCACGCACTTCCGCCACAGTCAGTGGCGGCAGATGCTTCGGCCAAGCCGCCACCGGGCCGCCCTTGCCCACGATCATGTCGCCGGACAGTCCCACCGCCAGCGCATAGGAATCGGCCCGGTTATAGGTCTTGAACACGTTGAAATTCTTGAACAGCAGGAATTTCGGCCCGCTCGCCCCGGCCGGCAGCCAGAGTTCTGCGAAATCTGCCCCGCCAGTATCAAAGTTTCCGCCCCGGATCGGGGAAAGACCGGCCGCTACCCAGGTCGCCATCCGGCGTTCGCTGCCGTCGGCCAGGCTGAAGTCAAATCCTTCCGGTGTCAGCACTTCGATGCCCCAGGGCTGACCCTTCATGTATCCGGACCGGGCAAGATAATTGGCGGCCGAGGCGAGCGCATCGGCTTCGCTTTTCCAGACATCCTTGCGGCCATCGCCGTCAAAATCGACCGCATGCGCCACATAGGTGGAGGGCATGAACTGGGTCTGCCCCATCGCCCCGGCCCAGCCGGCGATCAGGTCGCCGCGGCGGGCGTCGCCATCCTTGAGGATTTTCATCAGGGCGTAGAGTTCCGTTTCGGCAAGGTTCCGCCGCCGGCCTTCCACCGCCATGTTGGCCAGCGCGTTGGCCGCATCATCCCGGCCGATGAAGCCGCCGAAATTGGTCTCCATCCCCCAGATCGCCAGCAGCGCCGAGCGGTCGACCCCATAGGCGGCCTCGATGGCATCCAGGGTCGCGCGGGTGGAGGCGAGTTTCTGCTGGCCCTGCGTGATCCGCGTATTGCCCAGCGGCGTGGCCAGATAGTCCCAGATTGGCTTGGCAAATTCGGCCTGATCACTTGGCGCGGTCTGGGTCTGCAAGGTGTCGGCGGTGCCCAGCCACATCGTGATCGGGCTGATATTCTCCAGCAGCGATTTGACGATCGCCCGGTCATGGCCTGCCGCCATCGCGCGGGCGGAAAAATCGTTCCGCCAGGCATCCATCGCGGCATGGCCGGAGGATCTGTAGACAATCGGCCCGGTTTCAGGCGCCGGAGAGGGCGTTCCGGTCACCGGGGGCTTTGGCGAAGGGGCCTGCGGCCCGGCCGCGCAGGAGGCCAGCGCCCCGCAGACAACGGCAATTCCCATCCATTTTGACTGAGCCAATCCTGTGATAATCATGGATTTTACCCTCTCGGTGGCTTTCTCGCCGCAGTTACCGTTCTTGACTCGGCTATCCGGATTCATTACGCGCTCCGCTTTCCCAATTTATAAACGTTCCAGGCCAGACCCATGAAAGTCCGCTCGTCTCTCAAATCGCTCAAGTCGCGTCACCGTGACTGCAAGATCGTGCGCCGTAAGGGCAGGGTCTATGTGATCAACAAAACCGACCCGCGTTTCAAAGCGAAACAAGGCTGACCCTTAGATGAACAGGGATTGAGGCGGCACCATGACAGCCCGCATCGCCCTGTTCGATTTAGGTGGCGTCCTGCTCGATTGGTCGCCGGCGCGGCTCTATTCCCAAATCTTCAGCAACGCTGCTGAAGCAGACCGGTTCCTTGCCGAAGTGTGCACCATGGAGTGGCACCTCGAGCATGACCGCGGCGTCAGCTTTGCTGACAATGCCGCCCCGCTGATTGCGCGCTATCCCCAATACGAATCCCAGATCCGCGCCTGGCACAGCCGCTGGGCCGACATGTTTGATGGCTACATCACCGGCACGGACCGGCTGATCGAGATGCTGTTCGGCCGCGAAGTGCCCCTCTACGGCCTTTCCAACATGCCCGGCGAAGTCTGGCCGCAGGTGCTGGACATGTTTCCGGCCCTCCGCCGCTTCCGCGAGGTTGTGGTTTCCGGACAGATCGGCCTGGTGAAGCCCGACCCGGCAATCTTCCACTATGCCCGCACGCGCATGGGCGACCCTGATCCGCGCGATGTGCTGTTCATCGACGATGCGCCGCGCAATATCGCGATGGCAGACGCGCTCGGCTACCAGACCCACCTGTTCACCGGCGCCGCGCGGCTTGAAAGCGAGCTGATCCGCCAGGGTCTTCTCTGAGACCAGGCCCTTCTTTAACAGTTGACCTGAAAGCGGGCGTTGCCGCCGGCCGCCGGGGCGTCATATTGGAAAGCATGATCAAGCAGCTTCTCCCTGCCCTTCTGCTGTTTGCGCTGGCGCCGCTGGCGCAGGCCTTTCCATCCGATCAGATGTTCGAGAAGCTGAAGACGGCCGAGGATGAGGCGATCGCAGCCGATGTGGCTGACGACATCTGGGCCAGCTGGCTGGAATCCGGCTCCCCCAGCGCAGACCTCGTGATGCGCCGCGCCGCCGAAGCGCTGGCCTATGGTGAAACAGAGCTTGCGCGCGACCTGCTGGACCGGGTGATCCTGATGCGGCCAGACTTTGCCGAAGCCTGGCACCGGCGCGCCGGCATCTTCCTGTCCGAAGAAAACTATTCCGAAGCGCTGCGAGACCTGAACCAGGCCCTGGAGGCAGAACCCCGGCATTTCGGCGCTTGGCTGGGCCTCGGCTTTGTTCTCGAACAGCTCGGCGGGGAAGCCGAAGCGCTCGACAGTTACCGGGAGGCGCTGAAAATCTATCCGCTGATGCCCCAGGCAAAGGCGGCCGAGGCCCGCCTGACGCTGAAGGCCGAAGGCCTGGAGCTTTGAAACGCATGCTCATCGTTTCCCTCGTGGCCCTGTCGGGCCTGAGCCTTGGTGCTTGCGTGAGCAGCCTGGCGTATACCTCGAAGGTCGAAGCGGCCTATCCCGCCGAAGGCCAGCGCATCGGCGTGAACGGTCACGGTGTTCATGTGATGACACGCGGGCCGGAAACCGCGCCTGTTGTGCTGATGATCCACGGCGCCAGCGCCAACGCCCGTGAGTTCAGCGGTACGCTGGCCCCGCGCCTGGAGATGGACCTGCGCGTGCTGATGGCAGACCGGCCGGGGCATGGATATTCCGACCGCTTCAGCGGCGCCGAAAGCCTTGCCGCGCAGGCAGGCCAGATGGCCGGCGTACTGGAGCAGATGGCGCCGGGGCAAAAGGCCACCATCGTCGGGCATTCCTTCGGCGGCGCTGTTGCCCTCCGGCTCGCGCTCGACCGGCCAGACCTTGTCTCCAGCCTCGTGCTGCTTGCGCCGGTCACCCATGATTGGGGAGACGCCGAAGGCGGCACCGCTTGGTACAACTCTTTCGCCGCCGCCCCTGTAGTCGGCCCGGTCTTTTCCCAGCTGGCGCCGATTGCCGGGCCGGCGCAAATGAAAAGCGGCATTTCCGGTGTCTTCGCGCCGGCCCCCACTCCGCCCGACTATTTTGAGAATTCCGGCGTCGGACTTTTCCTTCGCCCGCCCAATTTCCGCGCCAATGCCCGCGATATGACCCGGCTGAAACAGCAACTGGCCGAACAGTCCCTGCGCTATGATGAGCTTGCCGTGCCCATCACCGTATTTTCCGGCAGCAAGGATACCGTTGTTTCACCAAAACTTCATACCGCCCGGCTCAAGAAGCAGGTTCCCCTCGAACTGGTGATCCTGCCGGACGAGGGACACATGCCCCATCATGGCGAAGGCGGCGCTGTTGCGGGTGCCATCCGGCGGCTGGCTTTTGGCCACCAGACCCGCTAAGAGCCTTCCCTTCGCCTCAGCCCGGAAAGGACGCCCCATGGCCGATGATGACAGCTTCGAGCTCACCAAGATCGACGAAACCACCCGGGAAAAGCTCCGCCAGACCGTCGCCAAGATCGAGCGTCTGGAAGAGGAGAAGAAGGAGGTCGCCGAGCAGATCAAGGAAGTCTATGCCGAGGCCAAGGCCATCGGCTTTGACACCAAGGCCCTGCGCCAGGTGATCCGCCTCCGGAAGATCGAACGCGCCGAGCGCGAGGAACAGGAAATGATCCTGGAAACCTATCTCATTGCTCTTGGCGAGGCCTGAGACCAGAGGGACAATTGCGGCAACGGGCAAATTCGTCTGATGTGATCGCATGGCCAGAGAAGTCGATGAGCGCAAGAAGCGCGCGGCGCTGAGAAAGCTGCGAAAAGCCGCGATGCTGGCCGAAAAGGGCCTCGGGCCGCCCTTGTCGGACTGGGAACGCGAATTTCTCGAAGAGGTCGAAGGCCGGATCGAGAAATTCGGCTCCGCCTTTGCCGACCCGATGAAGGGCGCCGAAGGCGAGGCGCTGTCGAGCCTGCAGCAGGCAAAACTGCGCGAGATCGACAAGAAAGCCCGCGGCAAGCCCAGCCGCGGCCTTCAGACCCGCAAGCCGATGGGCATGAAGCGCAAACCGCCCCTCCGCGCCCGCAGCCATGAGTCCGGGCCCGAGCCCGAAGAGACCCTGCCCGAGCCGCCCGCCAAGCCGAAACCCACCCTCGTGCCCGCCTCCAGCCTTCCCCCGCCGGAGCCCGGCAAGATCACACGCCTGCGCCAGGCAAAGCCCCGGCTGACCGTGATTGAGGGCGGGGCGAAAAAAACTGAAAACTGACCGCCGTTTCAAGCGTATAGTCAGGTATGACCGAGCTGACCGCCCCCGCCCTCGCCCGCACCCTGCTTGTTACCGGCGCCTCTACGGGCATTGGGGAAGCCTGCGCCCGTCACATGGCTGCCAAAGGCTGGACGGTGTTTGCCGGGGTGCGCAGCCAGAAGGATGCTGATGCCCTGAAACAGGACGCGGCCGGAGATCTGCGCCCGATCATTCTGGACGTGACCAGGCCCGAACAGGTGGACGCCGCCGTTGCCATGATCGGCGCGGCGCTCGGCACCCAGCGGCTCTCGGGCCTCCTCAACAATGCCGGCATCGCCAAGATGGGGCCGCTGGCAATCCAGCCGCTGGAAGATTTCGAGGCCCATTTCGCCGTCAATGTCTTCGGCCTGCTGCGCGTCACCCAGGCCTTCGTGCCGCTGCTCGGCGGCGACCCGGCCCGCAACGGCCCACCCGGCCGCATCGTCACCATCACCTCGGTCGGTGGCAGGATCGCCGCGCCGTTTCTGGGCGCCTACACCGCCACCAAACATGCCAATGAGGCGATGACCGATACGCTCCGCCGGGAACTGGCCGTCTATGGCATCGATGCCATCGCTGTGGGCCCGGGCTCCGTGCGCACGCCGATCTGGGACAAGGCCGAGAAGGACAATGAAAGCGGCCTCTATGCGGGCAGCGACTGGGCCGAGTCTCTGAAAGTGTTTGAAGAAACCATGCTGACGGGCGGCAAGACCGGCCTGCCGCCTGAGAAGATCGCCGAAGTGGTTGAACACGCACTCAGCAGCCCCAAGCCCAAGGCTCGCTACGCCCCGGTGCCCGACAAGCTCACCAACTTCACCATCGCCACCCGTCTCCCCAAACGCTGGCTCGATGCAGTGTTCATCAAGCGGTTCAAACTGCAGAAGAAACGCTGACCCTCCCCTCTCCCGCTTGCGGGCTTGTGAGGATCAGCAATCGCACTGCGATTGCCCGAACAAGGGGAATAGAATTTGACGCCCCCGTCATCTTTCTCCCTTGACGCCCCTCGCGGAAGGGTGCCGCATGTCTCCCAAAACCGGGAGGAATACATGGCAGATCTCAAGGGCAAGGTGGCGGTGATCACCGGCGCGGCAAGCGGCATCGGACTGGCCGGCGTGGAAACATTCATCGCCGCGGGCGCCAGGGTGATCGCGGGCGACATCCAGGACGAAAAAGGCAAGGCGCTGGAAACCCGGTTCGGCCGGGACAAGCTCCGCTTCGTCCATTGCGACGTGACCAATATGGACGAGCTTAAAGCCATCATGGACGCTGCCCCGGCCGCCTTCGGATCGCTCGACATCGTCTGGAACAATGCCGGCCATGGCGGCACGCCCACCTCGGTGGAGGAGCTGGACCTCGACGGCTACGACCAGACGATGAGCCTCCTGCTGAAGCAGGTGTTCGCGGGCACCAAATTCGCCATCCCCCACATGAAGGCCAAGGGCGGGGCGATCATCAACACCTCCTCGATCAGCGCCGTTTCAGCAGGCTATGCCCCCATCACCTATTCGGTGGCCAAGAAGGGCGTCGCCCACTTCTCCAAGCTCGCCGCCGCTGAACTCGCCAAGTACAAGATCCGCGTCAACGCCATCCTGCCGGGCTTCATCGCCACCTCGATCTTTGGCGCCTCGCTCGGCCTGCCGCGCGAAGTGGCCGACCAGATGGCCGAGATGCTCTCCCAGGCAGGGGGCAAGATGCAGCCCATCGGGCGCGTCGGCAAAGGCAGCGACATCGCCGAGATGGCAGCTTTCCTGGCGTCTGATGCGGCCGAGTTCATCACCGGTGGGGAATTCCTCGTCGATGGCGGCATGACCGTCGGCCCGCGCCACAGCTGGGACGAGACCGCCGCCAGCCCGGTTCTGGAAAGCCTCGGCATCAGCCCGGAACAGGCCGAGCAGATGCGGCTGGCACAGCAAGCTGCCGCTCAGTCCTGATCGGCAACCCGCAGCTGGGGCACGGCTTCCACCGCCTTGAGCAATTCCTCCAGGGTCGCCGCTTTCCGGAAGAGGCGGCCCTGATCATCGCCGAGGGCATAGCCGTCTTTCGTGCGCGTCAGCGGAAAGCGCCGCCAATGGGCCCGCGACCGATAGATCCACACCGTCTCGGGGGACTGGCCAACAGCGGCCCAACCGGTCCACATGTGGCCCGGTGGCAGGCTTCGCCAAAGCTGGTCAATCGCGTCGATATCTTCAGGTGAAAAGCGTAGCATGAACGGCAAGGCACCTTCTGGCTCAGAGGGATCTGTAAGTCGCCCCGGCCTCTCGGGCAATCTTCAGGGCGCATTGTGGATGCTGGTCTCAGGGGCCGGCTACACCCTGCATATTGCCCTCGCCAAGGAAATCACCGCCGACGCGCACCCGATTTTCCTGGCTTTCTGGCGCAGCTTCCTGGCGTTTGCGATTGCCATGCCATTCGTGTGGATCGGCGGCGTGAAGATCCACACCGCGCGCTTCGGGGCGCTGGTGACGCGCAGCCTGATCGGGTCGGCGGGGTTTGTATTCGGGCTGATTGCGATCTGGCCGATCTTCGGGTTGCCACTGGCGGAGTTCAATGCGCTGTCGTTTACGCGGCCGCTATTCGTGACGCTGCTGGCCATTGTGCTGCTGCATGAGAAGGTGGGGGTTCACCGGGGCGGGGCGGTCATCATCGGCTTTGCCGGCGTGCTGATCATGACGCTGGTGCCTGCCCTTCTGGGCAGCGACGGGGGCACGCATCTGAACCTGGGCGCGCTGTTTGCGCTTCTCTCTTCCCTCTGCTTTGCCTTCACCATCGTGCTGGTGAAATCGCTGACCGGGGTGCATGCGCCGCTGGCCCTGCTGGTATGGGCCAACATGCTGTCTTCCCTCATCATTTTGCCCTTTGCCCTGTTCTTCTGGAGCAGCCCGGACCTCACCGGCTGGGCCCTCATCTTCGCCATGGCCTTTGCCGGTTTCGTGGCCCAGTTCTGCTTCATCAAGGGCATGTCGGTGGGCGACGCCTCGTTCCTTTCCCCGCTCGACTATGTGCGCCTGCCGATGGGGGCGCTGGCGGACTGGGTGATGATCCGCCTGCTGCCGGGCCCCTTCGTCTGGCTGGGCGCGGGCATCATCATCACCTCGACCCTCTACATCACTTGGCGGGAACACAGGCTGAACCGGAAAAAACCGGCGCTGCCGCCAAAGCCCGTATAGGCCCGGACAAACAGGGCCAAAGCGGCGCCAGGGCCGGTCACGGCGTGGACAAATCCGGACACGTCCGGACAGATCATGGACAATTCCGGACAGTTTCGGACACATCTGCGCCACCCCCGGACGCCCCCGGACAAATTTCGTTTGTGAACGAATAACAGATCGTTTATTGTTCACCCCATCTCAGGGGAGGCCAGCATGGCGAAGGTTCTTGTCACGGGCGCAACCGGCTTCATCGCCGGACATGTCATCCACCAGCTGATCGAGGCGGGCCATGAGGTGACCGGTACGGCCCGTTCCGCTTCAAAGGGGGCCGCGCTCAGCCAGACGCTCAGCGCCTATGCCGGGCGCCCCGTCTCCATTCCCATCCGCGAGGCAGACCTTTCCTCCGACAAGGGATGGGCCGAGGCGGCCGAAGGGATGGACTACGTTCACCACATCGCCTCCCCCATTCCGGTGACCGTGCCGAAGAATGCCGACGAGCTGATCATCCCCGCCCGCGACGGGGCGCTGCGCGCGCTGAAAGCCGCCAGGGCCGCCGGCGTCAAACGCGTGGTGATGACCTCCTCGATGGCGGCCTGCGCCTATGGCTGGGGCGAGGCGCGGCCCAACCCGATCACCGAGGAGCACTGGTCTCAGGACAAGGGCGCGCCGGACATGACGCCCTATATCCGCTCCAAGCTCGTCGCCGAGCGGGCGGCCTGGGACTATGTGAAAGGCGAAGGCCAGGGGCTGGAGCTGACCACGATCAACCCCGCCCTGGTGCTCGGCCCGGTGATGAGCGGGGACTTTTCGGCTTCGGTTGAAATCCTCACCCAGCTGATGTCCGGCAAGCTGCCGGGCACGCCGAAGGTGGGCTTCGTGGTGGTGGATGTGCGCGATGTGGCCGCGGCCCATGTCGCCGCGATGACCAGCCCGGCGGCGGCGGGCGAACGCTTCCTTCTGGGCGACCGGTTCATGTGGTTTTCGGAAGTGGCCGCCACCCTCGCCCGCGAATTCCCGGCCTATGCCTCAAAACTTCCGTCCAGGGACATTCCCGCCTGGATGGTCCACCTCACCGCCCTCATCAACCCACCCGCCAAACAGCTCATCCCGGAACTGAACCGCGAACGCCACATCTCCAGCGAGAAGGCCCGCCGCGTGCTGGGCTGGACGCCGAGGAGCAGCGAAGAAGCGGTGATCGCGGGGGCGCAGAGTTTGGTGGCGTTTGGGGTGGTTTGAGGGGGCTTCAATTTAGTTCATCAGCTGCAATTTTTGATTTGATAAATTCAACCCAAAACACACCTTAAATTAACCGACTTCACAAAAGTCTCGACGACATCACAATTCGTTGCAACTGATAGAAAATGCCAAAAGTGAACCCCAATATCCTCATCTGGGCTCGCGAAACTGCTGGCTTCTCTGCCGAGGAGGCAGCGAAGAAGTTGGCAATATCCGAGGAACGCTTGCTCGCTTTTGAAGCTGGTGAATCCGAGCCGTCGCGTAAGCAGCTTGTGAACATGGCTGAAAGATATCGGAGACCACTTCTTACATTTTATATGAGCTCGCCGCCAAAACAGAAACAACTTGGACAAGACTTTAGAACTCTTCCTCTCGATCAACGTGAGGCAGCCCAGCCTATTCTCTCGACGCTTATTCGAGATGTTTATGCGCGCCAAAACTTAATCAAGTCTGCCCTAGAAGACGCAGACGAAGCAAGGGCGCTGCAGTTTGTCGGCTCTGCCCAAATGAAAATGGGGGTGGCCGAAGTTGCCAATTCTATTCGGCAAGTAATCCATTTTGATCGGGATAAATTCCGGGGCCAAAACTCCGTGAACGACGCCTTTGCAATGTTACGTGAAGGCGTGGAGGAGGCCGGGGTGTTTGTCCTTTTGATGGGCAACCTAGGGACACACCACACCGATATAGACGTCCGCGCATTTCGTGGGTTTGCATTGGCCGACCCCATTGCTCCGTTTGTGATTATTAATGAAAAGGACGCCAAGACAGCTTGGTCGTTTACACTGCTTCATGAATTGACCCACATTTGGCTCGGACAAACTGGAGTGAGCGGTTATGACGGCGAGGCTGAAGTAGAGAAGTTTTGTGATCAGGTCGCAGCACACATACTGCTAGATGCCGCTGAGTTGGCAACCATTCCGAGCGTTGTACGGAATGATTTTGATCTGCTAGTTGCCAATCTTTCGGATTTCGCAGAGCGCCGAAAAGTCAGCAGAAAAATGGTCGCCTTCAACCTTCTGTCTACAAACAGAATATCTAGAGATATGTATCAGAGGCTCATTCGCCAATTCGATCAAGATAGAGTTCAGGCCGCGAAGTCTAAGGAGAAATCTGGTTCTGGCCCAGACTACTATGTTGTGCGCAGACATCGAATGGGCGCCGGTCTTGTTAACACCGTTCGGCGAATGATTGCCGACGGAGCTATGACCACAAGCAAAGCAGGGACGGTATTAGGCGTTAAAACTACCGCGGTTCCTCGCCTCGTCGGCAATGGCGCCGGGTAGATACTGCTTATGGCTATCTTCCTTCTAGACGCTGACACACTAATCAAAGCAGATCGCACATATTATCCTCGCAAGCGATTTCCGATTTTTTGGGATTGGCTGCTGTCTCAAGGACAATCAGGGAAGATAAAAATTCCGGCTGAGCAGTATGAAGAGATTACAGCAGGCAGCGGCGATTTGGTCGATTGGTTGAAACAAAAAGAGGTCAGAACCGCACTTGAGTTTGACGAGGAAGTCGATCCAACGCTGGTAAATTCTATAATAGAAGGTGGATATGCAGTCGATCTTGATGAGTCTGAAATTCTAGAAATCGGTCGCGACCCGTTCTTGATAGCACATGCACTCAAAGCCCCCAAAAACCGGACTGTCGTTTCATTTGAAGTGTCAAAGCCATCAAAGAAAAGACAGAATAGAAAAGTTCCGGACGTTTGCCGTGATTTCAAAATTCGTTGCATCACGATTTTTGAAGTTCTTGAGGAACTCGATTTCACAACCGAATGGTCACCGTAACTCCAAATACTTAAATTACCCCCGCCCCCAATGCGGCGGCTTGATCACTTCCATCAATCGCTCCGGCGCCTTGAGCGGGGCGAAGCCGAGGTCTGCATAGACGCCGTGGGCGTCGGCGGTGCCGAGCATCCAGCGGCGGACGGTTTGCGTGTCCGGATGGGTCATCAGGGAGCGGACGAGATTGCGGCCAAGGCCCTTCCCGCGATGGGCGGGCACCACCATCACATCACACACCCAGGCGAAGACGGTGTAATCGGTCACCGCGCGGGCAAAGCCCGTCAGCGTGCCGGCTTCGTCCCGCGCGAGGGCGCAGAGGGAATGGGCGCAGGCGCGTTCCACCGTCTCGCGCGGAATGCCGGGCGACCAGTAGGCCGCCTGCAGGAGGGGGTGGAGCACGTCGATGTCTGCGGGTGTGGGCGGGGCGAGGGTGATCTTCATACGGCAGATATGCCTTGGCCGCGGGGGATTGGGAAGCGGCCTGCAAAGCCCCCTCGCCCTCTTCAGAGGGAGAGGGGGTTGGGGGTGAGGGTGGCGGCGCTAGCTTCAGCGAGCAAGTTTGGCGTTCCGGGCGGCCCCTCACCCCCAGCCCCTCTCCCCGCAAGCGGGGCGAGGGGAGCAGTCCGGGGAAGACCCTTACCGTCACTTCCCTTCCGTGCCCCGGCTCGTCCTTCGGCTTCGCTCAGGATGAGCCGTTCGGGAGGCCGGCCTTCGCGGCAGGCCCTCACCCCCGGCCCCTCTCCGATGGAATGGGAGAGGGGGGTTAGCCCTCCCCTGCCGTACCCGGCGTGGTGAGATTGTCATGCAGCGCGCGGATGCGGGCGTTGAGGTCGCGCAGGTCGTCTGCGGACATTCCGGCCTTCTCCACCAGGTTTGTGCCGACGCAGCCTGCCTGCAGCTGCATCGCGCGGCCCTGATCGGTGAGGCTGATCAGAACCTGACGCTCGTCCTGCGGGTTGCGCAGGCGGGTGAGGTGGCCGGCGGCCTCCAGGCGCTTGAGCAGCGGGGTCAGCGTGCTGGGCTCCAGCTCCAGCTGGCCGGAGAGCTCGCTGACCGACTGATTGTCACGATCCCAGAGTAGGTTGAGCACCAGATACTGAAGGTAGGTGATCCCAAGTTCGTCAAGCACGACCTTGTGAACGCGCTGGATGGCCAGGTTGGTGGCATAGATCGTGCGGCAGATATGCTCGCTGAGCGGCGGGGGCAGCGGCGGGTTGGCGGCGGTCAGCTTGGGCATGTCATATTCCTTTGGTGCGCGGGGGCAGAAGGGACCCTTATCGCGAAATTACCTATCGCGATAAAAATAATGCTTGACGCCGAAATGGCAATCTCCTATCTGATGTTTATCGCGATAAGGGTTATCGCAAAAAACAACTGGAGCCCCTCATGATGAAGTCCCTTCTGTCTGCCGTTGCCCTTTCCACCCTGGCCGCTGGCCAGATTTCCGCCGCCGACCCTGCCCCCAAAACCCCTGCCCAAGGAGAAATTCAGATGTCCATGATCACCACCAAAGACGGTACCCAGCTCTTCTACAAGGACTGGGGCCCGAAAGACGCCCAACCCATCGTGTTCCACCATGGCTGGCCGCTGACGGCCGATGACTGGGACAGCCAGATGCTGTTCTTCCTGTCGGAAGGCTACCGCGTTGTCGCCTTTGACCGCCGCGGCCAGGGCCGCTCCACCCAGACCGATATCGGCCATGACATGGACACGTTCGCCTCTGACACGGCCGATCTTGTCGCCGCGCTGGACCTGAAGAACGCCGTCCATATCGGCCACTCCACCGGCGGGGGCGTTGTTGCCCGCTATGTGGCGCAGGCTGAGCCGGGGCGCGTGTCGAAAGCCGTGCTGATCGGCGCGATCACGCCGGTTCTCGGCAAGATCGAGAGCAACCCGACCGGCGTGCCGCTGGAAGTGTTTGAAGGCTTCAAGGTGGCCCTTGCCAAGAACCGCGCCGAATTCTACCGCGAAATTCCCTCGGGGCCGTTCTATGGCTTCAACCGGGAAGGCGCCGAAGTCAGCGAAGGCCTCATCCAGAACTGGTGGCGCCAGGGCATGATCGGCAGCGCCAAGGCCCAGCTCGACACGATCACGGCCTTTGCCGAGACCGACTTCACCGAAGACCTGAAGGCAATCAAGGTGCCGGTACTGGTGATGCATGGCGGGGATGACCAGATCGTCCCGGTCGATGAAACTGCCCGCCGCGCCGCCGCCCTGCTGCCGAACGGCACGCTGAAGGTCTATGACGGCCTCTCGCATGGCCTCTTTGCGACGCATCCGGACGTGATCAACGCCGACCTGCTGGCCTTCATCGAAGGCTAACGGCCTGCCTCAAAAAAGACCCGGGCCGCCCTTCCCAAGGCGGCCCGGGTTTTTTGCTGCTGAGGGGTCAGAAATCGTAGGCGATGCCCTTGCGTTCCCAGTCGCCATAGCGGGTGGGTTCGATGGTTTTCGGGCCGCCGATCTCGTCTGCCGGGAGGGCGGCCTCGGCCCGTTTGCGGGCGTCGGCTTCTTCCAGCGCGCGGCGGGCCGCTTCGGGCAGGCCCGCGCGGCGGGCGATCTCTTCTTCGGGCAGATCATTGCTCATTTGAAATCTTTCCCAGACGTTCACCCTTTCCCATATAGGGCTGCAGACACGAATTGCGCAAAGGCGCGCAGGCTTCGTTCTTGTTGATGAGGAGCACCCCACCGATGGGCACGGCCAAGACATTCATCCTTCTCGCCGCCATGACGGCCATTTTCATGGCGATCGGCTTTCTTGTGGGCGGCACGGGCGGCATGATTGTCGCCTTTGTGGTGGCCGCCGGCATGAACGTGTTTGCCTGGTGGAATTCCGACAAGATGGTGCTGCGGATGCAGGGGGCACAGGAAGTGCTGCCCGATACGCGCAACCCGATGCTGCGCGCCTTTGGTGAGGATGTGGCGCGCCTGGCGGAGAATGCCGGCCTGCCTGCCCCGCGCATCTACATCATCGACACGCCCCAACCCAACGCCTTCGCCACGGGCCGCAACCCGCAGAACGCCGCCGTTGCCGCCACGACGGGCCTGCTCAACATGCTCAACCGCGAGGAAGTGGCCGGGGTGATGGCGCATGAGCTGGCCCATGTGCAGAACCGCGACACGCTGACGATGACGGTGACCGCCACGCTCGCCGGGGCCATCGGCATGCTGGCGAACTTTGCCCTCTTCTTCGGGCGCGAGCGGACGGGGCTGATCGGCGCCATCGCCGTCATGATCTTTGCGCCGATGGCAGCAGGCCTGGTGCAGATGGCGATCAGCCGCTCGCGGGAATATGTGGCTGACAAGCGCGGCGCGGAGATTTGCGGCAACCCGCTCTGGCTCGCCTCGGCGCTGGAGAAGATCGAGCGCGGCGCCCGCGCCCAGATCAATCCCTATGCGGAGCGTAACCCCGCCATGGCGCACATGTATATCTCCAACCCCCTCAACGGACGCGGGGCAGACAACCTCTTCTCCACCCACCCGTCGACCGCCAACCGCGTCGAAGCCCTCCGCCGCATGGCCGGCGAAATGGGCCTCTCGGCGGCGCCTGCCCCGGCGGCGCGGTCAAGCGGGCCGTGGGGGTAAGCGAAAGCAGGCAATGGCTGGCGCTGCCCGCCTCGCCCGGTTACGGGGGAGGATGACAACCTCTATCGGAGAGCCCTGATTTGAGCGGCGCGCATATCCGGCTGGCCGCAGGCCGCCTTCTCAATCTTGTGCTCGACAAGCGGCGCACGCTGGATGACGCCATGGCGGCAGACGACGCCTTCAATGCGCTGGACGGCTCAGACCGCGCCTTTGCGCGCGCCATCGCTTCCAGCGCGCTGCGCCATCTTGGCTGGATCGACCGGGGCGTCTCGCCTTTCCTCTCCCGGCCCTTGAGCGCGACGGGCGCGGAAATCCGCGCGCTGATCCGGGCCGGCGCGGCGCAGATCTGGTTCATGGATGTGGCGCCTCATGCCGCCGTATCCGAAACGGTGGAGGCTGCCCGGCTCTGGTCACCGGCCCGTTCGGGCGGCGGCTTTGTCAACGCCGCCCTGCGCCGGGTCAGCGAAACCGGCAGCCCCGCCCGCACCATCAGCCCCCTGGCCCTCTGGCCGGACTGGCTGGCCAGCCGCCTCGGCTCTGCCTATGGCCGCCAGACGGCCGAAGCGCTCGCCCTGGCCCAGCTGGAAGAACCCGGCCTCCACCTCTCTCCCAAGGGGGACGGCGCCCGCGTGGCCGAGGCGACCGGCGGCACGCTGCTGCCCGATGGGGCCATCGACATCATCAGCGGCGCGGTGGAAACCCTGCCGGGCTATGCCGCTGGCGACTGGTGGGTGCAGGACGCGGCCGCGCGCATTCCGGCAAAGCTGCTGGCTCCCCAGCCAGGCGAGCGGATCCTGGATCTTTGCGCCGCGCCGGGCGGCAAGACGCTGCAGCTCGCCGCCGCCGGGGCCGAGGTGACCGCGCTGGACCGCTCCCGCCCCCGGCTTGAACGGCTGAAGGAAAACCTTGCCCGCACGGGGCTTCACGCGGAAGTGATCGTGGGCGATGGCGAGGCCTGGGAAGCGCCCGCCCCCTTCCCGAAGCTCCTGCTCGACGCGCCCTGCTCGGCGCTCGGCACGCTGCGCCGCCATCCCGAAGGCGCGTGGATCAAGACCGAAGAAGATGTGACCCGCTTTCCCGCCGTGCAGGCGCGCCTGCTGGCGGCGGCCACCGGGATGCTCGCCCCCGGCGGCACGCTGGTTTACTGCGTCTGCACGCCCCTTCCGGCCGAAGGGGTGGAGATTGTCGAAGCGGCCATATCGAAAGGTCCGCTGAAACGGGCGCCGGTGCAGGCCAGCGAGATTCCGGGTTTTGAGGCCTGCCTGACACCGGCCGGTGACGTGCTGACCCTGCCCTCGGCCGGGCGCCAGTATGACGCCTTCTACATTGCCCGGCTGACCCGGCCGGATTGAACCGGCTGGCAACCTTTCCAAACTGTAATTGTTTGCTGAACGGAAATCTGTAACACAGTTCATATCTCATTCAGCAGCGACTGCGGTATAACCAGCCCCATCGCAGGTATGCAGTGCGAAAGGAATAAACACATGACTATGGCGATTACCCAACGGGCAAAGCCCCTCAAAATGGCTGCAGGCGCTCTTGCGGCTCTGACCATGGTGCTGGCCGGTTGCGCCAGCACGTACAACTCCAGCCGGGTGACCCCCGGTTCGGTCGGCCAGGCCTCGACGGTCTATACCGGCTATGTCCAGTCGGTGCGCGAAGTGACCATCAAATCCGACCGTTCGCTGATCGGCGCGGCTACCGGCGCCGTGCTCGGCGGTCTGGCAGGCTCTGAACTCGGCGGCGGCGACAAGGCCCAGACGGCCGGCGCCATCGGCGGCGCAGTTGTCGGCGGTATCGCCGGTAACGAGGCCGGCAAGGCCATCGGCACCAAGCGCGGCTATGCCTACACCGTTCGCTTCGACAATGGCGAAGTGCGCGAGATCGTGCAGGGCGCTGACATCTACATCCAGCCGGGCACCCCGGTGAACGCCATTGCCGGCGCGGATGGCTGGCGGATCGTTCCCCGCTAAGCCCCGCACCCAAGCGGAACCCTCCCCGACAGCCGGCTGCCCAGCGTAGCCGGCTGTTTCGCATTTGACCCCCGCAGACCGCGACAAAACACGGCCTTTGCGCGAAAGGCCGTTTCCCAATTGGGGAATCCGCTTTAGGGAGGGGACATGAAACCCGTCCTGATTTCCCCTTCGATCCTTTCTGCGGACTTTGCCAAGCTGGGCGAGGAAATCCGCGCCATTGATGCAGCCGGCGCCGACATGATCCATGTCGATGTGATGGATGGCCATTTCGTGCCCAACCTCACCTTCGGCCCGCCGGTGATCGAGAAGCTGCGCCCGCATACGAAGAAGCTGTTCGACGTGCATCTGATGATCGCGCCGGTGGACCCCTTCATCGAGGACTTCGCCAGGGCGGGCGCCGACATCCTCACCGTCCATCCGGAAGCCGGGCCGCACCTGCACCGCACGCTCCAGTCGATCCGCGCCGCCGGCATGCGCCCCGGCGTGGCGCTCAACCCCGGCACGCCTGCCAGCGTGATCGAGCCGGTGATCGGCGACATTGATCTGGTGCTCGTGATGTCGGTAAACCCCGGCTTTGGCGGGCAGAGCTTCATCGAAAGCCAATTGAAGAAGGTCGAGCAGCTGCGCCGCATGATTGATGCGTCGGGCCGCGACATCATTCTGGAGATCGACGGCGGCCTGAACGCCGAAACCGCACCGCGCGCCATTGCTGCGGGTGTCACAGCCATTGTCGCCGGGTCTGCCGTATTCAAGGGCGGGCCGGAGGCATATGCTGCAAACATCCGGGCACTGAGGCCGCAGGTAAACGCCTGATCGCATAGTCCGGGGACGGGTCTGAAGTCTTGGCCGAGAGCGATTCTGATTTCCACACCGACCGCACGCGCACCAGCAGCGATGATGCTGCCCTGTGGCGCCGCTTCCGGGGTGTTGTCGGCGATGACGCGAAAGTCTCCACACTGCAGAAGCTGAAGCTGACCGGCCACGGGCCGGATGGTTTCTCAATGCACATCTCAAACCTTCTGCCCCCGGACGACCGGCGCGGCGAAGCGCTGATGGCCGGCATCTGGCGCATCGGCCAGCAGCGCATGGCGATGGCCAGCGGCGAGCCGCCCTGGAGCCTTGAAATGCCGTCCCGCCATTTCGCAGACCGGGTACACCGGTTCGGCTGGCTGCCCGATCTCTTCGCGCGCGGAGAGGAGGGCGCCGCCCTCGCCCGCCGCCTCACCGATGACTGGATCGAGCGTTTCGGCAAGTTCAATGGCTTTGCCTGGCGCATCGAGCCGACCGCGAGCCGCGTCTGGAACTGGATGCGCTGCGGTCCGGCCCTGTTCGAAACGGGCAGCGCGGAAGACCGCAGCCAGCGGATCGACGCCCTCTCCCGCCAGCTGCGCTATCTCGCCGAGGTGATCGACACCGCGCATGATCCCAAATCGCGCTGGATGGCGGCGGTCAGCCTGATCGCCCATTCCCTCTGCCTGCGGAAGGGCGCGGGCCTCAGCGAAGCGCTCGCGCGCCTGGAAGGCGAAGTCACCGCGCAGATCCTGCCCGATGGCGGCCATGTCACCCGCAGCCCGGCCCACACCCTCTCCTCCCTGCTCCATCTGCAGACGGTGGAAGACGCCCTCATCCGCGCCCAGCGCCCGGTGCCTGACTGGATCACCAAATGGACCCCGCGCATGGGCGCGATGCTCGCCTTCTTCCGCGCAGGCGACGGCGCGCTTGATACGTTCAATGATGGCGACGAGAGCCGCGCCGAAGTGGTCGAAGCCGTGCTCTCGCGCCTGGAGGCGCCGCCGCGCCGTTTCCTGTTCGCGCCGAAATCCGGATTCCAGAAGATCGAGCGCGGCAGCCTCCGCTTTGTGCTCGATTGCGGCGAGGCCCCGCCCCGTCCGTTTGCGGAACATGCCCGCGCCGGCGCGCTCGGCTTTGAATTCTCCGACGGCCCGGCCCGCATCATCACCTCGTGTGGCTATTCCTCCGAAGTGAATGTCGACTGGCAGGCCGCCGTGCGCCGCACCAGCGCCCACTCCACGCTGATCCTCGCCGGCCGCGACAGCTCCGCCTTCGTCCTCAACGAGGAAACGCGGATGCGCGCCGTCACCGGCCCGGAAGGCATCGCCGCCAAGCGCCTGGAGGAGGCGAGCGAAATCTGGCTCGATGCCCAGCATGCCGGCTACAAGGCCTCCCACGGCCTCCTCCACCGCCGCCGCATCTTCGTCTCCGGCGCAGGCGACCGGCTGACCGGCGAGGACTCCCTCGTCCGCCCCGTTGCCCAGCCAATGAGCGACGACAAGAAGGGCGTGCCCTTCGAAATCCGCTTCCACCTCCACCCCACCATCACCGCCCATATGGGCCGCGATGCCATCCGCCTTGTCAGCGAGACGGGCGCGGTCTGGCGCTTCAAGACCAGCCATGAGGGCGCGCGCCTCGAACGCACCGCCTATCTCGCCCGCGGCGTGGTGGAGACGCCCGAACAGATCGTCCTCTCGGGCTTTGCTGACCCCAATGGCGATGGCAGCCAGCCGCCCAACTGCATCCGCTGGGCCTTCATCCGGGAAACGGCGTCTTGACGCCGCCTGAGGGGGTGCTAGGCCGCGCGCAGCTTTCCCAACGCCTCTGAAGGAGCAGCCCATATGTCCGGCGCCCCCGTCACCCTCCGCCGCGCGCTTATCTCCGTGTCCGACAAGACCGGCCTGATCGACCAGGCCAGGCGCCTCGCCGCCCTCGGCGTCGAGCTTGTCTCCACCGGCGGCACGTCGAAAGCGCTCAAAGACGCCGGCCTCGCGGTGAAAGACGTCTCCGACCTCACCGGCTTCCCCGAAATGATGGACGGCCGCGTCAAGACGCTCCATCCCGCTGTGCATGGCGGCCTCCTCTACCTGCGCGACAACCCCTCCCACGTCAAAGACGCCGAAACCCACGGCATCGGCGCCATCGACCTCATCTACGTCAACCTCTACCCCTTCGAGGCGACCGTCGCCTCGGGCGCAGATTTTGAAACCTGCATCGAGAATATCGACATCGGCGGCCCCGCCATGCTGCGCGCCGCCGCCAAGAACGGCGCCTTCGTCGCCGTCTGCACCGATGGCGGGGATGTCGACGCTGTCCTTGCGCAGGCCGAGGCCACCGGCGCGGTCTCCCCCGCCCTCCTCCGCAAGCTGGCCGCCAAGACCTATGCCCGCACCGCCGCCTATGACGCGGCCATCTCCGGCTGGTATGCCAAGCAGATCGGCGAGGACGCGCCGGACTGGGCCGCCATCGGCGGGCGCCTCCAGCAATCCCTGCGCTATGGCGAAAACCCCCACCAGAAAGCCGCCTTCTACGTTACCGGCGAGAAGCGCCCCGGCGTCGCCACCGCGCGCCAACTTCAGGGCAAGGAGCTTTCCTACAACAACATCAACGACACCGACGCCGCCTATGAGCTGATCGGCGAACTGGGCGCGGAAAAACCCGCCGTCGCCATCATCAAGCACGCAAACCCCTGCGGCGTGGCCCTTGGCCCGAACATCATCGAAGCCTACAAGGCCGCCCTCGCCTGCGACCCGACCTCCGCCTTTGGCGGCATCGTGGCCCTCAACCGCCCTCTGGACGAGGAAACCGCAAAAGTCATCACCGAGATCTTCACCGAAGTCGTCATCGCGCCGAGCGCGGACGCGGCGGCTGAAGCGGTCTTCGCGAAAAAGAAAAACCTCCGCCTCCTGATCACCGACGGCCTGCCCGACCCCGCCGCAGGCGGCATCTTCGCCAAGACCGTCGCCGGCGGCTTCCTCCTGCAGGACCGGGACGCCGGCCGCATCCATCTCGACGACCTCGAAGTCGTCACCAAGCGCGCGCCCACCCCGCAGGAACTCGAAGACATGCTGTTTGCCTGGCGCGTCGCCAAGCATGTGAAATCCAACACCATCGTCTACGCGAAAGACGGCGTCACCGCCGGCATCGGCGCAGGGCAAATGAGCCGCATCGACTCTGCCCGCATCGCCGCCCGCAAGGCGCAGGACGCTATGGAGGCCGCCGGCTGGGCAGAGCCGCGCACCAAAGGCTGCGTCGCCGCCTCCGACGCCTTCTTTCCGTTCCCGGACGGTCTCTTGCAAGCCGCCAGCGCCGGCGCCACCGCCGTCATCCAACCCGGCGGCTCAATCCGCGATGATGAGGTGATCGCCGCAGCGGACGAAGCGGGGCTCGCGATGGTGTTCACGGGAATGCGGCACTTCCGGCATTGAGGGACTATTGTCCTTGCGAGGGAGTCGGCCTGGAAAATCTTACGATTTCCGGCGGATTTTTTCCATCCACCTCATCGATAATCGATTGGTGGCCGCTTCTATGCCAATCCCTTATATAACTGCCCCAAATGCCCATTTCTGCGAAAAGATCTGCAGCTTCTTCTTCGGTAGTTACCTGCTTTGATCGCACCGCGTATTCGATCATGGCTAAGCCAATTTGTTTTGCAGCATCCTCTTTGGCTTCGTAGAAGAGCTTTTCCATTGGCCATAGCTCCCGCGCTTTCGTTGCCGGAGCGCAATAATGCATGCTGTTGGAGTCAAATAGGAAAACTCTTCGAGCCAAGTCTGTCTTCATTTGTGAAGAGAGCCCCGGTTGATCAATTACAAAAATGGGAGACGCATACTCCTCGCCTTCAATGACGATCGTGGTGTTTTGAAATTTTATCCAGTTGTCATCGTAAACTAGGCTAAATAGGCATTGTCCAGGATGCGTAAAGACGACCACGCCATTGTCAGTCTCGTTGCGCTCTGCGGTCTTCATATCCGGAGGTCCAGAGAAACCGTAAGAAATCGACGTTTGCGGACCAACGCTGTTGGTCGAGAAAACCGTGCCCCGGGCATGAGGGGCTGTGGGGGCATAATTGGTACAACCGGCCAACCCGCAATAGGCGCCAATTGCCGTAATCCTAAGCAGTACGATCATGGAAAACTTGCATCCCCACCACATTCCGTCTTGTTCCCCGCCATTGGTCGACCGTCTTTCATTGAAGCTAACTCCGACAAACAACTCGAGGCAAGCGTAGTCAATCGAACGGCGTTTAGCCAAGTCTGGATATACAAATGAACAAGCGTAGGGTGGGTTGAGGCGTAGCCGATACCCATCGGGCTGCGGCGCGGAGGAATGCGAGGTGGTGGGTATCGACCCGCTTTCGCGGGCCTCAACCCACCCTACGGGTACGGAGCAAGGCCGCCCCTTTCCTCTTTGCTTTGAGCAGCCCCACCCCACCCCTCCCCATGACTATGGGGAGGGGAGGGGTGGGGTGGGGTGGGGCTCAGCGGGGACAAGCACGCCCCCTATCCCCCAATCTTCCCCCGTCATCCCGGAAATCGCGCAGCGATTATCCGGGCCCCAGAATCCCCCGTGTCATCCCGGCCAAGGCCGCGCAGCGGCCGCAGAGCCGGGACCTTCTCTCCGCTCTTGTTCCACCTCCAGCAGGTCCCGGATCGGCCCTCCGGGCCGTCCGGGATGACACGGAAAATGAAAAACTTATCCGCCCGGGTCCCTCCCTCGCGCAAACTCACGCCTATCCTCCCCACAGGAGCCGCGCCGGTACCGT
>NZ_PNMA01000032.1 GCF_013823385.1 Hyphomonas sp.
CGCCCTGCTGGCGGCCACCTGCGCCGAAGAAGACACCCCGCCGGCGCCTGTTCCGGCGTTTGCCATTCTGCTGCCAGCCATGCCGCAAACGCAATCGGGGCAGGCCGCAGCCCACCCCGACACGTCTTAAGCTCATTTTCCGCCCCCGGATCACCGGGGATCAGCACTTTTGCCGGGCAGCCCGAGGGTTGCGCCGGCTAAAGGTGTTGGAGAAAGCCAAACCTCTCCTTTCCATCGTCACACTCGATGCGCGCTAGCGCATCTGAGTGCCCATCTCCCACCTTCTCCTCATGCTCAAGCGGATAGATCGGGAGATGGGCGCTCAGATGAACCCCGCTTGCGCGGTGTCCATCGAGCGTGACGAACGGAAAGGAAAGGGCGCTTGAAACGGCTGCTCAGATCGGCTCGTAAGGGAACACGCTGGCCGTTACACCACGCGGCCTTTCAGAGACTTCAGCCACGGCACAAGCGCCGCATTCACCTCGGCTGGCCGCTCCTGCTGGGTCCAGTGGCCGCAGCCGGGCAGCACTTCGGCCACCTCCAGATGGGGCACAAAGCTCCGCATCCGGCCAATCGGATCCTCGATCATGCCAAAGCCGGAATAGGCCGGGTCCTTGTCCCCGGCGATGAACAGGGCGGGCTGCCCGATCTTCCGGTCCTTGTAGGCCTGCAGGAATTCCCAGTCGCGCGTATGGTTGCGGTAGCGCGACAGCGGGCCGAAAAAGCCCGAGCCTTCAAACTCGCGCGTGTAATAATCAAGATCTGCCTCGCTCATCCAGGCGCCGATGGTTTCGGGCGGATGAAGCCCGTCCATCAGCGGGAAGTCCGACGGCTGGTCCACCGGAAAATCCCCGCGCTTCGCCTGCCCGGAAATTGCGTGGTAAAAGCCCTTGAGGAACCGGCGCGGCTCGGCCTCGAAGGCTGCTTCGGCCCGGCCCGGCTCACGGAAATAGGACTGGTAGAAGAATTTGTTCCGGTCATCCCAAACCTGCTTGATGACGAGATCGAACGAGACCTGCGGCACGCCGAAATAGGGCACGGACATCGCCGCCACCGCCGCGATCCGGTCTGGATGGATCAGGGACGTGTTCCACACCTGCGGCGCGCCCCAGTCATGGCCGATCAGAATGAAGGGCGCATCCGGCGACAGCGCCTTGCCGACGCCGAGAATGTCCCCGATCAGCGCTTCCATCCGGTAATCGGGCACAGTGCCGGGCTTTGACGAGCCGCCATAGCCGCGCACATCCATTGCCGCCGCCGTGAAGCCGGCCTCGGCAACCGGCCCGATCTGATGGCGCCAGGAATACCAGCTCTCGGGAAAGCCATGCACCAACAGCGCCAGCGGGCCAGCGCCTTCGACGGCCACACGGATCTGTGCCTCGCCTGCATCAATCATCCGGAATTCCGGCATGGCATATCCTCCCAATCTCTCCCCGCAAAGCTGCGACAGGGCAGGGCCGCTGGCAAGCAGGGCCGCCGCGTAAAGCGGGCGCGGGCGGCCAGGAGTTTACGCCGGGGCGGGGATTGCGCCCGGGCCCCGCCAGACGCAAGCTTTCCCCAAAACAAGAATAACACCCTGGGAGGAACAGATATGACAGCGCATCATATCAAGCTTGCGAAAGAGGATGATGGCATTGCCATCCTGACCATTGACCGGCCGGAAAAGCGCGGCGCCATGACCTTTGCGATGCTCTATGCCTTCATCGAGAAGGTGCGGGAAGTCTCCGCCGATGACGCCATCCGTGTCCTGATCGTGACAGGCTCGGGCGGCAGCTTCTGCGCCGGAACGGATCTGGCCGACCTCTCCACCAAGCCGGGCGAAACGCGCGGCGTGCGCGGCGAGGCGCATGAGGGGGATGTCTGGTGGCCGCTCGTTTCCTGCCCCAAACCGGTGATCGGGGCGATTGACGGCAACGCCGTCGGCATGGGCGCGGAATTCTCCAGCCAGTGCGATGTGCGCATCATCACGCCGCGCACGCGCTTTGCCTGGAACTTCGCCCATCGCGGCCTCGTGCCCGATACCGGCGCGGGCAGCTGGCTGCTGCCCCGCATCATCGGGCCAAGCCGCGCGTTGCGCCTGCTCTATTCCGGCGCTTTCCTCGAAGCCGAAGAAGCCCTCGCCATCGGCTATGCCAATGCCATCGCCGAGCCCGAGACCCTGCTGGACGCCGCCCGCGCCGAGGCGCGGCGGTATCTGGCCTCCTCGCCCTTCTCCATCCGCCGGATGAAGGAGCTGGTATGGAAGGGTCTTGAGCGCGATGTGGCCGATCACATGCAGGCGCATGTCACGGCGCTGTCAGCCTGTTTCAAATCCGCCGATCACAAGGAAGGGGTTGCCTCCTTCCTTGAGAAACGCCCGGCCAGGTTCACAGGCAAATAGCGCGCGTCAGCCCATCACGAAGGCGTTGAGCTTGTTGCCGTCGAGATCGCGGAAATAGCCGGCATAGAAGGTGTCGCCGCGCGGGCCGGGCGGGCCTTCGCAGGTGCCGCCCTGGCTGAGGGCAATGGCGTGCAGCCGGTCGACCTGCGCCTTGTCCCTGGCCTGAAGGGCCACCATCACGCCATTGCCGACGCTCATCTTGTTGCCGTCATGGGGATAGCAGATGCCGATGCCCGCCGGGCCATCGGGCGTGCCCCAGGCAATGAAGGTCTCGGTGGAGAACATGCGGGGCGTGCCAAGCTCCTCCGCAATTGCATCATAGAATTTTGCGGCCCGGTCGAGATCCGTTGTTCCGAGTGTCACATAGCCGATCATGTTTGCCTCCTTCAGCCATGAGTCGAACATAACAAGAACAAACTGCCCTGTCGAGCGGCAGGATCGAAAATTGACGTTGGGGGGCATATGCGCTTCATAGCGGACGCAAGAGGAGATACCCCATGACGCAGACCGCCCCCTATGCCATCCGTATACAGAAAACAGGCGGGCCGGAGGTGCTCGAGGTTCAGGCGATGGAGCCGCGCGCGCCCGGCGCGGGTGAAGCGCTGGTGCGCCAGACCGCCGTGGGCCTCAATTTCATCGACACCTATCACCGCTCCGGCCTCTATCCGCTGAAGCTGCCGGTGACGCTTGGCTCTGAGGCGGCCGGTGTGGTCGAGGCGGTGGGCGAGGGCGTGACCGGTGTGAAGCCCGGCGACCGCGTGGCCTATCTCGCCGGCGGCACCTATGCGACCCACTATACCGGCCCGGCCGCGAGCCTCGTCAAACTGCCCGATTTCGTCAGCGATGAAGAAGGCGCCGCCATCATGCTGAAGGGGCTGACGGCCTGGATGCTGCTATTTGAAATCCGCCCGGTAAAGCCTGAGGATACAGTGCTGATCTGGGCGCCCGTCGGCGGGGTCGGCTCGATCCTCACGCCCTGGGCGGCGCATCTCGGCGCCCGCGTGATCGGTGTCACCTCAAGCGAGGAGAAGGCGGCCAAGGCAAAGGCGCTCGGCGCTTCGGAAGTCGTGGTCGGCTATGACAGGGTTGCCGCGAAAGTCCGTGAGCTGAATGGTGGCAAGGGCGTCGACATTGCCTTCGACAGCGTCGGCAGGATTTCGGCGGAGGCCTCGCTCGGCAGCCTGAAGCCGCGCGGCTGGTTCATCACCTATGGCAACGCGTCGGGCCCGGTCGATCCGATCCCGCCCGCCCGCCTTGCCCAAGGGGGCAGCCTCGTGATGACGCGCCCCGGCGTGTTCAACTTCATCCAGGCGCCCGGCGCGCTGGCGCGCGGGGCAGGCCTCGTCTTCGATGCGCTGAAGGCGGGCGTGTTCAAGGCTGATATCGGCCAGCGTTTTGCCCTGAAAGATGCTGCCGAGGCGCACAAAGCGCTCGAAAGCGGCAAGACAACCGGCGCGACCATTCTGACCCCGTGATGCGCACGCCGATCGCGCATGCGCTGTCTCTTGCCTTGCACCCGGCGATCCTGATGCCGGGGGCGGCCGGTCTCGCTGCCGTCCTTGGCGGCGCGCCCGCGAAGACGACACATGCCATCCTGCTGGCCACAGCCGGCGCGGCGGCGGCGGTGTTCCTCTTCGCGATCGTCCAGGTGCGGCGCGGCAAATGGGCCGATGCCGATGCCTCTGTTCCGGAAGAACGCCGCCAGCTGAATGTCTTCCTGGGGGTGCTGCTCGCGGCCGGCGCGGCCCTCGCCGGGTTCAGTGCGCAGCCTCAGGCCCTCGCGTTGGGCTTTGGGCTGTCAGCCGCGATCATCATTGCCGCGCTTGCTCTGTCACGATGGCTGAAGCTCTCTCTTCATACGGCTTTTGCCGTGTTGGCCGCCGGCCTTTTCTGGCCAGACCTGCGCTATGTCTCGGTTGGGCTCGCCCTTGCGGGCCTTGCGGCCTGGTCGCGGCTGCATCTGAGGCGGCACACTCCCAGCGAAGTTTTGGCCGGGGGCGCGGCGGGCGCGCTGGCGGCGATCACGTTTCAGGCAGCCTTTGCCGCGCTCTAGCCTCGCGCAAAATTCGTTTGGTCCCGCATATTTTCTGGCGCCTCGCAGCGATCATTCCCATATCCCCTTAATAATTGCGGAGCCCGGCCGGCCATGGACCTTTCAGCCCTCATCGCCCTCGGCGTATTCATTGCCCTGAATTTCCTTGCTGCCTCCAGCGGGGCCTTCTTCCGGCCCGGCGATTGGTATGAGCAGCTTGCCAAGCCCGGCTGGACACCGCCCAACTGGGCCTTTCCGGTCGTCTGGTCGGTTCTGTTTCTGATGAATGCGGTTTCGGGGTGGCTCGTCTGGCAGGCGGCCGGCACAGGGGCGGGGCTTTCACTTGGTGTCTATGCAGCCAGCCTGGTGGTCAATGCCAGCTGGTCGGCGGTCTTCTTTGGCCTGCGCCGTATGGATATGGGCCTCGGAGTGGTTGTCCTGCTCTGGGTGTCGATCCTCGCCATCGCCTTTCTGTTCTGGCCATACAGCCCGGTCGCGGCGGCGCTCCAGCTGCCCTATCTCCTCTGGGTCACGATCGCGACGGCGCTGAACTTCACCGTGCTGCGCATGAACCCGGCCGAAGCCCGCTCGGCCTGATCGCCTGCAGGATCAACGGCGGGGTCCCGGCCCTGACGGCGTCCACCATTCCGCCGCAATCGGCGCGCAGCATTGCTGCGTGAACGGAGGAGGATGCGGGTTCATGAGGGTGGGAGTGACAGGGCTGGCTTTGCTGATTGTCGCAGCGTGCGCGTATGGCGGCCCCGCGCCGCAGACGGTTGGCGAAATTCATCAGGCCAATGACTGGCAGTATGGGGAGGGTGAGCAGCTGCAGGCGGTGCTGGCGCGTGAATTCGCGCGCATTGCGTCCAGGGCGGGCCGCGCCGCCACGCTGGGCCAGTTGCAGGCGGCGGGATATGAATGCAGCTATGGCGAAGGTCATGAAGACTATCCCGAGCCGGCCGCGGTCTGTGCCTACAGCTTTGCCACCCGGGCCTGCCAGATGGACTGGGAACTGAGCCTGACCAGCGATCCGGCGCGCCCTGACAGCGTGGACTGGACAGATGCCGTCTTCCGCCGCGACTGCGTGGGGACAGCGGATGACTGGCCGGGGCCGGTCAATTCCGAAATCGACAGCCAACTTCGGACAGGCCCCGCCAAGTCGTGGAACTCCGATTGACCAGCCGTGTCGCAAGTCTTCAGGCCAAACAGCCTGATGGTCATCGGCTTTGGCTCCTGCAATCGTAGCGCGGGCAAGTATTAAGCCAAGCGCCACGTTCAATCAGCTCTACACGACGGTGAGCTCTAAAAGCCAATTGTCCTCAAGTTCACTCAACAAAAGCGAAGCTGCTCAATTGCATTCGTTCGAGACCGTGCAGCCTGCCACAACAACTGCAACCCCTTTGATCGCCGCTAAAGTTATGAAATTTGCATTCGCATCTGTCATGGAACTCGAAATGACATATCCATTCGAGTTGAGATCGGCCTTACCCTTCACCCAATAATACGCTCCATCGGTCCCGTAAAATGAAAGGACGCCTTCGCCATAATACCCGTCCGAAAAAGATTCGCAGACTGTCATCTGGAATTGCTTTGAGCTTTTGAAAGTCACAATCGGCGTTGAATCAGTATCGAGTTTCGATTGTATGGCATCCCTGACCCAGCTTGCTCCTTGTCGAGAGCATTCAGCCGATACCGGCGCTGCAATAGCGACGGAAACAGTCAAAATGAAAACCCACTTACCAACTTGCATTGCCCCACCCTCCAATCTGTAGGGGAACAATATCATTAACAGGGATGAATGTCAGCTCGCCATTCCTGGAACAAGCAATACAAAATCATGACTTCCACAGGCCGCGCAGAATTCCGATGATCGGGCCCATGCCGGGTTGCGCCGATGACGCCCCCAGCGCCGGGAGCCGGCATGCGTGTTCCCGCGGGCCTTCCCCACAGGGACGTTTGTTCAGCGTGCTCTATGAGGGAGGCGGGCGCACGCGCCGCTGCGCCTCAACCGGAATATCCGCTCCCGGACGGCGCCCGCCGGAAAGCATGCGCCGGGTGATCCGCTCATAATGCTGGATGAAGCGTTCCGTCCAGGCGCGCCGCTCTGCCGGCATCGCCTCGCCCCTGGCCTGCCAGAGGGCCGCCTCCTGTTCCAGCCGCCAGCTGAGTACCGCGTCAAATCCCGGCGCCAGGATGTGGCAGAAACCATCGGCGCTGTCCCAGAGGGCGGCATAGTCCCCAGCGAGCGCCTCTTCCTGAAACCTTCGCCAGACGCCGGAGCTGTCTTCGGCCTCCACCGCATTGAGGGGCGGGGCATCGGCGGCGCCCGCATCCGGCAGCGCGCCCATCATCCAGCCCTCGATCACGATAGCCGCCGGGCGCCCTGAGAAGCGGGGCCAGGTCTCGTGCGCGGCCCGGTCGTCGGCGAGCTTGTCAAAGGCGGGGATCACTGTCTCGGAAGTGTCCGTGGCGGCGCGCAGACGGGCAACTGTTTCGCGCAGCAGGGCCAGATCATGCGTGCCCGGAGGGCCGCGCGTCGCAAGGAGCGGGCTGATGCGGCGGGCAAGCTCTGCCCGCTCGGCCTGTGTCAGGTAGAAGTCGTCAAGGCTTGCCTTTGCAACCGGCTCGGGCAGCATCGAAACAGCCTGGCGCAGAGCGGTTGACTTGCCCGAGCCTTGCGCCCCGGAGAGAAACAGCAGCGGGATGCGTCCGGACGGGGCGGCCTCGACCGCACGGCGGATCCAGGCGGCGACAAGCGGCGCGATTTCGCTAGGCGGCTCGCTGGCAGGAGGGGTGGCGCCAGCCATGGCGTCAGTCTTTGACGGGCAGGTCGAGCAGAAGCGCCGGATCGATATAATAGTCCCCGCCCCGGTTCTCCGTATCCGGATTACGCCACTTGACCGCCCAGTGAAGATGCGGGCCCGTGCTGCGGCCGGTGTTTCCCGTCTTGGCAATCAGGTCGCCGCGCTTGACTTCGTCGCCGGCAGCGACGTCCACGGCCGAGAGGTGCATGAACACCGAGAGCAGGCCGTGACCATGATCGAGGAAAATGGTGCCGCCTTCATAATAGAGGTCAGGGTCTGCCAGCGTCACGATCCCGTCGGCCGGCGCGATGACCGGAGTGCCCACCGGGGCAGCAAGGTCAAAGCCCTGATGCACCGACATCGACTCGCATGGCTTGCCGCTGGTCTTGGAGACGCCGACATATTTCCGCGTGGGACCAAAGGGAGAAGACGGCGGCGCATCCGCCGGCAGGATGAACCCGTCCAGCGCGCCCCGGCCGGTATTGAGGCTGGCAAAGCCCGCCTCTTTCTTGGTCCAGCTGTCGGCGGCATGCGCCTTCTGGGCCGGCGTGCGCGCATCGATCTTGTCGCAGTCAAAGCCGGGCACGACGCGCAGTTCATCCTCGCGCGGGGCGATGGCGAGGGGGATGCTGACCCCGCCGCGGCGCACATCGATTTCGGCGGGCATCGTGCGCGGCAGGCCATATTGCGCCGTTCCCGTTTCGCCCGCGATCAGCTTCGTTTCGCCGAACTCGACAAGGCTGCCCGGCTCGGCCGGGCAGATGATCAGGCCGCCCTGTTTGAGAATGCCGAAACAGGTGGCCGTTTCTTCAGGGGGGATGGCCGCTTCGGTTTCCGGCGGCGCCAGGACAGGCGGCTCTGACGGGGTTGCCGCCACGGAGCATCCCGCAAGCAGGAGTAGCGCAGCAATCAGCGGTGTGGAAAAGCAGCCCGCAGCGGCCCGCATCAGCGTTTGGGTGCCAGCCTCTGGGAGGCCGCTTCGGCATCCCAGTAGGCTTCCTGCAGATCGACGCTCCAATAGCGCAGGGCGCCGAGGGGGATTTTGCGGCCAGTGACCGCGCATGTGACGTAACTTCCGGCAGATACCTGCTCGAAGTCGTTGTCGCCAAAGATCAGGCGCGCCTCGCCGCCATCGGAACCGGGTCGTGTAAGCATGAGCGCATCTTGCCTGAAAAAGGGGGGCAAGGAAAGTCAGGTTGTTCACAAGTTTCTACTTTGTTCTCCAGAACAAACATGGTACATCCGCGATTGAGATGGCAATCGGGGGCCTTGCCAAACGCGCCCTCATGGTAGACCTAAGGAGACGACTCGTGACCAAACCCGCTCTCACTCTCGTGGATAAGGAATCCGGCGTGGATAAGCAGAAGGCCCTTGAAACTGCGCTCAGCAATATTGAGCGGTCCTTTGGCAAGGGCTCGGTCATGCGCCTTGGCGACAAGAAAGCCCTTGATATCGAGGCGGTTTCGACCGGCTCGCTCGGGCTCGATATTGCCCTCGGCATCGGCGGCCTGCCCAAGGGCCGTATCATTGAGATTTTCGGCCCGGAAAGCTCGGGCAAAACGACGCTGTCGCTGCACTGCGTGGCGGAAGCCCAGAAGAATGGCGGCGTCTGCGCCTTCATCGACGCTGAGCACGCCCTCGATCCGGTCTATGCGTCCAAGCTGGGCGTGGACCTGGACGATCTTCTGGTGTCGCAGCCTGATACGGGCGAGCAGGCGCTGGAGATTGCCGATACGCTGGTGCGGTCTGGCGCGGTGGACCTTCTGGTCATCGACTCGGTGGCGGCCCTGACGCCGCGCGCCGAAATTGAAGGCGAGATGGGCGACCAGCTGCCGGGCCTGCAGGCCCGCCTGATGAGCCAGGCGCTGCGCAAGCTCACCGGCTCGATCTCCAAATCGAAATGCATGGTCATCTTCATCAACCAGATCCGGATGAAGATCGGCGTCATGTTCGGCAACCCGGAAACGACCACGGGCGGTAACGCCTTGAAATTCTATGCTTCCGTGCGCCTCGACATCCGCCGTATCGGCCAGATCAAGGACCGCGAGGAAGTCATCGGCAACCAGACGCGCGTCAAGGTCGTCAAGAACAAGGTGGCGCCGCCCTTCCGGCAGGTCGAGTTCGACATCATTTACGGGGAAGGCATCTCCAAGACGGGCGAGCTCATTGATCTCGGCGTCAAGGCGAATGTCGTGGAAAAATCCGGCTCCTGGTTCTCTTATAACGGGGAGCGTATTGGCCAGGGCCGCGAAAAGGCACGGCAATTCCTCAAGGATAACCCGGCGATGGCCAACGAGATCGAAGATGCCGTCCGCCGGAATGCAGGGCTTCTGGCCGAGGAACTCCTCTCGGCCGGCATGGCAGCCGAGGATGGCGATGAAGGCGACGAAGCCGCCGAAGGCTGACATGACAGGCTTCCGGTCCTCTATCTGATCTCCTGACCGGAAGATTCCCCCCTTTGCGGTACGCCGAGCTTGGCGGGCCGCAAAGGGGCCTTTATATCGCCGGTGTAATCAAGTGCCGGTTTCCTGTCTGATTCCGGCATATCCTTTTGTTGAACCGGTAAGGGCCAGAAACGACACATGAACGGCGTCAATGATATCCGGGAAACTTTCCTCGGCTTTTTCGAGAAGAACGGGCATGCCCGGCGCCCGTCGGCGCCGCTGGTGCCGCAGAACGATCCCACGCTCCTGTTCGTGAATGCGGGCATGGTGCCCTTCAAGAACATCTTCACGGGCGCCGAGAAGCCGTTCGCCCCGCGCGCCACGACCTCGCAGAAATGCGTCCGCGCCGGCGGCAAGCATAATGACCTCGACAATGTCGGCTATACCGCCCGCCACCACACCTTCTTTGAAATGCTGGGGAACTTCTCCTTCGGCGATTATTTCAAGGATGACGCCATCGCCCTCGCCTGGGAGCTGGTGACGAAGGAATACGGGCTGGATGCGAGGCGCCTGCTGGTCACCGTCTATGCCGAAGATGATGAGGCCGCGGCCATCTGGAAGAAAGTGGCAGGGTTTGACGATTCCAGGATCATCCGCATCGCCACCAGCGACAATTTCTGGTCGATGGGCGATACCGGCCCCTGCGGGCCCTGTTCGGAAATCTTTTTCGATCATGGCGACAAGGTCTGGGGTGGCCCGCCCGGCAGCGCCGAGCAGGATGGCGACCGGTTCATCGAGATATGGAACCTCGTCTTCATGCAGTTCGAGCAGCATGAGGGCGGCGCGCGCACCAACCTGCCCAAGCCCTCCATCGATACCGGCATGGGGCTGGAGCGGGTGGCCGCTGTGCTGCAGGGCGTTCACAACAATTATGACATCGACCTCTTCAGGGCGCTGATTGCGGCCGAGGAAGAAGTCTATGGCCAGAAGGCCGCTGGCGACCAGACCGCCTCTTTCCGCGTCATCGCCGACCATCTGCGTACCTCCGCCTTCCTCGTCGCCGATGGCGTGCTGCCCTCGAATGAAGGCCGCGGCTATGTGCTGCGCCGGATCATGCGCCGCGCCATGCGCCATGGCCACATGCTCGGCGCGCGCGAGCCGCTGATGCACAGGCTGGTGCCGGCCCTGATCGCTGAAATGGGCAAGGCCTATCCCGAGCTTGGCCGCGCCAAGGTCGCCATTGAAGCGGCGATTGAACAGGAAGAGGCCCGCTTCCAGCGCACGCTGGGCAATGGTCTCAGCCTGCTGGACAAGGCCGTTTCCGAGCTTGCGCCCGGCGCCGCGCTGCCCGGCGATGTGGCTTTCCGCCTGTCGGACACTTACGGCTTCCCGCTCGATCTGACGCAGGACATCCTGCGCGGCCGCGGCCTTGAGGTCGATGTGGCCGGCTTCGAAACGGCGCTCGACGCCCAGCGCGAGACCAGCCGCGCGGGCGGATTCTCCTCAGGCGATCAGGCGACGGACGAAATCTGGTTCTCGGTGCGCGACGGCAAGGGCGCCACGAAGTTCACCGGCTATGCCGGCACGTCCGGCGAGGGCAAGCTCGTGGCCATCGCCACCGGCGGCGCGCTGACCGAGACACTGGCCGCAGGCCCGGCCGAACTCGTGTTCGATACGACGCCCTTCTATGCCGAATCCGGCGGGCAGGCGGGCGATCATGGCGAAATCGTTTTCGATGGCGGCGCCCGTTTCATCGTGCGCGACGTTCAGAAACGCGCCGGCGACCTGCATGTGCATATCGGTGAGCTGGTGTCGGGCTCGGTCAAGACGGGCGCCAAGGCGCAGATGACCGTCAATGCCGCGCGCCGCAAGGCGATCATGGCCAACCATTCGGCCACCCACCTGATGCATGCCGCGCTGCGCCGTGTGCTGGGCGAGCATGTCACGCAGAAGGGCTCGCTGGTGGAGGCAGACCGTTTCCGGTTTGACTTTTCGCATGGCGCGCCGGTCACACCGGCCCAGCTGGAGGCGATCGAGGATCAGGTCAACGCCCAGATCCGCGCCAATATCGAAACCGGCATCAAGGTGACGACGCCCGAAAAGGCGATCGAGGCAGGCGCGCTGGCCCTCTTCGGTGAGAAGTATGGTGATGAAGTCCGTGTGCTGTCGATGGGCGAGCCCGGCGAGGGTGACCGGCCCTATTCGGTGGAGCTGTGCGGCGGCACGCACGTGTCCCGCTCCGGCGATATTGCCGTCTTCACGATCATTTCCGAAAGCGGTGTGTCGGCCGGTATCCGGCGGATCGAGGCAACAACGGGCGCCGAGGCGCTGGCCTATCTGAAAGGCCGCGCGCAGATTGCCGCAGACATTGCCGAGAGCCTCAAAGTTCCGCTCAAGGATCTTCCGCGCCGCGTCGCTTCGCTCACTGAAGAGCGCCGCACGCTCGAGCGTGAGCTCAGCGATGCCAAGCGCAAGCTCGCCATGGGCGGTGGCGGCGGCGCGCCCGCCGGGCCCGAAGTCATCAATGGCGTGAACCTGATCGCCCGCGTCGCCGAAGGCGTTGGCGGCAAGGAGCTGCGCGCGCTGGTGGATGAAGCCAAATCCAAGATCGGCTCGGGCGTTGTGGTGTTTGTCGGTACCGATGGCGGCAAGGCCGGCGTCGCGATCGGGGTCACCAAAGACCTGACGGACAAATTCTCCGCCGTCGAGCTGGTGAAGTCGGCCGCTGCGGCCATCGGTGGCCAGGGCGGTGGCGGGCGCCCGGATATGGCGCAGGCCGGCGGCCCGGATGCCGACAAGGCCAATGACGCGCTCGAGGCTGTTCGCGCCGCGCTGAAGGGCTGATCCTTCGCGCCGCACGGCAGATATCAAATCAGGAGCGGCAGGGAGAGTTTCCCTGCCGCTCTTTTTGTGCCTCTCTTCAACCCGGGCAAAAACGTAATAAGGTAAGTTGCATGAAGAGAGACAGCCGCCTTTCCTCCGTGCTCCATGCCCTGCTGCACATGGCCGGGCAGGATCGCCCGATGACGTCGGACGAGCTTGCGGCCTGTATGCGGACCAACCCGGTCGTCGTGCGCCGCACGATGGGGCTGCTGCGGCAGGCAGGCCTTGTCAGCTCCGAGCGCGGACATTCGGGCGGCTGGCGGATCAAGGCAGACCTTGCCGCCGTCACGCTCCGCCAGCTGCATGAGGCCCTGGGCGAGCCCACCGTCTTCGCCATCGGCAACCGGCATGAGACGCCCGACTGCCTGGTCGAGCAATCGGTCAATGCCGTGCTGGACGAAGCCTTTGCGCAGGCCGAGGCGCTGCTGCTGGAGCGGTTTGCGTCGGTAACGCTTGCCGATCTCTCGGCCGAGTTCACGCGGCGTTTCAAGGAGATCAAAGCGCCGGAGCGGTGAGACGTTCCGGTATGGAAACCGCGGCCGGGACCCGCAGCAGGGGTCGATGGTCGGAGTGAGAGGATTCGAACCTCCGGCCCCTAGCTCCCGAAGCTAGTGCTCTACCAGGCTGAGCTACACTCCGCCGTCCATCGCCGGGCGGCCCTTGGGCTGCCCGAAGCCCGCGTGTTTACGCCGGGCCGGGGATTTTTCAAGGGGCAAAAGCGGTAGATTGGCCGCATTCGCCGCCAACCTGCCCCCGCGCGCCGATTCAGGCGTCTGCGATGTCGATGACCTTGTAAGTCAGGGGAGTTTCGCCGTGAAATTCGACGGTCACATACTCGCCTTCACGGAAAATATGGTCGCCGAGGCGGTGAACGGGCTCGTCCTCGCCCTCCTCTTCCTCGTCATAGCGGAAGAACCAGCGATTGCCCCGGTGCGTCAGCCAGCCATCGGCGCGTTCGGCCGGGTCAGGATGCAGACGGTAGACGCGGGCCTCTTTGCGGTTTTCCCGCCAGGCGTCCACATCCAGGCGCCCTTCGGCGGTCAGCGGGGCGATGATCGTATAGCCCTGACCGGGCGTGGCATCGACGCCGGGATTGAGGGCAAGTTGCAGCGATATGCGCTTGAGCGACATGGGGGTCTCCTGAAATTGAAAGGAAAATCAGCGGGCGAGGGCGAGCGCCGGGGCCTCTTCGGCGGAAAGCAGCCGCCGGCTCGTGCCACCGAACAGCCGTTCGCCAATGCGCGAATGGCCATAGGCACCCGCCACGATCAGGGTTGCCCCACTGCCCTTGGCCAGCGCCAGCAGGGCAGCGGAGACCTCGCCTTCGATGGGGGAAATGCTGGTCTTGATGCCTTTGCGCTTCAGCCAGTCTTCCAGCGAGCCGGGCTCGATACCCGGCCGGGCGCCGTCACGTTCGGCATCCTTGCGGTTCTGCGCGATGATCACTTCGCCGGCAGCCTTCAGCAGCGGCGTATGGAACCGCAGCGCGCGGGCCGCGCCGTTCGAGCCGTCCCAGCCGACGATGACGGGGCCGGGGGTATAGGGAGCGGTGCCGGCCAGAACCAGCGGCAGGCGCGCGTCCATCATCACATAGTCAAACGCGATGGAAAGCGGCTCGCCGCTGCGGGCGGCGCTGCGGGGAAAGACGATGGCGTCGGCAAGGGTAGCGGCGCTGGCGGCAGCGGCCTCGGCATTGGCGACCTGGTGAAGGAACACGCAGTCGACGCCCGGCGCAGAGCCAACGCCTTGGCGGAAGGCCGCTTCGGCCTTTTCCAGCATCTCTTTCTGCAGCTCGATGATGTTGGTGGCCGCCGCCGCCGTCAGGCCGGTCGATTCTGGCGTGGTGACGAGCATCACGGCAGCTTGCGGATCAGGCAGCGCGCAGAGCCCCGTCAGCGTGGTGCCAATGCGTTTGGCCATAGCCAGAGCAGACTGGGTGGTCTCGACATCCGTTTCCGGCGTGCCCTGAAGCATTGCGACGACTGACATGGGTTCTCTCCTGCTCTGCCTGCATCTCCTGCAAGAGATGCTAGCATGAACGTAGCAGCAGAGGCATTGTTCCTGAGTAAGGAACTCTACTTAGGCGCTCCGGTTTTCGCCTCGGCGATACGCTTGCGGGCAATCCGGTCGGCCACGGCGTTCGCCGGCTGATCGGTGGAGAGGGCTTCATCGAGCACCTGCCCAAGCGTTTCGATCAGGCGCGTGAGCTTCCCGTCGACCCATTCGCGCGAATAATTGCCGGAGATTTCGGCCGCCACATTGATGATGCCGCCGCCATTGATCACGTAGTCGGGGGCGTAGAGGATGCCCTTGCGGCGCAGGAACTCGCCCATTTCCGGCACGATCAGCTGGTTGTTGGCTGCCCCGGCGACGCCTTTGACGCGCAGGCGGCCGAGGGTCTTCTCATTGATCACCGCGCCCAGCGCGCAGGGGGAAAAGATGTCGGCGTCCACATCATAGATGTCGTCCGGGGGCACGATGGTCGCGCCGGTCACGGCCGAGACGGCTTTCAGGGCCTCTTCGTCGATGTCGGAAATGACGAGCTTGGCGCCCTCCTTGGCCAGGTGGTTGCAGACATGCCCGCCAACCGAGCCAACCCCCTGCACCGCGATGATGCGGCCGGAGAGATCGTCTGATCCGTAAAGGCGTTTGGCGACCTCCTTGATGCCGAGATAGACCCCCATGGCGGTGATCGGCGAGGGATCGCCGCTGGCGGCGGCGCCCTCATCCAGCCCGGCCACATAGCGGGTTTCCCTGGCAACGAGGGCCATGTCAGAGGTGTCGATGCCGACATCTTCAGCCGTGTAGTACGATCCGTTCAGGCTTTCGACCGCCCGGCCGAAGGCCCGGAACAGGGCTTCGGACTTGTCCTGGCGCGGGTCGCCCCAGATCACCGCCTTGCCGCCGCCGAGGGGAAGATCCGCCATGGCATTCTTGAAGCTCATGCCCTGGGAGAGGCGCAGCGCGTCCGTCAGCATGGCGTCGCCGCTGGCATATTTCCACATGCGGCAGCCCCCGGCCGCCGGGCCCAGAGCGGTGGAATGGACGGCGATGATGCATTTCAGCCCGCTGCCGGCATCGTGAAAAGCATGAACGCCCTCATGGGCGTCGAATGAGGGGTGATCGAACATGACGGGCCAGATTGGTTGCAACTGAAACAGGTTGCCAGCGCTCTAGCCGGGCGGGCGCCGTTAGGTCAACTGGTGGGCCCAGCCCTGCAGCTCACGACCCGTCCCATATTGACACCTTTTCAGGGAATGAGGCGTAAGGTGCCCGCCGAATGCAGCTGCGCCCGGTCCTCCTCGCTCTCGGCATCATGACCGTCCTCCTTGCAGGGGCGATGGTTCCGTGCGCGCTGCTTGACCTCGCCGACCAGAATCAGGACGCACATGTCTTCTGGCTTTCCTCCTTTGCGTCGGGCCTGGTGGGCGCGCTGCTCTGGGTGCTGGCGCGCGGCGGGGACACGCGCATCGGCCAGCGGGAGACCTTCCTGCTGACCGTGGCGGTCTGGGTGCTGGTGCCAGCCGTCGCTGCCGTGCCGTTTGTGGTCTCCGGCATTTCCGTTACCGACGCGATCTTCGAGGCCGTATCGGGCCTGACGACCACGGGCGCGACGGTGCTCTCCGGTCTCGACGACATGCCGCGCGGCCTGCTGCTCTGGCGCGGCATCCTGCAATGGATCGGCGGTATCGGCATCGTCGTCACGGCCGTGGCTATCCTGCCCCAGCTGCGGGTCGGCGGGATGCAGCTTTTCCAGATCGAAAGCTCCGACATCACCGGCAAGTTCCTGCCAAGGATCACCGACATCGCAGCCTATATGGGCCTCACCTATCTGATCATTTCCTGCGCCTGCGCCTTTTCCTATGGGCTCGCCGGCATGAACTGGTTCGATGCCACCGTGCATGCCATGTCGACGGTCTCGGCGGGGGGCTTTGCCAATTATGACGCCTCCTTCGGCCACGAAACCCTTCGCCCGGCGATGGGGCCTGCCATTGTCTTCATGGCGCTCGCCGGACTGCCGTTTTCGCTGTTGACGATGCTGGTGCTGCAGGGACGCATCCGGCCGATGCTGCGCGATCCCCAGCCCCGGCTCTATTTTGCGCTTTTGCTGACCTTCAGCGCCATCATTGTCATCTGGCATGAGGCGGTGGTGGAGCCGCCGGTCTTCGACCATATGTTCCACGGCATCACGGAAACCACGTTCAACATAGTCTCCGTCATGACCGGCACAGGCTATGCCTCGACCGCCTATGACACCTGGGGACAGCCCGCCGTCATCGTCTTCCTGCTGGCGACGTTTATGGGCGGCTGCGCGGGGTCTGCCTCCTGCGGCATGAAGATGTTCCGGCTTGAGATTACGGCCAAGGCGCTGGTGGCCTGGTCGCAGCGGATGGTGCAGCCCCACCGGCGCACGCCGGTGCGCTATGCCGGCAAGCCGGTTGATGAAGAGACGCTGCAGTCGGTGATGGTCTTCATGTTCCTCTACCTCACCACCTTCATGGTGGCTGCCGCGCTCCTGTCCTTTACGGGGCTGGATGCGCTGAGCGCGATTTCGGCCTCGGCCACGATGGTGTCGAATGTCGGGCCGGGGCTTGGGCCGGTGGTGGGGCCTTCGTCCAACTTTGCCAGCGTTACAGACTTCGCCAAATGGGTCTGCTCGGCGGCGATGCTGCTGGGCCGGCTGGAATTTGTGGCGGTGTTCGTGGTGCTGACCGGCCGTTTCTGGCGCGGCTAGAGACCAGCAGCCTGCCAAAGCATCCGGGCTGAAACCACGGCCAGAAGAATACCGAACAGGCGGCGCAGCCGGTCTGCGTTGAGCTTGTGGGCAAGGGCGGCGCCCACCGGCGCCATCAGCACGGTGAACACCGAGATCAGCGCAAAGGCGGGCAGGTTGACGAAGCCTGCCGAGAAGGGCGGCAGCCCGTCCCGTCCCCAGCCGACGATGATGGCGGCCATCGCGCCGGGTAGGCCAATGGCGACGCCCCAGCCGGCGGCGGTGGCCACGGCCCGGTGCATCGGCATGGCGCACAGCGTCATCAGCGTGACGCCCAGCGTGCCTCCACCGATGCCCATGATGGATGAGAGCGCGCCATTGACCGATCCGATGACCGCGCGGACGATGCCTTTCGGCATCTCGGGCGCCAGCTTCCAGTTCGGGCGGCCGAAATAGAACTGGGCGGCAAAGAGGATCAGGATCGTGCCGAAGATGCCCAGCATCACCTGTTTGGAGAAATATCCCGCCAGCAGCATGCCGATGACGGCGCCCAGCACGATCCAGGGAGACCAGCTGCGGATGATGTCCCAGTCGACCGCGCCGCGCTTGTTGTGCGCGGCCACGCTGCGCAGCGAGGTGAGGATGATGGTGGCGAGCGATGTGGAGACGGCCACATGCATCGCCGTTTCCTCATAGCCCATGTTGGACAACAGGAAGAACAGCGTTGGTACGATCACCACACCGCCGCCAATGCCGAAAAGGCCCGCGACGAGACCGGCAAACAGGCCGGCGGCGGCAAGCGCCAGCAGCATGGTCCCGTAGGTGCTGAGAAAATCCATCATCTTCCAGCCCTTAGCCGGGGCAGCCCCGGCTGTCGATTGAGCTTATCTTGCGCGGCGTTGAAGCGGCGAGGCGGCTTCAATGATGGTGGTGGTGATGGGCTTCGGTGTTGAGGCGGCCGCATTTGCCGCACTGGATGACGACGCCGTGGACATCGCGGTGGGCGACATTGATCATCAGCTTGGTCTTGCAGGCGCCGCAGCGATGGGTCTCGTCGCCGCCGCCTTCGCGCACCGGCTTGCCGGCGGTATGCTCTAGGATCTCGGCACCTTCGGCCTGTTGCGGGGTGAGGAGGATCATGTCGAACTGGGGCATGGCAGAGCCTTTCTGGAGCCGGAAAACCGTATCCCTCTCCTCTCTACCAGCAGCGCAGCATTTTCAATGCCTCAGCCCGGTCAGCTGCAGGCATCTTCCGGTCAGCGCGTGGACAAATCCGGACACTTCCGGACAAATCCGGACAGGGCCGGGACACCCCCCGGACAGGCAGGGCCCTACCAGACACCGGCATTCTTCAGGGCCGCGTCGAGGTCTGCCGGAAGGTCCACCGCCTCGGCGCCGGACTTCAGATCACGCGGGGCCTCTTCCGGTTTCAGATAGCGCCAGCCCTGGAAGGGGCGTTTGGGCTGGGCATAGGTGCGCACCAGTTCGGGATCGAAGACGAGTTCGCACATGTCCTTGCCCTCCTCATCCTTGACCGTGCGGATGTCGATGATGCGCTGGCGCACGCGGATGGCGCGCTTGATGACCCAGTAGATGGAGCCGCCCTTCAGCATCTCTTCGGCCCGCTTGGGGAACATGCGTGTGTGATGGACCGGGGCGGGCAGCTTCTTCATGAGCCGGGCCTGCCAGGCTTCCAGATCGTCGATGTCATCAGCGCCGACGCAGAGTTTGACCATGTGAATCGTCATGGCGGGTATCGTAGGGCGCGGCGGGGCAAGTGCAAAGCGGTGGATGCTGTGGGATGTGAGGCGTGTCCTGCGGCCTGGAGCAGCCCCACCCCAGCCCTCCCCACATCCGTGGGGAGGGGGCAGGTTTCGCCATCCTGATAGCTTTCCTCTCCTCACAGAGCGACAGGCCCCCTCCCCATGACTATGGGGAGGGTTGGGGTGGGGCCGGTCTCAGGTGAGATGCGGGATCAGAGACCCGCGCGGGTGTTGGCCAGATAGGTCTGCTCGGCTTCGGGGCTGGCGAAGAAGAACTGCACGTCGGTGACGTTGGCTTCGTAGCGGCGGGTGATGCGCTTGAAGGCGGCGCGGGCTTCCAGGTCGATGCTGAAGCCGGACACATAGGAGAAGCCCCAGCGCGGCTCGGTGCTGAGGATGTAGGACTGGTTGTAGCGGGTGAGCTTGCCGCCGGAGGGGCCGCTGACGGCCTTGGGCAGCGTATAGTCGATCTGCAGGAAGCGCTCGCCGACCGGATCGAGCAGCGCAATGGCCTGCAGGCGTTCGGCGGCCCAGCGATCGAACTCGTTGTCATTATAGTTGGGATGGTGGCGGAAGCCGACGCGCCAGGCATGGCCGGTGGTTTCCACCTGCACGGTCTGGCCAAGGCAGGCGCGCAGATCGTCCGGGAAGAGACGGCCATCGGGGGCCGGCTCGCTTGCCCAGTTGGCGGCCACCGCATCGAGTTCACTGTCTTGCCCCTGGCGGGAAACAAGCTGCCAGCGCTCGGTTCTGGGCAGGCGCGGATCGAAGGTATAGACATGCCGGGCGGCCTGCGAGCGCAGCTCCACCGTGAAGGCGGCGCGGAAGGTTTCCGGCGCTTCGGTGGCTGCCAGCGCGGCATGCATGGGCCCCGTGCCCGTTGTCATCGTCAGAGACGCAAGAATTACCTGCAGAAGCATACGTCCACCCGTCGCGTTCGGCGCCAACTCATCCGGAGTGATTGCGGCAACATCACGGCAGGGAGCGCCTGCCGCGCGTTTGCGTCAATTGTCAGCATCCGGAAGCGCCAACCTTGCCCGCCGAACATTTACGGGAGTTGAACAGAAGGCAACGAAGGCTCAGTTTTAATGTTTGTAGGCGAGCGGGCGATCGGTGTGATCGAGGCTCAGATAGCGGTCGCGCAGCTTGGTCTGGCGCGATTCCATCGGCTCGCTCACCCCGTCGATGAACACGGCCACCGGCGCGGAGGTGATCTCCAGCGGGTCTCCGTCCCAGGCCACCACATCGGCGCGCGCGCCGGGGGCGAGCACGCCGAGGCCGCTCATGCCGAAGATCTCGGCCGGAACAGTGGTCAGCGCTTTCATCGCCGTATCGAAGGGCAGGCCATTGGCCACGGCATTGCCGGCAATCTGCGCGGCAAGACGCGCCTGATGGCTGGCGTCATCGAGGTTCACGATGGCGACCGGAACGCCGGCCCTGGCAAGCCGGGCGGCATTCTCGCTGGTGGCGGCCAGCTGGGAAAAGCTCGCCGGCAGGTTCGAGAAAGCGTCCATGATCACCGGGATCTTCATCGCGGCCAGCCGGTCTGCCACGCGCCAGCCTTCATCGGCGCCGACAATGGCGATCTTCAGCATCGGGTTTTCCTGCTTGAAGTCCATGATGGCTTCCAGGTCGCTCGTCCGGCGGGCCTCGATCAGGATCAGCTGCTCGCCCTTTACCGCGGGCATGAAAGCCTGCGCGTCCATCCGGGTCAGCACGTTGCCGTCATTATGGGTCATGTAACGGGCGGTGAAGAAGCGCACGTCATCAAACGCGCCGCGCAGCGCTGCCCAGGCCGCAGGCCGGGAGCCGCCCGAGAGCGAGGCGCCGCGCTCGCCCAGCACGATGAAGGCGAAGGCGCGGTCCTTGAAGACCGAGCCGGGCTGCCCGCTGGTGTCCGCCAGGAAGCCCTGACCGGCAAAGAGCTTGGCGCGCGCATCGGGCGCCACGGCAATCCGCGTGAAGCCTTCAAGGCGGGTGACCGCAATCGGCGTGGCGTCGGGGTTGAAGCCATCGGCGGCGCTGAGCGCGGCAGAGAAGGGCGAGCCGCCCGCGCCGGTGTCATTGGCAGACTTCTCGCCAGGCACTTCGGTGATGCCGGTGCGCGAGAAGGCGGAGATGAGGCCGGGCGTGACCCATTCGGCCTTCACCTGCGGCATCCCGGCAGGCGCTGCGCCGGTGCCGACCGAGACGATCTTGCCGTTGTCGATCACGACAACGCCATTGGTGAGCGTGCCCTGGGCCGTGCCGGTCCAGACCTTTTCGCCGAGGATGGCGACGGGCTCAGCGGCAGCGACAGGGGCAAGGCAGAGGGCGACAAGGCCAAGGATCAGGGAACGGATCATTTGCGGTCTCCTTCGCCGGGCTGGCCAAGTTCAAAATCCATCACCGGCTGGATGGCCGGGTCGTTGCGGTCATACATCAGGGCGCCGTCGATATAGACCTGCTCGGCCTGGGCGTAGACGCTGAAGGGGTTGGCCGACCAGACCACGACGTCGGCCATCTTGCCGGGTTCAAGGCTGCCGGTCCTGGCGTCGATGCCGAGGGATTTGGCCGGGTTCAGGGAGAGCCATTGCCAGGCTTCCTCAATCGGAATGTCTATCCCGGCGCGCTTGCCATCCGACCAGGCCTTGGCCGCTTCCTGGTTCAGGCGCTGGATGCCGATGTCGCTGTCGGAATGGACGATGGCGCAGGCGCCGGCATTGTGGACCATCGGGATATTCTCGCGGATGCCGTCATAGGCTTCCATCTTGAAGCCCCACCAGTCTGCCCACATCGAGGAACAGGTCCCGTAGTCCGCCAGCTTGTCGGCGATCTTGTAGGCTTCCACCGCATGGTGGAAGGAGGCGACCTTGTAACCGAACTCCTTGGAGAGATCGAGGATGATGGCCATCTCGTCGGCGCGGTAGCAGTGCATGTGGACGAGGATGTCGCCATTGAGGGCGCCGGCCAGGGTTTCCAGTTCGAGATTGCGGGCGGGCTGCTCGCCTTCCCCGTCCAGGAACTTGTCCCATTTCTTCTTGTAGTCGGCCGCCTCGATCCAGGCGGCGCGGTAGCCGGCAACATTGCCCATGCGCGAATAGGGCGCGCCGCCGGGGAAAGACCCGCGGCCATAGCCATAGACGCGTTTGGGGTTTTCGCCGCAGGCCATTTTCAGCGTGTGGGGCGCGCCGGGGAATTTCATCTCCTGAACGCTCCGTGCCGGGACGTTTTTCAGCACGACGCCGCGCCCGCCGAAGAGGTTGGCACTGCCCGGCAGGATCTGCAGCGAGGTGATGCCGCCTGCCAGCGCGCGGGTGAAGCCGGGGTCCTGGGGCCAGACGGAATGCTCGACCCAGACTTCGGCTGTGACCGGGCCGGAAACCTCATTGCCATCGCCATGCGCGTCCACCCCCGGCGAGGGATAGGCGCCCAGATGGCTGTGATTGTCGATGATGCCGGGGGTGACCCATTTGCCGGCGGCATTGATGGTGACGGCGCCTTCCGTAGCGGCAAGGTCTGTGCCGACGGCCGTGATCTTGCCGCCCTCGATCAGAACGCTGCCGCCGTCGATCCGGCCGCCCTTGCCATCCAGCACGGTGGCGTTGGTGATCAGCGTCGGGGCCGAGGGGTAGGCGGCGTAGGTGGACGGGAAGGGATCGAAGACGCGCGGAACGTCATCCTTCTTCTTGCCGTCGCCCGAGCCTCCGCAGGCGCCAAGGGCCAGGCACACGCCCAGCCCCGCGCTCAAAAGCAGCTTCTTCATCATTGCCCCGCAAGTCAGCTAATCCTTGGCCGGTATCAGGGCAAAGTTTGCTGCAGCTTGCAAGGGGCAGAGGGCAGGTTTGACCTGCGCCGGGGGCTATTCGGCGAAGATACGCTTTTCGCGGCCGAACACGCTGCGCATCAGCCAGTTCGGCGCCATACGCTCCACCCGGGGATGCCGCGCCAGGACGCTCTCCATCCAGCGGCGGCCCCAGACCGCATTGCGGCCCAGCAGCACGGCGCCGACGATCGCCATCGGCAGACCGATCGGGAGGAAGGGGGTGGCGATGCCCACCGGGATGGCCAGCACGATCATGCCGAGCCCTGTCACCGCCAGCGTCTGGCGGGCGACGACATTCACGCCATTACGCAGGACGTGAATAGGTTTGGGCGGCGCGTAGACCGGTTCGTTCATCAGGGTGGTGTTTTCGTGCGACATGGCGATCAATATGGGTTTGGAGTTGATACTTACCAGAGTAACGCGCGAGATGTGTCGAAACTCTGGCAAGGGCGTGACCCCATTGCTACACTTTGAAGAAAATCCACAGAACCGAACCGGAAGTTGGCCCCGCCAGACATGAAGCTTCACTCCATCCAGCTTCTTCGCGGCATCGCGGCTCTGCTTGTGGTGTTCTATCATGCCTGTAGTTTACAGCTTCTGACGATCAGCTCTGAAAATGCAGGCAATGCGGTGCTTGGCGGCGTTTTTGCCAGCGGTTTTGCGGGCGTGGACCTGTTTTTCGTGATTTCCGGCTTCATCATGGTGTGGGTCACGCGGCGGACGGAGCCTGGCTTGCCGGGCGTGGGGGAGTTCCTGTTCGCCCGCATCACGCGGATCTATCCGCTCTGGTGGGCGGCCGCGGCGCTGGCGGCAGCTTACTATCTTTTTCTTCATGTTCCGGATGCGAACGATCCGGCCTGGCGGGCTGCCCTGCAGGACGACGAGGCGGCGGGCTTCCTGGTGAAGTCCTTCCTGCTGATTCCCCAGCCGGACCTTCCGGTGCTCAGCCTTGGCTGGACGCTGATGCACGAGATGTACTTCTACGCAGTATTTGCCGGCCTGCTGCTGGTGCCGCGCGCGGTCCTCCCGCTCGCGCTGCTGGGCTGGGGCGGGCTGGTGGTGGCGGCCTCCCTCCTCGGCCTCTCAGAGCCGATCGCCTTCAATTTCCTCACCCTCGCCATTCACCCGCTGACGATGGAGTTCATCTTCGGCGCGATGGTGGGGCTGACGCTCAGCTCGGGGCTGGTTGCCCGCTCCGGTATCCTAACGCTTGTCGCCGCCCTTTGGTTCACCGCCAGCCTCTGCCTGCAGGGTGAGGTGACACCCTATACCTATCAATGGGGCCGGGTGCTGGCCTTCGGCGTGCCCGGCGCGCTGCTGATCTATGGCTTTGCCGCGCTGGAACAGCATGGGCGGCTGGTCTGGCTGGTGCCGGTGGCGGGTGCCGTGATCACCTGCGCGGCGGTCTTCCAGATGCAGGGCGTCTCTCCGGCAAGCGAGCTCGCCCTGCGTCAGGGCGCGACCCTCGTGGCAGTCGCGGCGGGCATTGGCGCGGCGGGCATCGTGCTCGGCCTTGGCTGGCTGGGCGGGCAGTATGCGCCAGGCGTCCTCTACACGCTTGGCCGCCCGCTGGAGCTGCTCTACGCCGCCGGCAAGCATATCGGCGACTGGTCCTATTCCATCTATCTGGGGCACATCTTCGCCCTTGGCGGCCTCGTCTTCCTGCAGCGCTGGCTGGCAACGGCAGGAGACTGGGCGGCGCCCTTCGCGCTGGGCGCGCCGGGCGTGCTGGATGATCTCATCTATATCGCATGCGCCTTCACCGGCGCGCTGCTGGCCGGCTGGTTTGGCTACATGCTGGTGGAGCGGCCTGCGCTTTCCCTCTTCCGGATGGTGAGACGGCGGCTGTTTCCCTACAGCCGCCGTGCCCGTGAAGACTAATCTGTCCTGAGAGAGGCGCGGCTTATTCGGCCGCCACCTTGCTGGCGTCCGGCGCGGCCCATTTCAGCACCGGCTTGCGCGCCGCCCGCGTCTCGTCTAGGCGTTTGGCCGGGGCAAGGTATGGCGCGCCTTTCAGCGTGTCGTCGCCTTGGGCGGCGCGGCGGGCGATAGATTCAAGCGCGTCGCAGAAGCGGTCAAGTTCGGCCTTGGACTCTGTCTCCGTCGGCTCGATCAGCATCGCGCCATGAACGACGAGGGGGAAATACATCGTCATCGGATGGTAGCCCTCATCAATGAGGGCCTTGGCGATGTCGATGGTCTCGATGCCGTCTGCGGTGAAGGCGTCAGAGAACAGCGCCTCGTGCATGCAATAGCCGTCGAAGGCCGGGCTCATCACATGCTTCAGGCGCGCCTGGATATAGTTGGCGTTCAGCACGGCATCCTCGGCGGCCTGTTTCAGGCCATCTGCGCCATGGCTCAACATATAGGCGAGGGCCCGCACGAACATGCCCATCTGGCCATGGAAGGCGACCATGCGGCCAAAGCTTTCGCTCGCTTCCCCGTCCACCTGTTCGACAAGGCGGAAGATGCCATCCTCATCCTTCACCACGAAAGGCACCGGCGCAAACGGCGCCAGCGCTTCGGAGAGAACGGTCGGGCCAGAGCCCGGCCCGCCGCCGCCATGGGGGGTGGAGAAGGTCTTGTGCAGGTTGATGTGCATCGCATCGACGCCGAGATCGCCAGGGCGCACGCGGCCGACGATGGCGTTGAAGTTTGCCCCGTCACAATAGAAATACCCGCCGGCCTTGTGGATCAGATCGGCGATCTCGCGGATGTCTGTTTCAAACAGGCCGCATGTGTTCGGGTTGGTCAGCATGATGCCGGCCACGTCCTCAGACTTTTCCAGCTTCGCCTTCAGGTCTGCCATATCCACGCGGCCACGCTTGTTGGCCTTGATCTCGTCCACGATGAAACCGCACTGGGCAGCTGTCGCCGGGTTTGTTCCGTGGGCGGACTCAGGCACCAGCATCCGCTTGCGCGTCTCGCCATCGCCGCGCGCGATCAGCGCCTGACGGATGGCCAGCAGTCCGCAGAGCTCACCATGCGCGCCGGCTTTCGGGCTCATCGCCACGGCCGGCATGTTGGTCAGCGTCTTCAGCCAGGTGGCCAACTCGTCGATCAGCTCCAGCGCGCCTTGCACGGTCGCCTGCGGCTGCAGCGGGTGAATGTCGCCAAAGCCGGGCAGGCGCGCCATCTTTTCGTTGAGCCGCGGATTGTGCTTCATCGTGCACGAGCCGAGGGGAAAAAGCCCAAGGTCGATAGCGTAATTCTTCTGGGAGAGGCGCATGTAATGGCGCACGGCTTGGGGTTCGGAAAGGCCGGGCAGGCCGGTATCCACCTTGCGGGCCACCCCGCCGAGACGGCTTTTGAGGCCCTTGGGTTTGGGCAGGTCAACGCCGGTGGTTTCCGGCGTGCCGATCTCGAAGAGAAGATCTTCATGCTGAAGAAGCCCGCGCGAGCCCGATACGGTTTCGATGGCGGCGGCGGAGACGGAAGTTGGCGCCGTGGGGCGGCCGGTTGAGTTCATGGTCATTGGGTGTCTCCAGCGATGAGGGAAACTCCTCCCCCGTTTACGGGGGAGGTGGGCCGCAAAGCGGCTCGGAGGGGGAAGCGGCAGGCGGAAGCGCGTGGGGCTTCCCCCCTCCGCCCTTCGGGCACCTCCCCCGTAAACGGGGGAGGAGACGCAGCGCGTGAGCCGAACATCAGATGATCTCCTTCAGAGCATCGGCATAGGCGGCGATATCGTCCGCTGTCGTGCATTCGGTGGCGGCGATGAGGATGACGTCGCCCAGATGGTCGCCGGGAAAGAGGCGGGAGGCGCGCACGCCGCCGACGATGCCGGCTTCGTCCAGCATGGCGAGCACGGCTTCGGCATCCATCGGTGTACGGATGGCAAACTCGTTGAAGAAGCGCGGGGTGAGCAGCTCAACGCCCTTCACCGAGGTCAGCGCATCGGCCAGCTCGACGGCTGCTTCATGGTTGAGCTCAGCCAGTTGCTTCAGGCCCTTCCCGCCCAGCAGCGTCATGTGGGACGTGAAGGCGAGGGCGCAGAGGCCGGAATTGGTGCAGATGTTCGAGGTCGCCTTGTCGCGGCGGATATGCTGCTCGCGGGTGGAGAGCGTCAGCACGAAGCCGCGATTACCGTCGGCGTCCACCGTTTCACCGCAGAGGCGGCCCGGCATCTGGCGCACCAGCTTGTCGCGCACCGAGAAGAGGCCGACATACGGCCCGCCAAAGTTCAGGCCATTGCCGATCGACTGGCCTTCGCCGGCCGCAATGTCGGCGCCCATTTCGCCGGGCGGGGTGACCATGCCGAGGCTGACCGCTTCAGTGAACACCGAGACAAGCAGCGCGCCCTTGCCATGGGCGGCGTCGGCCACTCCGGAAAGATCGGTCACCGTGCCGAACACGTTCGGGCTCTGGCCGATGACGCAGGCGGTTTCTCCGTCCACGGCCTTTGCCAGCTCGCCTTCGCCATCAATGGCGACGGGGAGTTGCACCACTTCCAGCCCCTGCGCTTCGCAGAGCAGGCGCGTGGCGGCGGCGTAATGCGGGTGCAGGCCGCCCGACAGGATCACCTTCTTGCGGCGGGTGACGCGCGCGGCCATCACGGCGGCTTCGGCGCAGGCGGTCGAGCCGTCATACATCGAGGCGTTGGCCACATCCATGGCGGTCAGCGCAGCAACCTGCGTCTGGAATTCAAACAGGGTCTGCAGCGTGCCTTGGGCGATTTCCGGCTGGTAGGGAGTGTAGGTCGTCAGGAATTCCGAGCGCTGGATGATCATGTCGACCGTGGCGGGGACATGATGCTTATAGGCGCCGGCGCCGACGAAGAATGGCCCGGAAGAGGCCGAGCGGTTCTTCGCGGCGAGCCTGGTCAGGTGCCGCTCGACCGCGAGTTCGCCCTGATGGTCGGGCAGGCCGGGAACCTTGCCCTTCAGGCGGGCGGCTTCAGGAACATCCGTGTAAAAATCATCGACGGATTTGGCGCCGATGGTGGCCAGCATGCTGGCGCGGTCCTCGGGCGTGAGCGGCAGGTAGCGCATGTATCAGAGACCTTCGCAATAGGCGGTGTAGGCAGCTTCATCCATCAGCCCGTCAAGCTCGCCGGGGTCGGCAATCTTGATGCGGACGAACCAGGCGTCGCCCTCGGCCGCTTCGTTGACTTTTTCAGGCGCGTCGGCAAGCCCGGTATTGGCCTCAACCACGGAGCCGGAGATCGGCGCGTAGACATCGGACGCAGCCTTGACGCTCTCGACCACGGCAAAGCCGTCGCCCTTGGCGATCTTGGCGCCGCTTTCGGGAAGCTCGACATAGACAACATCGCCCAGCTGGCCAGCGGCATAGGCCGTGATGCCCACCGTGCCGGTGTCGCCTTCGACGCGGATCCATTCATGGTCCTTGGTGTAATAGGTGGTCATGTGCGTGCCCCTTCTGGTCTAGCGTTTGTAGTTTTGCGGAACGAACGGAAGGGCGGCCACTTCGGCGGGGCGTGCCTTTCCGCGAACGATGAGATCAATCTTCGTGCCGGGCGCGGCATGCGCGGCGGCGATATAGCCCATGGCGACGGGGCCATCGACGCTGGGGCTAAAGCCGCCGGAGGTGATAGTGCCGACGGTTTCGCCATTGATCTGGATTTCAGTGCCTTCCCGCGCCGGGGCGCGCTCCAGCGGGCGGATGCCGACCCGCTTGCGTGCGGGGCCTTCCTTCAGCTCACGGAGAATGCGCGGCGCGCCAGGGAAATCGCCTGCCTCGCGGCGGCGCTTCTGGATCACCCAGCCAAGGTCTGCCTCGATGGGGGAAATGTCGGGCGCAAGGTCATGGCCATAGAGGCAGAGGCCTGCCTCAAGGCGCAGCGAGTCGCGCGCGCCGAGGCCGATGGGCTTCACCCGATCGTCCGTATACATTTCTTCGATCAGCGGCAGGCCGGCTTCGGCCGGGATCAGGACTTCAAAGCCATCCTCGCCGGTATAGCCGCAGCGCGAGACGATGCAGCGCTGGCCGTTCATTTCAAACGGCATGTGGTGCATGAATTTCAGCTCTTCGCAGCCGGGGAAAAAGTCGGCCATCACATCGACGGCCTTCGGGCCCTGCAGCGCAAAGAGGATGCGGTCATCAGCGCGGGTCAGCACGGCCTTGCCGGCCAGCGCTTTTTCAAAGATCGCCCAGTCCTGCTCTTTCATGGCGCCGTTGACGACGATGTAGAGCGTGCCCTGGGCGTCATCACCGAGGGGACGGGTGATGATGAGGTCGTCGAGGATGCCGCCGTCTTCGTTCAGCAGCACCGTGAGGCGCGCCTGGCCGGGCTTGAGGCTCGCAATGTCAGACGGCACCAGCGTCTCGATCAGCGCGGCAATCTCGGCATGGGCCGCGTCGCCCCCGCCAATGCCCGCTTCCAGCGTCAGGAAGCAGGGGCCCATATGGGAGACATCAAAGAGGCCCGCCTCGCTGCGCGTCCAAAGATGTTCGGCCATCACGCCTTCAAACTGGACAGGCATTTCATAGCCGGCAAAGCCTACGAGCTTGCCGCCCATCTTCACGTGCGAGTCGTAAAGCGGGGTGCGCTTCAGGTTTTCAGTCGCGGCCTCTGACATGGCGCCCTTTCATAGAGTGACGGCGCAGCGCGCAGGCGCTGCTCTGGTCCGTCGCCCCCGCTGTCCGGGCGCCTGAGAGATTCCGCCGGTCTTCGACCGGCTTGCTCCTTCGGCGAGGCGTGTTGCAGCCTCTTTCCAGCGTGTTGACCCTCTTCCGGCCCTTTTGCCTGAGCGTTTCCGGGGCGGTTGCGCCTTCGGCGGCGGCCTCGGTGGACCGCTCTCTCCCGGAAGAGGATGATTGAGGGTCAGCTAGCCCGGATTCTCGGGCGCGGCAAGGGCCAGGCGTGTCAGCCCGCTTCGCCGGCCCGTTTTGCATAGGAAGCGAGCGTTGCCATCGCCGCGCGCCACGGGAATGGGCCATAGCTGATGCGGCGCACGCCCGCCTCCGCCAGCGCGTGGAAGGGCACGGCCTCCGGCCCGGCCATCACATTCACCGGCAGGGGCGAGCCCGCGCAGACCTGCCGGATCAGCGACATGTCCCGCAGGCCCGGCACGAAGAAGCTGCTGGCGCCCGCCTCGGCATAGGCCTTCCCGCGCGCGATCACGCTGGCGATCAGCGCGTCATGAGCTTCGGGCTTGGTATTGAGGCAGATATCGGTGCGCGCATTGATCCAGAAGCCGGGCAGCTTCGCCTCTGCCGCCTGGCGCGCCGCGCGGAGGCGGGCGGCGGCCTCTTCCACCGGGCGCACGCCTTCGCCATCGCCCGCCGGATAGCCATCTTCCAGATTGATGCCGACCGCGCCGGCCTCAATCACGCGGGCAATATTCTGGCCGAGCCCTGCCTCGCTGGCCGCATAGCCTGCTTCAAAGTCGAGCGAGACCGGCAGGTCCACCGCGCCGGTAATCCGCGCGGCATTCTCCAGCACGGCGTCCAGCGGCACGGTCTCGCCATCGCCAAAGCCGAGCGCCCCGCCCACCGAGGCGCTGCCCGTCGCCAGCGCGGCGGCCCCGGCGGCGGCCACCGTGCGGGCAGAGCCGGCATCCCAGATATTCACCAGCACCAGCGGCGCCTCCCCGGCATGCAGCTGGCGGAAGAGGGCAAGCTTTTCAGTCTGCGTGGGCATGGGGCGGCTCCTTCTGTGGCGCGTAACAAGGCAACGGCTTGCCAGCCCCCGCGTTCCGCCGCGACCCGTTTCTTGCGGGTTTGAGTGTCAGCGCAAGGCAGGGGCCGGGCAATTGAGATTTGCTCAGGCCGCGCGGCGAATCAGGCGCAGTTCGATACGTTTAAGCTCGCGCAGGGTGGCCAGGTGGGTCATCCGCAGCCAGAACCAGGTCTTGATCATGCCCGTTGCCACCATGGCGAACACAAATCCCGCCAGCCAAAGGCCAACCTCCTGAACGCTGGCCGCCCGGCTGATCTCCACCGCGCACCAGATCATGCCCAAGAAGAAGATGAAGCCCAGCATGAAGGCAAAGCCGGTCCAGAATTTCATCGGGCCGGTAAAGGTTGCGCCCAGCTGGCCGAACAGGCTTTCGCCTTCCTCCAGATTCTTCAGGAACGCCTCGTCCTCGGCGCTGAGGCTTTCTTTCAGGCGTGTTTCAAAGCTCGTCATGTCAGGTCTCCTTCAAGAAGCTGTTTGAGCTGCTGGCGCGCATGAAAGATGCGCGATTTGGCCGTGCCGGTGGGAACGCCGGTCGCGGCGGCTGTTTCGGCAAGGGTGAGGCCCTCGCTGAAATAGAGAATGGCGGCGATGCGGTGCTCGGGGCTGAGCTGGCCCAGCGCCTCCAGGATCGCATGGCGCAGGGGCGCGGCCGCCGCGATGGCAGGCTCCGCCTCAGGGGGCGGGGCGAAATACCGGCGCTCGCCGCTCCGGCGGCGGATACGGTCGGCGCATTTGCGGGTGAGGATGCCATACGCCCAGCCCGGAAACATCGCCGGATCAGACAGCCGCATCCAGCCCCGGCAGATGCCGCCCCAGGCTTCCTGCACGGCCTCGCGCGCCTCTTCCCCGTCGCCCAGCATCCGCCGGGCCGCGCGCAGCAGCCGGGGATGCCAGCGCGCCGCGAGGCGTTCGCCCGCCCGCACGTCCCCCGCGCGCACCAGCGTGACGAGCAGTTCGTCATAGATCCGGTCTGTGTCGCTCAGTGCCATGCCGCGCCCTTGTCTTTCATAAGGATAGTCGCGCGGGGTGGCCGAAAGGTTCAATCCGGCTGCAGGGTGCCTTCCGGGGGTGCCGGCCCATCGGTGCGCCGCAGCAGGGCCACCACGGGCTGGTGGTCGGTAAACCGGAAGCCAAGGTCGATGCCGCGCACCTCGTCCACCGCCACATTCGGGGAAGCGACAAAGCCGTCGATGATCGCCGTATAATTGACGCCTGCCGTGTAGGGCTGCTCATTGGTGCGGGTGGTGGGCACGGCCGGGTCGATCAGGATCTGCCAGCCCCGGCGCAGGGTTTCCTGGGGAAAATCATGCACCCAGAAAAGCGCTTCCTCGGCGCTGGTGTAAGCAAAGTCCGTCTGCGCCAGGCGCATGTTCCAGTCCCCGCCGATCACCACCGCCGCGCCCCGCTGATAATAGGACTGTGCCAGATCCAGCACCTCGCGCAGCTGCCGCCTCCGCGTATTGGCCCCCTCGTCAAAGGCGGAAAGATGCACATTGATCACCACCCAGGGCTGGCCCTCAACCTCCAGCTCCGTCACCTGCAGATGATAGCGCCGCTGGATGAAGCCCATGATCGGCTCAGGCTCCTCCGAAAGGCGCACAAGCTCGGTCTCTTCGGCTGCCACTTTCAGGAAAGTGCCAAGGCCATGGCGCATCGAAAGCGGGCCGGGGAAAAGCCGTGTACGGATGTCTGAGGAAAATACCATGCCATAGCCCGGCAGGGCCGCCTTCACGCCCCCCAGCACATCAACATTGTGCGTGAGGAAGCCCGCCGCGGCGAGTTCCTGCATCAGGAGAATGTCCGGCGCCTCTTCCCGCAGCACGGTCTGAATGCCGGCCAGGTTTTTCTCCACCACCTTGCGGCCGGGCGGGCGCAGCATCTTCCCGCCATCCATCTGGAAATCGGATTCCTCGCCAAGGCCCGAATAGCCGATATTCCAGATCATCAGCTTCAGCGGCGCCTGCGCGGCGGGCAGGGCAGCGGGCGCTGTCTCCCGCCGTTCCGGAATGCCGTCATCGGTCAGCGTCACGAAGATCGCCGCGCCCGCATAGAGCGCCGCCAGCATCACCAGCAGGGAGACATAGACAAGTATCCTGCGCAGCCACATGTGCCCACCCGGTCAGCCATCATCCACCCGCGCTCATCTAGAACGGGCGGCGGCGCCCGTGTCCAGCCGCGCAGCTGACGCAGCGTTCACTTTATACGCCGCCGGGCATCCTGCCGCCGCCAAACCAGCTGCGGATCAGCTCCCAGGTGCTGCGCGAGCCGGCCATCACGCGCTCTGTGGCGCGCGTGGCATGGGTGGTCAGCCCGCCGAGGCGTTTCATGAGGTCGGAAATCACCGAGCCCGATTCGGCCTTCACCTCCTGAAGCGCGCCTTCGGAAATCGCCGCCGCCTGCACCGCCGTCCAGCCCTTGAAGCTGCGGCAGCGGCGCTTGGCGAGGTAGCCGAGCTTCAGCGTCATCATCGCATTGATGCCGCCATCCATCACCGGCCCGGCAATCAGCCCGCCCATCCGCCCCAGGAGGCTGCCGACCACCTCGCCGGTAATGTCGGTCACATCCTCCAGCGCCCGGGCGGCCACCACGATGGCCGCCACATCGCGCAGGATGCGCAGGCTGCCCATCAGGTGCGGCCGGCCGAAATAGAGGCGCGAGACACGGGCGACGAGATTGGCATTCCGCCACAGCACAATGAAGGCGTCCACCGTGCCGTTCATCGAGATGGCCGTCGCCACACCCACGCTCACGGCCTCGGCATGGATGATCTGGTTCACGCGCTTGTCCAGCGGGGCGAGCAGGGCTTCGATATGCGCCCGCTCGAAGGTCTGCAGGTCGATGGAAAGGGCGAGGGCTTCTTCGGGCATGGCGCGCGCGGCATGGGCGGCGAGGGCTTTGCCCTTGGTGATGCTGTCCTGAATGGCGGCAGCTTCGGCCTGCACTTCGGGATTGGCAGCGAGCATCTTCAGATAGCGGACGTCATAGGTAAGGCGCGCGGCGATCGCTTTGGGATCGGGCGCCTTGGGGTCGATCAGGATGTCTGGCGGCTTGGCCGCCACCGGCATGGAAAGAAACGCCGCCACGGGCCGCGCCACCAGCCAGGCCAGCCCCGCCGTCAGCACCACAATGTAAACCAGCCCTGCCACCGGATGGAGATCATCGAAGAGGCGGTAGAAGAGGTAGGCCTGACCGATCACCATCAGGAAGGCGATCACCACGACCACCGAGGCTGCCACCTTCACCACCCGCCACCCCTGCGCCCATTGCGCGGCGAGCTCCCATTGCTGCGGCGGCTTCTCGGCAGGCGGGGCAGCAGGAACCGGAACGGGCGCGTTGGCCATGAGCAGTGTCCTCCAGAATGCGAGGGCGCATTAAGCGCCGCAACCCGTAGGTCGGATAGAGGCCAAAGGCCGAAATCCGACGCTCCCAAACACCGCATCCCGCAATGGCGGATTTCGCTGCGCTCTATCCGCCCTACGCTAATACAGGTTTACATCCGCGCCGGCACATCAATCCCAAGCAGCTCCAACCCCGTCTCCAGCTGGTGGCGCACAGCGTCCGCCAGCGCCAGCCGGCTCGCGCGCTTTTCGGCGTCGGTTTCCGATGCAATCGGCAGGGCCGCATAGAAGCTGCTGAAGGCCTGCGCGAGGCCATAAAGGTGTTCGCACAGGATATGCGGCATGCGTTTTTCGCGGGCGCCGAGAAGGGCGGCGCCGAAGCCGTCGAGTTGCAGGACGAGGGCGCGTTCGGTGTCTTCGGTTACCATGACTTTGCCCGGCGCGTGGCCGTTCTCGGCGGCCTTGCGCAGCACGGATTTTACGCGCACGGCGGCATACATCAGGTAAGGCCCGGTCTTGCCCTCGAAGCTCGTGAAGCGGTCGAGGTCGAACACATAATTGGTCGTCCGCGTGTTCATCAGGTCGGAGAAGCGCAGCGCCGCGACGGCCACCTTCTTCGCCACGTTGAAGCGTTCTTCGGCGCCCATGTCTGCGGGGAGGTTCGCGGCGGAAAGTTTCTTGTCCGCTTCTTCCATCGCCATTGCCTGAAGGTCAGCGAGGCGCAACACGCCGCCTTCGCGCGTCTTGAAAGGCTTGCCGTCCGGGCCGTTGACCGTGCCGAAGCCGATATGCTCCAGCTTGTCCTCGGCGATCAGGCCCAGCTTGTCTGCCGCGCGGAACACCTGCTCGAAATGCAGCGCCTGGCGCTGGTCCACCACATAGAGCATCCGCTCCGGCGTGGGGGTCAGCGTATCCATCCGGTCAAGGATCGTCGCAAGGTCGGTCGTGTGATAGCCCGTGCCGCCGCGGCTGTTGACCAGCATCACGGGGGGCATCTCTTTCTTGTCGCTCTCGCGCGCGACCGGCACGATCCACGCCCCGTCGCTCAGCTCGGCAAGGCCGGCTGCCTTGAAGCGTTCCACGAGGCCGGGGATGAGGCCATCCACATCGCTCTCGCCCTTCCAGAGGTCGAAGGAGACGTTGAGGAAGCCATAGTCTGCTTTAAGCGCCTCAACCGACACATCGATGAAATGGCGCAGCAGCGCGCGGTAGCCCGCCCGGCCCGCCTGCATCTCGGCAACGGCGCGCTGTGAGCGCTCATTGCGCGCCTCGTCCGCCTTCGCCTTGCCCGACGCCTGCGGATAAAGCCGGCCCAGATCGTCAATCGTCACCGGCGGCTCGGCCGGGTAGGGGCCGGTATAGGCGGCATCGAAATAAATCAGATCCGGCTGCTCGTCCTGCAGCTCGGTGACGAGGTGGCCCATCTGAAGCCCCCAATCGCCAAGGTGCACATCAGAGGTCACCTCATCGCCCAGGAAGCGCAGGAGCCGTTGCAGCGTATCGCCGATCACGGCAGAGCGCAGATGGCCGACATGCATCGGCTTGGCCACATTGGCCCCGCCAAAGTCGATCACGGTCACGGCGGCGTCAGGTGCTTTCTCCGCCCCCGCCATCGCGTCCCCGCGCACGTTTTCGGCGCGGGCCGAGAGCGCCGCGTCCGATACCCGCAGATTGATGAAGCCCGGCCCGGCGACTTCCGCAGACAGCACGCTGGCATGTTCTTTCAGCTTCGCGGCAATCTCCCCGGCAATCTCGCGCGGGTTCTTAGCCGCGGCCTTCGCCGCCGCCATCGCGCCATTGCACTGGAAGTCTGCCAGCTCCGGCTTGTCGCTCCGGCGCACTTCGCCAAACCGTGCCTCCAGCCCCATGGCGTCGAAGGCGGCGCCAGCGGCTGCCGATAGCTCCTTTGCGAGGCTGGTCATGGCTTACTCCGCCAGCTTCGCGCCCGCATCGAGGCGGAATCGCTTGCCGGCGCGGTTGAACTCCAGCTGCTCGGGCGTCAGCTCGAAGCCCACCACCACCTCGAAGTTCACGCCCGAGATCGAGCCATCGGCGCGCGGAATGGAGATGCGGTTGACCAGTTCGGACTTGCCCGTCACCGGCTTGCCGCGGAAGTTCGCCTCGCTGGCGAAGGTCTCCTTGGCCAGAACCTTGCCATTGCGGCGCGTCACGGCCACGAAATACGGGTAGGTGTGGCTGTCGGCGCCGGCCTTCGGGCCCTTGCCATAGGCAAAGTCGATCTCGATCTCGGCGGCCAGCGGAATATCATCGGTATAGCGGCAGTAGATGCGCACATTGGTGATCTCGCCGGTAAAGGCGATATCGGAGTAAAGCTCGCCCGCGCCATCGGCGAATTTCACATAGCGGGCCGCGTCATAGACAGAGCCGACAACCGGGCAGGGGCCGGCGTTCGGCGTATTGTCCAGGCTCTGGGCCAGGCGGCTGCTGCGGCAGCCGGTCACCGCCGTGGCGGCCAGGAACGTAGCGGCGAGGATCAGGGCAGTTCTGCGCATGCGTCGGCGTGTCCATCTTGGCCTTGGGCAAAGGCCTGTCCATGTGATAACCCGCCCCGTGTTAAAGGCCTTGCGGCGCCCACGCAACGCATTCGGCGCAGGAGACGTGCCCAGATGACGACCAAACCGCCCCTCACCCTGCGCCTGGCCGCCCCGCGCGGCTTCTGCGCCGGGGTCGACCGCGCCATCCAGATCGTCGAGGAAGCCCTGAAAAAGTGGGGCGCCCCGGTCTATGTGCGCCACGAAATCGTCCATAACCGCCATGTGGTGGAGCGTCTGGAGGCCCTCGGCGCCATCTTCGTGGAGGAGCTGGAAGAATGCCCGGATGACCGCCCGGTCATCTTCTCCGCCCATGGCGTGCCAAAATCGGTCCCCGCCGAGGCGCGCCAGCGCAACATGATCTATGTCGACGCAACCTGCCCGCTGGTCTCCAAGGTGCATGTCGAGGCCGCCCGCCATCATGACCAGGCCCGCGAGATCCTCCTCATCGGCCATGCCGGCCACCCCGAAGTCATCGGCACCATGGGCCAGCTTCCCGAGGGCGCCGTCACCCTGATCGAGACGGTGGAAGACGCAGCGGCCTACCAGCCCAAAGACCCCGCCAACCTCGCCTTCCTCACCCAGACGACGCTCAGCGTGGACGACACCGCCGAAATCGTCGGCGCCCTGCAGGCCCGCTTCCCCGGCATCGCCGTGCCCCACAAGGAAGACATCTGCTACGCCACCACCAATCGTCAGGACGCGGTCAAAGTTCTCGCGCCGGGCGCAGGCCTCGTTCTGGTGATCGGTGCCCGGACGAGTTCAAACTCCGTCCGCCTCGTCGAAGTCGCCCTCCGCGCCGGCGCCGCAAGAGCAGAACTCATCGCCTCGGCAGACGACATCGACTGGACATGGTTCGAAGGCGTGGGCGTCCTCGGCCTAACCGCCGGCGCCAGCGCCCCGGAAGACCTCGTCCAGGGCGTGATCGATGCGTGCCGGGACCGCTTCGCCGTGACGATGGAAACGGTGAAAACGGCAGATGAAACGGTGACGTTCAAACTGCCGCGAGTGTTGGCAGGATAACCGCCTCACCCCCAAACCCTCCGTCCACGTCATCCCGGTTTCGCGTCAAAGACGCGAAGACCGGGACCCAGCGCACCAGAAAAACAAATTCTGGGTCCCGGACAATCGCTCCCGCGATTTCCGGGAAGACGCCGCAATGAGCGTTGGCTCAAATTTCAGGGGACCATAGCAGGTGAAACGAAACCGTAGGGTGGGTTGAGCGGAGCGATACCCACCATCCCACGCCGCCGCAAACCGGTGGGTATCGCTCCGCTCAACCTACCCGGCGATTGCCACCGGTCTCGGGGGCTTCAGTAACCAGCCCAGAAATCTATCAGTTCAAATCCGTCCGTATACTCAATACCATAAATAGATGTCCCAACTCCCAGGTATTCATATGTAGCCATAAGGCGTTGCCTAAAGTTTTTATCTCTTGTTATGAATGCGCTGCACAAACTGCCCCATGACGCGTGACTCAAGTCTGACGCGCTGGATTTGAACTGCCGCTCTTTTCGTAGTTTCTTGTCGGGGAAATACCCGATCATGTTCAACATTAGCATCATATTACGAACTTTGTCAGGAACCGTGTACGGTTCACGGGTGATCGGATTCAAACCTTTGATTTGAAAGAAGTCGTCGATATCAGTGTATCGAAGCTGTGTTGGCGAGGCCTGAATTAGTGCCCATATCCGCTCAATCACTTTGCTTGCTGTAATTTTGTTGAGTTCCTGCAAG
>NZ_PNMA01000033.1 GCF_013823385.1 Hyphomonas sp.
TCGTTTGGCACCTCGATGTCGGCTCATCACATCCTGGGGCTGGAGAAGGTCCCAAGGGTTCGGCTGTTCGCCGATTAAAGTGGTACGTGAGCTGGGTTCAGAACGTCGCGAGACAGTTTGGTCCCTATCTGCCGTGGGTGTTGGATACTTGAGAGGATTTGTCCCTAGTACGAGAGGACCGGGATGAACACACCTCTGGTGGACCTGTTGTGGCGCCAGCCGCATTGCAGGGTAGCTATGTGTGGACTAGATAACCGCTGAAAGCATCTAAGCGGGAAACTAACCTCAAAACCAGGTATCCCTGAGAGCCGTCCAAGACCAGGACGTCGATAGGTCAGGTGTGGAAGTGCCGCGAGGCATGAAGCTAACTGATACTAATTGCTCGATAGGCTTGATCCCTGAAACTCATGTGTAGTTGAAAGCTCAGACTTTCACTTCACTGTTTCAGTCAAAGACATTTTGGTTTCTTACAATCGCTAGCTGGTTTCCGCCGACCTGGTGGTAATGGCAGGGGGTCCCCACCGGATCCCATCCCGAACTCCGTCGTTAAGCCCCCTTGCGCCGATGGTACTACGTCTTAAGGCGTGGGAGAGTAGGTCGCTGCCGGGTCTGCAGAGCCCAGAAGCCGATTGTAATTTCTTGCAGACATGTCTTTCTCTTACACCATGGCCGCCTTCGGGCGGTCAGCCACCGCGATCTTATCGATCAAGGTGGCCCGGGCCGGCCCCAGCCATACCGGCGGGCCGGTTTTTTGTTTCAGGCGCAGCGATGCTTCGGGAACAGACAGAATTGACGCGGGATGGAGCAGTCCGGTAGCTCGTCAGGCTCATAACCTGAAGGTCACAGGTTCAAATCCTGTTCCCGCACCCAAAAAGGCCCCTGATTTCCTCGCGGAGATCGGGGGCTTTTCCTTTTTGGGGCTTCTTCCGGTGCGCCAGTGCCTCGCGCGGGGCTCCCAGGCGAGCGCCCACGGGCTTGGCACTCCTGAGCAGACCTCTTGTCTCCTATCTCTTGCGATGCCTGGTGCCGCGCCCGTGCGGGATATGCCTCTTTTTGCTCAGGCGGGCAGGAGCTGAGGAAACAGCCAGACGATATATCCACCCAGCGCAATCCATGGCCCGAAGGCAATCATCGTCTGGCGGGACAGGGGCTGGCGCTTCAGAGCGGCGCGGAGGCCAACGCCCAGGATCCCGGCGAGCGAGGCGATCAGCAGAACAGGCGGAATTCCGGTCAGCCCTGTCCACATGCCGATGGCGCCCAGCAGTTTGGTGTCGCCGCGGCCAAGCCCGTGAATGCCGCGCAGCCGCAGATAGGTGATCTCGACCAGCCAGAGCAGGCCAAAACCGGCGGCCGCGCCGGCCAGATGCCAGGCCCACGCCTCCGGCCGCAAGAGGGCGACCATCACGCCGCCCAGCAGGAAGACGGCAAGGTTGAGCCCGTCAGGCAGCAGATAGCTGCGCAGATCAATCAGGGCGAGCGCCAGAAGCAACCAGCCAAAACATATTGTAAAACAGAGGAGTAGTGCGCTTTCCGGCAATAGCGGCATGCCTGCCACGGTTACCAGCGCGCCGGCGATGCCGGCCAGCACCGGGCGCGGCCCGGCCACCTTTTCTCCGGGCGCCGCCGCCTTCCGGGCATATTTCACGGCCAAAGCGTCGAGGCCCGCCCCGCCCAGGACACCGGCAATCAGGCCGGCCGGCAGAAGGAAATGTTCAAGTCCGGTCATGGCCCGTCATACTCTGCCATGCCGGGCGTTGCCATTGCGGGAAGGTCTCAGTTCGCGGCGCGGCCGGCATTGGCGGCCACCGGATCGAATGTGTCGGAACATTGCGGCCCGGTATCGCCCGCTTTCAGATAGCTGAGGCAGTAATAGGCAGCGCGGGTGCCATCCTCGAAGGTGGGCTCGCCGTGCCACTGATACTGTTCTTCCTGCCCGCTCCAGAGCTGGAGGATGATGCGGCTGGGATTCTGCGGGATGGGGTGCTCGTCCTGCGTGGCCGTATGCATCAGCTGGCCGTCGACATACCAGCGGATCCGGTCCGGCTCCCAGTCGACGGCGTAGAGATGGATTTCCTTGCTGGCATCGAAGGGCAGGGGCATCTCGAGATAGCGATAGGGCTCGCCATCCGTGAAATAGTTGCCGGTAACCATGTTCAGGTTCTTGCCGAGGAATTCGATGTCGATCTCATCATGCTGGGCGCCGAACTGTTCGGAGGTGTGGGTGAAGAGGGCGCTGACCGTGCCGGAGCCGGGCGCCGGCGTCATCACCACTTCGATCCGCCCGAAGGAATAGAGGCCGCGCCGCTGATATTCGGCTCCGGCGAGCTTCTTGCTGCCCACGCGCATCCGGCGCAGTTCCAGCTCCACCCGGTCGTCGAAAAAATGGATATGCCGCGCCAGCCAGGCGGGGTGGGGCGAGGGGTAGGTCATGTTGGCCTTGTACCAACGGGTGGGATCGTGTCCGTCCCCGAAATTGTGGAGGAAGGAGGCGCCCTCTGCCGCGTCCGGCGCCATGGGCGGATAGCCCTCAGGAACAGGGATCTGTTCGACAGGCAGGTGGGCCTCTTCATGCGGGTTATGCGGGACGACGACAGCCGGGGCGACCACAACAACCGGCGCGGTCAGAACCGAGCCCGCCAGGAGCCCGATCAGGATTATCCCAAGCACAGCGCCAAGCCGGGCGGCGGTATCGTCGCTCAATTTCACCCAGCTACCCACGAACATTGGCCGCTCAAAAACAGGCTCCGCAAAGAGCCTGTTCCCCCAAGATCAATTTCAAGGAAGTAGAAAAAACGGCCCCCAGCAAGCCGTTTTTCTACTCTTAGTGCCGTTTACCAGGCGCCGTCAGACTTGAGGACCGCCGGGATCGTCTTGAGGATGATCATCACATCGCCCCAGAAAGAGCGTGTCTGAGCATAGGACGTGTCGATGCGGACGCGTTCCGGATAGCTGATCTTGCTGCGGCCGCTGATCTGCCACAGGCCGGTGATACCGGGGCGGACGCTGCAATAGTCGGCGAAGTTTTCGCCATATTTGCCGCGCTCCGAGAGCGAGATCGGACGCGGACCGACGAGCGACATGTCTCCTTTCAGCACGTTGATGAGCTGGGGGAGTTCGTCGATCGAGGTGGCGCGGATGAAGCGGCCCAGCGGCGTGATGCGCGGATCATGCGTCAGCTTCTGGGTCAGTTCCCACTCGCGCCGGGCTTCCGGATTGGAGTCCAGCAGCGCCTGCAGCCGCTCGGCCGCATCCGGCACCATGGAGCGCAGTTTGTAGCATTTGAACGTGCGGCCATACTGGCCGTAACGGGTGTGCGAGAAAATCGCTGCCTGACCGTCCTGAAGGCGCACCATCAGCGCAACGATCAGAAGCAGCGGAGCAACAAAAATCAGGCCCAGCGAAGCAGCGAGGATATCGAGCGCGCGCTTCGCCGTGAACGAGTTGCGCGGGTTCGGCCGGCGCGGCTCGCTAATGACAAAGCCGTCCTCCTCGACACCGCCAGTCGCGTCGGTGATCCGGAATTCCATTGGTAGTCCCCTTTGTACTCTACGCCGCGTTACACTTGTTAATCCGCGCGACTGCTTTTCAGCCTTAGTCCCCATATGACCGGGCCGCGCGGAGCTCATGTATTGGCGTTTGCAATTCGTATACCACTTTCGCGTTTGCGAAATAAGGGCTTTCTTAAACTTTCTCCCGTCAGGCGAAGTATTCGTCAAATATTGGCACAGTCTGCCGCCGGGGCGGGCAGTGGCAATGGTTTATCGTTTGTTAAACATGAATGAAACGCAACGAGCTGTCTCATATTCGCTCAAGTCACAAAAAAAAGCGCCGCAGTGGGCGGCGCTTTCTGTTCTGGCTGTTGAAGGAAGCGGGACTTAGAAAATCCGCTCACCGATTCGAATTGTATCGCCCGGCTTCACCACCGTGGACGGGGTGAGGTCATAGGCGATCTCCTGATTGGCATCCATGCTCTTGATATAGACCACGCGCTTGTTCGCCCGATAGGAGAATCCGCCCGCAGCCGCAACAGCGTTCTGAACCGTCAGACCGCTCGTATAGGGATATTCGCCGGGGCGGCCGACTTCGCCGAGGATATAATAAGGACGATAGTTGATCACCTCCACGCTCACGCGCGGGTCCAGCACATAGCCATCGGCCAGCTTGGTCGCGATGGCGCCCTCCAGATCGGGGGTCGAGAGGCCGAGCGCGGCGATTTGGCCGATGAGCGGCATCGAGATGGCGCCGGTGCCGTCCACCTCGAACTCACCCGACAGGGTGGGGTGGCCGAACACGGTCACGCGCAGCCGGTCGCTGGAACCCAGCGTATAGGCTGTCGCGATCTGGGACAGGGTGGTGACGTCGGCGTCGCGCGCGCCGGCCGTGGGGCCGGTGGTGCCACAGGCGGAAACCATCAGACCAAGGGCGAGGGCCATGATGGCCAGAAAGGAGCGAAGCGTCAGCATGCTGCAGGGTCTCCTGAATTCGTTCACGGGGATGACGGGGTCCCGGAAGCCATAATCACTAGATTTCAGGTGTTAATGAAAGCAACATCTGTGCCGAAAAGGCGCGCTGCAGAGAGCTTTCCAGTGAGGAAAGCCCCGGTATCAAGACCAATCCTGCGGTCGTCCCTGTAGATTGCGTCTTCCGGCGTGTGTCCGTGAACGATCAGGTGATCGAACGGCAGGGCGTCGTCGAGGAACTCCTCGCGGATCCACAGCATGTCCCGCTGGCTCTGCTTGTCCAGGCTGAGGCCAGGGCGCAGGCCGGCATGGACGAACAGATAGTCGCCGGCCACATGATAGGGCTTCAGCGACTGGAAAAAGCTCAGATGGCTTTCCGGCAACCGCTCGCGGAAAGCTTCCCAGAGTTTTGTCCAGGCCTCGCGGACCTTGGCCATCTCTTCATGCGAGTTGAGGCTGGCCCGGCTGTTGGGCGGGGCGAAGCCATAGGAATAAAGAGTTTCGCCGCCGCCAAAGCGGGTCCATTGCGTGCCGAAATTAACCTCCTGAAGGAAGCGCAACAGCGCCTCTTCATGGTTTCCGAGCAGGAAAACCGGATCGTACCGGTCGAGCGCGCCACTGGTGAAATATTCGATCACGTCACGCGATTGCAGGCCGCGGTCGATATAATCTCCCAGGAAGATGATCTGGGGTTTCACCCCCTCGGGCAGCCCGGCGGCGTCCGCATCGATCTGCTCCACCAGGCGCAGCAACAGGTCCATCCGGCCGTGGATATCGCCCACGGCATAAAGGCAAAGGCCTTCGGGGGCCTGGGTTATCCGCTGCACTTCAGGCGGGGCGCTGCGCGTTTCGCCGCCGGCGCGCACATCGTCTTCGCGCGGCACCACACGGAACTGGGAGAGGATATTGCGACGCGCGGCGTCCGCCGAGCGGCTAAGCTGGCCGAAACGGGCCCTCAGGGCATCCGCAAGCTTTCCTCTGGTCAAAGCCATCATAGTTATCCCCGGTAGCGGGCAACCTATCCGATTAACCTTGTGAAACCAAGAAAACGGATGTGAGTTTTACCGCTTCCCGGCAACACTTTCCCAAGTAAATCCGGCCGCCCAGGCCAGATGCATTGTGCCGGCAGCCAAGCCCGAAAGCAGGCCGCAGGCGGATTTGTGCTTCAAGGCAATTGCCGCAGAGGCGCCAGCCAGCACGCTGAGATAGCCTGCAGGCAACAGAAGTGCCTGCCACTGAAAGAGGCCCACCACGAGGCCGGCCAGACAGAGTGCCAGCATAGAGATGGGCGCCGACTGGCGCAGTTTCAATCTGGCCTTGTGTTTGCGCAGGTTTTGCGCCCGGCCTTTGCCATAGTTGAAATACTGCCGCGCCAGGGCGCGGACCGACCCGCGCGGTGTATAATCGATCCGGATATCCGCATCGAGCCACACCCGGCCGCCGGACTTGCAGACGCGGTAATCATATTCGGCGTCTTCATTATGGGAGAAGGCCTCGTCATAGCCGCCCACACTGCGGAACCAGACAATGTCAAAGCCGGCATGGTGGCCATGATCGGCATATTGAGACCTGCGCCCCCCGCGATGGGCTGAGCCGCCTGAGCCGATCAGCGTGTCGACCACCCAGGCGTTGGCCTTTTCGAAACAGGTCTCGCCCACCGCGTCCATCGGGATCACCACAGAGGCGGCGCCGGTGCGCTTCAGCGCTTCGGCGACATGCAGGATGAAGTTGGGCGGATAGGCCGAATGGGCATCGCACCGTATCAGCCAGCGCGTGCCGGGGGTGGCATGGTCGGCGGCGGCCCGATTGATCGCTGCCGATTGCAGGCGCTTCTTGTTTTCCAGCAGCCGCAAATTGGGGAACTCCGCCATCAGACGCTTCACGATGGCGACCGTCTCGTCCGTGCTGCCTCCGTCGGCGACCGTCAGCGGGACGAGCCGGAGCAGGGGGCTGCCCCGCATCAGCGTGCGAATGCATGTCTCGATATGGCGCGCCTCATTGAAAGCCGGAATCACGGCGAGGATCGAGCTCGGATCGACGCCCAGAGTTACAGGCTTGAAAGTTGCGGTGTTTATGGATGTCAGCATCGGTGCGTTGCCGGTTGATCGTTGCGGTCAGGGAAAATTAGAGCAAATCCCGTTCCACCCAACGCACAGAAAGATAACAAATTCGCCATCTCTCTGTAACTCCCGGAGGGCCTCTCCGGCCGATCAAATCCTTGCGGGCTGACGCCGGGATAGGCTTGCCGCCGGGCGCGGACGTCATAGTGTAGCGAAGAACGATAATTCGCGGAGGAAACGATGATTGGCGTAGTCGCAAAGCTGAAAATTCAGGACGGCAAACAGGCAGAGTTTGAACAGGTCGCCAAGGATCTGATGGCCAAGGTCAAGGCAAATGAGCCGGGCTGCCTCACCTACCAGCTCTACAAGACCAAGGGCTCCTCCACCGAATATATCTTCATGGAACAGTATGCGTCGGCCGACGCGCTGAAATCCCATGGCCAGACCGAATATTTCAAGGCCGCCGGTCCCAAGCTCGGCGCTGTCCTCGCCGGCGCGCCCGACGTCCAGTATTACGACATCGTAGAATAACCGGAGCCTCCACCCATGGACCTTTCGCTTTCCCCGGCCGACCAGAAATTCCAGCAGGAAGTTCGCGACTGGATCGCGGAAAACTTCGATGCCGAGCTGCGCGCGAAAATGGCGCTCACCAAGAATGGCTATGTCGACAAGGCAAGCCAGGTGGCCTGGCAGAAGAAGCTGGCTTCCAAAGGGTGGATCGCTCCCAACTGGCCGAAGGAATATGGCGGGCCGGGCCTCAGCGCCACGCAGCGCCATATCCTTCATGCCGAACTTTCCGGCGCGGGCACGCCCAACGTCGCCCCCTTCGGCGTCTCCATGGTGGCGCCTGTCATCATGGCCTTCGGCAATGAGGCGCAGAAGAAGGAACATCTTCCGAAAATCCTCAGCTCCGATGTCTGGTGGTGCCAGGGCTATTCAGAGCCGGGCGCCGGCTCCGACCTGGCCGGCCTGCAGATGAGCGCTGTGCGCGACGGCGATGAATACGTGCTCAACGGCTCGAAGATCTGGACGACGCTGGCCCAATGGGCCGACATGATCTTCTGCCTCGTGCGTACCGACAAGAGCGGCAAGCCGCAGGAAGGCATCAGCTTCATCGTCTTCCCCATGACGCTGCCGGGCATCACCATCCGCCCGCTGCCCACGCTCGACGGCCCGGCCGAAGGCCAGCATGAGATCAACCAGGTCTTCTTCGAGAATGTCCGCGTCAAGATCAAGGACGCCCTGATCGGCGAGGAGAACAAGGGCTGGACCTATGCCAAATACCTGCTCGAATTCGAGCGGGGCAATGCCTATGCCTCCGGCCTGCGCAACATGCTGCGCAAGGTACGCAAGATCGCGTCCAAGGAAATGGCCGGTGATGTGCCGGTTCTCCGCGACCCTGATTTTGCCCGCAAGCTGGCGCGCACCGAGATCCGCGTCGAGGCGATTGACGCCACCGAGCAGCGCGTTCTCTCGGCCCTGTCGGCGGGGCAGAATGTCGGCCCGGAAAGCTCGATGCTGAAATATCAGGGCTCCGAGGTTCAGCAGGAAATCACGGAACTCGCGCTGGAGGCGGCCGGCCTTTATGGCAACCCCTTCGTGCAGGATACGCTTGCCCTGGCAGAGCCCGGCACGAACGCCGAATCTCCGACGCCGGAGCATCTGCTCACCGCGGCGCCCAGCTATTTCAACTACCGGAAGACTTCTATCTACGCCGGGTCCAACGAGATCCAGCGCAATATCATAGCGAAGATGGTGCTGGGCCTGTAACGGCCCAAGCAACACGCAACTACATCGGGAGGAATTGAATGGCGGTTACCCAGGCTGGTAAGCCGGGCCTGTTCACGCGCTTGTCGTTTGGAATCGGCGGCGCGGCGGATGGCATCAAGAATAACGGCTTCGATTACGCGCTGTTGTTCTTCTACAGCAACATCATGGGCGTGGATGCCGGCCTGGTAGGCGTCGCGCTTCTGATCGCGCTGATCATCGATGCGGTGTCAGATCCCGTCGTTGGCTACTGGTCCGACAATATGCGCACCCGCTTCGGCCGCCGCCATCCCTTCATGTATGCCGCCCTGATCCCCACGGCGATCACCTACTTCCTCACCTGGAACCCGCCAGAAGGGATGACCGGCAACGATCTTTTCCCCTGGCTGGTGGCCACCACCATCCTTGTGCGGATCAGTTTCACCTTCTATGACGTGCCCAGCTCCGCCCTCTCGGCCGAGCTGACCTCCGACTATGACGAGCGCACCTCGCTGATGTCGCTGCGCTATTTCTTCGGCTGGTTTGGCGGCCTGACGATCCAGATCCTGCTGTTCCGGTTCCTGCTGGTGCCGACCGAGGACATCCCGGTCGGGGTGTTCAATGTCGAGGGCTGGAACACGTACGGCCTGGTCTCGGCCATCTGTATCCTGACGGCGGTTGCCATCTGCGCGCTCGGCACGCACAGCCACATTCCGCGCCTGAAGGCGGCCCCGCCGGCGCGCAACCTCACCCTGGGCAAGATCTTCGGCGAAATCTTCGAGACGATCTCCAACCCGTCCTTCCGGGCGCTGTTCATCGCCACGCTCTGCGGCCTGATCGCCACCGGCATCTCGGCGACGCTCAACCAGTACATCAACACGATCTTCTGGGAGTTCGACAACACCCAGATCGCCAACCTCACGATGGGGGTCTATGTCTCGGCGGTCCTTGCGCTGATCATCGCGCCCATCGTCGGCAAGACCTTCGGCAAGAAGCGCGGCGCCATGACCATCGGCGCCCTCGCCTTCACCATCGCGCCGCTGCCCGTTTTCCTCCGCCTCTTCGGCCTGCTGCCGCCCAATGGCTCGCCCGAACTCTTCCTCATCATCATCTCGATCACCATCTTCGACCTGTCGCTGATCATCGCCACGCAGATGCTGCTCGGGTCGATGGTGGCCGACATTGTGGAAGATTCAGAGCTGCAGACCGGCCGGCGCTCCGAAGGCATCTTCTTTGCCGGCATCAGCTTCATCCGGAAGCTGTCGCAGGGGGCAGGGGTGATCACCGCCTCGATGGTGCTGGCCGTTGCCGGTCTCTCCCAGGGTGGGGGCGTTGACGCGGCCACGCCGGAAGAGATTCGCATGCTCGGCTGGGGCTATGGCATCTCGCTGCTCACCGCCTGGACCCTGATGCTGATCTGCATCAGCTTCTACCGGATCAGCCGCGAAAGCCATGCCGACAATCTCGAAAAGCTGAAACTGAGGCAGGCGCAGCAGGATGCGCTGTAACGGCCGATGCCGCCGCCGGCAGCGCCTGCGCTTGCCTGCGGCGGCATGACCTGTCTGAAATGTCATCTCGGCGCGATTGCGCCATAATTCGCTCCGCAATAGAGCCATGATCATGACCCATCTCACGATCATGACCCGACACGCTTCCAAGCTCCTGGCGGCCGCCTTCCTTGCCGTGATCATGGCCTTGACCATGGTGATCATGCCCGTCTTTGCGCAGGGCGCGCCGGCTGAGCGCGTGCCCGCCTCGACGGCCGAGATCAGCCTCACCTTCGCGCCCCTCGTGCGCCAGGCCTCGCCCGCTGTCGTCAACGTCTATACCGAGAAGAATGTCGCCCAGCGCGGCATGACGCTGGAACAGATGATGTTTGGCGTCGCCCCGCAAAGCCGGGTGCAGAACTCCCTCGGCTCGGGCGTCATCGTCGGCGCCGATGGCATCATCGTCACCAACAACCACGTCATCCAGGGCGCGGACACTTTCCGCGTCGTGCTCAGCGACCGGCGCGAATATGCCGCCGAGCTGCTGCTGGGCGACGAACGCACCGACCTTGCCGTGCTGCGCATCAACACTGAAGGCCAGCGCCTGCCGGTGCTGCCTTTCGCCGATACGCGCGACACCCAGGTCGGCGATCTCGTCCTCGCCATCGGCAACCCCTTCGGCGTCGGCCAGACGGTCACCAACGGCATCATCTCCGCCACCGCCCGCACAGACGTTGGCATCAACGACTACTCCTTCTTCATCCAGACGGATGCAGCGGTGAACCCCGGCAATTCCGGCGGCGCCCTCGTCAACACGCGCGGCGAGCTTGTCGGCGTCAACACGGCGATCTTCTCTCGCTCGGGCGGCTCGGTCGGCATCGGCTTTGCGATCCCGGCAGAGATGGTCAAGCGCGTGGTGGATGCCGCCGTCAATGGCGGCACCTTCGTGCGCCCCTGGCTTGGCCTGGCGGCCCAGTCGGTCAGCTTTGACATCGCCAAGGCGCAGGGGCTCGCCCGCCCCGTCGGCGTGATGGTCACCGAAGTTTATCCCGGCGGCCCGGCCGAGCGCGCCGGCCTGCGTCGGGGCGATCTCGTCACCGCGATTGATGACCGCGAAGTGTTCGATGAGAAGGGGCTGAAATTCCTCGCCGCCATCCGCAATCCGGGCGAGCTGGCCAAGCTCTCCGTCCTGCGCGGCGGCAGAAACCAGACCATCAATGTGAAGGTTGAGCCCCCGCCGGGCGCCACCGAGGCCGATGTGGTCCTCCTCACCAATGGCTCTGTCTTCAACGGCGCCCGCGTGATCGAGCTCTCGCCCCGCCTCGCCGAAGAAAACGGCCTTGATCCCTTCACGCGCGGCTCGGGCATCTATGTCCACTCCGTCACCCGCGGCACCATCTCGCGCAACTATTTCCGCCCCGGCGACATCATCCGCTCCGTGAACGGAAAGCAGACCAAGACGGTAAAGGAAATTCAGGAAGTCCTGAAACAGGACACCCGCGAATGGGACATCGAGATCGAACGCAACGGCCGCGTGGTGCGCGGCAAAGTCCGCACCTGATCTGATCTCAGGACTGGCGTTCCGCAAGAAAGCGCCCGGCGTCTGCCTCGCGCACACCCGGTGGCCGTCCGCCAGCGCATGCGCGTTTGAACCCCTTGGGGCGGCGCTTCTGCTTCCCCCGCTCATGAGCAGGCAGATTAACCATAATCATCCTCAGCCTGCCGTGAGTTTTCTCTTTATGGGAGAGTTTGCGGGCATTTTGCGGGCTCTTTCGCCCCAAAAATAGTTTTGTTTTCAGGGTCGGCTTGACTCGCAAGGCTTTGCTCATATCAACCTGATGGTGGGTGTGCGGATTTATGCCAGGGGTGGGTAAGCAACAATTTCTGGACGGCAAGGTAAACGCTGGTCCGAATATCCTGTGACAGGATCCAGGATGTTTCTGTGCGGAGCGATGCAGCGACTTCCGTAACGGTGGACCAGAATTTACTGCCGGCAAGGTGTTGATTTCACCCTCTTGGCCTCATTCCGGGCATTGCGTGCATTTGTCGTGCTGGGGTCGAGACTCGTGAAATACCGCGCAGAAATTGATGGCTTGCGTGCACTGGCGGTAATTTCCGTTGTGATCTTTCATTTCTATCCCGCCCATCTGGGATTTGGCTATCTCGGCGTGGACATCTTCTTCGTCATTTCGGGATATCTCATCACGGCGCATCTGCTGCACAATCAGTCGATGCCCTATGCCGGGTATCTGCAGCACTTCTATGTGCGGCGTATCAAAAGACTGTTCCCGGCACTGTTTGTTTTTCTGCTGGCGACCTCGGTCCTCGTCTCGGCGGTCTATCTCGTCGCGGATCTGAAGAAGTTCCTTCAGAGCCTGATTGCCACGCAGACTTTCTGGGCCAACTGGTATTTCTGGCGCGACGGCGGGTATTTCGGAGGAAATGACCAGATCAAGCCATTGCTGCACATGTGGTCGCTGTCCGTTGAAGAACAGTTTTACATCATCTTTCCGACTTTCCTGTTCCTTCTGGCGCTGCTGGGGCGAAGAGTAAGTTTCGCGGCCGGTGGCGGAATAATCCTGGCGACAGCAGGCAGCTTCCTGCTCTGGTTCCATCTAAATCGGATCGGTGGTGAAAATCCGGCATTTTTCCTGTTGCCGACGCGGGCGTGGGAGTTTGGTCTGGGCGCAATTGCCGCCTATGTTCATGGCGCAAACCGCTTCCAGAAGGTCACACAGAACGGCTTGCTCGCTTACCTGGCGGTTGCCCTTTTCGCGATCGGCTTCTTCTATCCGGTGTCGCTGGTTGCCAACACCATCATCGTGACGTGCGGCGCTGCTCTCTTCATTCTGTGTACGGCAAATGAGAGAAACCTTGCCTTCAGGCTGTTTTCCCTGCCGGTGCCGCGGGAGATAGGAAAGATATCCTATTCTCTCTATCTCTATCATTGGCCGATTGCGGCAGTGATGCTCTATATTCTTGTCGAGCCGCCAGGCTTCCTGATGGCCTTCGCGGGTATTCTGCTCAGCGTTCTGCTCGGCTGGTTGTCCTACCGGTTCGTGGAAACGCCTTTCCGTTACAAACTTCCCTTCTGGCAAACGCTTTCGCTGGTCATCGCAATGGCATTGCTTTCAATTGCAATCACTTTGTCAGTGATCAAACTGACCCCGCCTTCAAATGCCTCCAAGCTCGCCGAGAATGGCGGCACGCATTTCCGGTGTCCCGCGAGCGCCTATATTCCGTACGGCGCGTCCCGCGCCTGCAGGATCGGGCAGGATGGCGCGGTTCGGCGGGAGATCGTCCTCCTGGGCAATTCCCATGCGCAGATGTTTGCCCCCCTGGTGAGTGACGTGCTTGCCGGGCAGGGGATGAGCGGCCTGCTCGTGCCCCTCAATTCCTGCCTTCCGACAACAACGATCAATATAGACACCGTTTGCCTTGCCCATGCGGAAAGGAATCTGGAGGCTGTAATGGCCGACCCAGATGTGAAAATGGTTGTGATTGCGTCGACCTGGTATGGAAACGACTATGTTGACGTATACGGACAGAAATCCGACAAGGAGAATTTGCCGGCAGCATTCCTTGATCTGAGGGATAGGCTGAAGAGAGAAGGCATTGAGATGGTCTTGTTCTCGCCTTTGCCGGTGCCATACCAGGATCTCGCCAGCGAGCTTCCAAGACTGATCAAGTTTGGGCGTCTGGAGGAAACTGAACTGGAAGGCCGTTTAAGGAAGGACTGGCTCTCTTTTCACACGGAATATGCGGCCCTGAACGAAACCTTCAGGCAAGGCCTGGGCAATGCCTATCTGGAAGTTTACCGGGACCTCTGCGATGCGGAGTATTGCTACTTTGGTCAGGGTAGCGAAATGTTCTATGCGGATTCAAACCATCTGAGCCAGCACGCGCTGGAGCGGCTTGAACTCACCAGAGCTCAGCTTCAAGCTTTTATCGGCGCGCGCGCACCCTTCGTCACCCTCGAAGGGCGCTAGCCCGTCTGAGGACCTTTCTCCTGCTGCAATCGCGACGCACCGGGCTTCCCGCCTCAGAAATATCTGCCTGGGTGCATCCAAATGGCGTTCCCGCCGCATCTGCTGTCTGTGACAAGTCGGGAGATCGCCATGAAATTCGTCCAGGCCCTTGCAGCCGCGTCCCTGTTGCTGATTGCTCCGGCTTTTGCCGGCGCCCCGTCTGAAGCGTTCGATCCGCGCAGCCTGCAACAACGCCTGCATGGCGCGCCGACCCAGCTTCTGGTGCTGGGCTCCCCCCACCTTTCCGGCGCGCCGGAGGATTTCGATCCTGCCGTTCTGGAGCCGCTGCTCCAGCGCCTTGCCGCCTTCGCGCCGGATGTGATCGCGATCGAAAACCTGTCTGGTGAGAGCATCCGCGCGCTCAAGGATTATGAGGCGATCTATCATGAGACGGCCGATGACTACGGTGCCCGTCTGCTCAAGGGGGCCGCGCTCGCCGCCGGGCAAATTGGTCTCGACCTGCCGGCCGCGGAAGCAGAGGTGCGCCGGGCGCTCGCAGAATGGCCAGATGCGCCGGCACCTGCGCAGCGGCGCCATCTGGCCGCGCTCTTTGCCGCCTCGGGCGATGCGCATTCCGCCCTTGTCCAGTGGTGGCGTCTGCCGGAAGCGGAGCGGGTCGCTGCGGACGGAATTTCGCCGGAACTCGCCGCCTTCTTCGGCGAATACGATACGCGCCGGAATGAAAGCCATCTGATCGGGGCAAGGCTCGCCGAACGCCTCGGTCTCGAGCGCGTCTATCCGGTAGATGATCATCACAGTGATGATCTGGTCTATCCCATCATTCCGCAATTGAGCGAGTTCTTTGAAGCTCAGAACATCGGCGCCATTCTTGAAATGCCTGAATACCAGCCGCTGATCCATGCGGCAGACCGGCTTCGGACACCGGAGGAAGCGCTGGACACCTATCGCTACCTCAATTCGCCGGAGGCTGGCCAGCTCGACGTTGCGCTGCAATGGGCACTGCTGATCGACCGGCCCTCACCAGGCCATGCCGGCCGTGTGCGCATGGCCGAATGGGAGGCCCGCAATCTGCGGCAGGTGGCTCATATTCGCGAGGCGATGGCCCAGGCGCCGGGAGGGCGTGTGCTTGTGATCGTCGGCTCGGCGCACAAGCCATGGTTCGATGCCTATCTCGCCATGATAAGCGATATCGAACTCGTCGATGCGGCGACTGTTCTGGGTGAGCGCTGACGGTTACGCCGCCCCGATCGTCGTGCGGTGCAGCAGCCGGTCATGCCCGGCATAGCCGCCAGTGGCCATGTGCAGCGTGCAGCGATTGTCCCACATCAGCAGCATGCCCTTCTGCCAGCGGTGGCGATACTGGAATTCGGGCCGCGTCTGCCAGCGGTAAACCTCCGACACGAGATCCCAGCCTTCCGCCTCGTCCATGCCTTCCACGCCGACAATATAGCCCGCGCAGCCAAACAGGCTCTCGCAGCCCGTTTCCGGATGTACACGGATGAAAGGGTGGGCGTGGGTTGCCTCTGCCTGGTCCGAAGGGCGGATGTCCATGCTGCGGCCCTTGTCGCCCGCGCCATACATGCCCTTGGGCGAATAGGCATTCTTTGCCGAATGGATGGCCTTCTTGCCCTCGATCCGGCGGCGCAGATCCTCCGGCATTTCGGCCAGCGCCTTGTACTGGTTGGTGAAGAGGGTATCGCCGCCAACAGGCGGAATGGTGATGCCATAAAGGCAGGTGCCCTGCGGCGGCTTCTCCTGAAAGCTCCAGTCCGAATGCCAGCTTTCGGCAAAGATCGGCGAGGTTTCATCCGCCGCCCGCTTCACCGCGATGATATGCTTGCGCCCCGGTATCGGCGCAATGAACGGGTCATCCCCGAACGGCCCGAAGGCGAGGGTAAAGCGTTCCAGATCATCATCGCTCAGCTGCTGATCAGGGAAACAGATGACCTGGTGCTCCAGCCACAGCTCGCGGATTTCGGCAGCAAGGCTGGCAGGGATCGGCTGCGAAAGATCCACCCCGCGCACCTGCGCGCCGCAGGCCATATCGGATGGGGTAACAGTCAGGGTCATTTTATATTTCCTCCCAGTCCCCATCTTACCACGCCGTGCCCAAAGTCCTAGAACCTATACATGAGCGATCTATTCTCCGCCGCCGGCCTTGATGACACCGCGCCCCGCCCGCTGGCGGACAGGTTGCGCCCGAAGAAGCTGTCCGAAGTCGTCGGGCAGGGGCATCTGATTGGCCCGGAGGGCCCCATCGGCGCCATGCTGCGCAACGGCCGCCTCGTCTCGATGATTCTCTGGGGCCCGCCCGGCGTCGGCAAGACGACGATCGCCCGCCTGCTCGCCCAGGAAACCGATCTGGAATTTGAGGCCCTCTCGGCCATCTTCTCCGGCGTCAAGGATCTGCGCGCCGCCTTCGAGAAGGCCGAGGCCCGCCGCCGAATCGGCAAGGGCACGCTTCTGTTCGTGGACGAGATCCACCGCTTCAACCGCGCCCAGCAGGATGGCTTCCTGCCTTTCGTGGAGAGCGGCACGGTCACGCTGATCGGCGCCACCACCGAGAATCCCAGCTTCGAGCTGAACGGCGCGCTCCTCTCCCGCTGCCAGGTGATGGTTCTGAAGCGGCTGGAAGACGGGGACATGCGCGAGCTGATGACCCGCGCCGAGCAGGAAATGCGCCGGCGTATTCCGGTCGTGCCGGAGGCACGCGAAGCGCTGATCCGCATGGCCGATGGCGACGGGCGCTACCTGCTCAATCTGGTCGAGCAGGCCTACGCCATGCGCGGCGAGCCGGGCCTCCTCAGCCTCGAGGAAATCGCCACCGGCCTGCAGAAACGTGCCGCCGCTTATGACAAGGACCGGGAAGAACATTACAACCTCATCTCCGCCCTGCACAAATCCGTGCGCGGATCAGACCCGGATGCGGCGCTCTACTGGTTTGCCCGCATGCTGGAAGGGGGCGAAGACCCCCTCTTCATCGCCCGCCGCCTCATCCGCATGGCGAGCGAGGATATTGGCCTCGCCGATCCCACCGCCCTGATGATCTGCGGCGAGGCCGCCCGCGCCTATGAACGCCTCGGCTCGCCCGAAGGCGAACTGATGCTCGCCCACGCCGTCATCCATCTTGCTACCGCGCCCAAATCCAACGCCGCCTATGTTGCCTACAAGGCCGCCCGCCGCGCCGCCGCCGAAACCGGCAGCCTGATGCCCCCCAAACACATCCTCAACGCGCCCACCGCGATGATGAAGGATCAGGGCTATGGCTCCGGCTATGTCTATGATCACGATACGGAGGAAGGCTTCTCCGGCCAGGACTATTTCCCGGACGCCATGGGCCGCCAGCAATTCTACACGCCCAAGGGGGCAGGCCGCGAAAAGCCCATCGCCGAACAGCTCGCCCGCTTCGCGGAGATGCGCCGGAGGCGCGGGGATGGGTAAAAGCTTCAGGCGCCGCAGCCCTCACCTCCCACGCTCTGCGAGCGCGAACCCCTCCTCTCCCACTTCGCGGGAGAGGGGGCTGGCGTTGTGCCTGCGGCGGTTTCCCAACCCCTCTCCCTCCGGGAGAGGAGGGGCCCATTGCGCAGCAATGGGAGGTGAGGGCCTGCAACACCTGAAGCTGCGTCCAGAGCGCGCGGCGAGATGACTGAGACCACCGCTCCCATCCCTCTTGATCCCCAGGCCGCCGAACAGTTGATCCAGCGCCAGTTTCCCGAACTCGCGGGCAGGGACATTTGCCATCAGCCCACCCGAGGCACGGACAATCATATTTTCCGCATCGGCGATGATCTCTGTGCCCGCTTTCCAAAAGTTCCGTGGGCTGTACGAACCGCAAGACGCGAGACGGGCACCCTGCCGCATTTTGCGGGCGCGCCGCTCCCCGTGCCCCAGGTCTACCGCCTCGGCACGCCCAGTGAGATATATCCCCATACATGGTCCGTGTTGAGCTGGCTGCCCGGCGCGCCCCTCGAAGACAGCGCGCTCCGCGACCCGCCGGAAGCGGCCAGACACCTCGCGGATTTTTACGCCTTCCTGCGCAGTGTTCCGCCCGATGAAGCGTTCCAGTTTGGCGCAGACAATAACTGGCGCGGCGCGCCCCTCGCGGCCCGGACACCGCAATTCGAGACAGCCCTTGCCCGATTGCCGAATGTCGATACCGGATGGGCGGCCCGGCTCTGGTCCCAGGCTCTTGGTGCAGACGCAAACTCTGCCCCTGTCTGGCTGCATGGCGATGTGCATCCCGGAAATGTTCTGGTCACAGATGGCCACATTTCCGGCATCATCGACTGGGGCCTGTGCGGTGTCGGCGATGGCGCCTGCGACCTTCTCAGCGCCTGGGCAATGTTTGACCCCGCCGCGCGGGAGGTTTTCCGCCAGTCAATGGGCGTCAGCGAGGCGCAGTGGCTGCGCGGGGCCGGCTGGGCCCTGTCGATGGCGGTGATCTACCTGCCATATGCCTATGAGAATGGCCTGCGCTGTGACATGTCGGAAAAGATGATAGAGCGTCTCATGGAAGATTTTGCATGACCCGCAACCGTGACATCCCCGCGCTCAGCGCCGAAGCGGCCGCGCTGGCGCGGAGCCTGCTGATCCATGAGGACGCTGCCGTGCTGGCGTTCAACAAGCCGTCCGGCATGGCTTCGCAGGGCGGGGGCGGGGTGGGCCAGTCGCTTGATGATCTGCTCTGGGCGTTTGCCAAATCCAACGGCAAGCGCCCGCGCCTTGTCCACCGGCTGGACCTTGGCACCTCCGGCGTCATCATTGCCGGGCGCACCCAGCCGGCCGCCGCATTCCTGTCGGCTGCCTTCGCCGGCCGCGATACGCAGAAAACCTATCTGGCGCTGGTAAAGGGAAAAATTCCGCAGGCGGAGCATGGCGTGATCGAGGCATCCCTCGTCAAGGTCGAGGAAGGCGGGCGCCCGCGCATGATCCTCGCCCGCGAAGGCCGCAAGGGCGCCCAGAGCGCGCGGACGGGGTGGAAAATCCTCGCCCGCAATGGCGATCAGGCCTTGATGCAGCTTTCCCCGGAAACCGGCCGCATGCACCAGATCCGGGTGCATCTGATGTCGCTTGGCTGCCCCATCCTCGGCGACGGCCTCTATGGCGAAGGGCAGGCCACCGGCCGGCGGGTGATGCTGCATGCCGCCCGCCTGGAAGTGCCCCATCCCGATGGCGGAACGCTGGCGCTCGAAGCGCCGGTGCCGGAAGATTTCCGTGAGGCGGCGGCCCGCGCGGGCCTTCAGGCCGGGTTGTAATAGCCCCGGTACCAGTCAACGAAGCGCGCAATCCCTTCGCGGTAATCGGTATCCGGCGTATACCCTGTCAGCGCCTCCAGCAGGCGCACATCGGCAAAGGTCTGCTTCACATCGCCCGGCTGCATGTCGATCATGTTCTTTTCCGCCGTGCGGCCGATGGCCTGCTCGATGGCCTCGATATAGTCCATCAGGCGCACCGGATTGGCATTGCCGATATTCACCAGGCGATAGGGCGCCACCGGCGAGAGCGAATCCCCCCTTATGAGGTGATTGCCGAGTTGCGGGGGAACATCCATCAGACGGCGGATGGCCTCCACCAGATCATCGATATAGGTAAAGTCGCGCAACAGGTCGCCATGATTGAACACGTCAATCGGCTGGCCCTTGAAGATCCTGTCCGTGAACAGATAGAAGGCCATGTCCGGCCGGCCCCAGGGGCCATACACGCTGAAAAAGCGCAGAACGGTCGTCGGCACGCCATAGAGATGCGAATGGCTGTGCGCGATCAGCTCGCTCGCAAGCTTGGTCGCCGCATAGATGGTCAGCGGGTAGGGCGCAGAATCGCGCTCCTCGAACGGAAACTTCTGGTTCGCGCCATAGGCCGAGCTGGTCGAGGCTAGCACCAGATGCTGCGTGCTGTAGCGGCGGGCAAATTCGATGACATTGAACGAGCCGACAATATTCGCGTCGATATAATCGCGCGGATGGTCGAGGCTGTAGCGCACGCCCGCCTGCGCCGCAAAATGCACCACCATGTCCGGCATGTCGCGCCGGAACACCGCTTCGAGTGCCTGGCTGTCCTCGATGCGGATACGCTCCAGCTGGAACCCCTCGAACGCGGTCAGGCGCGCCACGCGGTCTTCCTTCAGTTGCGGGTCGTAATAGGGGGTGAAACAGTCCACGCCGGTCACGCTGTGGCCTTCTTTCAGTAGCCGCAGCGCCATCTCGCTCCCGATAAAGCCGGCCGCGCCGGTTACGAGGATTTTCATGTCCGTCTCATCTCACATCAAACCGGGCGCATCCTAGCCATCACTTGCCCCTGAAGTGCAACACCCCCGCCAGTTTGGCGAGGGTGCGCGTCAGGTCAATTGCAGGCGGGCGATCAGCGTTCGCGGATGCGCGGGCTGATGGCCATGGCCTGACCGGAATTCATGGCTTCTGCGGTGGCCAGTTCTTCCAGCAGCGCCTGGGTGCGCGCGTCGCCAGCGATGGTGCTGATCACGGCGGCGGCGCGGGCGGTTTCTGCCGAAACGCCGAACAGGTCTTCAAGGGCTTCAAAGCCGCTCTTGCGATAGGGGTAGAAGGCAAGGCGCGGTTTCACATCTGCCTCGATGCCGGCCAGCGATTTGGCCTTCTCGATGGCGTCCATGAAGGTGCCGATCTCGTCAACCAGACCCTGCTGCAGGGCCGCTTCCCCGGTCCAGACGCGGCCACGGGCCACTTCATGCACCTGGTCATAGGTCATGCCGCGGCCTTCGCCGACATGGGTGAGGAACCGGTCATAGCCGCGCTTCAGGCTGGCTTTCACTTCGGCTTCCTGGGTTTCCGTGAAGGGCGCGGTGCCCCAGGCCGAGGCAAAATCGCCGCCAACGGTCACGGTGTCGAAGGTGACGCCGATCTTGTTGAAGGTGCCATCAATGGCGAGCTTGCCGCCGAAGATGCCGATCGAGCCGGTCAGGGTGGCGCGGTTGGCGAGGATCGCATCGGCGCCGGTGGAGACATAATAGCCGCCCGAGGCTGCCAGGCTGCCCATCGAGACAACGACCGGCTTGCCCGCTTCCTGGGCCCGCTCCACGGCGCGCCAGATCTGGTCGGATGCCGTCGGCGAGCCTCCGGGGCTGTCGACCCGGAAAACGATGGCCTTCACATCGTCATCTTCCGCCGCGTCGAGAATGGCGCGGGCGATCACGTCCGAGGCGAAGGCCGGCGGATCAGAGAACAGCGAGCCGCCCGAAGCGCCGCCGGTCACGATGGGGCCTTCGCCCCCGACCACGGCGATCAGCGGGGCCTTGCTGTTATACTTGGCCGGCGAAGTATAGGTGACCAGGTCGATCAGCTCGGCCTTGTCGCCGCCGGCGCGTTCCCTGGCGGCTTCCTCGGCGTCTTCCGGCCAGCCGAGCTTGTCGATCAGCTTGAGGTCGAGCGCGTTTTCAGCCGTCTTCGGGCCGCTCTCCAGAATCGCGCGCAGCTGCGCGGCTTCCATCCCGCGATCAGCCGCGATGTCGCCCAGCGCGGTGGCCCAGATGGAATTGGCCAGGGCTTCCATCGCTTCGCGGTGGGGGCCGGTATAGCTCGTCTCATTATATGAGTTGGGCGCGTTCTTGTATTCGTAGAAGGGATAGATCTGCGGCTCGAGCGCGATCTTGTCGAACAGGCCCTTGTAGAATTCGGTCTCGAACACGACGCCGGTGACCATCAGGTCGGTGCCCGGCTGCATCCAGATTTCATCGGCGGCGGCGATGGAGTGGAAGGCGGAGGGGCCGCTCGCGCCGAACATGCCCTGCGAATGGGCGATGACGAACTTGCCCGACCCCTGGAAGCTTTTCAGCGCCTGGCGCAGTTCTTCAGCGCGGCTCGTGCCAAAGCCCATATCGGCGCCGCGAATGTAGATGCCTTTCACCGACTTGTCGGCTTCGGCCTCTTTCAGCTTCAGCAGCAGGTCGATGAAGCCCGGCGTGCCGGAAAGGGCTGCAAATCCGCCAGAGGGTGCCTGATCGGGATAGTTGGCGTTGAGGTCCAGCGTCAGGACAATATTGTCCGGGTGGGGGGGCTTGGCGCTGACCGCCATGCCGATGAGCGTGAACAGAAAAAAGAAGCCTAGGACGATGAACAGGATCATCGCCGTGAAGGCGCCTGCCATGGACAGCAGAAAAGTTTTCATTTCCGGGAGGCCTTCCTTGAGGGCGCGCGGAGTGCGCAAACGGGTTCTGGAATGATATTGTTGATAATCGATAAAATGTAAAGACCTGCTCTGCTGCGGGCGCTTGCCGCAGGCCTTCAGATGAAATCCGTGTGCAAAACGCTGGAAGCGGGTGTTGCCAGCGCAATAAAGGTTGGCTATCTGGCGCTTCCACTGTTGGGGTGTCGCCAAGTGGTAAGGCAGCGGTTTTTGGTACCGCCACCCTAGGTTCGAATCCTAGCACCCCAGCCACTCTCTTGCCCGCATACTATATATATTGCCTCGGCCGGGTGAGCCTCGCCTGTCCACGCCCTGCGTTTGATGCAGGTGCGCCCGATACGCACCGGCGATGTGCCGCCTTATGCGGCAAGGCTGCCGCAATAAGCTGCATCTGACATGCCAGCGCACGTAAACTTGTCATGTTCGGTCGCTAGAGGGGGCCTGCCGGTGCTTTGAGTGGCGGCGGAAAAACCAACTGCGCGGGGCTGGTTGCGTTACAATGTGGTCAGGATATTTTCTAAGGAATCGTAAAGCCTGATTGATCCGAAATTAGAGGATTGTTACCGTCAGGGTTCACAGCTAAGGCCTTTCGGCGCTCTGCAGCAGAATGCCGCTGGGTCTATCAGACAAGAATAGAGGGCGGACAGCGTCCCGTTACCATGCAGGGGAGGTGATTGGGTTTGAATTCTCCCATCCACTTCCGGGTTTACTTTGCGGCTCTGTGTGTGTGAGCCGGCATAAGATCGGGACGGCCTCGTAAGCAGGCTCGCCCGCAACCAGGATTTACGCGCCCCGGAGAGGGTGCGTCACCGTTTGTTTGGAGAGTTGAGAGGCTAACCTCATGAAGAAACTTCTTTCACCCGCTCGCAGCGTGATTGCTGCCGCGCTGATCGCCGGGCTGGCCATTCCAGCCCAGGCCCAATTCCGCGAGGCGCTGAACACGGGCGAGCAAGCGACCCGGAGAGCCGAACAGATCCAGGACCAGATCAACCAGCTGGATGATCAACGTTCGGATATGGTTCGTGAGTATCGCACGCTCCTGCAGCGTCGCGACGCCGCCGAGCTGTTTGCAAAGCAGCAGGAACTTGTCGTGCAGAGCCAGCGGGAAGAGATTGCCTCGCTTACCCAGCAGCTCGGCTCGATCGACGACATCACCGCGCAGACCGTCCCCATGCTGCTCGGCATGATCGAAGACCTGAAGCTGTTTGTCGCCGCCGACCTGCCTTTCAAGATGGAAGAGCGTAACGCCCGCCTTGAAGCGCTGGACGGCGTGATGCGCAGCCCGAACGTCACCGCCTCCGAACAGTACCGCCTGATCATGGAAGCCTACCAGGCTGAGATGGAATATGGCCGCACGATCGACACCTGGCAGGAAGAGATCACCATCAACGGCAACCCGACCACGGTGGACATGTTCCTCTATGGCCGCGTTTCGTATGTCTATCTGACGCCGAACGGCAAGGCTGCCCGCTTTGACCGCGCCACGGGTGAGTGGGTCAACCTGCCCAACAGCTATGTGCCGGAAATCCAGCGCGCCATCCGCGTCGCTCAGGGCAAGGCTCAGCAGGTCGTTCTGTTCGCCCCGGTCCAGAAGTTCTCGGTCCAGTAAACGGCCCGAACCGTCAGACACAAAGGTTTTCAAAACATGTTCAAGTTCAAATCCTCTCTGAAGGCTCTGGGTGTTTCTGTCCTCGTTGCGGCAACTGCTGCCACGATGGCGCCCCCGGCCGTCGCTCAGACCCTCTCCGAAGTGCTCGCTGCGGTCCGCCGCGACTCCGAGCAGATGTCTGCCGCTGATCAGGCCCGTCTGCGCGAGTTCCAGCAGGACACCGCCAGCCAGGCTGCCCGCATGGCCGAAGGCCGCGCGGCGCTCAACGCTGCTGAAGGCCGCGCTGCTGCCCTCAGCCGCGAGTTCGACGCCAACGAGGCCCAGCTCGGCGCTCTGGAAGCCGAAGTTTCGGCTCAGGCCGGCGACTTCCAGGAACTGCTTGGCCAGTTCCGTTCGGCCGCCGGCGCCACGATGCCGGAAATCGCCAACTCGATCGCCAACTTCGACTATAAAGACCGCGTCGAAGCCATCGCCGAGATCGCGGAAGCCCGCGTCCTGCCGACCCGCGCCCAGCTGGAGCGTCTGCCCAAGGCGATGCTGCAGGAAATGATCGCCCAGTCCGAAGTCAAGACCTTCACCGCGACCGTCAACGGCATCGGGGCTGATGGCTCGAACGGCGAAGCTGAACTGATCCGCGTCGGCGTGTTCACCGCCGCCACCACCAATGGCCGCGACTTCGTCGAAGTCCGCGGTGGCCAGGGCTCTGACACCTTCCTGCAGGTCTTCGCGAAACAGCCCGGCGGCGCTTATTCGTCCGGCATTGCTTCGCTGATCCGCGCCGGTGAAGGCGACATCGTCCGCGCGCCGGTCGATCCGTCGAAAGGCAACCTCTTCGGTATCCTCGGCGACCTGCCGACCTTCGGTGACCGTCTGAAACAGGGCGGCGAAGTCGGTGCCGTGATCGCCACTCTGGCCGTCGCCGGTATCCTCCTCGGCCTGTTCAAGATCTTCACCCTCTTCACCATGGGCGGCGCAATGCGCGGCACGGCGAAAACCCGCCAGGCCGGCACCGGCAACCCGCTGGCCCGCGTGTTCGAAGTCTACGAGAACAACCGCAATGCAGACGTCGAGACCCTCGAGCTGAAGCTGGACGAGCAGATCCTGCGCGAAAGCCCCCGCATCGAGCGCTTCAACGACATCATCAAGGTGCTTGCTGCCGTCGCCCCGCTGCTCGGTCTTCTGGGTACGGTCGTCGGTATGATCATCACCTTCACCGCCATCACCATCTACGGTGCCGGCGATCCGAAGCTGATGGCTGGCGGTATCTCGGTCGCTCTCATGACCACGGTGTTCGGTCTCGTCGCGGCGATCCCGCTGCTTCTGATCCACGCTGTTGTCTCGGCCATGGCCCGCGGCAACCAGCAGCTCCTCGACGAGCAGGCCGCTGGCCTCGTCGCCGAGAAGATGGAATCCGTCCACGGGGGCCGGGCATAAGCCCGCCCCTCAGAGCGCTCGAGGAGTAACCCGATATGGGTTTCCAAGACCTACAAGCCTTCCTTGATCGTGGCGGTCCCGTTCTGATCGTCATCATGGCTGCCACATTCGTGATGTGGGCCCTGATCCTGGAAAGGCTGTTTTACTTCCGCTTTGCTCACAAGCAGGTGGCAGCTGAAGCGATCGCCGAGTGGCGCGCGCGGGCGGACCGCAAGTCCGTCCCCGCCCACTGGATCCGCGACAAGCTCGTCTCCGAAGTGCGCGCCAAGGCGGAGGCGAATGTCCAGCTGACGAAAGCAATGGTGGCCCTTGCGCCATTGCTGGGCCTGCTGGGCACAGTGACGGGCATGGTGGCCGTGTTTGATATCATGGCCATCACTTCCGGTGCAGATGCGAAGGCCATGTCGGCCGGTGTGTCGCGCGCCACGATCCCGACCATGGCAGGCATGGTGGCCTCCCTGTCCGGCATCCTGTTCACATCCGGCATGGACCGGCGCGTGAACCGGGCCGTCCAGGCGGTCGAAGATGAGATGGAGATCGGCTGATGCGTGGACGTTCCGCAAGACCTCCCGAGGAGGCCAATGTCGACCTGACGCCCATGCTGGACGTCGTCTTCATCCTCCTCATCTTCTTCATCGTGACGTCGACTTTTGCACGCGAGGAGGCGATCGGCCTTGAGCCGCCGCCGCCGCCGTCTCCTGAAAATCTGGAGCAGCAGACCCAGCAGGCGATCCTGATCTTCATTGATGAGTCCAATCTCATCACTGTGAACGGTCGCCCGACGGATATCGGCTCGGTGCGTGCAAACATCGAACGCGTAGTCGCAGAAAATCCGCAAAGTGCGCTTATCATTCAGGCTCACCCCAAGACCCGTAGCGGTATTGTGGTGAAGATCCGTGACGAAGCGTACAATGCGGGCTTCCGCGAGCGCGTGAACATCGTCATTTCGCAGACCTAGGAGACCCCAATGGCCAGAAAAAAACGCATGGCATCGGGTGGGGGCGCCGCCGAGGATGACGTGAACCTGACGCCCATGCTGGACGTCGTGTTCATCCTGCTCATCTTCTTCATCGTGACGGCCCAGTTCATCAAGGAACCGGGTGTGCCGATTGTCCGTCCGGATGTGGATAACAAGGCAGCGGTCAAGCCGCTCGCCATCCTCATCGCGATCGACAAGAACAGCGACATCTATATCGACAAGCAACGCATCAACCCGAATGAGCTCGGCTTCGTGCTCAAGGAAATGCGCCTCGACAATCCGCGGGGCGAGGTGGTGATTCAGACCGATGTGGACGCTGAAGCGCAGGTAATGGTTGACGTAATGGAAGCCATCAACAAGATTGATGGGGATACCGTCATCAATATCTCCGCGAAAACGTCGGGTTAGGGAGGATCGGGCATGTTCAATAATCCTTTCATGCGTCTGCTGGTCGGGGTGGTTCTCGCGATCCCGATCGTGGTGGTGATCTTCCTGTTGATGAACTCGCTGATTTCGGTCGACGAGATCGAGCTTTCCGAAGGTGAAACCCGGACCCTGGCGGCGATCACGCCGCAGAAGCAGGATACCGAGGTCCGGACCCGTACGCGGACGCCGCCCAAGAAGATCGATGCGGCTCAGAAGCCGCCGCCGCCGCCGAAACAGTCCGCCACGAAGTCGAGCATCAACCTGCCGACTCCGAAGATCGAGGGCGGCGTGCCGCAGAACCTTGATCTTGGCCGGATGAACTCGCTGGCGATCGACCCGGTTGCCGTGTCCGACCGTGACGCGCAGCCGATCCGCCCGCCGACGCCTTCGTTCCCGCAACGTGCGGCCGAACGGGGCCTCTCGGGCAGCTGCGATGTGCGCTTTGACGTGGATACCCGCGGCAAGCCGTACAACATCGTGGCAACCTGCACCGACAGCGTCTTCAAGTCGGAAGCCGAACGCGCCGTGTCGCGCGTGGAGTTTGCGCCGAAGATCGTTCGCGGTCAGGCGGTTGAGCGCCGGAACGTTGTCTACCCGCTGGAATTCAAGATCCAGTAGGCCCCCCATCGGGTGATGGCTGCCGTTTCGGCGGCGGCCATCAGCCCCTTCGACGGAATGGCCGGTACGGGCTCAGGGGCCGGGCCGGCGATCCATCAGGTCCAGTATGCCGCTTTGGCGGTGAGGAGAAAAAACGATGCAACTCAAGGCAATCCTTAAAGGGGCGATCGTAGCGGGGGCGATGGCAGTCATGGGTGCAGGATCTGCGCTGGCGCAGGCCTGTACGGAGACCACCTTCAGCGCCAAGACAGGCCAGACCTATCTTGAAGCTGAAACCGCAGCGATGGCGAACAAAGACTGGGCGACGGCGATCGCGAAGCTGAACCAGCTGCGCGGCGGCGAGCTCAACTGCTATGAAGAAGGCGCGGTTATCCGCCTTTCTGCCTACATCAAGATCGAACAGGGCGACCGCGCAGGCGCCGTCCGCGATCTGCTGGATGCGATCAACAAGGGCTATATCCCGGCTGATCAGCGCGCCCAGACCTACTACAACATTGCCCAGATCTATCTGCAGGACGAAAACCAGGTCCAGGCGCTCGAATATATGGGGCGCTGGATGCAGGCTGGCGGCAAGCCGGACCGGACGCAGAAATGGCAGCTGGCCGTGCTCAACCAGCGGGCCAACAAGAATGCCGAGGCCATTCGCTGGGCCGAGGAAGTCCGCCGCGACGATGGCAACAAGTTCGACCAGCAGCTCTATGACCTGCTCGTCTTCCTGTACAACGACACCGGCAATAAGGCGAAGCTGGCAGAGGTGCTTGAAGCCCTCGTCGAGCGTAACCCGAAAGAGCGCAAATACTGGGATGCAATTGCCGGCAACTACTTTGCAGGCAACGAAGAGCGCAAGGCGTTTGAAGTCCAGAAAGCCATGTATCTCGGCGGTCTCCTGACCACCGAAGATGAAATCATGCGAATTGTGAACTTCTACAACCGCTTCAACGCGCCCTATCACGCGGCCCGCGTGCTCGAGAAGGAAATGAATGCCGGCCGTATCAAGAAGACGGTTGAGCGCATGTCCCTCCTGGCCGACTTCTACCAGGTCGCCCGTGAGCATGAGAAAGCCATCCCGGTGATCCGTCAGGCCGCTGAAATGGGCGGTGGCGGCGCGATGTATGAGCGTCTCGGCGCGTCCTACAGCGAGCTGCAGAAATGGCCGGAAACCGAAGAGGCGCTCCAGCGCGCGCTTCAGCTCGGCGGTGTGAAAGACCGGGGCAATGCCTGGGTCCGGATCGGCCAGTCACGCTATGAGCGCAGGGATCGCGCCGGTGCCCGCGAAGCCTTCCGTCAGGCCGGCAATGCCGGTGGCCGCGGCTGGCTCGCCTTCATGGACTCCGAGGAATACACGCGCGATGCACTTGTCTGCTTCGAGGTTCAGGCCGCGATGCTCAACGTCCAGAACGAAGAGAAGATCTGCAAGAAGCTCACGGCCCTTGGCGAAAACATGCCGGAAGGCTGCAAGACCGTCGAAGAGCGTCTGAAGGCGTCTCAGGCGAAGTTCAACGAAACGCCTGAGTGCAAGCGCGCCGCCCAGCCGGTTTGATCCGGCAGGCGGGCCTCGCGCCCCCTCAAGCCAGTCTCACGGAAAGCCCCGGCCTCTGGTCCGGGGCTTTCTGCATTTGGTGTCCAGACGTGTCCGAAACTGTCCGGATTTGTCCGGAAATGTCCGCAAACTGTCCCGCCGATGGCGCCTCAAGTCCCGCCAATGTCCCGAAAAGTCCATAAAAATCAGATGGCCAGCCCCCGGCCCGTCCTCGCGGCTCATTTTTCCCGGCCCAAACAAAAACGCCGGCAGAAAATCCGCCGGCGTTTCCAAAATTCTGACTGTCGCCAAACAGCTCGCCCGCAGACTAGCTCGGCGGCGAAGAGCTGGAGATGCTGTAAGGGCCGGGCGCGGCCGAGGAGAGGGCCGGTTTGCTCTCACTGGCCGGCGCAGCGGCCACCGGCCCGGTTTCCCGCAGCGGATCATCCGCATGCTTCACCTGGCCTTCAAACACGGCATTCGACTGGATCTGCAGCGAGGAGTGCACAATGTCCCCCTTCACATGCGCCCCGGTTTCCAGCTCCACCTTCCGCGCGCGGATCGAACCCTTGATGCGGCCCTTGACCTTCACGACCTCGGCCTTCACTTCGCCGGTGATCTGGCCGCTGGCGCCGATGGTGATGTCGGTGGCGCTGACATCGCCGTCCACGATCCCGTCAATCTGAAGCGCGCCTTCCGATATCACCGAGCCGTTGATCTTCATGTCGGCGCAGATGATCGAGGCCGCGCGGGCGGCAGGTTTGGAGGCGGCGCCACGAATGGCATCCTGGGCTGGCACCGGCTTCTGCATCGGTTCGGGCGGTGGAGCCGCCGGCGTTTTGTTATTCTTTGTGAACATGTTTGCCTGCTTTCAGGAACTTCATAGGGTCATAAGGCTTGTCATTGTACCACACTTCGTAATGAAGGTGATCCCCGGTGCTGCGCCCCGTAGAACCCATGCGCCCCACCAGGTCCCCAACCTTTATAACATCGCCCTTCTTCACCGTATACGAGCGAAGGTGGCCGTAACGCGATTTGAACCCGTGGCCGTGATCGATCTCGACCAGCAGGCCATATCCGCCGCGCGGGCCGGCATGCACCACAGTGCCAGGGCCGGAGGCGACGATCGGCGCATCGCGATAGGCGGCAAAGTCCGTACCCCAGTGCGCGGCGGGCCGCTTGGTGAAGGGGTCGACGCGAATGCCGTAGGGGCTGGTATAGCGGAACGGCACCGCGACCGGGATGCCCAGCGGCAGGTCGTTCACGATCCGCTCGTAATGTTTCATTTCGGCGATGCGGGCGCGGGCCTGCGACAGGCGCATCAGGAAAGACTGGTCGCCGCCAATCGCTGGCTCTGAGGCCGAAGAGGTCAGCGCACCGATGGAAACGAGCGGTCCGCCAATCCCGGCTTGCGGCGCGGCGATCCGGTCGCCAGTGGCCACCTGGGTCAGGTTCAGCACGCCGCGGGCGCGTTCGGCGCGCTCGGCGGCCAAGTCTTCCATCTGATTGAACAGCCGGTTCATGTCAGACTCAATGGCTTTCGGCGTGCCGCGCGCGGCCGGAACACCGATGGAAGCAAGGGTGAGATAAGCATCGCGCGACTGGCGGCGATCGGCTTCCTCAATCGTGGCTTCGATCAGCAGCGGCGCGCCATCGCCCTCGAGCGCCGACATCTTCATGCCGTCCTCGTCGCGCATCTCGTTCAGCAGTTCTTCCAGCGCGCGCTGTTTCTGCTCGAGTTCGGCGGTTTCCTTGCTGCGTTCCTCCAGCAGGGTGCGCTGCAGCGACTCGCGCGCGCGCAGATCCTGAACCCAGCGCTCGTATTTTGCGAGTTCCTTGCCTTCGCCCGTCTGCGGAGTACCCGGCCCGCCGCCGAGAACGAAGTTGGCGGTGGCAAACATGGTCCAGCTGGCGAGGGCGGTGATCCCGGCGGCCATCATGGCCTGCTGCCAGGGGGAGATCGAAATATAGCGGACGGTGCCTCCGCTGCGATGATAGATCTGGCGTTCCGGAAAAGCGCGGTCGAACGTCGCTTTAAGGTTGGCACTCCACTTCGCCATGCAAGCTACCTGTCAGCTGGAAACTTTTTTATGATAACCGCGAAAAAGATCTTCCGCAGCGCTCCCATACCCCGCGTTTATACATACCCAATTCGCCTCTTCGCGAAACCCCTTGGGAGCATATTTTTAGGCAATGTTAGCATGATTGGGTTAATCTGCTGTTAACCTGGGCATCTGCTGCAGGCACTACAGCGCCAGCGCCCTCTAATCTGTCAGGGAGTTAATGTATTCCAGAACCTCTCCGGCATGTCCCTTGACGCGCACTTTAGGCCACACACGGATGATCTTGCCATCCGGCCCGATCAGGAAGGTGCGCCGTGCCATGCCCATATACGTCCTTCCGTACATGGATTTTTCTTCCCATGTCCCATAGGCCTCGGAGACCTTCCCGTCCTCGTCGCTGCCCAGCTGGACGGTGAGGCCATGCTTGGATGCGAACTTTTCATGACGGCTCAGCGAATCGCGGGAGACCCCCAGCACCGCCGCGCCCGCCTTCTCGAAGGCCTTCGCCTGCGCGGAAAAGTCGAGCGCTTCCTGCGTGCATCCGGGCGTGTCGTCCTTGGGATAGAAATACAGTACCAGATACTTGCCCGCATAGTCGGCCAGGCGGCGCTTGCCGGCGGTCGTTTCCATCGCGAAAGCGGGGGCTTTGCGCCCTTCCTGCGGTCCTGTGGTCATGCAATGCTCCTATGGTGCCTGAAGTTCACGAAGTTTATAGTCTTATGATGCCTCTGGACCTGCGGCAGAAGAGACTTTCCTGAGGAGCCCGCTATTGGTCCGCCAGACCGCTTCCATTGTGGTTTTCGAAATTCTCGGCGGATTGATTCTGCTGGCTTTCGTGCTGGCGGCAGTGCTCATGCTGCGCCTGGCCAGCGGGCCGATCGATCTTGCTCCTTTCCGGGATGATGTGGAGGAGGCGCTGGCCGATGCGCGGGGTGGCCGCGGCGTTTCCCTTGGCGCGTTGCAGCTGGAATGGTCGCCGCAAAACCGGCGCGTCCAGATCACCGCGCAGGATGTGCGCCTGCTCGATGGCGCCGGGCGGCCGGCGGCCGAGGCGCAGAATGCGGTGATCCAGCTTTCCGGTTCGGCGCTGATCTTCGGGGGCATCGAAGTGCTCGCCATGGATCTCAGCGATGGCTGGATCGCGATTGACCAGATGTCGGCGCGCCAGTGGGCGCTGGCGGGTGATCCGCTGCCGGAGTTTCAGGAAACCCAGCTTCCCGATACGCCGCAGGGCTGGATCGATTATGTCGGCCGGGTGCTTCCCGAATGGCTGCGGGCCTGGCGCGAGGCGCGCGCCAGCATGCGCCTTGAAGCGGCCGGATTTGAGAATATCGAGCTGCGCGTGCGCGATCAGGCGGGGGCGCTGATCGGCACGGTCGAAGACGCCAGCGGGCGCCTGGTGCTGGCCGCTTCGGGAATGAATCTCAGTTTCAGGGGCAAGGGCCTCGGCGAAGGTCTTCCGGCGGCGATCACCCTGTCGATTGCCAACCCCAATGACACGCGCAGCCTGCGCGCGGAACTGGCTTTGACGAGGTGGCCCCTCGGCGATTTCGGCGCCCGCCTTGGCCTCGACAGCGAACTCACCGAAGGTCTGCCCTCGGACATAAGCCTCGCCGCCAACCTCTCCGAAGAGACCGGCATCGACGAGATCACTCTGGTCGCCCGCAGCGGCGAGGGCCAGTTCTCCTTTGACGATCAGGTCTGGCCGGTGCGCGATCTGGACCTCTCGCTGCTGTATGATCGCTCCGAAGACCGGCTCAATCTCAAGGTCGCCTCGCGCGGCGCCGGCCCCTTCAAGGGCACGGCAGACATCGCGCTGGAAAAGGCGCTCACCGGCGAGGGCTTCCGCCCCTTCGTGCTGCAAAGCCCGGCCCTCACCCTTGATCTTACCCCCGTCTTCGCCGCGCCGATTGATCTTGCCAGTGTGCGCGCGTCCGGTGAGGCGGATATGGATGCCCTCGCCCTGCGCGCGGCGAAGGTGGAGTTCGTGTCGGGCGGCGCCCGGTTTGATGCGGCAGGCGATCTTGCCCGCACGCCGGACCGCCAGCCGGGCGAGCCGCCGGTGCTGGGCGAGGTCACGCTGACGGTGCCGGGGCCGATGCAGGTGCCGACCGTGCTGGATTTCTGGCCGGTAAAGCTCGGCGAAGGCGCGCGCAACTTCACAACAGAGCGCATCGAGACAGGCACCGTCTTCGATGCCGCCGGCCGCATCATGCTGGCCCGCGACAGCCTGCCGGGTGGTCATCTCAAGGATGACCATCTGGAAGTGACCTTCCGCGTGGAAGACGCCAGGGTGCGCTTTCTGGATGATCTGCCTGCGGTCGAAAATGCCTTTGGCCAGGGCCGCCTGACCGGCAACAGTTTCCGGGTGCAGCTCAGCCAGGGGCGGTTTGCCGGCTGGACGCTGGCCGAGGGCCTGGTCGATTTTCCGGCTTTCACGCCGCGCGGCGAGGATTTCCGCGTCTTCGCCAGGGGGCGCGGCCCGGCCCGGAACATGATGAAGGCGCTGGTGGACTCGCGCCTTGAAATAGATTTCGATCCGGCGCGCATGTCGGGTGATGGCGATCTCACCTTCGAGATGTTCCGCCCGGCGCTGAACGATGTGCCGTATGAGGATGTTCGCTTCACCGCCATCGGCACCGTGCGCAATGCCGGCCTGAAAAACGCCGCGCTCGGCTTTGATCTGGCCAGCGGCACGATGGATGTGAAGGTCGATCAGGCGGGGGCGGAACTCACCGGGGCAGCGCGCCTCGGCCCGTCGCCCGTCACCTTCCGCTGGTATGAAGGCTTCACCGATGAGGGCGCCCCGGCAGACCTCACCGCCAAAGGCAGCGTCTCGGCAGATTTCCTCAACCGTTTCGGCATTCTCGGCCGGGCCTACATGACCGGCGAAGCGCCCCTTGATGTCACCGCAAAGCTCGATGGGGAAACCCTCATTGCCTCCACCATCAGCGTCGACCTGTCCGCCGCGCGGCTGGATATGTCCGAGATCGGATGGGTCAAGCCGGCCGGCACCGCCGCCCGCGCCGATGTCAGCATCTCCCAGAAGGGCGACCTCTCCACCTCGCGCGTTACTTTCATCAGCCCCACCGCCCGGCTCGATGGGGATTTCACTCTCGGCGCCGATTCAAAGCTCATCTCTGCTGATCTGCGCGAAGCCTTCTTCCGCAATGTCGCGGAAGTGTCCGGCGCGGTGCAGCGCGATCCGGGTGACCGGCTGACCGTCACGCTGCGCGGCAAATATCTCGACATCTCCGGCATCCTTCCGGGGCTCGGCGGCATGGCGGGCGCGGCGGGCGCCGAGCCTGCCGAAGGCACGCCCCTGACGATCACGGCAGAGGTTGACCGGCTCACCCTGCGCGAGGGGATCGATCTGCGCCAGGCGAAACTCCGCGCCGTCACCGGCACGCGCGGCCTGCAATCGCTGGAGGCTAGCGGCCGGGCCCTGGGCGGCGCCCCGCTCAGCGCCAAACTCTCCGCAGGCGGAGCAGCGCCGATCCGGATAGATGTCACCTCCGGGGACGCCGGCTTCATTGCCAGCGCCTTCCTCGGCGCAGACTTCATCACCGGCGGGGAAATGACCCTTTCCGGCACGCTGGAAACGGCGAACGCCCCGGCAGACCTGATGCTCCAGATTTCCAATGCCCGGATGAGCAACGCGCCCTTCCTGACGCAGATCCTCTCCCTCGCCTCGCTGCGCGGCCTTGCTGATACACTCAGCGGTGAAGGCGTGATGTTCTCCCGCATCGACATTCCGATGAAAGTGCAGGGCGGGCGCTATGTCGTCACCGGCGCCAAGGCGCAGGGCCCGGCCCTCGGCCTTACCGCGAACGGCTATATCGACATGACCAGCCAGGCCATCGAGATCGACGGCGTTCTGGTGCCGAGCTTTGGGGTCAACTCCGCCCTCGGAGGAATTCCCATCATCGGCGATCTCGTCGTCGGCCGCGATGGCGAAGGCGTCTTCTCGCTGACCTATAGTGTGCGCGGCACGCTGGAAAAGGCCAATGTCTCGGTCAACCCGCTCTCCGCGCTTGCCCCCGGCGTCATCCGCCGCGTCTTCGAAAACCCCTCCGACACGAAAATCCCGGAGGCCACCCCGCGTCCCGCAGAGCAGGCCTTGCCGCAGGAACTGCCCCCGCTGAAGGAAGAAGAGTTCTAGGGAGCCCCGCCTCACCGCCTCGGGCGGCGTCATCCCGGTTTCGCCGCAGGCGAAGACCGGGACCCAGAGCGGCTAGGTTCAAAAGGCTGGTTCCCGGACATTTGCTGCGCAAATTCCGGGATGACGCACCAAAAATGCCGGGCAGGCCCGTTTGACCGCGCGCGGCGCTTACCCCGCCTTCACCAGCGCATGCCGCTTCTTGCCGGCCGAGAGCTTGATCGCCCCGTCCTGCATGTCCGCCATCGAGACCTTGGCATTGGGATCAGACACGAGCTCGTCATTGACGCGGATCGCGCCCTGTTCGATCAGCCGCCGCGCCTCGCCATTGGACTTGGAAAGCCCCGCCGCGGTGCACGCTGCCGCCACAAGAATACCAGCCTCAAGCTCCGCCTGCGGAACAGTCGCCGTCGGCAGCGCGTCGGCAGACGCTCCGCCCGCAAACACGGCCTTCGCCGCCGCTTCGGCTTCCTTCGCCGCCGCTTCCCCATGCAGCAGGGCCGTCGCCGCATTCGCCAGCGCAATCTTCGCGTCGTTGATTTCCGCGCCCTCAAGCGCCTCCAGCCGCTCGATCTCTTCGCGGGGCAAATCGGTGAAGAGGCGCAGGAACTTGCCCACATCGGCGTCTTCGGTGTTGCGCCAGAACTGCCAGTATTCATACGGGCTCTTGCGGTCAGCGTTCAGCCACACGGCCCCGCCCACGGTCTTGCCCATCTTCACGCCGGAAGAGGTGGTGACGAGATGCGCCGTCACGCCAAAGGCTTCCCCGCCCTCAGCCTTGTGCACCAAGTCCACGCCCCCCACGATATTGCCCCACTGGTCAGACCCGCCAAGCTGCATCCGGCAGCCATAGCGCCGGTAGAGCTCCAGGAAGTCATAGGACTGCATCAAGAGGTAGTTGAATTCGAGGAAGGTGTAGGGCTGCTCGGCCTCCAGGCGGCGGCGCACGGTCTCCTGCTTCACCATCGTGTTGATGGTGAAATAGACGCCAATCGCGCGCAGCATCTCAAGATAGCCAAGCTGCCCCAGCCAGTCATTGTTGTTGACCATGATCGCGTCATTGGCGCCGTCGCCAAAGCGCAGGAACGGCTCGAACGCGGTCTTGATGCCGGCGATATTGGCGTTGATCTGATCGTCGGTCAGCAGCGGCCGGGATTTCTCCTTGTCGGTCGGATCGCCCACCTTGGTCGTGCCCCCGCCCATCAGGGCAATCGGCTTGCCCCCATGGCGCTGGAAAATGCGCAGCATCATGATCGTCATCAGATGGCCCACATGCAGGCTGTCGGCCGTCGCGTCATAGCCCACATAAGCGACCGGCGTTCCCGTGGCACAATAGGCATCGAGCTCAGCCTTGTGAGTCGTGTCCTTGATGAAGCCGCGCCAGCTCAGCTCGCGCAGGAATTCCGACTTGAAATCGCTCATATTCTCGTGTCTCCGATGAGATGCGCGCGCCTAACACAGAAAGGGCCAGCCTTGAACACCGCTGTTGCAAATTCAGGTCCCGTCTGGGTCGCAGGCTTCATGTCCGGCACTTCGCTGGACGCGGTCGACGCCGCCATGATCCTGACAGACGGGCAGGATGTGCTGGAGTTCGGCCCCGTCGCCGAGCGGAAATACACGGGCGAGGAGCGCGCCGTCCTGCAGGCCGCCACCGAGGCCGCCCGCGCGTGGAACTGGCAGGGCCCCCGCCCCGAAGCCCTCTTCGCCGCCGCCTGCGAGACGATCACCAAAACCCATAGTGACGCATGGGCGATGATGACCGGGCAGGCGGGCGCGCCGCGCCCCGTCCTCGCCGGTGTCCACGGCCAGACCGTGCTCCACCGCCGCGCGAAGGCAGACCAGCCCGGCGCCACCCTCCAGCTGATCGACGCCCCGTCGATGCAGGCCGCCCTCGGCGTGCCGCTCGCCTATGATTTCCGCAGCGCCGATGTCGCCGCCGGCGGGCAGGGCGCGCCGCTGGCCCCGGCCTATCACGCCGCCCTGATGAACCGCCTCGGCGGAGAGCCTGCCGTCGTCCTCAATCTCGGCGGTGTCGCCAATATAACCGCGCGCACCGCAGACGGCACCCTCATCGCCTTCGACACCGGCCCTGCCAACGGCCCCATCGATGAATGGGTCGAAGGTCATGGCAAGGGCACGCATGATGCGGGCGGAAAGCTCGCCGCCGCTGGCCGCGTGCATGAAGGGCTGCTGACACAGCTTCTCGCCCATGACTGGTTTGACGAGCCCCCGCCCAAATCGCTCGACCGGTATGATTTCAACGCCTCCATGGCGCGCGGTCTCAGCCTCGAAGACGGCGCCGCGACCCTGACGGAATTTTCCGCCGCCGCCGTCGCCGCCGGCATTCGTCAGCTCCCGGAGGTTCCCGCCCGCCTCATCGCCTGCGGCGGCGGGCGCCACAATCCCTCCTTCATGGCCGCGCTCGCCCGCCAATGCCCCTGCGCCGTGCTCACCGCAGAGCAGGCCGGCTGGCGCGGCGATTCCATCGAGGCTGAAGCCTTCGCCCTCCTCGCCGCCCGCACAGCGCGCGGCCTCCCCTTAAGCTGGCCCGGCACCACCGGCGTCCCGTCCCCGCAGCCCGGCGGCGAAATCATCGGTTGACGCCGGCCCTCACCTCCCACGCCCTCTGGGCGCGGGCCCCTCCTCTCCCACTTCGCGGGAGAGGGGTTGGGACTTCGCGGCAGGCGGAACGCTAAACCCCTCTCCCTCCGGGAGAGGAGGGGCCCATTGCGCAGCAATGGGAGGTGAGGGCCTTCCACCCTATCCAACATATTCTTCTGGTTTGGATCTTAAAATTTTCATGTTTTTCAAACCCTTACAAAAAATTCCCCCAAACCTTGTCCACCCCCTCCCGCGCCCGGCGTATTCTTGGCGGATGTTCAGCCTCGCCCGCCTCAGAAAGGAACCCGCGCTCGCGCAGTATTTTGCGTTCGTGCACCCCTTCTTCTGGCCGGTGCTGATCTGGCAGCTCGGGCGCGCAGTCGCCCAGGTCCGCGCCGCCGGCCGCTGCGGCGCCTTGCTCCGCGTCATGTGGTGGGGCGGCGTGCGCATCGAATATCTCGGCGACGCTGCGCCCAGCCCCTCCGCCTACAGACCAGTCGAGCCGACGCGCAAAGCCTGGGATGATCCGTCTTGGGCAACTGCCATTCCGGTAGAAATCAACGCTGCTGACACGCACCAAATCTTCCCCTGCACTTGCGGGGGAAGTG
>NZ_PNMA01000034.1 GCF_013823385.1 Hyphomonas sp.
CCATTCACCTGACAGCGCGCATCAGGCGCGGCGCATGAATACCGTCTGCGCCTGGCAGAATTCCAGCAGGCCGTCCTGCCCGCCTTCGACGCCGATGCCGGATTGCTTGTGCCCGCCAAATGCAGCATGCGGCGAAAGGTGCTGGCTCTCATTGATCCACACCGTCCCGGCCTGAAGCTGCGAAGCCAGCGCCTGCGCCCGGTCAAGATCCTTGGTCCAGATCGAGGCGCCCAGGCCATAAACCGTTGCGTTCGCCCGGCCGACGACTTCGTCGATGTCATCAAACGACATCAGCGGCAACACCGGCCCGAACTGCTCCTCCTGCACGATCCGCGCGTCTTCCGGCGGATTGTCCAGAATGGTCACCGGCACGAAATAGCCCGGCACATTGGAAGAATTCCCGCCGATCAGGAATTTGTAGCCCTTGTCCTTGGCGTCCTGGATCAGCTCCAGCACGCGCTCATATTGCGCCTTGTTCTGGATCGGCCCGATCTGGGTGCCCTGCTCGGCCCCGTCGCCAACCTTCACGCTGGCGGCATAGTCAACGATGGCCGCTTTAAGTGGTTCGTACACGTCCTTGTGGATGTACATCCGCTTGGTCGCGATACAGATCTGCCCGGCATTGCGGAACGCCGCCCAGAACAGCTGTTCGGCCACTGCCTTCACGTCCACATCCGGCATCACGATCGCCGCGTCATTGCCGCCGAGTTCCAGCGTCACCTTCTTCAGATCCTTCGCCGCGCTCGCCATCACCTTCTTGCCGGTCTCAGTCGATCCGGTGAAGCTCACCTTGTCGATATCCTTGTGCGCCGTCAGCCAGGGACCGAGCCGGTCGGAGCCGGAGATCACATTCACCACGCCCGGCGGCAGGATGCCCCGGATCAGCTCGCCGATCTTCAGCGTCGTCAGCGGTGTCGTCGGCGCCGGTTTGACCACCACGGTGTTCCCCGCCAGCAGGGCCGGGGCGAGCTTGAACATCATCAGGATGATCGGGAAGTTCCACGGCACAATCGCCGCCACCACCCCAATCGGCCCGTACCGTGTCACCGCCAGGCGCTCGGGCGAGTCTTCGGAAACATGCTCTGGAATGCCCAGCTTGGCCGTTTCCATCAGCCAGTGCGCGCCGCCCAGAACATCGCCCATCGCATCGGGATGCGGCTTGCCCTGCTCCCTGGTCAGAAGGCGCGCGAGGTCCTCGCCATTCTGCGCAATGACGCCGGCAATCGCCTGCAGCGCATCGCGGCGTTTCTCGATCGGCGTCGCCTTCCAGGCCGGCAGTGCTGTGCGCGCCGCCGCGACCGCCTCGTCAAGTTGCGCCTCTGTGCAATCGGGCGCCTGCGCAAAGACCGCGCCGGTTGCCGGGTTCTCCACGCCAAAGGTCTCGCTGCCCGAAACCGCCTTGCCGTTGATCGTCATCGTGAAAGTCTGGGACATCTGGTTCGCTTCCTCGGTCTGGTGTCTGGTTGACGCAGGCTAAGCCAGACAAAATCAAAACCGAAGACCAAATTTGCCCCACTCTCCCTAGGGAAGGTTGCCGCTTACGGAAACGGCGCGGGAAGCAAGCTCCCCGCGCCCGGCACCATCACAAAAGCCGGCCTTGAGGCCAGGCTCCCCTTACTGTGGCGTGCCAAACTCGTCAGTGGGCTCTTCGGCGGGCACAGCCGGGTCAAGCGTTCCGGTCGTGGTGTCCCCGCCCGGAATGCCAGGCGTGGGGCCCGGTTCCATGACCTCGGGGATTTCCCCCGGCTGCGACCCGACCGGCGGCACGGGCTCAGCATCCGGAAGCGTCGTTCCCGGCACCATGGGCTCGGCGGTATCGGGATCGGTGGTCTCCGTGGTCCGGTCGAACGCTGGCTCGATGGGCCCAATCGGCTCCGGCTCATTTCCGCAGGCGGCCAGCGCGACGCCGGCCAACAGGGCAACGCTCATACCAAGTGCTGCTTTACGCATTGTTCCGCTCCTTCCGTGACTATACGGTAACAACGCGCGGTGTACTGATCGGTTCCAGCGTGTTGACGTCCCAGCTGCCATGCGTGCCTTCACGGAAGCGGCCATCCTGAAAGGTCTGCACATTCAGCGCCAGGATACCGTCGCGCACCGACAATATATTGAACGCAGGCGGCTGTATCCGCAGCCGGGTGGACAGGGTGCCGGCCGTAATGGCGAGATAGCCGCCCTCCCCTTCGCGTATCAGCTCTGCATGCGGCGTATGCACATGGCCGGTCAGCAATATCTGCACCGGACTTGCCGCAAGCCGCCGGCTGGCTTCCTCGCCGCGCTTCGTCGCGGTCTGAAGGCCGGCTTTGGCGGGCGAAATAAAGGGATGGTGGCAGGCAATCATATGCAGGCCGTCTGCGTCTGAATGGGCAATCGCCTTGTCCAGATCGTCAAGATCAACGCGGCCCTCCGCCCAATTCATGCGCGTCTGCCATCCACGAGAGGTATTCAGCCCCCGGATGGAAACCCCGTCAAGGTCCAGCGGGCCCGCGCGGCCGCTGAAATACCGGTCATACCGGCCAAATGCATCTGACGCGCGCGCAGGCAGGTTAAGCAGGGGCGTATCATGGTTTCCGGGCACACAGAGGATAGGTGCGTGGAAGCCGGAAAGCCATTCCTGCGCCGCGTCGAACTCGTCCCTTTTGCCCCGCTGTGTCAGATCGCCCGAAACGACGATGGCGTTGACTTCCAGCTCCCGTACCAGATCGCCGGCGGCCGTGAGGGCTTCCTTGTTTTCACGGCCGAAATGCAGATCCGCAAAATGAGCGATCTTCATGCCTCACCTCCCGCCACCAGAACACAGGCGGCCTTCTGAATGTAGGAAATCGACAGCACCTCTCCAGGCTCGCAAGGTTCACCATCAATGGTCGCAGGGATCGCTTTTCCATCCGCATGCCGCATGCGTATGGCGGTCGCTCCCTCGGCATGGAAGTGAGCGCTTTCCCGCCAGCCGCGCGCCAAAGCGTCCATCGCTGATGCCGCGAGATCCAGATGGTTGTCCGGTGCGATCACCGCAATCTCGAGGCCGTCTTGCTCGGCCGGGATGACGGCCACAGCGGTTGCCGGGCATTCCCTCAATGTACCGGGCTGATCCACTTCGACCTGGATATTGCTTTCAATGTCCAGCGCGTCCCGATCCGTCAGGATGCTGACAGCTTCCAGGATGGCGCCTTCCCTCACCGCTTCGCGGGAAGCGCCAATATGTGTCAGCTGGCCAAACAGCGCTGCCACGTAGAAGCGTTGACCGCCCACCTCCCCGGCCGCTATCCAGCTCGGCTTGGGGGCCTTCAGCACGCTGTGGACAATCTTCTTCCAGTCAAGTTCATCATGGTGAAGCCGCTTGGGCAGAAGGTTCATCGTACCGCCCGGCAGAACCAGAACCGGCACGCTCCCATTTGCCGACTGAAGCACCGCGCAAATCGTGCCATCGCCGCCCCAGACCGCGATAGCCTCGCAGCCAGCGGACATCAGGGCCGCCACCTGATCTTCAAGAGCCACCTCGAGATCGGCCGGCAAAACCGCCTCATGCCCCTCTTCCGCAATGAAAGCCGCGAGTTGCGCCCGGCCATCTTCCGGAACAGAGCCGGATTTTTCATTTACAATAATGCCGAGTCTCATCTGTCAGGTCTCCCGGATGTTCAACGCATGGGTATCCGGAATGTTCCGGTTCCGGATCAGTGAGAAATAATACTTGGGCGTTTGGGAACTCACCGCTGAGCCGTGCGTTTTTGATACATCTGCAGCTTGCAAAAGGATTGCAAAATGAAAAAGTCGATGAGTATTCCCCTTCTCGCTCTGGCCACTATTTTCCTCGCGGCCTGCAACACGGTCAGAGGTGTCGGCGAAGACGTCCAGGCGGGCGGCGAGGCCATCGAAGATACGGCTCGCGCCACCCAGGAAGAGCTTTCCGAGTAAGCCGGCCAATTCCCCAATAGATCAGAAAGGCGCGCCTCGAAAGGGGCGCGCTTTTTCCATTGCGCCAGAAGAAATGCCAGCTCAGCCTGGCCGTTCGTGGTGAACCATTTCGCTTACTGAAAAGGCGAGTTCGATATGGATTTCATTCTCCGCGCCGCTGTCGACCGATACGGTGCCGCCGATCTGGCGGGCAAAGGCCGACAGGAACAGGCTGGTGTCGCGGTCGATCTCGCTCTTCCCGCTTGCGCTGGCATTGCCGCAGGTGAGCTTCAGCTGGCAATTGCCGTTGTCCCGGTCAAAATGCAGGATCACATCAGCCTCATCTTCATCGGGGCACAGAAGGCCGACCGCCTCGAGCACAAACATCCCAAGGGGCACAGCCATGTCTGCCGGCAGCAGGCCGGGGGTGACATCCGGAATGATATTGCGGCCGCCATCAACCCAGCCTTTCTGTTCATCGACCTGGTTGCAGATGGCATTGAACAGATCCAGCGCCTCAACCGTATCGAGATCGCCCTCATTCAGCAGAGTGTGGTGAACCGCTGCCATCATGGCCACGCGGTGGGCAGCAACCTTCAGCGCCGCCTGCGTTTCCGGCAGCGGCTCGCCGCGCCCCTGAAGCTTCAGCATACTGAGCATAACCTGAAGGTTGTTCTTGACCCTGTGATGCACTTCCCGGAAGGCCGCCTTCATCTGCACAAGGGCGCGCTGCATATCTGATTCATGCGTGGTTACGCGGCTGGTGAGATCGTCAAAGGCTTCGGCCACCTGCTGCATCTCCAGCGGGGCGCGGGAAAGCTCCGGCGCAAGGGGCATGTAGCGCGCAGAGCTGCGCATATCCTGAATGCGGATGCGGATCCGCTCCAGCCAGCGCAACACCATGGCGTCGGCAATCCAGCTGGCGGCCAGAAGCGCGGCCAGATAGGCGAGGATCGGCACGAGGAAAGCGAGAATGCCCTCCGCGCGCTGGGGCGGCGCGGGCGAGCCCACCATCAGCCACAGGCCCTCCGTTCTGAGCGGCAGGAGCACGACATCCAGGGGCGGCCCCTGCTCCGGGGTCAGACGATAGGTTCTCTGGTTCAGCGTTGCGCCTTCGCTGATCCACTCCATCGGCACACCGGCCACGATATTGGAGCCGATTACCTCTCCGCCCCGCACCACCAGAGCGGTAGTTGCCGAGCTGGTTTTTGTCACCTCCGCGATCCGGCCAGCGATATCTGGCAGCGACATGCTTAGGCCAATCGAGCCGGCAAAATGACCCTGTCCGTCGTTCACCCGGTGCAGCATGTAGATGGCAGGGTCGCCCAGGGCCATGCTGCGCTGGCCGCTGACCTCGATGGACTCCACCCCCTTGCGCAACCGGTCGTTCCATTCCAGCTGCGCCATCGGCCTGCCTACAATGTCTTCGCCGATCTCGCTGCAGGTAACGATACCCTCTGCGTCAAACCGCAATGTATTGCGCAGCGGCAGGTCCAGAGGCCCCATTCGGCTGGCAATTTCGCTACAGGAGGGGCCGGCGCTTTCCGAAGCGATCATCCGCAGCGCCGTGCGCGCGCGCACAAGCATCGCATCTGTCTGGCGCACCCGGTCCTGCGCGCCCTGCTGAAGCTCGTGAAAACGGATCTGGCGGGAGAATTGCTGTTCGCTCCAGGCGTTGATGGCGCCCATGATCAGGAGCGGGCTGAGCACCACCGCCATAGCAGAAATCACCTGAAGCCGGAGGCTCAGGCGTTTCCGCTTGGCGCGCCCCTCCCCGCCCGTCTGCGTCATCCGTTATGCCGGCTCAATTCGTCAACCTGGCCCATGATGTCGTTGAAGGCGGCTTCACCCGAGGTGACATTGGAGCCGCTGGCTCCTGCCGGGCCGCCGTCTTCGGCGTTCAGCAACTCGGCGAGGGCCTTGCGGGCCCGGCTGACCCGGCTCTTGATCGTGCCTACGGCGCACCCGACGATTTCGGCGGCCTCCTCATAGGCCATGCCGCCCGCACCGATCAGGATGATGGCTTCGCGCTGGTCCTGGGGCAGATGCACAAGCGCGTTGCGCAGGGCAACCAGCTCAAGGCCCTTGTCAGGATCGTCCGAGGCCACAAGCGTCGCCTCGGCAACGCCGGGCTCAAGCCCCGTCGAACGCCAGCTGCGCCGCTTCTCCGAATAGAAGGAGTTCCGAAGAATGGTGAAGGTCCATGCCTTGAAACTGGTATTCTCCGTGTAGCTCTCGCGGGCATTCCAGGCTTTTAGAAGCGCGTCCTGGACAAGATCGTCGGCCTGCACCGGATCGCCACAAAGGCTGCGCGCAAACGCACGCAGATGAGGCGTTACCTCCATGAGCGCCGCCTTGAAGTCCGAAAGGGACAGTGCCTGGGTGGCGGTCATGCTTCACCATCAGGTCGCGATTTCGCTCCAGCCTTGGCTTTCGCCTCGGCCTGCTCAAGCAGCTTGAAGAAATCATCCGGCACAGACTCCCCCACAACGCCGTCATACATCTCGCGGAGACGCTCGCCGATGGCGCGGTTACCAAGACGGCGCTGGCTGCGCCGCCCGTCGGGGTCTTTGCCGTTCAGTTTTCCAGACTCACTCATCTTCTAGCCTTAAATTCCGTTCACTTGCTGCTTGATCAGCCAAAATGGGCCAAATGGCCATATTCGTGCCATAAACGCCTCGACCATAGATAGGTTCCATGGCAAACTGCACTTGGTGAATTTTTTCTTCAGCACATGAAACCAATCTGCGTCCCGCGCGTTGTAACGCTCGGATAGCATAGAGGTTCCATTATGAGTCTGATCGCCCAATACGGCCCACATCTTCCGTTTCTCCGCCGCTACGCGCGGGCCCTGACGGGGTCACAGGAGAGTGGTGACGCGTATATCCGGGCCTGTCTGGAAGCCCTGAGCGAAGACCCCGGCCTGATGGTGGAAGCTTCGTCGCCCCGCGTCACGCTGTACCGCTTTTTCCATGCGATCTGGTCAACCACCGGGGCACGGCTGGAAACGGCGGGCAAGCCGGGCGGCTCCTCGCCGGAAGCGCGCCTGCGCAAGCTGGCCCCGATCCAGCGGCAGGCCTTCCTGCTGACCACGCTGGAAGGTTTCAGCCGGCCTGAAGCCTGTGAAATTCTGGACAAGAGCCCCGCCGAGCTGGAAAAGCTCATCGACGCCGCGCACCGTGAGATCGAGCAGCAGCTGTCCACCTCTGTCCTCATTATCGAGGACGAGCCGATCATCGCCGCCGACCTTGCCAATCTCGTCGAGGATCTGGGGCACACCTTTGCCGGCAATGCGGCCACCCGCAAACACGCCGTTGATCTTGCCCGCCGGGTGAAACCTGGCCTCATCCTCTGTGATGTTCAGTTGGCAGATAATTCCTCCGGCATTGATGCCGTCCAGGATATTCTGGCCGATTTCGACCTGCCGGTCATCTTCATCACGGCATTCCCGGAGCGGCTGCTGACCGGCGAACGGCCGGAGCCAACCTACCTCATCACCAAGCCGTTCCAGGATGATACGGTGAAGGCGGCCATCAGCCAGGCCCTCTTCTTCCACGCCCAGCCTGAACCGCAAAACTGACCGCCGTTTGGAACCAACCGCTTTCTCCTTCGTTGATCCGATGAGGACACTGAAAGGAGAAAGCGATGGCTACCCCCCATATTTCCAGTCGTAAATCGCGCGGCCGCGCAAACGGCCACGACAAGAAATTAGCGGCTGCTGCTGCAGCGGCTAGAGAAGACCTTCATGCGGCGCAGGAGGCGGCAGAAACATTTGTTTCCGCTGTCAAATCGTCGGCCAATCACTTCACTGAGCATCTCGGTCGCGCCGTGGGCGACAAGGTTGTGAGAGCACAGCATAGCGCCGAAACCGTTGCCGAAAAGGCTGTTGATGCGCGCCACCGCCTGGAAGACACGATCCGTGAACGTCCGCTGATGTCCGTTGGCGTTGCCGCTGGCGCCGGCGTTCTTTTGGCTCTGCTGTCCCGCCGCTAAAACATGGTTGGCAGTCTCAAACTTCGCGTCATCATGATGGCCGGCGGGTCCGTAATCGGGCTCGCCGGTGCAGGCGCCCTTACCTGGGCAGGGGTCGTTGCCCTTGCGCCCTATATGGGGCTGGCAATGTCCGGCGCGCTCGTCGGCGGTCTGCTCCTTCTTGGCGCGGCCATTGCCATGTGGAAAGCCACACGCCCTGCCGTTCCGATGGAGGAAGAATTTGCTGGCGTGACGGCCGCAGCCGCCAACACGGTGGCCTACCTCCGGGATGACACGCTCGATACGCTGACGGGCATGTCCATAAACGCAGTCAGCAACATGGTCGAGAAACGCCCCCTTCTCACATTGCTCGGCGTAGGTGTTGCCGCCTATGCTGTTGCCCGCGCCCCGAATACGAGCGTTGGCATAATGGATCGCATGCTGTCCCGTCTTGTCTGACCGGACATATCTGGGGGCGCACAATGACACTTCCGCAAGCGGGCATCTTTGCCATTCTCGCCCTGACCGCCCTGCTCTTCATTTGGGGCAGATGGCGGCATGATCTGGTCGCCCTCGGCGCGCTGATCGCATGTATTCTCGCCGGGCTCGTGCAGCCCGGCGACGCCTTTTCAGGCTTTGGGAATCCTGCGGTGATTACGGTGGCGTCCGTCCTCATTCTCAGCTTTGCGCTGCAGACCACAGGCGTTGTGGACACATTGACCGCGCGCGTTCTGCCTTCCCGCTCGGGCAGCACGGTCTCAATTATCGCGCTTTCGGCGCTCGCCGCCGGGCTGTCCGCCTTCATGAACAATGTCGGCGCGCTGGCGCTGCTGATGCCGATTGCCATCAAGACGGCCGGCCGTCTCGGCGTCGCGCCAGGACGCGTGTTGATGCCAGTCTCCTTCGCCTCCATCCTCGGCGGCATGACAACCCTTACCGGCACGCCGCCAAACCTCATCGTCGCAGGCTTCAGCGGCCAGGACGGCAGCACGGCCTTCACAATGTTTGATTTTGCCCCGGTTGGCCTTGCCGTTACGGCGGGCGGACTTCTGCTGATTGCCCTCGGCTGGCGGCTCGTTCCGGCGCGAGAGCGCGCCGACCTCTCCAGCTTCGAAACCGCGCCCTACATAATCGAAGCCCGCATCAAGCAGGACTCTTCCATCATAGGCCAGTCGCTGCGTGACATCGAATACCAGCTTGACACAACCGACGCCCAGATTGTTGGTCTCCTGCGGGACGACCGCCGCATAGCGGCGCCCAGCCCCTATCGTGAAGTCCGCGGCGGCGATGTTCTGGTGATCGAAGCCGATCCAAAAGCCATCGGTGACGCCCTCTCCAAACTTGGCCTGAGCCTCGACACCATCGAGAAGGCCGAGGAAGAGATGCGGGAGGAAAAGGAAAATCCGGAAAATTCGGGCAAGGATGAAAAGGAAGCCCAGCAGGAAAGCCGGCTACAATCGGGCGATGTCATCCTGATGGAACTGGCCGTGCGCCCCAACGCGCTTCTGCTGGGGCTCACCATCAAGCTCATCGAGCTGCGGCGGGAGTTCGGTGTAAACCTGATTGCCCTGTCGCGTGACGGCAAGGAGTCCATGGCGCGCCTGAACTCTACGCCCATTCGCTCCGGCGATGTGCTGCTTGTTCAGGGCAATGCCGACTCGATCCTCGAATTTGCAAACCGCTATGGCTGCGTGCCCCTCGCCGAGCGGCCGCTGAAGATCCCGAACACGCGCAAGGCATTCCTCGCCGCTGCAATCATGGTGCTTGCAGTGTGTGGCGCGGCCTTTGGCCTGCTGCCAGCAGCGATCACATTCGCGGCAGGCGTCCTCGCGGTGGCTGTGTTCAAGGTCGTGCCCCTGCGCAAGTTGTACGAGCCCATCGACTGGCCGGTGATCGTGTTGCTCGGCGCGCTCATTCCTGTCGCAGGGGCCATGTCGACGACCGGCGCCGCCGATCTTCTGGCCCAGGGTCTCATCACGGCTTCAGGTGGCGCCAACCCCGTCTACACCATGATCATTCTGCTGATCGTCACGATGACACTCTCCGATTTCATGAACAATGCGGCAACCGCCGCCGTCATGTGCCCGATCGCTCTGGGCGCCGCCGCCCAGCTTCAGGTTAATCCGGACACCTATCTCATGGCCGTGGCCGTGGGGGCCTCCTGCGCCTTCCTCACACCCATCGGCCACCAGAACAACGCGCTCATTCTGGGGCCAGGCGGCTTCCGCTTTGGCGATTACTGGCGCCTCGGCCTGCCGATGGAAGTTGTGGTGATCGGCGCCGCGACGCCCATCCTACTGTGGGCCTGGCCCCTCTGACAAATGCGATTAGGTGAAGAAAGGTATGGAACCTAAGAAGCTCAGGCACGTTCCCTTTTTACAGACCGAAAGAGTGGTCATTTGACAAAGGAGACTTCCATGCTTGGTTGGGCACTGACATTCTTTATCCTTGCAATCATCGCGGCCCTGCTGGGCTTTGGTGGTATCGCTGGCGCCGCCGCCAGCATCGCAAAGATCCTTTTCTTCGTATTCCTGGCGCTTCTCGTGGTCACATTTGTTGCCCGCGCGCTCCGGGGCCGGAGCATCACCTGACAGAACCTCCCCTGTCATCCCTGTACCTCAAAGGGCGCCCTCCGGGCGCCCTTCTTTTGTGAAAGAGGCTCAAATCGGCGGCTTCTGAAGCTCCAAAGAATATTTGGCGGAATTTCAGGGAACTGAATCAATATTGGGGCGTTGCTAAGATATACCAAGCAAACAATTCGAACATGGACTGGAGAACGCCATGACTAACAAGAACACCGTTAAAGGCGTTGGCAATCAGGTTGCCGGCAATACCAAGGAAGCGGCCGGCAAGGTTACCGGCAACAAGAAACTTGAAGCCGAAGGCCGCCTTCAGGAACTGAAGGGCGATGCACAACGCGCGGCCGGCAAGGTTGAGGACAAGGTCAAGAAATCCATCGACCAGAACCGCAAGTAATCCGGAAAGTCCCCATCAGGACACGGAGGAACTACAGGCGCCGCGTCAGCGTCCCCCCACCCCCCACGTGAGGCGCCTGTTCCGCCACCCAGCCAAGGTTGGGTGGCGGTTTCCGTTCTGACAGCAATGTTTCGGGTAGTCTCTGCCGAGAATGCCGGCGCCCTCAGTCGGCAGCCTCATCGGCCATCTGGTGCACCAGGGAGAAATCAACGCGCAGCCCATCCTCGTTCATCACGCGGGTAACCTGTCCGCCGGCCGAGCTGACAATACGCTGGATAACCGTCAGCCCCGTGCTCGTTGAGGAAGACGCTTCGGCTGCAGCGTCTGGAACATCCTGCAACGGCTCGATCCAGGAAAGATGCAGCCATCCGTCCTCAATGCGGCCTTCGCAGTGGATCTCGCCTCCGTTGCGCAGGGCGCCATACTTCAGGGAATTTGTCGTCAGCTCTCCGATCACCACGGCGATCACGCGCATCTGCGCTTCATCGACCAGGCAATCGGGCATGCCGTTCACATCAATCGTGTCTTCCGAAACACCGGCGGCATCCACCAGGTCGGCAACAAGAGACCGCAGCGGGAAATCGCTCGACGCCTCGACCAGCTTTCCTTGCGCCACAGCCAGTGACGAGAAACGGGCCACGAGATCCTCGGCGAAGCCTTGATGCTCCGGCGTCTGCCGCGCGCTGATCTTGGCGATGGCGCTGGCCACGGCAAAGGCGTTCTTCAGCCGGTGGCGCATTTCCAGGGCAATGGTGTCGTACATTTTCCGGTTGGTGACCGCGTCGGTCACGTCTTTGGAAACGACCAGCACCCCGGTCACCTCTCCCGCAGCCTCCTGGATCGGCGACACGCGCACATCCCACCATTTCGGCCGGCCGCGCGCTGTTGGGCAAAATCCGCGAAAGTCAGTTGTCTCCCCAAGGGCGCCCTTGGCAGTCGCCTCTTGAACCAGGGGATGAGATTCCAGCGGCCAGAGTTCCCACCAGTGCCGGCCAACGACATCCATCTCGGCACTCAACTGGCGGGCTGCAAGCCCTGCCGGGTTCATGTAGCGGATGCGGCCTGCAGTATCGAGAATTTTGATGCAATCGCGGCTGCTCTGGAACAGGGCGGTGAGGATGGGGTCGGAAAGACTCGATGAAAGATCGTCCTTAGAGACGGCCCGCAAAGCGGCATCTGGTGCCGGGCTGCGATGCATTGCACCATACTCCTCGCTCGGTCCCACGGCAGAATTGCCCTCTTTCACTTCCCCCACACCAGAAAGAAGCGGAAATGTTTGATTTGCGCAAGCCCTGGTTGCCGGTCTAGCCGCAATTGGGGTGGATTGGTTAACGGCAAGCAAACCCTCCGAAGCGGCATGGGCGCCGGCCTGGCTTTGAGGCGAATGCCTCTGGAGCCGGCCGAAAATGTTCTCTATACGGATTTTAATGACACAGCCCCTGCGATTCCAGATTCAACCCATGTTGAGCTTCGTGAATCTCGAGACCGCCTCAGGAGACAAAAAGGCACCCACATCTTTACGCAACAAGCTGGCAACTGGATTTCTGATCTGAAAGATTTTTTACAGACGCCTCATTGTGTCACCTGCGCGACAGAAACGGCATCTTATCCGCGTATGACGCTGAGAACCTCAAGGCTGTGGTCGCGCCCATCCGGCCCGCGCCAGGAGATTGCGCCACCCGCGCGCAGCCCGATCAGCATCGCGCCGACCTGCGTCAGCACGGAAATTCGCCGCGCGGCAATATTCGCCTCATTGGGATAGACCAGCCAGAAATCGTCATAGAGCGTGCCATCATAAGTGAAGCGCACCCGGTCATGCATCCGCACCACATCCAGCGGCACGTCTTCCACAGGCGTAATGCGGGCGCGCGTCAGTTCTTCGATCAGGGTTTCGGCTGCAGGCTCTCTGCCCTGAACGGCGTGGGCAAGATCTGACAGGCGTTCAAGTTCTTCATCCGTCACATAGACGGGCGGGCGGCTGGTGGTGGTGGGCATAGTGACTCCGAATGCGTGAAAGCGCCGCCGCCGTTTTTGGCGGGGCTGCTGATTGTTTTTGGGTGAAATGCGGTCTCTCCCCTGATTGCGCCCAGGTTACAGGCAGAATCAGGGGCTAGCGGCGTGCGGCAGCACGCGCAGCGGAAATGAAAAGGAGAGCCGTCTTCAACGTCATGGCTACCAACATGGCCACACCAGCGGGGTAGTCAAGCCGTTCAGTCAGTCAGGCGGCCATCCCACGCCCCCTTCCGGGCGCCGGGGCCGGGATGAGGCGCCACGTCCCTCGGACTGACCTCTTCGCCGCATTCGGAGCAGGTCAGCACGCTGCGGAAGTCATGCCCGCAGGTCTTGTGCCGGTGCAGAAGCGGGGGCCCCTTCTTTCCGGCGTAATGTTCATCCCCCCAATGCACGAGGCTGATGATCACCGGATAGAGGCCCAGGCCCTTCTCCGTAAGCCGATATTCATGGCGCAGCGGCGTCTGGCTGTAGGCTACCTTCTCCAGAACGCCATGATCTACCAGATGCTGCAGCCGCTCGGTCAGGACGCGGCGCGCAATGCCGAGATTTTGCCGGAACTCATCAAACCGCCGCACACGGAGAAATGCCTCACGCAGCACCAGCAACGTCCAGCGGTCGCCCACCACCGCCATCGCGCGCGCCAGCGAACAATTCTCCCGGTCAAGATCCTGCCACTTCATTCAGCCACTTTAAGCATTGACTTGATCTTAATTCAAGACTTACTTGTCCGTTAACAGAGGGAAGCTTCGATGCAGGACCAGAAACCACCCGAACGAAACGCCACCTGCGCCATTATCGGCGCGGGAGACTTCATCGGGTCGGCCATTGCACGCCGGTTCGCGGCAGAAGGCTACACCGTCTTCGCGGGCCGTCGCACGGCGGAGAAACTGGAAAAGCTCAAAAGCGAGATCGAAGGCTCCGGCGGCAGATGCATGGCTCGCGGCCTTGATGCCCGCAAGGAAGAAGACGTCACCGCCTTCCTTCAGGAGGCCGACGCGCATGCCCCGCTGGAGGTCGTGATCTCCAATCCCGGCGCAAATGTCTCTTTCCCCCTGCTGGACACCAGCGAACGCGTCTTCTTCAAGGTGTGGGAGATGGCCTGCAAGGCGGGTTTTCTTACGGGGCGGGAGGCCGCCCGGCTGATGCTGGCGCGCGGCAAGGGGTCTATCTTCTTCACCGGCGCCACTGCCAGCCTGCGCGGGGGGATGGGCTATGCCGCCTTCGCCAGCGCCAAGGGTGGCCTGCGCCTGATGGCACAGTCCATGGCACGCGAACTTGGCCCTCAGAACATTCACGTCGCCCACCTCGTCATTGATGCCGGTGTGGATACTGATTTCGTCAGGGACCGGATCAAGTCTGCGCGCGGTGAAGAGGCGGTGGCAAACCTTGCCCCCGACACCCTGATGGAGCCCGCCTCCATCGCAGATGCCTATTGGTATCTGCACCAGCAGAAACGAGACGCCTGGACCTTCGAAATGGACCTGCGCCCCTACAAGGAGACCTGGTAATGAAGACCGTTGAATTTCAGTTCGATTTCGGCAGCGCCAATGCCTATCTCGCCCACAAGGTGGTGCCGGAGATCGAAGCGCGCACCGGCGCCCGCTTCAACTATGTGCCCGTTCTGCTCGGAGGCGTCTTCAAGCTGACGAACAACCAGTCCCCGATGCAGGCCTATGCCAACATCCCCAACAAGCTCGCTTACGAGCGGCTGGAAATGGACCGCTTCATCCAGCGCCACAACATCCCCTTCGTGATGAACCCGTTCTTCCCCGTCAACACGCTGCTGATGATGCGCATGGCTACCGCTGCGGCAATGGACGGCGGCCTGATGGAACTGGTCAACGCTACCTTCCCGCTGATGTGGGAGCAGGGCCTGAACATGGGCGACCCTGATGTTGTCGCAACACATCTCTCCGCCGCCGGCATTGACGCCGCGCGGCTGATAACCCGCGCCCAGGAGAACGATGTGAAGCAGCGCCTGATGACGACCACGGAGAACGCCGTGAAGCGCGGCGCGTTCGGCAGCCCGACCTTCTTTATCGGTGACGACATCTATTTCGGGAAGAACACTCTGCCAGAGGTGGAAGCGCGCCTCACCGCCTGAGTCGCCCCCTGTTCATTGGAATACGATACGGGCAAGCCGAGCGCTTGCCCGTTTTTTTTGCGGCGCCGCACAAAGAAACTGCATTCGCCGCCTGATCCGCAATAAACTCTACACATCAGCGCCTAAGAGTTTGCGCCTGATCCTCCCAGGCGCTCACTGACCCTGCTCTGCAGAACTGCATGGAGGGACCCATATGCTGCAAACGATCCGCAAGACGATAAAATCTCAAATCAGCGTGCTGGCGCTCATCAGCGCGGCGGGGATTCTGCCGGCTTTCGCCCAGGCTGCAGACGCTCCCGCCACGGATGATCAGGCGGTGATGGAGGCGGTGGTCGTTGAAGGCCGCCGCATATCGCAGACGGATCTTGCCATTGGTGTGGGCCAGGCGACCAATACCGTCGCCGTTACGCGAGAAGAATTGCTTTCCGCGCCGGGCGGCATCTCCGGCCTCAAGATGCTGGAGACCTTACCCGGTTTCAACGTCCAGACGGATGGCGCCCTGGGGCTCTACGAGTTTGGCAACTCCGTGACCGTCCGCGCCTTCAACCTTCAGCAGATCGGCTTCGTGCTCGATGGCGTTCCCATGGGCCGCTCCGATGCCTTCGGCGGCAGCCCTATCTTCCGCTATGTGGACAATGAAAACCTCGGCTCAGTGGTTGCCTCTCCCGGCGCGGGCGATGTCTCCCTGCCAAGCTACGCCTCGCTCGGCCCCATCGTCTCCTACAATTCCATTCTGCCCAGCGACAAGATGGGCGGCATGGCCGCCATCACCATCGGCGACGACAATCTCCAGCGTACCTTCCTGAAGCTCGAAACCGGCCGCATCGGCGGCTTCTCCGCCTATGTCAGCCGTTCAAAGACGGATAGCGACCTGTGGCGCGGCGCCGGCTCGATTGACCGCGAACACCTGGAAGGCAAGCTGCGCTATGACTTCGACAACGATGCCTTCCTCCAGCTGGGCTATGTCAGCAACGACTTCTTCGACTACGACTCCCCGTCGATGAGCCGTAGCAGGTACGAGCAGAGCGGCCGCGAATACGGCTATCTCGGCGCGGTCCCTGAGAGCTGCATTTCTCCGAGACCGGGCGTTCATGACTTCAACGGCGACGGCGTGATCAATGGCAGCGACTTCACCCCCGTTTTCACCCAAGACACATGCATGGAGTACTATGAGGACCGGATCAACATTCGTGACGACAAGCTCTACTCCCTGAAAGGCGGCCTGCCGATTGGTGAGACAATCAAGCTGGAAGCCACCGCATACTATGAAGACAAGGATGGCTATGGGGTCTCGCCAGACGCCTATTCCACCACACTTGGTATCTATAACCGTCAGCGTACAGCCGGATTGGATGTCGTCCATCCCCGCGGCGTTCAATATGGCCTCTCAGGGGTCGGCGGCATCCGCAAGGGACTTGTCGCTGGGCTGACATGGGAAGTTGCCAATCACACGATCGAAGCCGGCTTCTGGACCGAAAAGGACGAGTATCACCGCACGCAGCTGCGCCTGAACAAGACGGGCGGCACGGCCGATGGTGATGTGATCTGGGATGAGGTGGCCTATTACCGCCGAGACTACGATTCCCAGCGCGATACCAAGCAGTACTACCTGAAAGACACGGTTCGCCTGCTGGATGACAAGCTCGCTCTGGAACTCGGCCTGAAGCTTCTGGACATCGACTACGCCCTGGACGGCTACCGCGATTTTAAAGATTATGAAGTGTTCAAGAGCCCAGTCTCAATCCGCGCTTCCTATGAGAGCGACCCCCTGCCGATGATCGGCGCGGTCTATTCCCTCAACAGCACGGATCAGATCTTCAGCTCCTTCTCGCAGAACTACGCCCTGCCACGCGGGGCTGACGACATCTTTTCAACCGCGTCGAGCTTCGATGCTCCGGATGCGGAGAAATCTGACAACTTTGAAGTCGGCTTCCGCACCAACCGCCCGACCTTCAACGGGGCCATCTCGGCGTTCTATACAAGCTTCCAGAACCGGCTTGTGACCAATAATGTTCGGAACCCGGTAACACTCGAAAACGAAACCATCTACATCAATGCCGGCGGCACGACGGCGTATGGCTTTGAACTCTCGGGTGTGTGGAACCCGGAATTCCTCAACAAACAGCTCTATGCGGATGTCAACCTCACCTATAACCGCGCTGAACTGGATGATGGCTTCGGCGCGAACCCCGCAGGAAGCCGCCTTGCAGACAGCCCGGAATGGCTGTTCACCGGCGGCGTCACCTGGGAGCCCACCGAATGGCTGGTGGCGAACATCTCCACCAAATACACCGGTGAGCGCTATGCTGACTTCACCGAAGCATCCGCGACACCCGGCAACCTGATGGAAAGCTACTTCATCTGGAGCGGCTACATAGATCTCGGCGGCCCGAACAATTTCGGCCTTCCGGAAAATGTCAGCCTGCGGTTCAACATCGACAACATCTTCGATGAAGACACCCTCGCTTTCACCTTCACGACCACAGGCACCGGCGGCGCCACCTTCCGCCCCCTCAATCCGCGCACCGCTCAGGTGACGCTCACGGCGAGGTTCTGATTATGCCGCTACTATCAAGGGTCTCTGTCTTATGATCTTCACGCCTGAAACACTGCTTTTCATTGCGGCCATGCTGGCTGCAGGCGCGCTGGCAGGGTTTGTGGCGGGACTGTTCGGGATCGGGGGCGGCTTCGTGGTCGTCCCCGCACTCGCCTCAGTACTGACCATTCTCAGCGCCGGGTCGGACGCGATCGCGCCGGACAAGATCATGCACGTTGCCATCGGCACATCGCTGGCCACCATCATCTTCACGTCCATGCGTTCGGTTCAGGCGCACGCCAAACGGGGCGCGGTCGACTTCGAGATATTGCGAAGCTGGACGCCCTGGGTCGTTATCGGCGTGCTGCTTGGCCTGCTGGTCGCGCAGTATCTGGATGGCCACGCCCTCAAGGTCACTTTCGGCGTTGGCGTTTTCATCATGTCCTGGCACTTCCTGTTTCCGGTGCTCATGCGCCGCGGACCGGTATCCAATGAAATGCCAAAAGGCTTCATGCGCGGCGGCCTCGGCAGCGTGCTGGGCGGCTATTGCACGCTGCTCGGCATCGGCGGGGGCACGCCCGCCGTCCTCATCATGACCCTCAGTGGTCAGCCCATGCACCGCGCGGTGGCCACTGCCGCCGGCTTTGGAACGATCATTGCCGTGCCCGGAACAATTGGCAGCATCATCGCCGGTTTTGGCCAGACAGGCCTGCCCTTCGGGTCGCTCGGCTATGTCAACGTCATTGCCGCCCTCGCCATCACATCCATGAGCGTCATCACCGCGCCCTGGGGCGTGGCCGTGGCGCACCATCTCAACGCGGTTCACCTGCGCCGGGCGCTGGGCCTTTATCTGCTCGTCACGTCCAGCATCATGCTGGTCTCCGCCTTCTCGCCGCCATCGCGCAGCGCCACCCCTTTCAATGTTGAAACCGCCCCGGCGGTGTCCACACTCAGCGCCGACATTTCGGTACAAAATCTGGAGCAAGACCATGGGATATAGACTTACACGCCGTAACCTCTTTTCAGCCGGTGCCAGCGCGGCGGCCGTCGGGCTCGCAGGCTGCGCCACCACCACCTCGGCAACCGCTTCGGCCGCCGCAGAAGCGCGCGGCGCCTTCCCGCTGGAGCCGAAGGAAGCCAGCCTGTTTGGCCCGGAACCCGGCCTTGCGCTGCTCTCCCGCAACGAGAACCCCTATGGCCCGGCCCCTTCGGCGCTGAAGATGATTGAAGCGGCCGCGCGCAAGGGCGCCTATTACACCAATGAAGAGGCCACAAAGACGCTTGCAGGCATGATCGCAGAGCGCCACGGCGTATCGCCCGAGCAGATCGTGATTACCACAGGCTCAGGCGAAGCGCTCAGCGCGCTGGCCCTCATCTATGGCCCCAAGGGCCCGATCGTCGCGCCCCGCCTCTTCTGGGATACCACCGCGCTTTACGCCGCCAAGCTTGGCCTGGCTGAAATCACGCGCATTCCGCTTACGGAAGACATGAACATGGACCTGCCGGCCATGGAAGCGGCCATCACGGCGGAAACCGGCATGGTCCAGCTCTGCAACCCGAACAACCCCACCGGCATCGCCATGCCCGGCTCGGTCATCCGCGCGGCCGCGTCCCGGATGGCGGCGAAAACCACCGTCGTGGTCGACGAGGCCTATATCGAACTGGTGGATGATGAGGCCTCGATGACCTGCATCCCGCTGATCAAGGAAGGCAAGGATGTCATCGTCACCCGTACCTTCTCGAAGATCTATGGCATGGCCGGCATCCGCGTCGGCTATACCATCTCCTCAGCGGAAACAGCCGAGAAAATCCGCTACACGCAGATGTCGTGGACACCCTGCACCTCCATCGCCGCCGCCATCGGATGCTATAACGATGAAGCGTTCATCGCCGGCTCCAAATCGAAGATCGTCGAAGCCCGGCAGATGATTACCGCCACGCTGGACACGCTCGGCCTGCCCTATCTGAAGTCCCAGACGAACTTCGTCTACTTCCAGAGCGGCATGCCCGCCAACGATCTGCAGAAGGCCATGGCGGCAGAGCAGATATCCATTCGCGGCCAGTATATGGACTACACACCCTGGAGCCGCGTTTCGACCGGCAAGCTGGAAGATGTCGACCGTTTCTGCAAGGCCTTGCCTCGCCTCATCAGCGCCTAGGGGGCATGGGCGGGTTTATGATCTGCCTGCGAAATTTAAGAAATACACATCCGGAAAAATGCTCCAACGGCCCGGATCGATCAAATTTGATCGATCCGGGATAACCGGAATTCAACGTGGAATATACATAACGGCGCGGTAACCAAGATGTCCGGAGGGACGTGTTTTCCGTGCTCAGCTATCCACCGCCACGCTTTGAACAACAGAAATCCGAAGTGCTTCAGCGCTACCGGATTCTGAAGAGCGAGGATATTCACAACGCGGATCACATCGCACGCGCAGCTTCCCTGGCGCTGGGTGCCCCCATCGTGATGGCTGCCCTCAACGAACGCTATCGCAACTGGTATCGCGCCTCCCACGGCGTTTCAGAGGATCAGTTCGACTGTCTGCAGACATTCTGCGCGCCCGCCAGTCTGTCTGATGAAGCCTTTACAATTGCCGATGCCCGGCTGGAACCCTACTTTGCGCGGCAACCCGCCGTCATCGGCGCTCCCCATGTCGTTTTCTTTGCGGGCGCCCCGCTCCACGATCCAGACCGGAAACGCTTCGGCACCCTCTGCCTGATCGGCAGCCAGCCGCGCACGCTCACGCTGGAAGAAATCATTCTCCTCAAAAACATGGCGCACATCGTCAGCCAGGACATCTGCGTCTGCAGCGCGGGGCGGTATGCGGTGCAGGATCTGATCAATGCCGAGGAAGACCGTTGCGCGCTCTATGATCTCGCCGTCACCGATCCGCTGACGAAGGCGCTGAACCGCCGCGCCTTCTTCCGCTTCGCCGAGCGGGAAGTACAGCGCGCGCAGCGCCACAATCATCCGCTCAGTGTCCTGATGTTCGACATCGACCACTTCAAACGGGTCAACGATGTCCATGGCCATGCAGTTGGAGACGAGGTCATCCTGCGTCTGTCGCGACTGGTGGCTGACACTATCCGCGACACAGACCTGCTCGGCCGGCTCGGGGGCGAGGAGTTCGGGCTCATCCTTCCGGAAACCGGAATTGAGGCGGCGCTCCTGCTGGCAAACCGCCTGCGGGAAGCCGCCCGTGGCCTCAGCTTCAAAAGCGCCGAAGGCAGCTTCAACGTCAGCATCAGCATGGGCGTCAGCCAGCTTGAATCTGCGGAGAGTGACATCAGCGCCTCCCTCGACCGGGCAGACAAGGCGCTCTACCGCGCCAAACGCCTCGGCCGCGACAGGGCCGAGTTGATGCCCGCCGGCCCGGAAGGCGCCCAGATCATTCCGCTGCCTCTCGCCCGCAGAGCCGCCGGCGCAGCCTGACGCTCGCGGGGCATCAGGTCGCAGATGCACCGTCGAGCGGCCCCAGGCATCTCATGCCGGGCTCAAGCCCCGCCAGCGCCAGATTTTCGCGGATTGTCGCCCCGCCAATCACTTTCTCCGGCGCAATCTCGGCCAGAGGCGCCAGCACGAAACTGCGCAGCAGCATGCGCGGATGCGGCAGGATCAACCTCTCTTCGGTGATCTCCACATCGTCATAGTATAGAACATCCATATCAAGTGTGCGCGGCCCCCAGCGCAAACTGCGCTCGCGGCCATGTGCCCGCTCAATGGCAAGGCAGGCTTCCAGCACCTCCATGGGCGAAAGCGATGTGTCGATCAGCACGCAGGCATTGAGAAAATGCGGCTGGTCTTCAATGCCCCAGGGCGGCGTTTCCCAGAGAGACGACACCGCCTTTACCTGGATGCCGTCCCGATTTTCCAGCGCCTGCACAGCGCCCGCAAGATGCGCCCTGCGATCTCCAAGATTGGAACCGAGCCCGAGCGCCGCTTCAGCCATGGCGTTCCCGCTCGATGGCGATGCCGACATGATTGACGATATGCCGGATGGGCGCGCGCGGCTTGCGGATCTCGACACGGACTTTCTGGATTGGCGGGAAATTCGCGAAGATCGCCGAGGCAATCCGCTCCGCCAGCGTTTCGATCAGGTTGAACACTTCGGTCTCCGAAACACTGGCGACCAGATCACAGATCTCGCCATAGCAGACGGTATCTTCCATCACATCGCGCGGCGGCACGTCCGTGTGCATGTCGCAGGTGATGTCCACCTCGAAGATCTGGCCGAGCGCCTTCTCCGCCTCCTTGAGGCCGTGATAGCCGTGGATGCGGAGATTGCGGATGATAATCTCAGTTTTCATGCCCTGCCTCTTCGATCGCCTGATACAGGCGCAACATATCGGTGTGCTCAGCTACATCATGAACCCGCAGCACGCGAGCGCCCCGCTGCAGCGCCATCAGATGGGCGGTGAGCGTGCCAGCAAGGCGATCATTTACAGCCCGGCCCGTGACATGGCCGATAAAGCTCTTGCGGGAAAGCCCCACCAGAACAGGGCAGCCATACGCCGCCAGCGTTTCCAGCCCGGCGATCACCTCCAGATTCTGCCGGATCGTCTTGGCAAAGCCCACGCCAGGGTCCAGCCAGATACGCTCTTTCGGGATGCCGTGACGCGCCGCTGTCTCGAAGGCCCCGTCAAAGAAGGCGCGCATATCGGCCACTGCATCGACCGCTTCGTCAGCCGTGCCCCGGTGATAGGTGATGACGATGGCCGCGCCCGTATCGGCAACGGTGGCGGCCATCTCCGGGTCGCCGGTCATGCCGGTGACGTCATTGATGATCACTGCGCCGGCATCTATCGCGGCCCGCGCAACGGAGGCTTTCACCGTGTCGATGGAGAGAGGCGCATCCATCTGGCGCGACAGATGCCGGATCACCGGGATGACACGCGCAAGCTCCTCTGCGGCCGAAACCGGCGCAGCACCTGGCCGGGTGGACTCTCCGCCAATATCAATGACGGCCGCGCCCTCTGCCAGCATCCGCATAGCCTGAGCTTCGGCGGCTTCGAGTGTCGTGTGCCTTCCGCCATCGGAGAAACTGTCGGGCGTGACATTGAGGATGCCCATGATGACCGGCTCTGCGCGTACCCGCGCCAGTATCCGGTCTCGCCGCGCCACATCAATCATCGAAGGCCCCTTCCAGAAGCGCGTGGCCCAGCTGGATCAGCGCGGGCGGCAGTGACGTATCAAGGCTGCGCCCGGCAAAGGTGCTGACAGGCTGGAATATCCGCAGGCTGTTGGTCAGGAAGATGCCGTCCGCCTGGGTCAGACGGTCCGGCGTCAGACTTTCCTCGGCCGTTTCAAACCCTGCGCCGATTGCGGCCTGAAGCAGCCAGCCCCGGACAATGCCCGGCATCGCGCCATCCGATACCGGCGGGGTCACCAGCCGGTTGCCAAAGCGCGCAAACACATTGGCGGCAGAGGCGCAGGCAACTTTCCCATCCGGGGACAGCAACAAAGCCTCTTCATGGCCTGCCGCCACCACTTCCCGCAGGGCCATGATATTATCCGTATAGGACAAGGTCTTGTGCCGGGCGGTGGGTGAGGTCGAATTCCGGCGGATGGCGCTGATGCCAAGGCGGACCGGCGGCATCGGATAGGGCATTTCCATGGGCGAAAAGCGCGCCATCAGGGTTGGCGCGCCGGCTGTCTCCCCCGCCAGTCCGCGCCCGCCGGGGCCGCGCGTAACCGTCAGCCGCAACGCGCCCTCTGCGCCGCCGGGAACGGCTTCTCCGGCAAGCGCCTCCAGCGCTTCGGGGGTAACCTCAATCCCGAGCGCCGCCGCATCGCCGGTCAGGCGAGCCAGATGTGCTCGCATGAGGATGATCCGCCCACCGACCACACGGGAGGTGTCAAACAACCCATCGGCCAGCAGCAATCCGCGATCTGTGAGATCAAAAGGCTGAACATTTTCAGCCCCGGAAACGGACTGGTGTATCCGGATCATGTCTGCCTCCAGGCGCGGGCGATATTGAGGAAATTCTTCAGCAATTCTGGTCCGCATTCGGTGAGAATGGATTCCGGATGAAACTGGATTCCGTACACAGGGCGGGAAATGTGCGACAGAGCCATCACTTCACCTGAAGGCGAAACAGCGTCGATCACCAAATCCCCCTCCGCGTCCGGCGATGCCGCGATCAGGGAATGATAGAGCCCGACATCGAAGGCAGAGGGCAACCCTGCGAACAGGCGCAATCCGGTATGCGTGATCCGGGCGGCGCGGCCATGCGCAGGCGATCTGGCGCGCCGGACCGGCCATCCATGCGCCGCCGCAATCGCCTGATGACCGAGGCAGACGCCAAGGATGGGCAGGCGCTCTCCCAGAACCCTGATCGCCTCCAGCGAGACGCCCGCCTCTGCCGGAGTGCAGGGGCCCGGCGAAATCACCAGCGCCTCCGGCGCCATCGCCTCAATCTCCGCAACCGTGATCCGGTCACTGTCGGCCACTTCGATCTCGCAGCCAAGTTCGCTGAAATAGCGGGCGAGATTGAAGACGAAGCTGTCCCTATTATTCAGCATAAGGATCATGATGTTTTCACCGGCAGCGCAGACCTTCCCATGATCCGTTCTGCCTTCAGGCAGATTTCCTCATGCTCCGCCTCCGGATCAGAGAGCAGCGTAATGCCTGCGCCCGCCCAGAGCCTTGTTTCGTCTGGCAATATTTCCAGCGTGCGGATCAGGATCGAGAAATCCATCGCGCCATCATGGCCGATCCAACCCATCGATCCGCAGAAGATGCCCCGCGCTTCAGGCTCCAGCGCGTCGATAATCTCCATCGCGCGCAGCTTCGGCGCGCCGGTGATCGAGCCGCCGGGAAACACCGCCGCCAGAAGGTCTGCCGCCGTCTGCCCCGGCGCCAGTTTTCCCTCCACCGTCGAGACGAGGTGGTGAAGGTTTGCAAAGGTCTCCAGCCGGCAGAGGGAGGAGACCGACACCGAAGCAGATGTGCAGACCCGCGAAATATCGTTGCGGAGCAGGTCCACGATCATCACATTTTCTGCCCGGTCCTTCTCCGAGACGAGCAGCGCGGCGCGGGCGGCGGTATCTTCGGCCGCGTCTTCGCGGCGCCGGATGGTGCCCTTGATGGGCTCTGCCTTCACCCGGCCTTCGCCATCGGCGCTGATCAGGCGCTCGGGCGAAAAACTGGCAATGGCGCGCCCCTCAAACACACCGAACGCAGAAAAGGGCGCCGGCGATCGGGCCCGCCCCTGAAGATATTGCGCAAATGCCGCTTCCGGGGAGAGCGGCCCGGCCGTCCAGAGACCGGAAATATTGGCCTGATAAACATCTCCGTCGCGAATATATTCCTTCACGCGGGAAACGCTGGCCTGATAGCCGCCCGGCGCGCTGCGCGGCGTCCAGGAGAGGGCTTCCGGTGGAGGCAGCGGGGGGACCGGCGCGGCCAGCCTCTCTTTCAGGCGCCTGATTTTCTCCTTCGCCAGTTGCTCATCGGGCGCAGTATCGCCCGCCCACAACCCCGCAGAATAAATGTGGGCCGCTTGAGCACCATGATCGAAGGCGATCACGGTGTCATAGAGGCCAAACTCCAGTGCCGGCGTCAGGACGGGGCTGTGGCGCGACTGGAAGCGGCCCATGAAGGCGGGCGCAAAATCGTAGGAGAGATAGCCCGCAGCCCCGCCCTGAAACGGCGCGCCGCCGTCAATGCGGGCTATCTGGCGCCCGCCAATCCAGGCGCGCAGCCTGCCGGCGGCCTCTGCGGCCGCGTCCAGCTGCAGCCGGTCCACCGGCCAGACGCAGATATAGGAATATCGCGCGCCGGGATGGTCCGGGGCGGCGCTGTCCAGCCAGAGGAAGCCGTCCTCTCCCCGCAGGGCCATTGCGGCGGCAACAGGATCGAAGGAGGGCAGCGCTTCAGCCAGCATGGGCGCTTCTCTAGCCTGCGGCAGGATTGGCGGAAAGGCGCTGCGGCTCTGAATGCGGCTTGGGCAGGACATTTCGCCCCGCCGGGGCCTTCTGCGGGGAAAGGGTGATGATTCAGAAACCGGTTTGCCGTAAGCAGGCCTCATGCGACCCACCCGCCTTCTCTTCTGGCTTCGCCGTCTTGTGGCTGCCCTTCTGATGGTGTCGCTGGTGGCGACGCCTGCCCTGGCGGCGGCAGAAAGCCCTGAATCGCATAGCGAAATTACCTTTGCCTGTGACGACGAAACCGAAGTTTCCGGCGAGGCCGGCCATGCGCACGACGCCCATGGCCATACGGCGCATGGCTGTGGCACCTGCCATTTCCACTGGCTGGGCAGCAAGGCGGAGATGCCCGTGTTTACAGGGCGAGTGGCCCCTGCTGGGACGGATGTGACGGCGGCGCCGCTGGTGCGGCTGGCGGCGGCGGGGCCTTACCGGCCGCCTCGGGGCTGATCTTCAGAGCATTTCGAGGCTGGAAAATCCTTCTGGCCGGTTCTGGATCAATCCGAGGAAAAAACCCTTGTTTTTCAAAATCAGAGACGCCCTTGGGGGCGCGCTCGCGCGCGGCTGCAGGTTCAATGAATTCAAACGGTTAGCGCTGGGCCTGCCCCTTGCGCTGACCCTGGCTGCCTGCGGGGCGCAGACCCCTGCCAAGGCGGGACAGGATGGGCACACACATGGTCAGGAAGTGGACAAATCCGGACACTCCCGGACAAATCCGGACAATTCCGGACACGATGAGGACACCCACGACCACGATCATGACGATGACCACGACCACGACGAGCACGACGAGGAAGGCGGCGACCATGTGGCGCTTTCCCCCGAAGCGGCCCGCGAAGCCGGCATCCGGATCTCCACCGCAAGCCCTGCCCCGCTCGGCGCCACGCTGAAGCTGCCGGCCGAGATCCGGTTTGACGCAGACCGGATCGCCAATGTGTCGGCGAGGGTGGACGGGGTGGTGACCCGCCTGGGCGCGGCGGAGGGCGCAACCGTGCGCAAGGGCGAGACGCTGGCGGTGGTCAACAGCCGGGAGCTGGCCGGGATGAAGGCCGATTACATGACCGCGCTGGCGGCCGAGGCGCTGGCCCGGGACACGCTGACGCGGGAGGAGACGCTGTGGCAGCACCGGGCGACGCCCGAAGCGGACCTGCAGGCTGCGCGCGCCGGGGTGGCCAGTGCCGAAGCGGCCCGCAAGGCGGTGGAGAACAAGCTGCACGCCATTGGCGTGACCCATGCCACGCTCGACCGGCTGGAGCATATCGAGGATGGGGCGCTGGGCAGCATCGCCATCACCGCGCCGATTGGCGGGCGGGTTGTGCGCCGGTCCCTGTCCCTCGGCGAAACGGTGAGCGGGGGCGCTGCCGCGCCGCTGTTCGTGGTGGCCGATGACAGCGTCGTGTGGGCCGACATTGCCGTTTACAAGAGCGATTACGCCCGGCTGCGCGAGGGCATGGCCGTGACCCTGCGCGAGGAAAATGGCGCCCCTGCCGCTGAAGGCAGCATTGCCCTGATCCTGCCGCTGATCGACGAAGCCTCCCGCACGGCCACCGCGCGGGTGATCGTGGACAATGCCGATGGGCGGCTGCGCCCCGGCCAGTTCGTGACGGCAGAGATTGCCGCCGGAGACGGCGCGCCGGTTCTGCGCGTGCCGGACGGAGCCATTGTTCAGGTGGAGGGGCGGGCGAGCGTGTTCGTGCCGGCCGATGACGGCTTTGCCCCGCGCGCCATTGAGCCCGGCCGCAAGGCGGGCGGCTTTACCGAAATCCGCTCCGGCCTGTCGGCCGGTGACGCTTATGTTTCCGAAGGCGCCTTCACGCTGAAAGCTCAGCTTGAAAAAGACGCGTTCGGCGACGGCCACGTTCACTAGGAGGCCGGACAGATGAAAACCCTGATGCACCATATTGCCGGGGGCCGGCTGCTGGCCGCCATTGCCACGCTGGCGCTGACGCTGGGCGGCGTGTTTGCCTTCCGCGCCCTGCCGGTGGATGCCTTCCCCGACCCTTCGCCCTCGCTTGTGCAGGTGTTCACCGAGACCGGCGGCCTCTCGCCTGAAGAGGTGGAGCGGTATGTGACCTTCCCGATCGAGACGGCGATGTCCGGCCTGCCGAAGATGCAGTCCATGCGGTCTACCTCGAATTTTGGCTTGTCAGTCGTGAACCTCTATTTCGAGGACGGCACCGACATGTATTTCGCCCGGCAGGTGACCGGAGAGCGGCTGGCGGAAGCGGCCGAAGGCATCCCCGAAGGCTTCGGCACGCCGAAGATGGGGCCGATCTCCACCGGGCTTGGCATCATCCTCTATTTCAAGCTGGTGGATGAGACGGGCACGCGCTCCCTCATCGAGATGCGCGAGATTGCCGACTGGATGATCAAATATCCGCTGCAATCCGTGGACGGTATAACCGAGGTGCTGATCCTCGGCGGCGAGGAGAAGGAATATCAGGTTCGCCTGAACCCGGACCTGCTGATCGCCTATGACATCAGCCTGAAGGATGTGATCGCTGCGCTGGAAGCGGCCAACCGCACCGAGGGCGCGCAATATATCGAGGCAGGCGCCGAGCAGTTCACCGTGCGCGGGGCGGGCCTTGCGCACACGGCCGCCGACCTTGCCGAAACCCCTGTGAAGACGCAGGACGGGCGCGCCGTGCGCGTGGGCGATCTGGGAGAGGTGGGCCTTGGCGGCGGGGTTCGACAGGGCCTTGCGACCGCCAATGGCGAGGGCGAGGTTGTGGCGGGCCTGGTGCTGAAGCTTTATGGCTCCAACACATCCGAAGTGATTGCCAGAGCCAAGCAGCGCTTTGACGAGATCAACCAGACCCTGCCCGATGGCGTGAAGGCCATTCCCTATTACGATCAGGGCGCGCTGGTGGAGAAGGCGGCGGCAACCGTGACCACCGCCCTCTGGCAGGGGGCGCTGCTGGTGGCGGCGCTGATCTTCCTGTTCCTGGGCGGATGGCGGCCGAGCCTTGTGGTGGTTCTGTCGATCCCCTTCTCCGTGGGCTTTGCGTTCATTGCGATGCAGGCTTTCGGCATCAGCGCAAACCTGATGTCGCTGGGCGGGGTGGCGATTGCCATCGGCATGATGGTGGACGGGGCCATCGTGATTGCCGAGAATGTGGACCGGGGCTTCCGGGAGCGGGCCGAGGGAGAAAGCGCGCAGGAAACCATCGGGCGGGCGACCGCCGAAGTGATCGCGCCGCTGATTTCCGCCGTGGCGGTGGTGATCATCGTGTTCCTGCCGCTGTTTGCGCTCCAGGGCGTGGAGGGGAAAACCTTCCGGCCACTGGCCGCTGCGGCCGCGCTCGCCATGTTCGGCTCGCTGATCTATGCCGCGCTGATCGCGCCGGCGATGGCCTTCGGCCTGATGCGCCCGGCAAGGCGCGCCGCCAGCGCTGGCCTTGACCGGGTGGGGCGTATCGTGCAGCCGGTGTCTGCCTTCTTCATCCGCAGGCGGATGGCGGCCATCGGGCTGGCCGCCGGCCTTCTGGCAGCAGGCGGAGCGGCGATGACGCAGCTGGGGTCAGAGTTCCAGCCTGCGCTGGAGGAAGGCGATATCGTGATGCGTATCACCATGGCGCCGTCAGTCTCCCTCACCGAGGCGGCCGCGACCGTCACCCGGATCGAGAAGCGGCTGCTCGACGCCTTTCCGGAGGTCGCGTCCGTTGTCAGCCGGATCGGGCGCGGCGAGGTGGGCGCCCATGCCGACCCGGTGAACTCATCTGAAAGCTTCGTGGCGCTGAAGCCGCGCAGCCAGTGGCGCAAGGGGCTTTCGCCGGAAGACCTGCGTGCGGCGATCTCAGACACTCTGGGCGCCTATCCCGGCGTGCAGGTGAGCGTGGGCCAGCCGATTGCGATGTCTGTGGACGAGCTGGTGACCGGCACGCGGGCGCAGCTGGCGGTGAAGATATTCGGTCCTGATACGGATGTCCTGCTGGCGAGTTCGCAGAAGCTGCAGGCCATCCTGCAGGGCGTGCGCGGGGCGAGCGATGTGCAGGCCGACCAGATCACCGGCGCGCCGCAACTTGTCGTGGCGATGAACCGGGAAGCGCTGGGACGCTATGGCCTGACCGTGGATGACGGGCTGGAGGCTTTGCGGGCGGGCGTTGGCGGGGCGCAGGCAGGCGCCGTGTTCGAAGGCGTGCGGCAATTCCCGGTGATGGTGCGCTATACCGAGGAAAGCCGCAGCAGCGCGGCGGCCATCGGGCGGATCATCCTGCGCTCAGACAGCGGCGCGCGCGTGCCGCTGGAGGCTGTGGCCGATATTCGCGAACTGACCGGGCCGCGCCAGATCACGCGGGAGAATGGCGAGCGGTTCATCACGGTGCAGCTCAACGTGCGCGGCCGGGACATCGGCTCCTATGTGGCCGAGGCGCAGACCGCTGCGGGGGCGCTGGCGCTGCCGGCCGGCTACCGGATGGAATGGGGCGGGCAGTTCGAGTTGCAGCAGCAGGCGAATGCACGCTTTGCCGTGGTTATTCCCATAACCCTCGGCATTGTGCTGATTGTCCTTCTGCTGACTTTCGGGCGGCTGGCTTCGGCTGCGCTGATCCTGATCAACATACCCCTGGCGCTGACCGGCGGGGCGCTGGCGCTCTGGCTGGCGGGGCTGCCCGTCTCCGTGCCCGCCACGGTGGGCTTCATTGCGCTGTTCGGCATCGCGCTGGGCAACGGGATGGTGCTCGTCAGCTTCATGGACGCGTTTGCGCGGGAGGGCCGGCCTCTGGACGCGCTGGCCATCGAGGCAGCGGGGCGGCGGGCGCGGCCCGTGCTGCTGACGGCGCTGACCACGACGCTGGGGCTTGCGCCGCTGCTGTTTGCCACCGGCGTGGGCGCCGAGGTGCAGCGGCCGCTGGCGACCGTGGTGATGGGCGGGCTGGTGACCTCCACCCTGCTCACCCTGCTGGTGCTGCCGGCGCTGCACCGCTGGTTTGCGCCCAGAGCGGAGGCGCCGGGCTAGATTTCCGGCACTTCCAGGCCGCGCCGGAGGAGGCTTTCCCACGCCTCCTCCGGATCGTCGGCGAACTCGAACAGGTTGAGATCGTCCGGGCTGATCATGCCGGCCTCGGCGAAGGCCTCGAAGTTGATGATCCGTGTCCAGAAGTTGCGGTCATAGAGCACGACCGGCATGTGATGTCCCTTGCCGGTCTGGCTGAGGGTGAGGAATTCGAACAGCTCGTCCATCGTGCCGAAGCCGCCGGGGAAGATCATCAGGGCGCGGGCGCGCATGGCCAGGTGCATCTTGCGCATGGCGAAATAGTGGAACTGGAAGTTCAGGTCAGGGGTGATGTAGGGGTTGGGGAATTGCTCGTGCGGGAGCTGGATGTTGAAGCCGATGGTGACAGCGCCTGCGTCCCGCGCGCCGCGATTGGCCGCTTCCATCACGCCGGGGCCGCCGCCGGTGGCGATGACATTGTCGCGCCACTGGCGTCCGTCGCAGAGGGCGCCGCCGCGCTCGGACGCGATGCGCCCGAAGGTGCGCGCGGCGTTGTAGATGCGCGATTGCCATTCCCCGCCATCTTCGCGGATGCGGGCGCTGCCGAAGGCGACGATGGTGGAGCGCACGCGCTCGTAGCGCAGATACTCCTCGGCCTTGGCGTATTCCATCATGAAGCGCGCGCCCCGCATGGAATCGCCCAGGACGAAATCCTGATCGAACGCGGCCAGCCGGTAGACCGGGTTATCGCTGTAATTGTCCGCTGCCATGAGGGCCTCCTGCCTGAATTGAAGGCCCCCCTTTTAAGGCATTCTATTTTTCAGGACAGCGGGCAATGACTTTGATCTCGAAGTCGAAGCCGGCAAGCCAGGTGACACCCACGGCGGTCCAGTTCGGATAGGGCGGCTGGGGGAAAACGCGGCTTTTCACCTCCATGATGGTTCCGAACTGGGCTTCGGGATCGGTGTGGAAAGTGGTGACATCGACAATGTCGCTGAGGCTGCAGCCAGCCGCATCGAGCACGGCCTGGAGATTGTCGAAGGCGAGCTGCACCTGTTTGGCGAAATCAGGTTCCGGCGAACCATCCGGGCGGCTGCCGACCTGACCCGAGACAAAAAGCAGGTCCCCGGAGCGAATCGCGGCGGAATACCCGTGCTGCTCGTAGAGGGCGTGGCGATCTTTGGGAAAGACGGGCTCGTTTCTGGGCATGTCGCTGTCCTTTCAGGAAGGGGCTGATTGGGTTCACGGCATGTAGGATCGATCGCGGGCAATGCGACCTTAATTCGTCATCCTTCTGCGGTGCGCGGCCTAGGAGGCGGTGCGGTCCTGGGCAATCTCCGGCGGCAGCAGGTGGCCGCCATTCAGCACGGCGCGGCTGAGCGGGCGGCCGGAGGCGGAGAAGGTGGCGCTGACCGAGGCGAGATCCCGGCAGGAGTTGAGCAGCGCGATCTTCTCGCCCTTGCTGAGCGCGGCGACGTATTCGGCGGCCGACTCGGCCGTCTCCGTGCGCGCCCTGGCAACAGCCAGCGGCGTGTGAACCTCGTGGCGGCCAAGCGACCAGTGCGTGTCCACCAGGGCGCAGCGGCGCTGCTGTTTCACCTGGTCGAGCAGCAGGGTGTAGAGATCTGCCGGGCGCAGATCACGGAACACGGCCTGGGCTTCCTGCGCGGCGGCGAAGGAGGCTGGCACGGCGACTTCCGCCGGAGAGACCAGCGCCCCTGCCTTGCGGAAGGCCTGCCCGGCCGAGCGCTTGGCCGTCCAGTAGGACAGCGGCACCGAGAGGATCAGGCCGATGGTGGCCGGGGCAAGCCAGGCGGCATAGACCGGCGAGATGATCATGGCAGCCACCGTCAGCACCACGCCGAGCGTCATGGCGGGCGCGCTGTGGCGCAGGGTAGCCATCAGGGAATAGCCATCCTCCGTGCGCTTCTGCGGCGACCAGCCGGAGTCGCGCCCGGTCAGCACGCTGATGACGGCGCTGGTCTGGGTGACCATCATGATCGGGGCAATCAGTACCGAGAGGAATGTCTCTGTCAGCACGCCCAGCATGGTGCGGAACATGCCGACCTGGCGGCGCCAGAGCGGGCTGATCAGGCCATAGATGAGGCCATAAATCTTCGGCGCGAAGAGAATCACCATCGTCACGATGAAGAGGTTGAGCGCGCGCACGGAGTCGATCACCGGCCAGGTGGGGAACAGCGAGAAGCCATCGCCGAAATAGGACGGGCGCATGAAGCTGTTCTGAAGCGACAGGGCCATACCCACGGTGATGAAGATCAGCCAGAGCGGCGAGGAGAGATAAGAGAAAATGCCGGTGATCAGGTGGAACCGGCTCGTCCAGGCGAGGCCGCGTGTTTTCAGGAGTACCAGCATGTGCTGCATGTTGCCCTGGCACCAGCGGCGGTCGCGGATCACCAGATCGATGATCGTCGGCGGGCCTTGTTCATAGGAGCCGCTCAGCGCCGGCTTGATCTCGACATTCCAGCCGGCCCGGCGCAGCAGCGCGGCCTCCACAAAGTCGTGGCTGAGGATATGGCCGCCAAACGGCGCGCGGCCCGGCAGTTCCGGCAGGCCGGCGGCCTGCGCCATTGCCTGCACACGTATGATCGCGTTATGGCCCCAGAAATTGCCTTCCTTCTGGGCCCACCAGGCGATGCCATGGCCGAGCACAGGGCCATAGAGCGCGGCGGCAAACTGCTGGATGCGGGCAAACAGGCTCTCCCCGCCCACAAGTTGCGGAATGGTCTGGATAAGGCCGGTGCGCGGGGATTCCTCCATCTGGCGCACAAGCTCGATCAGCGTGTCGCGCTCCATATAGGAGTCGGCGTCATAGACGATCATATAGTCGTAGCGGCCGCCCCAGCGGGTGACGAAGTCACGGATATTGCCTGCCTTGCGATGATGGTTGATCGTGCGGCGGCGATACCAGATGCGCACATCAGACGGTGAATGCTGGCGGATGCGCTCGAAGGCGGCTTCCTCGGCAAGGGCGACTTCCGGATCGGTCGTGTCGCTGAGGATGAAACAATCAAACCGGCCGGGCGCGCCCGACATCATCTTTGCGGTGGCCAGCACCGTGCCGAAGATATGCTCGACATTCTCGTTATAGATCGGGAAGGCAATGACCGTGCGCGTGTTGCGCAGGTCTGGCCCTGCGTCCGCGCGCGGCTTTTTCATCAGCGAGCCAATCGCCGAGAAGAAGCCCATGGTGGCGTTGATGAAGGCGTAGCAGACCCAGACGATGTTGATGGCAAAGATCGCCAGCAGTGCCCATTCCAGCAGCGTCAGCCCGGAAACCGACAGCACTTCATGCATCTCATAGGTCGCCCAGGCCGTCAGCCCGAGAGAGGAAACCAGAAGGAACAGCTTCCGCCAGATGTCCGAGGCCGGACGATGCGCCGAAACAGGGACAGGACCGGCCAGGGACTGGCTCGGCATATCAATCGGGAATTCGGTGGGACGTGCGCGCAGCAAGGTCATTCCTTCCGCCAACGGTAAAGCCAGGTTTCAGTGATGGGCTTGCCCCCCTTCGTGAGCAGGGCGCGAAGCTCCGCCACGTCGGTATTCTGTGCTTCGAGTTCGAAGCTGAGCCGGACTTTTCCGGTCTCGGGATTGGTCTTGATCACGGGATTGACGATCTTGCCGGCCGATGTGGAGACATCGGCCTCCACGCCGTTCAGCAGGGCTTCGGGGATCTGCTCGTAATCGATCACGAACAGCTGCTGGGTCGAGGCGGGCTTCACGCCGGCAAACGTGTTTGCCACACTCGTCACATCGGGCACGGACGAGGTGAGCAGGCTCCATTTCATGTCATAGGAGACCGTGTAGGCCGTGCCCGGCTGCCAGGGGGTTTTCGGCTTCCAGTACGCAACGATGTTGTCGTTGTATTCGTTCACCGTCGGGATTTCGACCAGCATCAGCTCGCCCTCGCCCCAACCGGCCTTGGGCTGAACCCAGACGGTCGGGCGGTGGTGATAGCCCGCCTCGATGTCGGCATAGTCATCAAAGCCGCGCTTGCGCTGGACGAGGCCAAAGCCGAGCGGCGGGCGATCGGCCAGCACCGACACCTGCAGCGCCTTCGGATTGAACAGCGGCCGCCAGACCCATTCGCCATTATACATCTGGATCGAGAGGCCTTCAGAATCATGCACCGCCGGGCGGAAATCATTCGGATGCTTCCGGATGTCGTGCGGCGAGAAGAAATACATCGAGGTGAGCGGCGAGATGCCCACGGTTGACAGTGTTTTGCGCGGAAACAGCGTCGCCGTGATCTGCATCTTCGTCTCGACACCCGGCGTCACCGCGAACTCATAGGCGCCGGTGATGCTTTCCCCGTCGAGCAGCGCATAGATGCGGATCGTGTCGGACCCCGGCGCAGGTTTCTGCAGCCAGAATTCGCGGAAATACGGGAACTGCTCGCCTTCGGGCGACGCGGTCCCGATGGAGATGCCGCGCGCCGAGGCGCCGTAAAGATTGCCCGCGCCGAGAGCCCGGAAGAAGCTGGCCCCGCGGAAGCTGATCAGCTCGTCCCATTTGCCGGCAATGTTCAGCGGCGTGACCACCCGGAACCCGGCAAAGCCGAGCAGGCGCTGGGCCTCCTCTGAGAGCGGCAGATCAAAGAAATTGAAATCGTCAGGCGAATAGGGCCGGGCAACTTCCTTGCCCTCCTCAACGAAGTTCAGGCGGACGGCCTGGTTGAAGAGATAGCCGCGCGGGTCTGGCAGTATGCGGAACTTGTCCGAGCTGTCCTTCCAGAGGGCTGCTTCCTGGCGCAGCTCGATGCGGCGGTAGGCGTCATAGTCGAGCGCGCCGGCCTCTTTCGGAATGCCGGGCGGCGTCTGGAACGGGCGGCTGGCGAGGATTTCGGCCTTGCGGCGCACGTCCTCGAAGTCGAACTCCGGCGTGGCGGGCGGCGGGGGCGCGGCCGAGGGATCCCCCTCCGACGCCGCCAGCGCAGCAGCCGCCTCAGGGCTCAGCGTTTCGAGCACGGCCTCAGGCGCCGCCGCCATCATCGGCTCAGCGGGCGCCTCGCCTTCAGCGGCAGGGTCTGCCGGAGCAGGCTTTGCGGGGGCCTCCGGGGCGGGATCGGCAGAGGGAGAACAGCTGGAAATGAGAAGCCCGGCCATCGCAAGGCCGCACACAATCCTGACTGAGACGCTCGATAACGGCCTCAAGCGCATACTCCTTTACCAACACCTTCCCGAGACTCCGGGAGCCGCTTTGCTGCGGCGCAGCATACCCGGAGCCTGTCTAACGAACGCGGCCGCAATTGGTTGCCTTCGAACTGTGCCGGCCAGGTCAGGCGGCATGGATCGGACTACAGGCGGGATCAGGGGATGGGGCACGTTGTCAGTCGGGAGGGAACAGGGCCCGTTTTTCATGACAATGCGGCAAACCGAAGGCAGATTTGTGACCCCTGCATCGCGGTGCTGTCGCACATGTGTCGTGAACGATCCGGCTGCAGCCCCGCCCGGAAACCGGGCACTGCAGCCAGCAAAAAGAGAGGGAGCGCCGCGAGGACAGGCAGAGTGTGCGGCGCTCCCAACCGGGGATTTTCAGGACGGAGAGGTCTCCGCCTGAAGGGTCCCGGTATGCTGGTGGCGCTGGGCCAGATTGCCCAGCAGCAGAAGGATTGGCGCCGCGATGAAGATCGACGAGGCGGTGGCGATGAGCACGCCGAACACCATCGGCAGGGCGAAGTTTTCCACAGCCTTGCCGCCCCAGATGGCCATCGGCACGATCGCCAGCAGGGTCGTCATCGAGGTGAAGATACAGCGCGTCAGTACCTGGTTGATGCTGGTGTCGATGATCGTTCGCAGGTCATAGCGCTTGGCGAGACGGATATTCTCCCGCATCCGGTCATAGACCACCACCTTGTCGTTCACCGAATAGCCGATGAAGGTCAAAAGGGCGGCGATGGCGGTCAGGTTGAAGTCCAGCCCCATGATGACGAAGAAGCCGATCATCTTGGTGGTATCGAGCGCCAGCGTCAGGATGGCGCCGATGGCGAAGTTCCACTCGAAGCGCCACCAGATGTAGAGCAGCATCGCAAGGCTGGCGAGGCCAACGGCGATGGCGCCATTGCGGGCAAGCTCGCCGGAGACTTTCGGCCCGACGACTTCGGTACGCTCCACCGAGATGCCCGGATCGATCTCTGCCAGCGTCTTGCGGACGGTGTTGATGGCGGCGGTCTGCGCCGTCTCTCCGCCCTCCTGGCGCTGGACGCGGATCAGCACTTCATTCTTCCCGCCGAGCTGCTGCAGCGTCACTTCGCCCAGCCCGAGGCTGCCCAGTTCCGAGCGAAGCTGGGCAAGGTTGGCAGCCTGCGGCGTGGCGATCTCCACCTGGATGCCGCCGGTGAAATCGATGCCGTAATTCAGCCCCGGCTTCATGAAGAGGCCGACGGAGACAAGCGAAAGAAGGATGGAGCTGGCGATGCCGAAATAGCGCGCCTTCATGAAGGAGATTTTCGAGCCATCCGGCACAATCCGGAACAGCGGTTCGATATTGATCTTCTTCATCCTGCGATGGCGCACCCAGGCCGTCATCAGGACACGGACCACCGTAATGGCGGTGAACATCGAGACGGCTGTGCCGATCACCATGGTGACGGCAAAGCCCTTCACCGGGCCGGTGCCGAACATGAACAGCAACGCCGTGGCGATCAGCGTGGTGATGTTGGCGTCAAGAATGGTCGAATAGGCAATCTTGAAACCCCGGTCGAGCGCGGCGAGCGCGCTGACGCCCTTGCGGCTTTCCTCCCGTATGCGCTCATTGATCAGCACGTTGGCGTCCACCGCGAT
>NZ_PNMA01000035.1 GCF_013823385.1 Hyphomonas sp.
CCGCGGCGCGCTCGCCAAAGGGTAGAGCATACCGGCGGCGGTAGGAATGCCCGTCGGAAGCGCTTGTTGGCAAATGCCGAACTTGACAGAGAGATTCGGAAGAAAGCCGCCGCGGGAAAGTGGTAGAGTCCTCGCGCAAACGCGCCTTCATTGAGCATGTCGTCAGCGAGACCGGCGTATCTGAACGCCGGGCCTGCCGTCTGTTGAAGCAGTATCGTTCGACCCGGCGCCGCAAGCCCTGACGCGCGAAGGATCAGGAGGCGCTGCTCCGTGTCATCCCCGAGCCGACAACCCGCAATGGCGGCCAGGGCTACAAGCGGATCAACGGGCCATTGCGAGCCGACGGATGGCGCGTGAACGGCAAGCGTGTGACGCGCATCTGGCACCGCGAGGATCTGAAAGTTCTGTGATAGCATGCGCCCCCGAATCCAGGCGCTGCCCTCTGTGGTCAGTCGGCCTGACGAGCGATGGTCAACGGATCTTGCCCGCCTCTCCGCGAGCTTCTGCCGTGGAACTGGAAACAAGCCCAGGATGTACAGGAGGTAGGTGAATGCAGCTGAACAAGATCTCGGCAATCTGGACGCTTGCCCATGTCGCCGCCGAACTGGGCGAAGATGAAGACTGGTTGCTCGACATCATCGGCGAAATGGAAACCGAAGATGGTGTCATCCGGGTCTATGGTCCGCCGCTCAGCGAAGACGGAACCATTGCGTTCTCTGCGTTCGGTGTCGAAAACCTCAGAAGCCGTATCGACATCCACAAAGCCAATCGGAGCTGACCGCGTCCCTGGCCGGATGCTTACCAATCAACAGCGGCTCAGCGAAATCTTCCGCTGAGCCGTAAAGTCTTTGGTTGTGCTGATGCAGCCCCGGTAAGATGGCGCTGAGCGCAAGGGTCAAATCGCGACGTTGTTAGAACATGGTCCGCAAACCGATCTTGAACAGGGTCTCATCAGCATCTCCGGTTTCCATTTGCTGAAAATCTGCGGTATCCCCATAGGCTTCCTTGTAAGCAAGCGCGACATATGGCGCGAACCCGCGGGTGAATTCATAGCGCAGTTGCGCGCTATACTCAGCCGTCGATAGTCCGGAGCCAATCTGACGGGACGGATCGTCTTCGGCGTAGAAGTCCAGCGCGATACCGGGTTCGAGGATCAGGCGTTGAGTGAACAGAAGCTCGCCGGTCGCTTCAAACCGGGCGCTAAGGTCGCCGCTGGAAGAAACAAAGGCTGCTGCATCTACTTCAAAGAAATAGGGCGCAAGGCCCTGCAGCCCGATGACGCCATAGGATTCGCCTTTGGGTTCAAGATCGTATCGCACACCAAACTGGGCGTCCCAAAACTTTGAAATGTAGCGAGAATACAGCGCTTGCACTTCAGCATCCTCGAAGTCGCCATCGGCAAACTCGCCCTCAGTTTTCCACCAGAAGCGATTATAGTCTCCGCCAACCCAACCTTGGGCATCCCATTCGCCGACTGCTTCATCGTCAATCTTGGTGATATCGGCTTCGATGAGCGTGTAGTTGTAGATCGGGTCGCCTTCGGCAGCGAGGACGGGCAGGGCGGTCGCCATAGCGAGCGCACCTGCAAGCAGGATTCTAGGTTTCATCTATCTTATCCTTGTAGGTGTTTATTGCTGGACGCCGCCGATGACGTCGACTTGTCGAAACATGCCCGTCGCTGCGTGTTGGAGAATGTGGCAGTGGAACGCCCAGGACCCCGTTGCATCAACGGTTACATCTGCTGAGATGGTCTCACCTGGGCCGATTGTGATTGTGTGCTTGCGAGGCGCCATGTCGCCCTCGCCATTCACCAGATCCATCCATAAACCATGCAGGTGCATTGGGTGCTCCATCATGGTTTCGTTCTTGAAAGTAATGCGGACACGCTCACCGTAACTGAATTCTAGCGGGCCGGCATCGCCAAACTTCACATCATTGATCGACCAGAAATACCGTTCCATGTTGCCTGTGAGGCGCAGCTCGACCTCGCGGTCCGGAGCCCGCCGGTCTGAATATGGAGAGAGCGCGCGAAGATCGGCGTAGGACAGTACTTTCGGTCCGTGGTCCATCTTGGACATGTCGTCATGTCCGGCATGAGCATCTGTGCTCATTTCATCGGCCATACCGCTCATGTTGACCGCGTTGCCTTCAGCCATCGCGCCGTGGTCGCTATGGCCGTCGCCCATCGCCGCCATTGTCAGCTCGGGTCGAGGGCCGAGTTTCGGGATTTCAGCTGCTGCGCCAGGGATTTCGCTCAACGTACCGCGGGCATAGCCTGACCGGTCCTTTGCGGCGGCGAAGATCGTGTAGGATTGGCCGGCTTCGGGCTCTACGATGACATCGAAGGTTTCGGCGATTGCAATGGGGAATTCATCAACAGCGACGGGCTCGATGTTCTGACCATCGGCCTGGACGACGGTCATTTTGAGGCCTGGAATCTTGACGTCGAAATAGGTCATGGCAGCAGCGTTGATGAACCGTAGCCGGACTTTCTCGCCGGGTTCGAAAAGACCGCTCCAGTTGTCTTCGGGCGTTTCACCGTTCACCAGAAATGAGTAGCCGGATATATCGACTATATCCGTCGGATCCATGCGCATCCGGCCCCAAGCCAAGCGTTCCTCAATGACGTCTGTTTTTTCGTCGCCCTCGGCATTTGTCCAATCACGCCAGAGGTCGAAAACGGTGCGCCGATTGTAATTATAATAGTTCGAACGCTTCTTGAGATTGGCCAGCGCCTTGTATGGGCTCTCGTTCAGCCAGTCGGCGAGAATGATGACATGCTCGCGATCATATTCGAACGGGTCCGCCTCTGCCGGTTCGATTATGATTGGCGCAAAGACGCCCTCCTGTTCCTGCAGCGCGGAGTGTCCGTGATACCAGTAGGTGCCGGACTGGTTGGCGGTAAAATTGTAGGTGTAGGTTTCGCCAGGCGCGATGCCGTCAAAACTAATACCCGGGACGCCATCCATATCGGCCTGGAGAATAATGCCGTGCCAGTGAAGGGAAGTGTCGACATCCAGTGTGTTGGTGACATTGATGGTGACGTCTTCGCCTTCACGTAGACGCAGCAAGGGGCCGGGGCTCGTCCCGTTGATGCTGATCCCTTTTAGGGTCTTGCCATCAACGGTGCGTTCGAACTGGTCGATCTCCAGATTATAGACATCTGCTAAGGCGGCAGGCGCGATCAAAGCGCTTGTCGCGATGAGCAGTCCGGCGAGTTTGGAACGCATGATGTTCTCCTTCTGGCGTTGGACGCCTTTAGAATTGGGAGGGGGGAGCGGCGCCCTTGTCGGATAGTTACGCGGCCTGGCCATACATCCCTTGTGCTCCCTTGGGGTATAAGGCGCGACACTTTTGCGAGCCGTCACCAACGCATCGCGCTTTTTAGCCAGGCAAAGGTTAGGCTGGGGAGGATCAGCCACTGCAGGAGCGGCGAAACCCCGGTCTCGAGCGGCCCGATTGTGGGCATGGTTTCGCGGTAAGCCCAGCTTTCGCGGACCGAGATATTCAGCCATTCGCTGAACACCGTGTAGGCCAATCCAAACAGAACGCTCAGACCTGCAACGCGCCAATAGTGTGTGTTTGGCCATCCGCCGCGGCTGGTGATGAGCCAGGCGATCGACACCGAGAATGCGGCGATTAAGACATCGCCAAGGGTGCAGTGTGCGATCGCGAACGCGATCTCGGACCGCGTCCCATCAATCCAGATCGTGTAAAGCGGCGCGTGGGCGATTTCCCAAACCAGATTAGAGACTGCGATAATCAGAGTGTAGGCGAACAGGAACTGCACCAATCGCCGGTTCGGAGCGGCGGGGGTCGTCAGCCTATCCATTTCTTGCGTCATTGGCGTCTCTTGCGAAAGTGCGACGAGTGCCAATCTCTACGTGACCACAGCTGCAATCCCTCACATGTGGTTCGCCATTATCAGGTGCGCGATCGATGCATATTGACTTTAATCGATGTTTTTGAGGGCGCGCGTCTGCCGCTGCGTAGAAAGCAATACGTAGACCTCCCTATTTTTGCTTTTCAAAAGGAGAGTGCCATGAAAAATGACATAGACGCGCTCATTCACGATCTTAAGTCCGAGCCGCTTGATCGCGACCTGCAAAATCTCGAAGCCGAGGTGTGGGAGCGGATTGATGAGGGTAGATCAATAGGACTTAATACGTCGACCGGCGCAGTGGCCGCGGTTGGACGCTTTTTTGCGACACCTGCGATGAGCCGAACCGCAGCTGTTGCGTTGGCTGTTGCGATCGGCTTTGTGGTCGGATTGTTCGGCGCGCCGAGCCCGTCCTATTCGAGCGGCCTTTCTGTCTTCTCGATTGATGCCCCATATGCGCCTTCGAGACTTCTGAGGTAAGATGAACAATGAAACTTGAACACTGGATCGTCGTGGTCTTCCTGGCACTGTGCGCGGGCATGACCGGCGTATTTGTCGCTGGAAGCTGGTCTGCGACACATCCGGTCGAAACCCCTTCTAGTCTGCATGAGCTAGTCCATCACGATTTGGATCTGTCAGCCGAACAGGAAGCGGAACTCGAACTCATAGAACGCCGCTTCGCTGCTAGAAAGGTTGAATTGGGACAGAATCTTCGTACGGCCAATCTCGCGCTCGCTAAAGCGATGGATGCCGATAAATCCTATTCGCCGACAGTTCAGGCGGCGATTGGTGAAATCCATACAGCCATGGGGGAGCTGCAAAAAGTCACTATCGAGCATGTATTTGAGATGCGTGAGATCCTTACCGAGGAACAAGCAATCGTCTTTGACGCTGAAGTTGTTCGAGCACTGACGGAGCTTTAGAGATACACAAGTGCGCGACACGGAGCGAACAGATGCAGAGCTTGCTGTAGCCGCAGCGGGGGGCGAGGAACGCGCTTTCACCGAGCTTATGCGCCGTTACAAAGAACCGCTCTATCGCTATGTTCACCGCTCGATGCGAGGCAATGAAGATGCTTATGATGTGCTGCAGGATGCCTTTGCCGCAGCTTGGCGTTCGATTGATCGCTATGATCCGTCGCGAAAATTCTCGACCTGGATCTACCACATTGCGCTAAATAAAATCCGTGATCACGGTCGCAAACGCGCCGTGCGAAGCTTTTTCTTTCAAGCCGCACCGCTTGAGAGCCCGGATCGACCTGACATTGCTGACCATTCGCAGAACGTTCAAGATGATTATGAACACCGCGATGAGCTCAACCGCGTTTCCAAACTGGTCGACGATCTGCCAGAAAAACTGAGGCGAGCCTTTGCGCTGCAGGTCCTTCAGGACATGCCTCAAAGCGAAGTGGCCGAGATTTTGGGCGTGAGCATCAAGGCTGTGGAGACAAGGGTCTACCGCGCCCGGAAAGTCTTGCAGGAGCAGATGGATAAGCTCGGCTAAATCCCTTTTTCAGAAGGCGCGGCGGATAAGGGATCGGCTTTCGGGCGTGATGCGAGATAGACTCCGATGGCGGCGAGCGCGCCGCCGCCCATGACATTGAGGGTCAGGGGTTCGGAGAAGAACAGCGCACCTACCGAGATGCCAATGATCGGAACAAGGAAACTGAAGGCCGCCGCTTTGGAGACGTCCAGCGTCTGGAGAGTCACTTGCCACAACCAATAGGCGAGCGCCGTGCCGGGCAAAGCAAGACCAAGAAGCGAGATGACAAATTGCGGCGACCAATCGATGGTTTCTGGGGATTCTGTCGCGAGGGCCAAAACCGAAAGCGGGATCGCTCCGATCAAAAGCTGGAGTCCCATCGCCATCGCAGGGTCGACGCGCGTTGACAGCGACTTAATCGCGATATTGCCGACAGCGACGCCGCTGGTTGCCATAATGACAAGAACCTGGCCGAAGGCCGTTGATCCCCCGCCTGCGGCCAACACGCGCGGCATCGCGATGAGCGCCACGCCACCGACGCCGAGGCAAAGCCCGTACCAGCCAACCGGACCAAGACGTTCGCGCAGAAATATAACCGCGAGCAAGGCAGCGATCAGCGGCTGGAGGCTTTCTATCACTGTGGCGAGGCCGGGCGAAACAAACTCGGCAGCGTGAAACATGCCGAAGTAGCCAATGCCTGTCATCCCTAGGCCCGCCAGCGTGATCCAGCCCCATACGATCCAACCGGCCGGCCACGCGGTTCGGCGGAGTCTGGCCACGCCCATCAACACTGCGCCGGCCAGAATAGCCCGCAGCGCTGCGAAGGTGAGGTGCGGTGCAAAATCGAGCCCCAGGGTGATGAGCGGATAGCAGGAGGCCCATAGGACCATCACGATGGCTGCGAGAATGCGGGGGCTGACAAACAAACCAGGGCTCCGGTGAAGCAATTGCGAGACTGGAGCCGATTCTGAGGGCGCCGCCTGAGTGCTGCGTAATACGTTGCAACGACCCAAAACCCTTGGGTGCTAAAACAGATAAAAGGATACCCCTGATGAAACCGATTTGGATTGCCGCCGCAGCTCTCTTCGCGCTTTCGCCAATGGCGTTGGCTCAAGACAACCACGAGACGCATGATCACAGCGAGCCCCCGGCTGCTGAAACAACAACAGACGCTGGCGACGCCAAGACCTGCATTGCTGGCCATGAAGGTATGGAAGGCTGCATGGAGAACATGGAAGGCAAAATGGCTGACAGCCCTATGATGGGCCATGGCGGTGATCATATGATGAGCGGCGATAACGTCATGATCGGTGAAGGCGGTATGGCGATGGACGAGCATAACATGATGGAGCATGGCGCAGACGGCCACCAGATGTATGACGCATCCGCTGACCACGCGATGTCTGCTGAAGACTGTCAGGCCAAGCATGAAGCAATGGGCCATGATCCAGCTGAGCACTGCCCGATGATGACGAACGAAGAAGAGGCTGCCACAGAGTAAGGCGTGTTCCGACGCCTTGGTCCATGGCCTTCGCGATGCGCCCCCCCCTCAAAGCCTGCGAAGGCCGGGACCAAAAATGTTCGCCAAGGCAAACAATGAAGCAGACCGGGGTTTCGCCCCACCCCTCTCGCTCGATCTCGCTCTGACCTTGCCGCGCCCCATTCGTCCCCTCGGACGCGCCAAGCGAACCGGTTCACGCTATGATCTTGCCGATGATCATCTCCGCAGTCACCTTCTTGCTATCCGGCGTGTTTAATTACGCGATCGTGTATCGACCCAGCGAAAAACTGCGCAAGCCATAAGGAGTAAAATTGGCTATGAGTGTGAGCATGGACGACGAGATCAAACGCTGGACAGCGAAGCGTAGTGAGGTCGGCTGCGCCGCCGGTTCGATCAGCCTGGCCGAACGCGCTGGTGATGGACATCATCCAGGGCAAGACAACGGTTGCTGAAGCGAGCCGTGCATTCGACCTGGCTCATTCAGAGATCGAAGGCTGGGTTGAGGATGCGAAGAAAGGCATGGAGAACGCGCTGCGCGCCAATCCGCTCGACATCCGCGAACAATACGAGCGCCAGCTCAAGGACCTCCAGGATGCCTATGGAGAGGCGATGCTGGAACTGCGGACGCGAAAAAAGTACCAGGCCCTGCTGGATGGGAAGGACGACACATGATCCGCACCATCCAGAAGGGCCTGCTTGCGGATGGGTTCAGGGTATCGATTGCGAAGCTCTGCAGCGGGTTCGACGTGCCGAGGTGGACCTTCTACTACAAGCCCCTGAAGTCGGCGCACAAGGTCGACGCCCGCTTCGAGACGCCGATCAAGGATCTGATCGAGAAAGAACCGTCCTTTGGTTATCGGACGGTCGCCTGGCTGCCCGGGTTCAACAGTGAGCCCCGCGCCGCCAATGGTTCAAGGCGCAGGGGCGAACACGGTGCAGCGGATCTTCCAGATCAAGGGCTGGCAGGTCCGCAAGCGACCGATCGGCATGCGCCCCCGAATCCAGGCGCTGCCCTCTGTGGTCAGTCGGCCTGACGAGCGATGGTCAACGGATCTTGCCCGCCTCTGGGCAGGACGCGACCAGTGGGCGTCCCTCGCGCTCGTGATGGACTGCCACACCCGCGAACTGCTTGGCTGGCACCTGTCCAGGTCAGGCAAGGCAACGACCGCCAGCAGCGCACGTGAGCAGGCGCTTATCACCCGGTTCGGGACCCTCGGCCGAGTCCGCGAGCCTTTCCTCCTCCGGAGTGACAACGGGCTGGTTTTTACCAGCAGGTCCTTCACCAAGCTCGTCAGAATCTATGGACTTCGCCAGTAGTTCATCACCCCGTACTGCCCACAACAGAACGGCATGATCGGGCGCGTCATCCGTTCCCTGAAGGACCAGCATATCCACCGGCACCGTTTCGAAAACCTCCAGCACGCCTCGCGCGTCGTCGGAGACTGGATCAGCTTCTACAACAACCGACAGCCACATCAGGCCCTCGGCATGAAAACACCCGCTGAGGCATTCGCGTTAGCGGTCTAAACTGAGCAGAATCCGCTGGGTCGATACAATTGTCTCATGAACCATTCATCACCTGAGCGCGGCCTATGATCATCGTGGCCGCAAATTGGTCACAGCGCTTTGCGTCTCAGAGATTGCGCACCTTGCCGCGGCCACTCTTTGCGCCCTCGCCTTCGGGTTAAACCGCGATCGTTGGATTTATGGTGTCAGCCTTGTCGATTGCGCGCGAACGCGAGCTCGGGACATTCGAGCAGCTGCTCGTCTCGCCACTCCAGCCAATAGAAATTTTAATCGGAAAGGCGGCGCCTGCCTTGATCATAGCGCTCGCGAGCGCCACGGCGATGCTGATCCTTGGTTGGCTGGTTCTGGACGTGCCCCTGTTCCCCGTCAGCGACTGTGAGACAGATCGGCGAAATTGCTTAAGGAGGATTTCTGGCTCATCGTAACTGATACGAGGAGTGAAGATGAGACAGAAATCCGGGCCGCAGGAGAGTTCGGCCGAGAAGCATGTGCAAGCGATCAAGCGTCAGACCCGGCGGAAGTTTTCAGCCGAGGAGAAGATCCGGATTGTCCTTGAAGGCCTACGCGGCGAGTACTCGATTGCCGAGCTTTGCCGGCGTGAGGGGATTGCGCAGGGGCTGTATTACACCTGGTCGAAGGAGTTTCTCGAAGCCGGCAAGAAGCGGCTGTCGGGTGACACTGAGCGGCAGGCGACATCTGGCGAAGTGACGGGCCTGAAGCGTGAGATGCGCGACCTGAAGGAGGTTGTGGCGGACCTGACGCTGGAAAACCGCATACTCAAAAAAAGCGTGATCGGGGATGGGGATGCCCAAGAATGAGGTACCGTGCATCCGAAAAGCTTGAAATCATCCGGCTGGTCGAGAACTCGCACCAGCCGGTGAAGAAGACGCTCGACCAGATCGGCGTGTCGCGGCCGACCTTCTATCGCTGGTACGATCTGTATCGACGGTTTGGCGATGCGGGACTGGAAGACCGGCGCGGCGGGTCCGGCCGCGTCTGGAACCGCATCCCAAAAGCCGTGCGCGATCAGGTTCTGGAAATGGCCCTCGACCAGCCGGAACTCTCGCCCCGGGAGTTGGCGGTGACGTTCACGGACGAGAAGCGTTACTTCGTCTCGGAAGCCAGTGTTTACAGGCTTCTGAAGGCACATGACCTGATCACTAGCCCGGCCTTCATCGTGATGAAAGCTGCCAGTGAGTTCCGCGACAAGACCACGGCGCCCAACCAGCTCTGGCAGACGGACTTCACCTATCTGAAGGTCATCGGCTGGGGCTGGTTCTACCTTTCCACGGTGCTCGATGACTTTTCGCGGTACATCATCGCCTGGAAGCTTTGTGCCGGCATGGCGACGAGTGATGTGCAGGACACGCTCAACCTGGCGCTCCAAGCTTCTGGGCTCGGTACCGCCAACGTCGTTCACCGCCCGCGCCTATTATCCGACAACGGACCATCCTACATATCTGGTGATCTGGCAGACTACCTTGCCGACAAGGGCATGAAGCACACGCGCGGCGCGCCATATCACCCTCAGACGCAGGGAAAGATCGAACGCTGGCATCAAACCTTGAAGAACCGCATCCTGCTGGAAAACTACTTCCTGCCCGGAGACCTTGAAGCGCAGATCGACGCGTTCGTTGGCCACTACAACCATCAGCGCTATCACGAGAGCCTGAAAAACCTGACCCCCGCCGATGTCTACACCGGCCGCGGGCAAACGATCCTGCTCGAACGTGAGAAAATCAAAAGGAGGACGATGAAACTCAGGCGCTTGCAGCACGCCCAATCCGCTGCTTAACTCAAACCCAGATGCGCCAGACCCTCCTTAAGTCAGGCAGCCTTCTGTCTCAAAATACATGACGACGGACAGTGCCCCTACGTGGGTCGCTACTTCTGCTGTATGCCAGCATGATAGTCTATCTCGCCGCGATCGTTGGCATTGGCTTATTTATCTCTTCGCTGGCGGCGACGCAGCAACAGGCGATCATCGGTCTGTTCATTTACATGATGCCTGCTGTCTTACTGTCAGGGTATGCGACCCCGGTCGCTAATATGCCGGACTGGCTGCAGACTTTGAGTGAAACCAATCCAATCATGCACTTCACCACCATCAGCAAGGCTGTCTATATGAAGGATGCGCCAGCAGAACTCTTCATTCGCCACACTTGGCCCATGGCGGTCATTGCCATCGTCACCCTTGCCGCAGGCGCCTGGCTGTTCCGCAGGCGCGTGTCCTGAGCCACAAAAAGTCAATCGTAGGGGCCACCATATGTGTTTGTCAGCAGAAATTAGTTTCATCGCCGCCGCTGGGCTCATTCCGGCAGGGGCGCTCAGCATGCGCCAAGCCTGGCGCGGCGACTGGCGCTATCTGCCACTGGCCACCCTGCCGCTATTATTCGGATTTCAACAGTTCGCCGAAGGGATTGTCTGGGTTGCAGGTGCCGGACAGAATACCGAACTGATTGCAAGTGCTTCACTTGTCTACATGTTCTTTTCCTGGCTCGCCTGGCCTGTCTGGATTCCGGTCTCGACTTTCGCTCTCGAACCGGCCAAGCGAAAGCCTTACTTTCTCGTATTTGTGATTGTTGGCGCAATGCTAGGCGCCCTGCAATACGTGCCTTACTTCGCCCATACAGGCTGGCTCAACACCCGCTTCCTGTCGCATGTGATCATCTATGAGGGCACCGAGCTATTGGACTTTGTCGGTCGCCGGGAAATCACATACGCGATCTATATCTCGGTCGTCATTCTGCCGCTCCTGTTATCATCGGTGCGCGGCGTCCGCATTTTTGGCCTGCTGGCGCTCGGCGTGCTTATCACGACCTATACTTTCTTTGCATACGCCTATGTCTCAGTCTTTTGTTTCGGTGGTGCTTTGATGTCGACCTATCTGGTTTGGATGATGTTCAAAGGTGATGGCGCGGAGAGGTGGCTCAAGAATCTTGAACAGCGAGGTTAGGTGAGATTTCTGCCTGCAGATCGGCATTTTGCCGAGCACAGGAGACGACCATGCCCAGACGACCCCGCCGGAATCACCGCCCGGTTTTCAAAGCCAAGGTGGCGCTCGCTGCCGTCCACGGTGAACAGACCCTCGCCGAATTTGCGCAGCTGTTTGACGTTCATCTCGACCAGATCAAGCAGTGGAAAAACCCGCTTCTGGAAGGGGCGACAGGTGTCTTCGGCGACCCACCGAAAGAAGAGGCCCCGGCCGTCGATCTGAAGGAGCTGCATGCCAAGATCGGCCAGCTGGCATTAGAGAATGATTTTTTGTCCGGAGCGCTCGGGAGTGAGCGGTGACTGCCATGGGTCCGAAGGAACCGCGAACGGACTGTTGCCGGACGCAAAGAAATGATCGATCGGAAGCACAAACTGTCCGTCGGGCGCCAGGCGGCGCTGCTCAGCATCAGCCGGGGCAGCGTCTACTATCTTCCTCGCGAAGTGCCCGAGGCGGACCTGGCGCTGATGCTGCGGATCGACCAACTGCATCTCGACTATCCATTTGCCGGGAGCCGGATGTTGCGGGACCTGCTGGCTGGAGAAGGCTTGCACGTCGGCCGACTGCATGTCTCGACACTGATGAAGCGGATGGGCATCGAGGCGCTCTACCGTAAGCCCAGCACGTCGAAACCTGAGCCCGGCCACAAGGTCTATCCCTGCCTGTTGATTGCCGTTGAGAATTGACCCTGGGAGGGCAGAAATTTCCACTGAGAAATGACCCATGTTTGAACCGGTCCCGAGCTTTGGCGAGCGGGGGACCATGGAGTGTTGGACATGGCATTATTGAGCGTTATCCGGCGGTGGTATCACCGCAACCAGATGTCGATCCGGGAGATTTCCCGGCGGACGGGCCTTTCAAGAAACACGCTGCGCAAGTACCTGCGATCCGAGGTGGTCGAGCCGCGTTTCAGGACGCCGGACCGGCCGAGCAAGCTGGATCCTTATGCGGACAGGCTGTCGGCGTGGCTGCGGCGGGAGATGACACGGCCGCGCAAGCAGAAGCGCACGATCAAGCAGCTGCATGCCGATCTGGTGAGCCTTGGGTATGACGGCTCGTATGGCCGTGTGGCGGCGTTTGCACGGGCCTGGCAAGACGATTACCGTATCCAGCAGCAGACGAGCGGACGCGGCACTTTTGTGCCGCTCTCGTTTGCGCCGGGCGAGGCGTTCCAGTTCGACTGGAGTGAGGATTGGGCGATCATTGACGGTGTTCGTACCAAGCTTCAGGTCGCGCACTTCAAGCTCAGTTATAGCCGTGCGTTCTTCGTACGCGCTTATATCCTTCAGACGCATGAGATGCTGTTCGACGCGCACAATCATGCGTTCCGTGTGCGGGGCGGTGTGCCGCGGCGCGGCATCTACGACAACATGCGCACGGCGATCGACAAGGTCGGGCGCGGCAAGGCCCGGACGGTCAACGCGCGGTTTGCGACGATGGTCAGCCATTACATGTTCGAGGCCGAGTTCTGCAATCCGGCGGCCGGTTGGGAAAAAGGCCAAGTCGAGAAGAACGTTCAGGATGCGCGCCGTCGTCTATGGCAGCCTATACCGCATGCGGAAAGTCTGGACGCCCTGAACCTCGGGCTTGAGCAGCGATGCCGGGCGCTATGGCAGGACATCCCGCATGGCACCCAGCCCGGTTCTGTTGCTGACGCCTGGGCTGATGAAGCGGGCAGCCTGATGCCGGCGGGCCGGCCGTTCGATGGCTTCGTTGAATATGGCAAGCGGGTCTCTCCCACCTGCCTCGTGCATCTGGAACGCAATCGCTACAGTGTGCCGGCGTCGTTCGCCAATCGTCCTGTGAGCCTGCGGGTCTATCCGGATCACTTCCTCGTCGTCGCCGAAGGCCAGGTCGTGTGCGAGCACAGGCGCGTCATCGAGCGATCTCACGATGTGGCGCGGTCTTGCGCCGGTACTCGTCGAGACGTCTGGCGAAGGTCTCCCGATTGTCATCGCTACGAACCGTGCCGCCAGCGGCCAGCGTATCGGCGACGCGCTTTTCCATTCGCTCGATGAGTGCCGCCTGATCGACTTTCAGTTCGATCACCGCATCCAGCTTGACACCCTTTTGCTCCAGCATCGCCGTCAGGACCTCCGCCTGCGCGACCGTCCGGGGAAAGCCGTCCAGAATGAAACCCCTGCGGCAATCCTCTTGATCAATCCGATCAGATACCATGTGGTTGACCACATCGTCGGGTACGAGTTCGCCGCGATCCATGATCGCCTTGACCTCGCGCCCGATTTCCGTGCCGGTGGCCACGGCCACGCGCAGCATCTCGCCTGTGGAAAGCTGAGGAATGGAATAGCGTTCGACCAGGCGCTGCGCCTGCGTTCCCTTTCCTGCTCCCGGCGGTCCGAGAATGATAAGCCTCATTGTCTTTTCTTACCCCTCGGATATTCGATTTCCCGACCAACCCTTCGGACAAGGTGTTTTGTTAAGTCGGCGAGGTTACCAATCTCCCTTGCGTGCAAAACGCAACTCTTAAATGGCCATGGGCACCAAGATTTCGAATTTTGTTCCAGCTCTCGGTCGTGTGACATGCACGATCGAGAGCGCAGCATTCGCTGCAAGACGACGACGATCGCAGCCGATCCGACAAACCTTACGGCCTGTCAGTTGTTCTCCGAACTGGTCCCAGCAGGCGCTGGCTGCGAGAGAATCTGGCGGCACCGGTCATGGCTGAGGTTCATCGCGTTGCGGCCCTGGCCCTTCATTTCGCCGTGGTCGTGCCGGTTCGCCACGCCCATGTCACGCTCCATTTCCTGACAGGACGCATATTGTGCCGGGGTCGCTTGCGTCGTGGCGCACGCCCCCAGCAGTAGCATTGATCCCGCCGCCGCTATTATTCCCAGCTTCATGATCGTCCCTTTCCGCAGTAAACGCGTCTCGTCACCCCACGCGATTCTTCCGCGCTTCTTTAATTATTTTCGCTTCGGGACTTGGCCCTGCGCAGACGGATCATAGACGCGCGAGAAGGCCGGTCTTTAACCGGGATCAATTCTCGACCGACAAAAAATCCGCCGAGCGCGTTCGCGAAGGCAAACAGCACCAACAGCAGGGCGCGTCCGGTTAGTCAGGGGGTGTCGGCCAATGGAACGCCAAACGGGGTGAGCGGCATGCGCAATGGATTCGGATCGGTAAAGCCCAAGCCGATAATGCCGACGAAGAGCGCGGAGACGGTTACCAAGGCGAAGCCGCGTTCGATACGGTCATGCTTATGGGTGGACGCGCGCTGATGGCGGTCAGCCGGTCTGGAGCCGACGCCGACACTTTGGCGCCAGCTTGATCGGGGTTAAAGCCGAAGGGCGCGCCAACTCGTAACCTGGCTAACACCCCATGACCGACACGATCCTCACCATCAATCCCGGCTCCGCCACGATCAAGCTGGGAGTGTTCGCGCTCGACCGGGGGAGCGCGCGCGTGCTCGGCCGGGCAACGCTCGACGAGGCCACGAGCAAACTTCGCGTGCAGGCGGGCGAAACGCGCGCCGAGTATGCTTTATCGTCGGAAGCGCCGACGCCAGTGCTGATCGAACAGGCGCTCGCGTGCCTTGCCGGTCATCTCCCCATGCGGGGGCTGAAGGCGATCGGTCAGCGCGTTGTCCACGGCGGCGACCACTTCGCCGGTCCAGCGCTCATCAATGATGACGTGCTTGCCGAGATCGAGGCGCTGACCTCGCTTGCGCCCCTTCATCAGCCAAAGAGCGTCGCTCTGATCCACGCGCTGCGGCAGCTCTGCCCCAACGTCGCACAGATCGCGTGCTTCGACACCGCCTTCCATCGCACACAGCCGGATCTTGTGCGCCGCTTCGCCCTTCCCCGGGTCCTGTTTGACGCCGGCGTGAAGCGCTTCGGATTTCATGGCCTGTCCTATCAATTCATCGCTGCCGAGCTCGAACGGCGCCGGCCAGACCTTGCCCGCAGTCGCATCGTCGCAGCACACCTCGGAGCCGGCGCAAGTATCTGTGCGCTCGAAGGCGGTGTCAGCCGCGACACGACGATGGGATTTTCCACTCTCGACGGGGTGCCGATGGCCACGCGTTGCGGCGCGACTGATCCCGGCGTCCTGATCCACCTGATGCGCGCCCGCAACATGTCAGCCGATGCGCTCGAACATATGCTCTACCACGAGTCCGGCTTACTCGGCCTATCCGGCATCAGCGGCGACGCGCGGGTACTGGCTGAGAGCGATGCGGCAAGCGCAGACGAGGCGTTGGAAATCTTCGCGTTCCGGGTTGCGCGCGAGGCGGCCGCGCTCGCTTCGACGATCGGCGGAGTCGACGCGTTGGTGTTCACCGGCGGGATCGGCGAGCACCAGCCCGAGATGCGCGCCCGCATCTGCGCGCGTCTCGCCTGGCTGGGCATCACCTGCGACGCCGACGCCAATAACGCGGGCGCCTTTGACATCGCCTCGCCTGGGGCCAGAGTGGCTGTCCTGATCATCCCTGCGAACGAAGAGCAGGCAATGGCCGAGCAATGCGCCACGATCTTGGGGGCAGCCGGCCAATGGCACTGATTTTGATCTGGATCGAAGACAGGCACCCTTTTGTGAGCAACGCTTGTCATTCGTATTCCGCATCGAGCGGCGAGTCAGGTCTTGGGATTCAATGACCAAATCGAGTGACGCCACGCCATCAGCCGAAGATGCGGCCAAGCCGCACGACGCGGCCGTCCAGCGCGCGCTGGTCGAAGCGCAGGAGGAGATCCTCGTTTTCCTCCGTCAACGTCTGCGCAACCACGACGAGGCGGAGGAGGTGTTGCAGCGTTTCTCGCTCCGCGTGCTGGAGCGCTCCAGCCAGCTCCGCGACGTCCAGACCGTGCGCGGGTGGCTCGGTCGAATCCTCGCCACCACCATCGTCGATCACCAGCGCGCTCAGGCACGCCGGCATCGGCGAGAGGCGGCAGCCGACAGCATCGACATCGAAGCGCTACCCGCCGACCCCGACGCGGAGATCGACGCCACCGTGTGCAATTGCCTCTACCGACTCTTGCCGACGCTGAAGGCCGAATATGCCGACGTCATCTGGCGGGCCGATATTCTGGGCGAGCCACGGGACCGGCTGGCCGCGAGCCTTGGCATCTCGCTGAACAATGTGACCGTCCGCCTGCATCGCGGCCGTAAGGCGCTGCGCATGCGGCTTGAGGAAATGTGCCGCACTTGCTCAACGCACGGTTTCCTCGACTGCCGCTGTGATGAGATGCCGCTCGGCACCGATGGGCCAGTCGCCCAGGCCAAGCCTGCTCGCCCCCTGGCCAGATCCCGGCGCGCGCGAAAAGACGACGCATGATCCGTCGCGCCACATCGCCGCGTGCGGCGGCGCGTCACAGCCACGCCATCGCGGCGTTGTGGTCGACGCCGGCTACACGGACAAGTCGATCCGGATCGAGGATGCGCAGCCGGCGATGATGAAACTCAACGACGCCTTCCTTGCGCAACGTGCGCAAAATGCGGTTCACATGGACGAACGTAAGCCCCGTCGCATCACCGATATGCTCTTGAGTGAGCGGCAGATACATCTCCTCGATGCGGTTGCCTGGCCATTGCGTTCGGCAGCGCACGAACAGTTCGAGAACCAGGCGGGCGACGCGCTCGCGCGCATTGCACCGGCCGACGCTGGTGAGGTGGTCGAAGGCGAGCGCGCGGTCGCGGCTCAAGGAGCGCACCAGCCGCATAGCGACGTCGGGATTGTCGCGCATGCGCGCGTTCAGCACGTCGAGCGGGATGCAGCATACGAGCGCCCCGGTGAGCGCCTGCGCGCCGTAGGTAGCGCGTCCGCTCGACGTCCCGAACATGCCGAATACCCCACCCGGCAGCACGAACTGGACGATCTGCCTGCGTCCATCCTCCAGCAAGGTGTAGAGCGACACCCAGCCGTCGATGAGATTGCAAACGGCATCGAACGGAGCGCCGACGCCGAACAGCTCCTGGCCAGCTTCGATCTTTCGATCCGCGCCGTGCAAGCCGGGAAGCAGGCGAAGCGCGTCGGCACCGTCATCGATAACCGAGCCATTGCCCGAGCGGCCCGGTCGCTCAGTCGACACCGTCATCCGCGCCATGATCGGCCTCGGTGTCGGTCGTCCTGGGCTTGTCGGTCCTGATCCATTTGCGTGCGCTCCCGGTTTGCAATCGAGAGGACGCCATTCATTGCCCTTCTGGGCACGCGGCGTCCTGTAAGGATAAGGACGCCAAAGCTGTCCCGATATTACACCTCAGAAAGATCACCGGCGCGAAACGCGCGTGGCGGTTGCAATGGATACGCGCGTGCGACACGCGCCCCTCAACGAAAAACTTGACCGGAGTTAAAGACCGAGCTTGCAGGCGGGGATACGACATTGGTGGACCCGCCTATGCACCGGAGCCCCTATGGCCTCTCATGTCTAAGCCGCTTTCTCAGGAAGCCGTGCGCACCGGAATCATGGTTGCCATGCGCCTCGAAGGGCCGATCCTCTGTCCATTCTTTGCGTGCTGCGATGGCGTGGTCGTTTTGTCGGCTGACGGCGCGGTCGAAACCTTTCCCGCAAGCCAGGCTTATGGAGAGCGCGCCATCTACGACGTAATCGCCGAAAGCGGCGTCGAGCGATTGGTCTGCGGCTTCATCGCCGAACCCTGCCGCGACCTCCTACGCGCACGCGGCATCGACATTCGCCTCGGCTCATGCCGCGAGGCGATCACGACGCTGGCTGCCCGCTTCGACACGCTCCCCACCGCCTGAATGCCGGAGCCGAACGCGCACTATCGCCCGACAAAGGCTCCCGCACGATTTAATGCAGATCAAAGACGTGGCTCCTCTGGTCTCTATTCTTGGCCACCAAGAATGGGTCTGCCTGCGCGCCGACCGGTCGGAACGGAGGCAGATGATGGAATATGAGAACGCCAAACGCGACCCAGACCATCGCCGATTGTCTATCGCAAATATCGTCCTGGTGGGTTTCCTCGTGATCGCGGGCGTCTTTCTCATCCTCGAACACCGAGCCCATCTGCTCGGCTGGCTACCGTTCCTGATTATCCTCCTGTGTCCGCTGATGCACATCTTCATGCACCGCGGCCACGGCGGACATGGCGGCTCCGCGGGGGCGTCTGAAGGTGAGCGGGTGCAGCGCCCTCACCGTCACTGATCGGATTGTCAGGGGGCGCTTTCATGGAAAATGATATTCCGGCCTATGGGCTTTGGTGGCTGGTGGTGCTGAACTCGACCGTCTTCATCCTGTTCGCGGTCAGCTTCTTCAAGCCGCAGACCAGGCGGGATTGGCGTTCGTTCGGTGCGTTTAGCGCGTTCATCATCGCACTGTTCACCGAGATGTATGGGTTTCCGCTCACCATCTATCTGCTCTCGGGTTGGCTACAGAGCCGCTATCCGGGCGTCGATTGGTTCACGCACGATGCCGGCCATCTTCTTGAAGAACTGTTCGGCTGGCGCGGAAATCCGCATTTCGGTCCGTTTCATCTGCTCAGCTTCGCGTTTATCGGCGGCGGCTTCATCCTGATCGCTTCGGCCTGGAAGACGCTCTATGTCGCCCAGCGTGACGGCGTGCTCGCGACGACGGGCGCCTATGGCTCGATCCGTCACCCCCAATATTTAGGCTTCATCCTCGTGATGTTCGGGTTCCTGCTGCAATGGCCGACGCTGCTGACGCTCCTCATGTTTCCGGTGCTGGTCGTCATGTATGTGCGTCTCGCCCGTACCGAGGAGCGCGATGCGATCGCAAGCTTCGGCGCCGACTATGAGAGCTACAGGCGCCGCGTTCCCGGGTTCATTCCGCGCCTGAGGCGCGTGCGTTCGTGATGAAGGCACTGCACCGCAGCGGCGACCATGAGGGGTGCATGCGGTGGGCGCGTAATACACATCAAATACTTTTGACCACTGGCACGCCGATCGCCATCAAGCTCACAAGAAGGATCAAGGGATGAATCAGCCTGGCGGGCATCACGCGCACCACCATCAACAGCATGAACCAGCTGCGGGTGCGGCTGGGGCCGTTGTTGTCCAGGCATCCGGTTCTACCCATGCCGATCATGCCGGCGGCCACGATCATGGCGCGATGATTGCCGATTACCGGCGTCGCTTCTGGGTGACTTTAGTCCTGACGCCGCCCGTGCTGCTCTTGTCGCCGATGATTCAGCATTGGCTGGGCCTTGCCGGGACCATCTCCTTTCCCGGCGATGGGCTTCTGCTCTTCGCGCTCTCCACCATCGTCTATGTCTATGGCGGCTGGCCGTTTCTGACTGGCGTCGTCTCCGAGCTGCGCAAGAAGCAGCCCGGTATGATGACCCTGATCGCGCTGGCGATCTCGGCCGCCTATTTCTTCTCCGCGGCCGTCACCTTCGGCTTTCCGGGGGAGGCTTTCTATTGGGAGCTGGTGACGCTGATCGGCATCATGCTGCTCGGCCACTGGATCGAGATGCGCTCGGTCATGGGCGCGTCGCGCGCGCTTGAGGAGCTCGTGCGCCTTTTGCCCGACACCGCGACGCGCATCGACGCCAATGGCGCGACCCAGGAAGTCCCGATATCGGCCTTGATGCCGGGCGACCACGTGCTGGTCCGTCCTGGCGCCAAGGTGCCGGTGGACGGCAATATTCTTGAAGGGGCTTCTGGCTTCAACGAAGCGATGTTGACGGGTGAGTCGCGCCCCGTCTCTAAAGGAGTGGGCGAACCGGCGATCGGCGGTGCGATTAATGGCGCCAACGCTGTAACCATCGAAGTGACCGCAACCGGCGACAAGACCTATCTCGCCCAGGTCATCGAGCTGGTGAAGAAGGCGCAGGCGACGCGCTCGCGCACCCAGGACCTCGCCAACCGCGCCGCCGCCTGGCTCACCTATATCGCGCTTGTGGTCGGCGTCGGCACGCTCATCGTCTGGCTGCTGCTCGGCCAGACGCCCGCGTTCGCAGTGGAACGGATGGTGACTGTCATGGTCGTCGCCTGTCCGCATGCGCTCGGGCTCGCCGTGCCGCTGGTGGTCGCCGTCAGCACATCGCTCAGTGCCCGCAATGGCCTACTCATCCGCGACCGCGCCGCCTTTGAGCGCGCGCGCAATCTCAACGCCGTCGTGTTCGACAAGACCGGCACACTGACCGAAGGCCGCTTCGGGGTCAGCGACATCGTCCTGCTCAGCGATGGGGATGAGAATGCGGAACTCGCCTTCGCGGCGGCGGCTGAAAGCCAGTCCGAGCACCCGATTGCGCACGGCATCGTTGCGGAAGCAAAGGATCGCGGCCTCAACTGGCCCAAGGCGAGCGAGGTGCGCAACATCACCGGCGAGGGGATCCTGGCGAATGTCGGTGGAGAAGATATCCGCATCGTCAGCCCCGGTCATCTCGCCCGCACCAGCGAGGAGATTTCCGACCCGCGCCTGAAGAAGCTCGAGAGCCAGGGCAAAACCGTTGTCGTCCTGGTGCGCGGCGGAGCGCCGCGCGCCCTGTTCGCACTCGCCGACATCGTCCGGCCGGAATCGAAACAGGCGATCACCGAACTCAAATCGCTCGGCGTCGATTCGATCATGCTCACCGGCGACGCCCACGGCGTCGCCCAGGCGGTGTCGGAAGAACTGGGCATTGCGGAATATTTCGCCGAGGTGCTTCCCAACCAGAAGTCGGAGAAGATCGAGGAGCTGCAATCGCGCGGCCTTGCGGTCGCCATGGTGGGCGACGGCGTCAACGACGCCCCCGCGCTGGTGGTCGCCGATCTCGGTATCGCGATTGGCGCAGGCACCGACGTCGCGGTGGAATCCGCGGACATCGTCCTGGTGCGCAGCGATCCAAGGGACGTGGTCGCCATTCTCGGCCTGTCGCGAGCGACCTATCGTAAAATGGTGCAGAACCTTCTGTGGGCAACCGGCTACAACACGGTCGCGATCCCGATGGCGGCGGGCATCACGTTCGGCACCGGATTACTGATGACGCCGGCGGTGGCGGCCGCGCTCATGTCAATCAGCACCATCATCGTCGCCTTCAACGCGCAATTGCTGCGCTTCTACAGGGGGCGGCGTTGAGCGACAGGGGTAATCAGATGCGCGTGATCTTCGCTCTTCCAGGCAATGAAGCGTTCGCGCAGGCGCTCGCCAAAGCCGGCGGCTTCGAGCTTGGCGTCCTTGAGACCCGGCGCTTTCCCGACGGCGAGAGCTATGTGCGTCTCTTGACGGATGTCGCCGACAAATGCGTGGATCTGGTCAGCACCCTGGCGCGTCCCGACGACGGCTTTCTGAGTCTCGTCTTCGCCGCGGACGCGGCTCGCGACCTTGGCGCGCGCGAGGTTACGCTGGTTGCGCCCTACCTTTCCTATATGCGCCAGGACCGCCGCTTCCAGCCTGGCGAAGCGGTTTCCTCGAAGAGCTTCGCGCGTCTCGTCTCGGCCACGTTCGACCGGCTGGTGACGGTCGATCCGCACCTGCATCGCTATCCGGCGCTGTCGACGCTCTACACGATACCCGACATCACATTGCACGCTGCACCGGTACTTGCCGACTGGATCTCGGCCCATGTCGAGGCGCCCCTGTTGATCGGCCCCGATGAGGAGAGCGAGCAGTGGGTCTCGGCGATCGCCGCACGCGTCGGCGCGCCGTGCACCGTGCTCAAAAAGATCCGGCACGGCGACCGCAGCGTCGATGTCGAGGTTCCCGATCTCGGCGCCTGGCGCGGCCGTCAGCCGGTGCTCGCCGACGATATCGCCTCGTCGGGCCGCACGATGATCGAAGCGGCGCACAAGCTCGCGCTTCAAGGTTTCGCAAAGCCGGTCTGTGCAGTCATTCATGGGGTCTTCGCCGAGGATTCCTATGAGCGCCTTGCCGCCCTTTCGAGCCGCATTGTCTCATCCGATGCGGTGCCCCACCAGACGAACGCGATCGGGCTTGCGCCACTCGTCGCTGAAGCACTCGCGCAAGTTCATGCCGGCGCGGAAAACCTCATTCGCCATCGCCGTCCCCCAGAGCCGCTCGATGAGGTCGAGCGTGCGGGCTTCGATTCCTTTCCGGCCAGCGACCCGCCGCCCTGGACCGCAGGCTGACCCGCTACGCTCATCGGCGAACGACAGGAACAGGTGACAATGACGCGACCAGATTTCTTTGAGACTTGGCGCACGGGTTTCGGCCCGATCGTCCACTCCGACGAGACGATCGAGCGTGTCCGCGCGCTCGCCGCGACCAGCGACGTCGGCGCCGAGACGCTTTACCGGATCCTGATCGCCGCCGACCGGCTTGCCAGCGCAGCGATGTGGACGGTCGTTCACATGAGCTATGCGGAACGCGTCGACCTCTCCGGCGCACCACTCCCAGCCGATGCGTTCAAGACCACGCCGGAAGGTCATACGGGCGGGTCGCTCAACATGGTTCCCGCCTTCGTCGGATATCTCGCCGCTAACGCGCTGAGCGCCAGAACGCGCGCCTGGTTGATGGGACAAGGTCATAGCGTCGCCGCGATCGAGGCGGTGAACGCGCTCACCGGCGATGTCTCGCCGGCACAGCAGGGTCGCTATGACAGAAGCGAGGCCGGCCTCTCGCGTCTCGCCGCAGACTTTTATTCCTATGCGATCGCCGCCGATGGGGCCGCAGCGGTCCCGCTTGGCAGCCATGCCGGGCCGAACACGGCCGGCGCGATCTCCGAGGGCGGCTACCTCGGCTTTGCCGAGGTGCAGTATGTCCATATGCCGCTGCCGGGCGAGAGCCTCGTCGCCTTCCTGAGCGACGGGGCGTTCGAGGAACAGCGCGGCTCGGACTGGACTCCGCGCTGGTGGCGCGCGGAAGATAGCGGCTTTGCCATTCCCGTGATGATCCTCAATGGCAGGCGGATCGAGGAGCGCGCGCAGATCGCCCAGCAAGGCGGAGCCGAATGGCTCGCCGATCATCTGCGGCTCAACGGCTTCGATCCGTTCGCCATCGACGGACGCGATCCGGCGGCCTTTGTCTGGGCCATATTGGAGGCAGAGCATCGCTTCGAGAGTTTCATCACCGATCCGACGCGCCGTTATCCGGCGCCGATCCCCTATGTGATAGCCGAGACGGTCAAGGGTTACGGTTTTCCGGGGTCGGACACGAACGCTGCTCACAATCTGCCGATCGCCGGCAATCCCGCTCTCGACGAGGCGGCGCGACGCACCTTCAACGAGGCGGCGGCTGTGCTGTTCGTGCCGCCCGATGAGATCGCGCAGGCCGTCGAAACGCTCGCCGTCCACGACGCGCAGCGCCGACCGCCGGAAAGCCGTCATCCTCTGGCGCTGCGTCGCCCCCAGGCACCGACACTGCCCGAGCCGAAATGGGAACAGGCGGGCGCTCCTCCCGACTGCGCCATGCACGCGCTCGACCGCTGGTTCGTGCGCCTCGTCGACGCCAATCCCGCGCTCCGCGTGCGGGTCGGCAATCCCGACGAATTGCGCTCGAACCATATGGGCGCGGCGCTTGAACGCTTGCGCCACCGCGTCAACGTCCCCGAGCCGGGGGTGGCGGATGCGGTCGACGGCGCCGTCATCACCGCACTTAACGAGGAAGCCGTGGCCGGCGCCGCGCTCGCCAACAAGGGCGGGCTCAACCTGATCGTGAGCTACGAAGCGTTCGCGATGAAGATGCTCGGGGGTCTACGCCAGGAGATCGTGTTCGCGCGGCGCCAGCGCGAGATCGGCCAGGAGCCGGGCTGGATTTCGGTCCCACTCATCGTCACCTCTCATACTTGGGAAAACAGCAAGAACGAGCAATCGCACCAGGATCCGACCATCGGCGAAGCGCTGCTCGGCGAGATGAGCGACACTGCTCGCGTCCTGTTCCCGGTGGACGCAAACAGCACCGTCGCGGCCCTGCATTCTGTCTATCAGGGACGCGGCCAGGTGGCGTGCCTCATCGTTTCCAAGCGCGATATGCCCCATCGCCTCGACGGAGAGGCGGCGCTGCAAGTCGTTGAGGCAGGAGCGGCCCACATTGAAGGCTCAGCAGCCGACGCGGACGTGCAGCTCGTCGCCATCGGAGCCTATCAGCTCGAAGAGGCGCTGAAGGCCGCCCGCCGACTCGCCGACGCCGGCGTACGGCCGCTCGTCACCGTGCTGATCGAGCCGGGCCGTTTCCGGGCGCCGCGCGATCCGATCGAACGGTCGTTCACAGCGAGCGACGCTGAGCTCGCGGCGATCTTTCCGCCGAACATGCCGCGCGTGATCGTCTCCCATACGCGCCCCGAGCCGATGCTCGGATTGCTGCGCCGACTTGATGGAGGGCCGGCAAGGACGGTCGCGCACGGCTATATCAGCCGGGGCGGCACCCTCGACGTGGCCGGCATGCTGTTCGCCAATCGCTCAACCTGGGCGCATGTGACCGAAAGCGCCGCGCGGCTGCTGAACCGGTCCCGTAATGAGTTTCTTTCCCCCGCCGAATGCGCTGCCGTCGATGGTCGCGGCGATCCCCATGATCTCATCACGCCACCGCCGGCGAACTGAAAGGCTGCTTGATGCTCACCATGACCTCACTTGGCGCCGCCGGAACCGTCACCGGTTCGAAGCATCTGCTCGAGCATGACGGCAAGCGCATCCTGATCGATTGCGGCCTGTTCCAAGGCATGAAAAATCTGCGCGAACTCAATTGGGAACCGCTGCCGGTCTCGCCAGCCAGCATCGATGCGGTCATTCTCACCCATGCCCATCTCGATCACTCGGGCTATTTGCCGCGCCTCGTGCGCGACGGCTTTCGCGGTCGCATCTATGCAACAGCGGCGACGCGCGACGTGGCGGCGCTCATTCTCAAGGATAGCGGCTATCTCAACGAGAAGGACGCCGATTTCCTCAACCGCATCGGCGCCACGCGGCACAAGCCGGCCTTGCCGCTCTATGGCGTGCGCGACGCCGAACGCGCGATCGAGTCCTTCAGCTCGGTCCCGTTCGCCAAATCCACCGAACTGCCGGGCGGCGCGAGGGTCACCTTTCGCCATGCCGGGCACATCCTCGGCGCCGCGACAGCAGATGTCGAATGGGGCGGTCGGCGTGTCGTCTTCTCCGGTGATCTCGGCCGCTATTCCGATCCCTTCATGCTGGACCCGGAGCCGGTCGCCCAAGCCGACTTCGTCGTGATCGAGTCAACTTATGGCAACCGCATCCATGACCCGACCGATGCAGCCGAAGCGCTGGGCGCGGTCGTGGAACGCACCGTCCGTCGCGGCGGGACGGTCATCATCCCGGCCTTCGCGGTCGGACGCGCTCAGGCGCTTCTCTATTATCTCTGGAAGCTGCGGGAGGCTGGTCGGCTGAAGAACATCCCGATTTACCTGGACAGTCCGATGGCCATCAATGCGACCGACATGCTGTGCGAATATCTCGCCGACCATCGGCTGGCGCCCGACGTTTGCCGCGCTTCGTGCGATATCGCCACCTATACGCGCGAGGTCGAGCAATCGAAGGCGATCACCGCGAGCCCTTATCCCAAGATCGTCATTTCGGCGAGCGGCATGGCGACGGGCGGGCGTGTGCTTCATCACCTCAAGACGTTCGCGCCCGACCACAAGAACACCATTGTCTTCTCCGGCTTCCAGGCGGCGGGAACCCGCGGGCGCGCGATGCTCGAAGGTGCGCGCGAGATAAAGATCCATGGCCAATGGATTTCGGTCGAGGCGGAAGTCGCCGACCTGCCGATGCTGTCCGCCCACGCTGACGCCAATGAACTGATGCGCTGGCTGTCAGGATTTCAGCGTCCGCCGCAGCGGGTCTTCATCGTGCATGGTGAGGAGCAAGCCTCGGAGGCGTTGCGGTCGCGCATCGACCATGAATTGGGGTGGGACGCTGTCGTCCCACGCCAATCGCAGGTGTTCGAGCTGTGACGACGTTCGACGCGGGCACCCTCGTCCAGCCGACATTGCGCGCACGGCGGCTCGGCCTGCACAGCCAGCACCAGCCTATCGTAATCATGCGCACCGACTGCCATGTCTGTCGCGCGGAGGGACTTTCCGGGCGTTCGCAAGTGCTGCTCTCGGCTGGCGGTCGCGAGGTGCGGGCGCTGCTCTATCAGGTCGAAGGCGATGGTTTGCTCGCGCCGGGCGAGGCGGCGCTCTCGGAACCGGCCTGGGAAATGCTCGGCGTCGCCGAGGGAGACGCCATCGCGGTCACGCATGCGCCGGCGGTCGAGTCGCTCGCCAACGTGCGTCGGCGCATCTACGGCCATCGCCTCGACGCGGGCGCACTCGCCGCCATTGTCGGCGATGTCGCCCAAGGCCACTATACCGATGTCCACCTTGCAGCCTTCCTCACCTCGAGCGCGGCGCTGCCGCTCGACGAAAACGAAACCGCAGACCTTACTGCCGCGATGATTGCCGTCGGCGAGCGTCTGTCGTGGAACGCGCCGGTCGTGGTCGACAAACATTGTGTTGGGGGGCTGCCGGGCAACCGCACCACGCCGCTGGTCGTGGCGATTGTCGCGGCGAACGGCCTCATCATGCCGAAAACTTCATCGCGCGCGATCACGTCACCGGCCGGAACCGCAGATACGATGGAGACGCTTGCCCCGGTGGATCTGGACCTTGCCGCGCTGAAGCGCGTGGTCGAACAGGAGGGAGGCTGCATCGCCTGGGGCGGCGCCGTCCACCTCAGTCCCGCTGACGACAAGTTCGTGCGCATCGAGCGCGAGCTGGACGTCGATACCGAGGGCCAGCTCATTGCCTCGGTCTTGTCCAAAAAGATCGCGGCGGGCTCGACCCATGTGGTCATCGACATTCCGGTAGGCCCAACCGCCAAGGTGCGCAGCGAAGAGAGCGCCCGCCATCTCGCCGAACGCATACGGGCGGTGGCCGCGCGCTCGGGCCTCGAGGCGCGCTGCCTGCTCACCGACGGCTCCCAGCCGGTCGGACGCGGCGTCGGCCCGGCGCTGGAGGCGCGCGACGTGCTCGCCGTCTTGCGCAATGCGCCCGAGGCCCCGGATGATCTCCGCCGGCGCGCCGCGATGCTCGCCGGCGCCGCGCTCGAGATCGGCGGCAAGGCCGAACCCGGCCAGGGCGTTTCGCTCGCGCTCACGACACTCGCCGATGGGCGCGCCTGGACGAAATTCGCGGCGATCTGCGAAGCCCAAGGCGGCATGCGAACTCCGCCGGTCGCCGCGCAGTCTCATCCCATCGTCGCCCCGCGCGCCGGGCGCGTTGTTCATATCGACAATCGCAAGCTGGCGCGTCTCGCCAAGCTTGCCGGTGCGCCCGACGTCAAGGCCGCAGGCATCCACATGGAAACGCGTCTCGGCGAGGAGGTCGAACGGGGCCAGCCACTCTTGCATCTGCACGCCGAAACCACTGGCGAACTCGCTTATGCGCTCGATTATGCCGCAGCCGCCAACGACATCATTCGGGTGGAGCAATGAATCGAGCCTGGACGCGCGAAACTGAAAGAGCAGGACAGAGATGACAAACACCAATCCAGTTCGAGTCGCGATCAACGGTTACGGCGTCATCGGCAAGCGGGTGGCCACGGCCATTCTGGCTCAGAAGGACATGAGGCTCGCAGGAGTAGCCGACATCACCACGGACTGGCGCCTGCGAGTGCGCGAAGGACAAGGGGTCGATCTTTATGCTGCGACGTCTGAGCACGCCAAAGCGATGCGGGAGGCTGGCATCCCCATTGCCGGCACTCTCGACGATCTTCTTGGGCAGGCTGACGTCGTCGTCGATTGCACACCCAAGCGCATCGCCGCGCAGAATGCAGAGACCTATCGGGCAAGCGGCTTCAAGTTCATCGTTCATGGTGGCGAGAAGCATGCCGTCACGGGACATTCCTTCGTCGCGGAGGTCTCGTTCGATAGCGCGGTGGGAAGAACGGCGACGCGGGTGGTGTCTTGCAACACGACCTCGATCGTGCGCACTCTGACAACGCTCAAGCGCGCAGGCCTCCTGAAGCATGCTCGCGGCACCCTGCTGCGGCGGGCCACCGATCCGTGGGAAAGCCACCTCGGCGGCATCATGAACACGCTCGTTCCCGAGCCTGACATCCCCAGCCACCAGGGGCCTGACGCCCAAAGCGTGGATCCGGAGCTCGACGTTGTGACGATGGCCGTCAAAGTTCCGCAGACGCTGGCGCATCTTCACTATTGGTCGGTGAAGTTGACGCGGAGCGCGAGCGAGGACGAGGTACTCAATGCGTTCCGGTCTTCGTCCAGGATTGCCCTGATCCGCGCCGGCGATGGCCTCGCCGCTATCAACACGGTTAAGGAGTTGATGGCCGACCTCGGCCGCCCGCATGATAATCTCTACGAGGTCGCGTTGTGGGAGGACATGCTCAAGGTCGAGGGCGACGAGCTGTTCTACGCCTATATGGTCGATAACCAGGCCATCGTCATTCCCGACACGATTGACGCCATCAGAGCGCTGACCGGCCTAGCCGGGACTGCCGAAGACTCGATCGCGCAGACCAATGAAGCGCTCGGCGTCCGCACCAGGTTCTACTGACATCGAGCGCGACCAGCACCAATAGGTCAAAAATCTGCGCCTCACGCCGGGTCGAGACGAGCGACGGAGCGATGATGAAGGTCACACTCGAGCTTGAAATGTCCGCTTAACCAGATTGGGAAATGGGTGCAATTTAACCTGACAACGCCAGCGGAAGCGATCACTTATTCGGATCACCTGATGGCAAGCGCCGATGAACCGATTGGCGCCAAACGTGTGAGATGGATTGATGGGATGGGCACCCCGTGATTGCCTGGACCTGGACATGTGAGGCTGCGCCATGACCCACGACACTGCCCCAGAACGCACCTCAGGGCATGAAGAGCTTAACCGGGAGTGCTTCTGCACCTCCGTTGACCGCGAAGCTCTGGGCAAAGTTCTGGCTGAGGAGTCCGGGCATTTGTTGCTGTTCCCCCAGCTTGCGTCGACCCACCCGCATCTGTTCTCGGGAGTGACAAGTTTTCTGCCCAGTTCGATGCTGGATGGGATGCTTGCAATCGTGTCCGCCGTGGAAAAAATTAGCGCGCTTCCAGCGTATCAGCAGGCTGTTCTCGCTCACGCTCCGCAACTGGCACGCGAAGACCATGGTCCACACGGCGTATTCATGGGCTATGATTTTCATTTGGGCCCGCAGGGGCCTCGGCTCATTGAAATCAACACCAATGCAGGCGGCGCATTTCTGAACGCACTCATGGCTCGGGTGCAACGGCGCTGCTGCGGAGCGCAGAACGCAAGAATTTCACCGTCGAATAGTTTCGACTTCGCGGTCAAGGATATGTTCCAGCGAGAATGGCGGAGCCAGCGACCTTCGGGAGATCTCCGCCGCATCGCGATCACCGATGATCGTCCGCAGGAGCAGTACCTTTATCCGGAGTTCATAATTGCGCGACAGATGCTCCAGAAACAAGGTTTTGAGGTAGAGATCGTCGATGGCGCCGGTTTCCGTCGTGACCGTGGGCAGTTGCTCGCCAATGACCGCCCCGTCGACCTTATATACAACCGGATGACCGACTTTGCTTTGGAAGAGCATTCCCACGAGCCGATCCGCCGGGCCTACGAGGCTGGCGAAGTCGTTCTGACGCCGAATCCGCGCAACCACGCAATCTACGCAGACAAGCGCAATCTAGTGCTTCTATCCGATCCTGACACGCTGCTGCAGTTGGGCGTCGTGGCGGAGGTCATCGCGGTGCTCTCGGCCGGAATTCCCGCGACCCTGCGTGTGACTCCTGCCAACGCCGATGCCCTCTGGGCAACGCGTGGCAAATTGTTCTTCAAGCCAGCGGGAGGGTTCGGGTCGAAAGCAGCGTTTCGTGGTGACAAAATCACGCGGCGGGTTTGGGCAGAGATCCTGCAGAATGGCAACTTCATAGCCCAAACCTACGTGCCTACCAGCAACAGGTTGGTCCGTGTCGATGGCGAAACGGTTGCGCGTAAAATGGACGTTCGACTTTACACTTATTGCGGAGACCTCCTTCTGGTGGCGAGCCGACTTTACCAAGGCCAGACAACCAACATGCGAACGCCGGGAGGTGGATTTGCCCCTGTTCTTCTGATAGGGCTACCTAACGGGTAAATGCCCGATGGGCGGCTGATCGACCCCGACTGGGTGGCCTGCAATACGCCGCACTCGTGCAATCGGCTCGGCGCTGTTCTCTTGGGTGTGAGCCATAGCCTAGTCCCCAGCTTATATGAACTGATGTGGTGGTCCCTCGCGGTAACAGAGTTCAAATCCTTCTCTGGCATGGCAGCTTGGCGCCCGCGTCCAATCATCGCCGTCCCCGGCGAGGAATCACTCCTTTCGGCCCGGTCGTTCGGCCGTCCTGACCGTTCCCCGTTCAAGAACAGCATGTCACGCGAAAGGCAGGAGGACCGACCTGCCTCAATGAGACGGGTCGGTCCTGAAATTATATCCTCGTTAGAACCAGGAGCGGATTCCGATCAGGAACTTCAATCCTCCGGCCTTCTCGCCTTCCGCACGCCGGAAATCCGCCGTATCGCCAAAGGCGCGTTCGTAGTTCACGCCGACATAGGGTGCGAACTCGGGCACGAATTGGTAGCGCAGACGCAACCCCAGCTCGGCAGTAGAAAGGCCGGAGCCTATGCCCAGTTCGGGAACGTCCTGCGCGGCGAAGTTCAATTCGGCTGCGGGCTGGAGGATCAGCTTTTGCGTCAGACGCAGATCATATTCCGCTTCGATCCGCGCAGTGACATCGCCCTTGTCCGATAAAAACAGGGCACCGTCGACTTCAAACCAATAGGGAGCAAGACCCTGCACACCCAGCACGGCATAGCTGCGATCCCGGCCGGCTCGAAAATCGTGACGGACGCCGGCCTGGAGGTTCCACCACGGGTCGAGAGCACGGCTCCAGAGCGCCTGTACCTCAACGCTTTCCAAACGCTCGCCGAAGTTGCTCTCGCCCTCGGTCTTGAACCAGAGCCTGTCGATATCGCCGCCATACCAGCCCTGCGCGTTCCACGCATAACCGTCCTTGCCCTTGCCGATGACTGCTTCGAGCTGATCGATCAGGATCATGCCGCTTTTGATATCGCCATGCTCCTTGCGAACCACTTCGCGCGCGGGGGCCATTGTCGCGGCGCCGAAAAAGGCATCCGCAGCGTGACTGGGGCCACTCAATGCCGCCGCGGAAGGCCCTTTCACTGGCGGATCGGGAATGCCGGGTTCATGTCCCGCATGCGCGTGGTGCGAGTCCGTTGTCGGGGCAGAAGGCATCTGGTGGCCGGCGTGCGGATCTGTCGGCTCCGAAGGCTTCGGCGGCATGTCGTGCCCGGCATGGGGATCGGCTGATTTTTCATCCATCTGATGCTGCGCGTGCAGATCGGCCGGCGTCTGCTGCACGGCGGCGCCATGATCATGCTGCGCCAGGGCAGGCGTTGCGATCGTGACTAGGAGTATGCCCAGGAAAGACTTCGTGCTGCTTCTCCCTCAAGCGGGCGGACGGTGACGACACGAAACATCCCTGCGTGCATGTGGAGCAGCAAATGGCAGTGAAACGCCCAGTCACCCGGAGCATCGGCAGTCAGGTCGAAGCTGACCTTACCGCCGGGCAGCACATTAACGGTGTGCTTGCGCGGATAGCTGCCGGTGTGGCCGTTCACCACCTCGAAAAAATGACCATGCAGATGGATTGGATGGGTCATCATCGTATTGTTGATGAGCACGACGCGCGCGCGCTCGTTGCGTTCGAAACGGATCGGTTCGACGCCTTCGCTGAATTTTTCGCCATCGAACGACCACATGAAGCGTTCCATGTTGCCGGTGAGATGAACCTCGATCGTGCGCTGCGGAGGGCGTGTGTCAGGGTTAGGAGTGAGTGACATGGCCCATAGAAGCCACCGCAAGCCTTTGAGGTTCACGAGTGAGAGTGTGCAGGATCGGGTGCCTCCTTGTCGCGGAGCTGGCCAAGATAGAGTGCTTCGAAGGCAAAGATCGCAGCCATTGAACCGATTGCGATCACAACAATTATCGGGTCGGCACTGGCTTTGATGAACAGGAAGGCGCCAAGCGCGATCAGGTCAAACAGGATTGCGGCGATCAGGACCCAGGCCCGAGCTCCGACATCTTCGCGCAAATAACGTAGCACGCCGTAATGGATGATGATGTCCATAACCAAATAGTAGATTGCGCCAAGCGATGCGATCCGGCCAAGGTCGAAAAAGCCAGCCAGGAGCGCGGCGAGGACCACTGTGTAGACCAGCGTATGGGTCTGGACGCCGCCCGGCATGCCGAAGTGCTTATGGGGGATCAGGTTCATGTTCGTCAGCATGGCGAGCATGCGGGAAACAGCGAACACGCTGGCCAAAAGTCCGGACGCAGTAGCGATGATCGCAATGAACACCGTGAACGCCACGCCGAGATCGCCAAAGGCAGGGCGGGAGGCTTCGGCCAAAGAGAAATCCTTGGCCGCAACAATTTCTTCAAGTGTCAATGAGGATCCGACAGCCAGAGCGACCGCCATGTAAACAACAAGGCAGATCGCGAGAGACCACATGATCGCGCGGCCGACATTCTTGTTCGGGTCCTGAACTTCGTCGCCGCTGTTCGTGATTGTCGTGAATCCCTTGAAGGCCAGGATTGCCAGGGCAACGCCGGCCAGGAAGCCGGCGGGCCCGGTCTCATTCGATCGTGCCGATGACCCTGCCTCGAAAGAAAGCCCTGACGCCCAGAGCGCCGCGCCCGCAAAGACGAGAATCCCGCCGACTTTGAGGACTGCAGCGACTTTCGAAATTCCGCCAATGATCTTGTTGCCTGATATGTTGATCACAAAGGCAAAGACGATCAGTGCGACGGCCAGGAGGGACACCAGAATGCTGTCCTTGGCGACGTCGAACAGTTGCAGCGTATAGGCGCCAAATGTGCGGGCAACGAGACTCTCATTGATGATCATCGACATGGTCATGAGAAGTGCGCTGGCCGCGGCAATTGTCGTCGGACCGTACGCCTTCTGGAGGATCATCGCGATGCCGCCAGCCGACGGATACTTGTTCGACATCTTGATATAGGTATAGGCGCTGAATCCGCTGATCATGGCGGCTAGCAGAAAGGCGAGCGGGAAGGAGGGTCCGGAGAATTGTGCCACTTGGCCGGTTAGCGCAAAGATGCCGGCCCCGATCATCACGCCTGTTCCCATCGCGACGGTCCCGGCGAGACTTAAGGAGCCTTTCTTGTATGTTTCAGATGTCACTGATTTGAAGCCTGGTCTGTCGGGACGCGGCCGACATAGCTGGCAAACACGCTTTGCGCCTCATCGCTGAATACGATCACATCATAGGCGTCAGGGGGGCTGGTTGTCTCCATCCCGGGCGAACCCATTGGCATGCCGGGTACGGAAAGTCCGGCCGCAGCAGGTCGCTCTTCTAGAAGTCTGCGGATTGCAGCGGCCGGAACATGCCCTTCGATCGCATATCCGCCAATCTTGGCTGTGTGGCAGGAGGCGAGTTCGTCGGGGACGCCAAGGGAGGCCCGCACAGGCGCCAGATCTTCGCGCTCGAACACGCGGACGTCGAGCCCATCTCGCTGGAGATGCTTGATCCAGGCCGTACAGCAGCCACAGGAGGGCGTTTTGTATACGGTAATGGTCTGCGCACTTGCCTGTCCTGAAGTCTCGCCCACGATGACGACTCCCACGACCAGTGCGATGAGCGCCGCGCCCAGCGCGCCAACAATCCATTTAGACATTGAAGTATCCTTCCAGATGGTAATTTGTCGACGGCACACTTATGGGGGTCGCGTCGGACATTGCAACTTAGCGTCGTTGCTGATGGGGTTGGTGTATTTGAACCTTGCACTCGCGGTTTTGCGGTCCGGGAAACTTCCGTCTGCCGCTCCAGGGTGTCGATGAAGTATTTCGCTGCCGGTCGCCTTCCACGATCCAGCAAGTGGGCTCAACGGGATGAGTCTCGGAAACAACATAAGCAGTCTGCTGCGCGCTAATCCTGCCGACGATCAAACATTCGATAAAGCGGTATAAAGATGAGCGCGATGTACCACCCATAGAGATAGCTCTCGGTAAGCCCGAGCAAGAAGCTCTGCACCGAGACAAATTTGAATCCAGGGAGAAGTAGCTCCCACGCGCCGTGCATGTGCAGGCTTGGGGGCATAACGAGTCCCCATGCAATGCACAGCGTAAACGAAAGGGACAGAAAAGCCGAAAGGGCATGCCCGGTTGGAATGAGACGCATCGAAATTTCCTCTATCATAGAACGCCGACCTATGGCTTGGCGCCCATCGCAGGGAATCACCAGCGTATGCGGGCATACCCTATGGAGGTGTCATATACCGCTAGGGCGTGTATGGCTAGGTCGCCTTGCGAAATGGGCACATCAGGGACAAGGCAGTTTGCCGATCGACGATCTGTGCAGCGGTCAAGTGGAATTTGCCGCCACTCCCCTTGGACGGAGCGATCCAGAACTAGCAAATAATCTGCATCAAAAGAGAAAGAACATGGCGGGCAAAATCCACTCACCCGAACTGACAATATTGAAGCTGCGAGAACGTGAGGTCTACCGGGCTGGGGGCTTTAAGGTTGGCGAAGTGATCCGCCGCCTGGGTGTAGACCAGATTACCAACTACCGACGGCGCCAGGAATACGACGGGATGAAGGTCGATCAGGCCAAATGCCTGAAGGATCTTGAGAACGACAATGCCCCGCCGGAAGCGCTTGTCGGGCTGATGCCAAACCCGACGAAGCGAAACCCAAGAAAGCCGCCAACCGGAAAGTGGTAGGGCCCTCACGCAAACGCGCCTACATTGAGCACCGCGTCAGCGAAACCGGCGTAAATGAATTTTTCAATGGCTGGCTCCGGGACGAATGCCTCAAGGTCGAGCTGTTCAACAATCTCACGGAAGCAAAAATCGTCATCTAAATGTGGCGCAGACATCCCAGTGAGACCACGCTCGTCGCTGCGCTACAGCGCCTCCGGTGCCGGTCACCTTCCTCCCGACTGATCTGGTCTGCAACAGATCGCGGCTCAAATCCTATCTGGCGTCCACCAAAGGCACTCTGATGGTTGCATAAAGTGTGGCGTCATCGTTGGGGGCGTCGGTGGACGTCGCGATCATCACGCCAAACCGCAGATAGCTGTTCTT
>NZ_PNMA01000036.1 GCF_013823385.1 Hyphomonas sp.
CGGGCGATACGGTCCGCTGGATTGTCGGGGACACGGCGTCGGGTTCGGGGAGCGCGGCCCGGGCGCATATCCTGGTCAAGCCGGTCGCCGCGGGCCTTCAGACAAATCTGATGATCGCCACCGACCGGCGGACCTATCACCTCGAACTGGAATCCACCCCTGCCACCTACATGGCCGCCCTCTCCTGGCGCTATCCGCAGGATGAACTCGCCGGCCTCACCGCCCGCAATGCGAACGTCGCAGCGCAGGACGCCGTTCCCGTCGAACGCGGCCTCAGCCTTGAGACCCTCAGTTTCGACTACCGCATCACCGGCGACAGCCCGGACTGGAAACCGGTCCGCGTGTTCGATGACGGGCGCCAGGTGTTCATTCAGATGCCAGCTGGCGTCGCCGCCTCCGAAATGCCGCCCCTCTTTGTGCTGTCATCCGGGGGCACGGCCGAACTCGTCAACTACCGGGTCCGGGGAACCTACTACATCGTCGACCGGCTGTTTGCCGCTGCCGAGCTGCGCCATGGGACAAAACCCCAGACGATCGTGCGGATCTCCAAAACGGCGCGCAAAGGCTCAAACTCCCGCTGGAAGAGGGTGCGCCCATGACCCAGCCGCCGCCTCTCAAGGAAACCGCCCGCCAGCTGGAGATCCGCTCAAAGCCGAAACCGGCCACCCGGATCAACCGCAAACTGCTGCTCGCTGGCGCAGGCCTCGGCGCGCTGGCACTGTTTGCCGCCGCCACCTTTGCGCTGGCCCCGCCCCGGCCTTCAGAGCCCGCCCCGCCGGATGAGCTGCTGGCGGCTGGCAAGCGCAAACCCGACGGGTTTTCGGCATTGCCGGCAGACTATACCGCGCTCGGGGACGTGCCCGTGCTCGGGGCGCCCTTTTCGGGGGATCTCGGCGCGACCATCCGGGCCGCCGAGCAGGCCTATGGCATCGAACCGGATTTCCAGACCGAGTATCGCACAGACTTCCGGTCGCGCCCCGAAGAGGAAACAGCCCGCACCGCGCGGCTGGAAGCCGCCGCCCTGGCCGAAGAGGCGGCCCGCGCGCCGCTCCTGTTCCGTCTGAGCAATGCGGCCACGCCTGGCCCCGATACTGCACGGCGGACAGACACCGGCTTTGATCTCTCTTCGGAGCTCCTCGCCCTGGCGCGGCAATCCCCGGCCGCCGCAGCGAGCCTTCCGCCCGACCCAAATTTCCAGTCCCGGAAGGCGGCCTTTGCCAGCGACCGCGCTGCGAGCCCCACCTATAATCCGGACCGGGTGCAGGATCCGCTCTCGCCCTACCAGCTGATGGCGGGCTCCCTGATCCCGGCGAGCCTGATCACCGGTATAAACTCCGATCTTCCGGGAACGGTCATCGCGCAGGTCACGCAGAATGTTTATGACACCGTCCGCGGGCAGTATCTCCTCATTCCCCAGGGCAGCCGTCTCATCGGCCGCTACCAGTCGGAAGTCTCGTTCGGGCAGGACCGGGCGCTCGTCGTCTGGGACCGGATCCTGATGCCCGATGGCAGCTCGATCACGATCTCCGAGCCAGGCAGCGACGTATCCGGCTATGCAGGCGTCAAAGACAGGACTGATCATCACTGGGATAGGGTTTTCGTCGCTGCCGGTCTTGCCACACTGCTCGGCATTGGCGCCGAGCTCGGCCCCGGCGAGGACGGCGACATCGAGCGGGCAATCCGCCGGGGCACGACCGATACCATCAACGAAGCCGGCCAGCGCGCGGTCGATCGCAGCCTCGGTGTCCAGCCCTCCATTACCATCCGTCCGGGCTGGCCCGTCCGGGTCCTCGTGACAAAGGACCTCGTCCTGCGGCCCTATCCGGAGACAGCCCCGTGAACCTGCGCCTCGCAAAACTCCCCGACCGTACGCCGGTGAAGCTCACCCTTGCGCTCGATCCGGAAACCGCTGCCGCGCTGCAGGATTATGCGGCGCTCTATCAGGAGACTTATGGCGAAGCCGAGCGCGCAGAAACGCTCGCCGCCGCCATGATCGAGATGTTCCTGGCCTCAGACGCCGGGTTCAGACGGGCCCGCAAATCCCTGCCCAAACCTGCCAGCAAAGGAGACTGACCCATGGCACAGATCGGCGCATTCACCCTCAAGGACGGAACCTGGACCGGAACCATCCGCACAATGACCATAAATGTCAAAGCGCAGCTTGTTCCCAACAAGGACAAGACGAAGGGCGCACCTGACTTCCGGCTCTATGCCGGCGGCGCAGAACTTGGCGCCGCCTGGCGCGAAGACTCCAAGGATGGCGAAACACCTTTCCTCGCTGTCAAACTCGATGATCCGAGCTTTGCCCAACCGATGCGCGCGGCCTTTTTCGAAAACGCGAAAGAAGGCACCGGTGTCCTCGTCTGGAACCGCCCGAAAGCAAACTGAAAAACGCCGCTGAGACGTCGCCATGCGTATCGATCATTTGAGAGTCTATTCAGACGAAGACATCGAAAACGCCATGGCGACCGTCGCCCGCGTCATCGAACTCTATGGCGACGCCTACTGGCCGATCCTCGAACGCCTCGAACGCGAACTGACAGAGCGCCGCGCGAAAGCCGCCCGACTGAGCTCGCATCTTCGCCGATTTCAAACTCGCTCAAGGCATTCTCCAACCGTGAATGTCAGGGGCAGGCCAATCTAAGTGGTCAGGAAACAAACGTGACTTGTCACGTCTCCAATGGGCGCAAAAGCAGACGTACTAATCTTTTAGCAAAGATGGCTAGGATTGGCCCTTTGTTGCCGGTCGGGGGCTTTCCAACAAACGGCGCGTTTGGAGAAACGCAGCCTTTCACCTGTCTCGTTTCAAGCGCGAGAGCGAACTTTCAAAAGGCTCAAAGTTGCCGAGTTCAAACTGGTGGTCCAGTCCACCCTTCATTCAGCTGTGCACATCATCCTGCGCAACAAGAGAGCTTGGAAACGTCTTTTCCAAACCCTTGCGCAGCCAGCTTTAATCCCTCGACTGTTGTCAGATAGGGGAAGAGTGTTTCCCCAAGCGCCTTTGCGGTCATCCCAAACTTCAATGCCATCACCATGGTCTGGATGGAATCCGAGCCTTCAGGCGCGAGAATCTGCGCACCAAGCAGCACATCGGTATCAGCGTCAGCGACAAGCTTAATCAGTCCCCGAGTATCGTGTGCAGCTAAAGCACGGGGAACCTGGTCCAAAAGCGCAATGGACGTCTTGACCAGATGTCCAGCTTTGATCGCCTGAGCTTCGCTCAGCCCAACGCCTGCGACTTGGGGATCAGTAAACACAACCCAGGGCATAGCCGCGTTATCGTAAGAAATTGAATCGCCGTTCATGGCGTTTCTGGCGGCAATCTTGGCGCCATAGGCTGCCATGTACACGAATTGATCCTGTCCGGTGACGTCGCCAGCCGCATAGATGCCACCAACTGATGTGCGCATATGTTCATCAACCTTGATGGCACCATTGGCATGCATCTGGATGCCCATTTCCGAGAGGCCAAGATCAGCGGTGTTAGGACGGCGACCCGTGGTCAAAAGCAGGTGTTGCGCCTCAAGGGTTTCCTGGCTTCCGCCAACCGAAATGACGAGCGCAACGCCTGCTTCGGTCTTCCGCGCACTGATATAGTCAAGGCCGGTCCTGACGGTAATATTCTCATCGGCAAGATACTGTGTGAGAGCAGCAGAAATTTCCGGCTCGGCTTCTGGCAACAGCTGGCTACGTGTAACCAGCGTGACTCGCGTGCCTGCTCGGGCAAACATCTGGGCGAGTTCGCACCCGATATAGCCCCCGCCCATCACAAGCAGGGATTCGGGCAAGGCGCCCAGCTCAAGCGCGGCCGTGCTGTCAAGATAAGGTGTTTCAGGCAGGCCCTGAGTATCAGGAATGGCTGGCGAGGCGCCAGTTGCGATGATCGTGCGATCTGCCCTCACAAACCGCTCGCCAATCATCACGCCGCCGGGGGTCAGCACAACTCTGCCTTCGATATAATCGACGGATTCATAATCAGACAGGAGGTCGATATATTTTTTGTTCCGCAAGGTCTCGACCAGATTGTCTTTGTCCGCCATCAGCGCCGACCAGTCATTAATCCTCGCCTTGCCCGACAACCCTGAGAACCGGCCTGCAGCGCGTGCACCGTGCAAGGCTTCGGCGGCGCGGATCATTACTTTGGAAGGCACGCAGCCGATGTTGACGCAGGTTCCGCCGATCAACCCCCATCCGATCAGCGCAACGCTCGCATTCGCTTCAGCTGCAGTGATGGCCGCCGAAAAGCCGGCTGAACCTGCACCAATGACGATTACGTCATAATGGTCTCGGCCTTCGGACGAATTATGGGACATGGAATGGTCTTTCTGAGCGGGATTAGGCTCGGTTGTTGCGGCGCCAGAGCGCGTAAAGGGTGAGCAAGGTGAAAGCGCCAAGAGCCGGGAACAGGACATAGTCGAGGTAGCCCGTCAGGGCTGACAGTCCGACAAGCCCGAGAAACATGACCAGAACACGTGTGCAGCAGCAGAGGGCCGTTATCACTGTCCCGATCAGGCCGACGCCTAGAAGCGCCCGCACGGGCTCAAGACTCCGTGCACGTCGCCGGATAGCCGACATCCGTCGATGACGCGCCGATCGCCTGTGCGCTGGTTATAGCAGGATCAAAGGTGACGGTGGCTAACTTGGTGGCAAAATCAACATCAACCGTCTGGACACCGTCCACCCGCATCATGGCCTTCCTGACCGAGATTGGGCATGTCGCGCACGTCATGTTCTCGATCGAGAAAGATACTGTAGCGAGAGGCGATTCAGCCGATACGGCCTGCGCCTCGCTGGTCGATCCCCGCGACAGAGCAACGGACAATCCGCCGATTCCAACGAGGGCAATGACCGTGGCACCGATGATGCTTTTCTTCATGGTCTTACTCCGTGTTCAGTAAAAAAGAGGGGCCCAAACGTCGATCGTGGTCGCGAGAATGACCAGGACCGTTGCTACCCAGAGCGCAAGTTGCGTGAGCCGACCGGACTCTGGCCGCGCGCAATAGGAGTCGTCTTCGCAGGGCTTCGGCTTCTTGAGGTAGACATGCCAAAAGCCGAGCGCGAGCAGCAGCGCTGTCGCGCCGATAAAATACGGTTTGAATGGTTCGAGCGCCGACAGCTGTCCGATCCAGGCGCCCGATACGCCAAGACTGATCAGCACGAACGGCACGATGCAGCAGGATGACGCCAGAACAGCGCCGATCACGCTGCCGGTAGCCAGAAATCCGCGCCGCTTGTCCTTGTCTGCGTTGTTCTCAATCAATCCGGTCAAAATGGCTTGATGTCCTCTTGTCGATTCCGGTTCTGGGTGAGAAGTTGCCTCCTGTAGTAGCTACAGGATCAAGAGAAAAAGACATGACGGAGTTCACGGTTTCGCGAGCGGGCCTAAAGCGGGGAGAATTGGCCAAGCGATCGGGCTGCAATCTCGAAACGATCAGATATTATGAAACGACAGGACTGCTCCATGAGCCCGCCCGTACAGACGCAGGGCACCGCGTTTATTCTGAAGTAGACCAGTCACGGTTGAGATTCATTCTGCGGAGTCGTGAGCTCGGTTTTACGATCGAGGAGATCCGCAGCCTTCTCTCGCTTGTAGACGACGGAGATTATTCCTGCGGTGAAATTCACACGCTCACGACCAATCACCTGCAATCGGTCTCCCGCAAGATCGCCGACCTGCGCAAGCTCGAACGAACGCTCAAGGACATTTCCAGCGAGTGTGCCAAGGGGAATGATCCCGATTGCCCGATCATCGATGCGCTGGCGGGACCGGCCATGAAATGATTCTATGGCGAACCTTTTCGACGGTCGCCTTACTGTTTGATCTACCCACTAGAAACTGAAGCGCTTAAAGTTTGAGTGTCTCGCGGTCGTCATCCCAGAAATTAGTGGCGATCGAAACTGGAGCCCAAGAAGGTCCGACATAGGCAGGGGCGGACTTACACCTGAAACCTTCCGTCTATGGCTCAAAAGCAATCGTCGCATTTCGGCGATTATTCGCCTTTCGAGACCCGGTCTGCCAATGTCGGCTTTCAGGAATGAAGCGCCTTCGTTGTTGGATTTTCAGCCTATATAAGCACAGCTTGAGATCATGCTCTACCCAGCCTACCCGGCACCAAACACCCCCGCCTCAAACGGATGCGCAATCTTCAATAGCTCCGCGCGCCGGTATTCCAGCGACCCGCCCATCCCGTATTCTGGCCGGTTGTTCTTGTGCCCCATCAGCGCGCAGCGCAGGCCGTAGTCGAGCCCGCCTTCGAGCATCCTGTCTTCGAATGAATGCCGGAAAGAATATATGACGTGGTCCGATGTTGGCAGGAGCTTTCGCTGCCGGAACGCTTTCATCAGATTGGCGGACACCAGGGTACTGCGGTCGTAGTAGTAGGGAAACCCCTCCGGGCAGGCGCGCATCGCGATTTCAGCGACGCCGACCAGCGGGATCTCACGCCGGGAATCGTCTGTCTTGAGCTCCCGGTTCTGCTCGGGCCGGATCGCGATGTGCGGGACCTTGGCATTCAGCCGGATGTCTTCCGGGCGCAGGTTCACAAGCTCGCTGAGGCGTGCGCCGGTTTCGATGAGCAGGTAAATGATGACGCGCAGCTCCAGCCGCAGACCATCAAACAAGCCTGGCACGAGGATGCGGCTTCTCACCCACTCATTGCTGAACGAGGCGCGCTTCACCTCGGTCTTGCCGCTGAAGTAAAAGTCCCGGAACGGATCTTCCACATCGGCCGCGCCGATATGCCTGAAATAGCGCACGTAGAGCGAGCGGATGTTTCCGATATGCCGGTTGGCGGTGTTGGGCGCGACCGGCGCAGAGCCATCGGCCTGCGGTTGCATCTTCTTCATCCACCAGTCGCGGTATTCGAGGGCCTTCTCCCGGGTGATGTCGCTGAGCGGCAGGTCGCCCATCTGGTCGATAAAGTAGTTGATCGAGGTTCGCTTTGTCTTCTCCCAGGACCGGCGCTGGGCCTGCGACTTGTTGTACTGGTCATCGAACGCGATGCGGCTGACGTAGAGCTCGAACGCCTCGGACACAGTAATGCTGGAAGCCGGATCGGGTGATCCGCCGAGGAGCGCCTCGGCGTCTGCGCGGCGCGGATCCCCGCCCCTGCCGGCCTGCGCCTCCAGCATCCGGATACGCTCCATCAGCTCGGCGATCGCCTGGCTCTCGGCGAGCGGCTCCGCCGGCTTGTAGGAAAACCCATAGGCCATGGCGCGGGAGATGGCCGCCTTGTACCGATGCTCGAGCGCCGCTCGAAGGGCCGGCCCCCTGCCGCCGGGGCTGCCCGCTTCGGCCGCGAGCGCCATCCAGTATTGGTCATCTGCCTCTGCGAGATGGTCCCGCCGAAGGCGCGCGATTTCATGCGATCCGGTCTTCAGAGAGACCTTCACGAAGGCCCGGTGATCAAGATGGGAAAAGGCATTCGGAACGCGCCGCTGATAGTACCAGCGGTTGCCGCGTTTGAGGAGAAACCTGTCAGGATCGCGGAGCTCAGCCATCGCTCCTTGTATCCCATTTTGTATATCACTTTCTACCCGTAATTGTCGCCCCTCACCTTATCGGCGCCCTCGGCTCGCAGGCCGGAGAGTCATCTCCGCCCTGGCGGGCGGGAACGTCAACGCTCATTGCGTTGTCATAGGCCCGCAACCTCATCTGCGGGCCGTGTCAAAGCCTTTGCCGGAAACATCTTTCAGGCGGACGCCGGCGGCCCGCGCGGCGGCGAGCGCCTTTCCCAGCTGGGCGGTTGGCTTGCCAGCTTCCAGGTCCACAATGAAGCGCTCTCCGGCATTGATGGCCAGGGCGAGCTCGCGCTGGGGAATGCCCAGTGCCTTGCGCGCGCGGGCAACCATCTGGCCGAATTCTGAGGCGTTGCTGATCATATGAAATCTTCCCGATCGGGAAGATAGCAGGCCAGAAGGGTTGAAACACCCCTGAAACTTCCCGATCGGGAAGATCATGGACCCGGACTTCAGGGTCGGCAAACGCGTTCGGGGGAGCGCAGGAGACACCCGTCTGAATACCCCGGCGCACATATCCGTTTCTCTGCTCGCCTGATGCTCCCACCCTTAGGGCGGTCCCGCGTGACTAAAAGCTGGCAGGTGACCAGCGGGGCGCCTGCACTGGAAAGCGCCCCTGATTTGCATGAATTTTCAATAACAAAACTTGCATTTTTGCCATTCCCTACCGTATATACGACGAGAGGAGCGCAGCGATGACGGCACTGACAGATCTGACGAAACACCTGCGGCCAGGCGAGGTATACCGGCGCCGGGATCTTGCGCGCTGGTCGACGGCTGTCGACCGCCACCTCCAGCAGCTTCTGGCGGAGGGCCGGCTTGAGAAAGTCGGAGCCGGACTTTACATGGCACCGCGCAAAACCCGTTTTGGGCTGGCGCCGGCCGATCCGCAAAAGCTGGTGGAAGCTTTTCTGGGAGACAGCCGCTTCCTGATCGTGTCGCCCAACGCCTATAACAGTCTCGGACTTGGCACGACGCAGCTCTACAATGAGCCGGTCGTGTACAACCGCAAACGGCATGGCCGTTTCGAACTGGACGGGCGCTGGTATGATTTCCGGATGCGCGCCTGCCTGCCCGCAAAGCTGAGCACGGAAGTCCTGCTGGTCGATCTGCTTCACAATCTCGACCGCCTGCCCGAAGATCAGTCGTCTGTTCTGCCCAGAGCGCTGGCGCGGGCGCGGGGCATGAACCGCAATCGGCTGGCAAAGGCAGTCCGGGAGTTCGGCTCTGCGCGGGCGCAGCGGCTGCTGGAGCCTGTTCTGGAAGCTCCGCATACGGTAACTGCATAATGTTGCTGCACACGCTTCGGGATTTTCCTGATCTTCTGGCCGTCGCGGGACGCAATGAAAGGATCGATCCCGGGCTCGTCGAAAAAGACTACTGGATCATGCATTGCCTCTGGGGACTGCAACAGCAGGGCTTTGTGTTCGAGCTGAAAGGTGGCACGTCCCTGTCGAAAGGCTATGGCCTGATTGACCGGTTTTCTGAGGATATCGACATCCTGATCCATCCTCGGGAGGATCTGCAAACCGGACCGAACCACAATAAACCAGCGCAGGTCGCTGCAAGGCTGGCGTTCTTCAATGGGCTGGCGGACACGATAGCAATTCCGGGAATTTCCAGGGCCGCCCGGGACACTGACTTTGACGACACGCGCTATTACAGGGGCGCCGGAATCCGGCTGCAATATGATCCGGTTCATCCGTTACCGGATGGTCTCAAGGCAGGCATCCTGCTTGAGGCGGGATTTGATCAGGTGGCGCCCAACCGGCCCTGTACGATCTCGTCCTGGGCGTATGACCTCGCCGTCAGGAGCGGGGTCGGGGGCCTGACGGACAACCGGGCGATCGGCGTGCCTTGCTACGAACCCGGCTATACCTTGGTCGAAAAGCTGCAGACGATCTCCACGAAGTACCGCCTGCAACAACAGTCGGGCGATATGCCGGTCAATTTCATGCGGCATTATTACGACATCTACTGCCTGCTCGGAGACAGGGAGGTCCGGGCATTCATCGGCACTGCCGACTATTTCGCCCACAAGCAAAAGCGCTTCCGGAATGAAGATGTCGCCGATCTCAGCAGGAACGATGCCTTCCTGCTTAAGGATGACACGACGCGAAGAGCATATGCTTCAGCCTATGCCGCAACGCGGGCGCTTTACTATCGCGACCAGGTTCCCTTCGACGCCATTCTGGAGCGCATAGCAGGGGTGGTGGCTGACCTGTGACGGGTTGCGGCCATGCGCGCCTGGTTCACCCATTTCATCCTGCCTGAGGAGCCCGTGGAAAGCGGTCAGACGGGCCGTCAGCCAGCCCTCTTTGTATCCCACTTTGTACCCAATTTGTATCCCAGTTTTGGGGAACAACGGGAATCGAACTCCAGAAACCGACCTAAGTCTTTGATTTTATTGGAGTTCATTCCAAATGGAATGGCGCGAGTGACGGGGCTCGAACCCGCGACCTCCGGCGTGACAGGCCGGCACTCTAACCGACTGAGCTACACCCGCGCATTTTTCTGGCGCCCCCTTTCAGGAGCGAAGCGCCTCTCTAATCAAGCATAGCGGGCGGGTCAAGCACACTTCTTCACGCAATTCACAAGCATGTGTTGTGCCCCTGGCCGGGCGTGTTTCCACCCTTTTGTGCCCCTGTTGCCATTCACACGACACATTCCAAACCCATGTGGTACTAAATTACGCAAAAGCCGGGATTCGACCCATGAATATCAAACGCATCGGCCTGATTGCTGGCGGCGTTATCGCTCTGCTCCTCATTGCCCTGGTGACGGTGCCTTTCCTTGTTCCCAAAGAGGTATACCGGGCCCAGATCGAGCGCGCGGCGACGCAGGCGCTGCAGCGCCAGATCACGCTGACCGGCGATGTAAAGATCTCGATATTCCCGACGATTGCCGCCAGCGTGGGCGGGGTTACCGTGGCCAATCCGCCGGGGTTTGATGGCCCTTACATGGTGGAGGCCGGCGAGCTTCGCGGCTCGGTTCGCCTGATGCCGCTGCTCTCCCGCCGGGTTGAAGTGAAGGAACTGGCCTTTGTCGATGCCAAGGTTTCCCTGCAGAAGCTCGCAGATGGCCAGACCAACTGGGTCTTTACCCCCGCCGAACAGCCCCCCCAGCCCGCACCGACCCGGCCACCGGCAGAGCAGAAGGGGTTCAATGGCGGGGTGGAGCAGGCCCGGCTGCAGAACGCCTCGCTGACCTATCGCGACGCCGAGACGGGCGATTATTACGAGCTGCGCGACCTTGACCTGCTGGCTTCGATGGCCTCGCCGGACCAGCCTTTCCGGCTGAAAGCGAAGGGTTTCTTTCAGGCCCACCCGTTCGAGATCAATTCGACCATTGATACGATTGAAGCCCTGACCAAGGAAAAACCGGCAGACATCAAGGCGGACCTGGAGACGCCTTTCGGGAAGATCCATTACACAGGATCGGTCAAACTCGGGACAATTCCGGACATTGAGGGACAGTTCCGGGCCTCTTCGGACGCGTTGCCGGCCCTTGCGGCCCTCACCGGGGCAGAGGTTCCGTTCGACCTCTCCAAGCTGGGCAAGATCAATCTGGAAGGCCGCCTGAAAGGCCCCGCCAACGCCCTTGTGGTCGACATCGACAAGCTGACCCAGACATCATCCCTCGCCAAGACGAGCTTCTCCGGACAGCTCAACCTTTCCGAAACGCCGACCATCACCGGCGAGCTGAGCCTGGACGCACCGAGCCTGGCCGAGCTTGCCCGGTTTGCGGCTCTCGAGATGCCCCTGAACCTCGCCCCGCTGGGCGGCGCCGACATCAAGGGCAAGGTCAGCGGGTCCCTGCTCCAGCCTGATCTCAGCTTCCAGAAGCTGGGCATCAAGGGGCCCCTCATCAACGCCAACTACGCTGGCACCGTGCAGCTTGGCGACGTGCCGTCGCTGAACGGCCGGCTGGACCTGCGCTCTTCCAATGCCGGAGAACTGGCGCGCCAGCTGGAGATTGACCTGCCGGCCTCAACCGCGCTCGGCAAGGTGGACCTTTCTTCCGCGATCAGCGGCCCTGTGGACGCGCTGGTTCTGACCGGGCTGGACCTGACCCAGCAGAGCGACCTGCTGACGTCCTCCTACAAGGGGGATGTGGGGCTGGGCGGCGATGGCAGCCTGAAGGGGCAGCTTTCGGCGGAAAGCGCGCGCCTGCGCGATCTGCTCGCCGCCGCCGACGTCGAGATGGCGCCGGGCTCGACCCTGCGCAGCTTCAGCGCCAAGGGGCAGGCCAGCGGCACCTTCACGAAGATCGCATTGTCGGGCCTCGACCTCAAACTTGACGACATCACCGCCAGGGGAAACGCCGGTATCGACCTGACCGGCGAACGTCCGCGCCTCACCGGCACACTCGACATGGGCGCGCTGGACCTCTCGCCTTTCCTTGCGCCGTCCGATCAGAAGCCGCAGCAGGCGCAACCCCTGGAAGCGTGGAGCAAGGACAAGCTGGACCTTGCCGGCCTGCAGGCGGCCGACGCCGACCTGAACATCAAGACGAGCAAGCTGACCCTTGGCAGCGTCGTGCTGACCGATGCGGCGCTGGCTGCCAATCTGGATGGCGGCAAGCTGACGGCCGACCTCTCCCAGTTCAAGGCATTTGGCGGAAACTGGAAAGGCCAGATGGTCGTGGACGCGGGCGGCCAGATCCCGGCAGTGAACCTTGCGATGGAAGGCAACAGTGTCGCCATTTCCAGCCTGCTGGGAACATTGGCGGGCTTCGACAATCTGACCGGCACGGGCGCCTTCAAGGTCAACGCATCGGCGCGCGGCACCTCGATTGACGAGATCATGCGCGGGCTGAACGGCGAGCTGTCGACCAATCTGAATGAAGGCGCGCTCAAGGGCCTCAACGTCACCCAGATCGTGCGCAGCGCGCAATCGCTGCAACAGGCCTTCACCACGGGCAGTCTGAACAATCTGGACTTCCGGGGGGTGCTGTCGCCCGCCGCCGAGACCGAGTTCACCACCTTCAACACAGTGCTCAGTGTGCAGAATGGCGTGGCAACGGTCGATGTCCTCAAATTGCTGAGCCCGGTGCTGGGCATCGACGGCAGCGGCAAGATCGACATTGGCGGGCAATCGCTTGACGTGCGCCTGGCAACCGCCATCGACAAGAGCGGCCAGGGCCAGGGATCGGTGATACAGCTGAACGGCATTCCTGTGCCGGTGCGCCTGTCTGGCAGCTGGGACGCGCTGAAGGTGACGCCGGACTTCTCAGGTGTTCAGTCTGCCCTGCAGGCTGAACTGACCGGACGCCTGCAACAGGAGGTGAATGAGCGGGCGGGCGATGTGGCCGGCTCGATCATCGGGAATATCATTGGCGGCAGACAGCCGGCCGGAACGCCGCAGACAACGCCACCACCCGCCGAACAGGCTGGTGGCGAGGCGCCGCCGGCCGCGCAACCGCAGGCCCCTGCCCCGCCCGTCGAGAAACAGCTGGAAGACGCCGCAGAGAAAGCGGCCCGCGACGCGATTGGCAACCTCTTCGGCCGCCGCAGCACGCCCAAGCCGGCCGAAGAGCCCAAGCAGGACGAGGGCGGAGAATAAGGGCGTGCCGGCCAGGCCCCAATTGGGGCTCAGCTGGCGCGGCTGTGCAGGGCCGCTTCCACAGGCTGGGGCGCGGCAGCCATCTCGGCCTTCTGGCGCAACGGCACGATATGACCGAGTTGTTCCAGCGGGTGGGCACGGCTGAAGAAGAAACCCTGAAGCTCCTCGCAGCCCAGCTTGCGCAGGTATTCAGCCTGATGCGTGGTCTCAACCCCTTCTGCCGTACACTGCATACCCAGCGATCTGGCAAGGCTTACCACGGACTGGGCTATTGCCTGGCTCTCGGAGCGGGTTTCGATGTCGCTGACGAATGAGCGGTCGATCTTGATCCGGTCAAACGGGAAGGATCGCAGATAGCTCAGCGAAGAGAAACCGGTCCCGAAATCGTCCAGCGCGATCCGCACACCCAGCCCGCGAAGCTGGTGGAGGCGGCGCAGCGTGAATTCGGTATTGCTCATCAGCGCGGTCTCGGTGATCTCGAGTTCCAGACGGCTGGGGTCGAGCTTGCTGGCCGCAATTGCGCTGACAATCGTGCTCATGAGCGAGGCGGAGTGAAGCTGCAGCGGTGAGATGTTCACGCAGATGCGAACATGCTCGGGCAGGCGCATGGCTTCCTCCAGCGCGGCACGGATCACCCACTCCCCCATGCGGGTGATCAGGCCGTTTTCCTCGGCATGCTCGATGAATTCGCCGGGATAGACCAGTCCGCGTTCGGGGTGCTCCCAGCGCAGAAGTGTTTCACAGGCCACGGTTTCATGCGTCTGCGCGTCAATAATGGGCTGGAAGTGGATCCGCAGCTCGTTGCGCTCCATCGCGCGCTGCAACTCCTCCTGAATATCCAGCTTGGCCTGAGCGCGCTGCTCAAGTTCTTCCTCGAACATGCACCATTTGGCCTTGCCCAGATGCTTGGCCTGGTAGAGCGCAAGGTCTGCCTGGCGAAACATCGTCCGGCTGTCGCGGATCGACGGATCGAACAGCCGCACGCCGATCGAGGCGGACGAATTGGCCGCTGATCCCCAGACATCATAAAGCGCGCTCATTTCGGAGGCGAACTGATCCAGGAAGCTGCGGAGTTCAGAGATGCCGGCCCGTTCCACGATCATCGCAAATTCATCACCGCCAAGCCGCGCAACGAAATCTCCGGGATCCGACAGAGAACGGATGCGGGAGGCAACCTGGCGCAGCAGCTCATCGCCGGCCGGGTGCCCCAGCGTGTCGTTCACCCATTTGAAGCTGTCGAGATCCATCATCATCAGGGCCCGGCAGGCGGGCGCAACGGGCGGACGGCGCAGCATGTCTTCCAGCTGTTCCTGCATCGTGATGCGGTTGGGCAGGCCGGTCAGGCTGTCGAAATGCGCCATATGCGCGATGCGGTCTTCGATCTTCTTGGACTGGGTGACGTCCGCCGCAACGCCGCGATAGCCCTGGAATTGTCCGCGCTCCACCACCGGCTTGCCGGTCACCGACCACCAGCACAGATCGCCCTGGGCGCTCTTGATGGGAACAACCATATCCCGGAATGGCTGGCGGGCCGTTACGGCCTTTTCAAGCGCCTTGCGGGCGTCGCCCGCGTAAAAGACATCCGTGAACACCGCGCCCCGGCGCAGCATGTCGCTCTTGCTCCAGGCCGCGTCTCCCGCCTCGCTGACGATCGGGATTTCCTGCAGCACGCCGTCGGCATCGGTCTGCCAGAGCGTATCGGAGGTGCTTTCCTCAAAATCCCGCAAAAGGAGGCCAATCAGCTGGGACTGGTCCTGGATGGCGGCCCGGCCGAGAAACTGCTCCACGAACTGGCGATGGGTCCACGCAACGGCCACCAGCAGAACGATCAGATAATAGACCATCAGGATCGAGAGGATGGCGTATTTCGGCCCGGTCTGCAGCATCAGCGCCGTTGCCAGGCCAAGGCCGGTGGGAACGATGTAGTAGATGGCAGCCACCGGAATGCGCGACAGCAGGAAACCGCCTGCGAACATCATCCCGGCCGTGATGATGCCCATGACCATCTGGCCCTGAACATCCGCCGTGCCAAGCACGACGATTGGCGCCAGCCCCCACAGCAGGCCATTGCAGATGGCCACACGTGTGAAGTCGGCCACGGCGCGGCGATTGCTGCGCTTGTGGGGATCGATCCGGAGGAACTGGCGATACTTGAACCAGGCGCCGATATTGATAATCAGTCCACAGACGGACCAGGCTGCAAGAAAGTGGATCTGGCCATAGTTGAGGAAAATCGCGAGGATGGCGATGATGTTCAGCACATTCGACAGGATGATCACATTGGTGATCCGGCTCATCGAATTCATCTGCTGGGCACGCAGCGCGGCAACGTGCTTTTCCGGCACTTCCACGCCCCGCATGAGCTTTTTCAGCGACCAAAGCGTCGCTGAGCCATCCTGACGATATGGCATTACCCCGTCTCCCGCACGCTGTACGCGTCCCGTCTTCTACTGAACATTGTTACCGCAAACGGGTTAGCCAGCGCCGACCGGGATCGATGAAATTTCATCTATCTCCCTGTGGAAATGCGAGTGTTACAGGGAATTATGGCCGATCTCACGGAGGAATCCGGCCGCTTCGGCCCGTATCTCGGCACGTTCCGAAACGCTCATCCTGTTTAAGGATTTACAGATCACGGCCATCCGCGGGTTGTTTTTGAACCGCGCTTCATGGCGGGCGATAAAATCCCAGTAAAGAAAATTGAAGGGACACGCTTTTTCGCCGGTGCGGCGCTTCACATCATAGGAACAGCCTTCGCAATAGTCCGACATCTTCGAAATATAGTTGCCGCTGGCCGCATAGGGCTTGGACGCCATCAGCCCGCCATCGGCGTGCAGCGCCATGCCATGGGTGTTGGGCAGCTCCACCCATTCATAGGCGTCGGCATAGACCAGCAGATACCATTCATTGACCTGCGCCGGTGATAGCCCGGCGAGCAGGGCGAAATTGCCCGTGATCATCAGGCGCTGGATGTGATGGGCATAGGCATAGCGCTGGGTCTGGCCGATGGCCTCGGCCATGCAGCGCATGCGGGTCTTTCCGGTCCAGTAAAATTCCGGCAGCGGATGATGCGCGTCCAGTGCGTTCATCTGCGCATAGCCAGGCATCTTCAACCAGTAGATGCCGCGCACATATTCGCGCCAGCCGATGATCTGGCGGATGAAGCCCTCCACCGCGTTGAGCGGCGCCCTACGCGCCTTCCATTCCGCTTCCGCGCGGCGGCAGACGTCCAGCGGGTCCAGGAGGCCGCAATTGAGATAGACCGAGAGCAGCGAGTGCCACATCCAGGGCTCGCCGCGCGCCATGGCGTCCTGCCAGTCGCCAAAGCCCGGCAGGATTTCCGAGATGAAATGGTCGCGGGCTTGTTCCGCCCCGGCGCGCGTGGTCGCGAACACCCAGGGCTCCAGATCTCCGAAATGATCCGGAAAACGCGCCGCCACCAGCGCCATGACTTCGCGGGTCAGCGCGTCCGCCTCGGGCAGGAAACGCTGGGGCGCCGTCATGGATCTGGGCAGGCGCTTGCGGTTTTCGGTGTCGTAATTCCACTGGCCGCCTTCGGGCTGGTCCCCGTCCATCAGCAGGCCGGTCTTGAGGCGAACCTCGCGGTAGAAATACTCCATCCGCAGCTGCTTACGCCCGCTGGCCCAGGCATTGAATTCCTTCGGGGAGACGATGAAGCGGGTGTCATCACGCAGTTCGACCGGCACTGCGAACAGATCGCTCCACCGCTCCATGTCCTGCAGCAGGCGCCATTCGCCGGGCTTTGTCACGACCAGCCTTTTGAGGCCCGGAAGCTCCTCCAGCGCGCGGGCCGCTTCGGCCCGCAAGGAGCCCTGATTGGCCGGATCATCCAGGCGGATGTAGCGAACCTGATAGCCAGCCGTCTTCAGCTCGCCGGCAAAATGGCGCATCGCGGCGAAGAGGAAGGCGATCTTCTTCTTGTGATGGCGCACATAGGTCGCCTCCTCCCGCACTTCGGCAAGGAGGATGACGTCTTCTGATTTAGCGGCATCGGTCAGGGATGAGAGCTGCAGCGACAGCTGATCGCCGAGCACGAGCCTTAATGTACCCACCCCCAAGGCTCCCGGCTTGTCAGTACATCTGGCTCAGAACGTACTCGATCTGCTGGCCGCGGGCCTCGAAGGCGAGTTTCACCCAGCGGCCCTGGTCATCATACCAGAGGTCAACATCGAGATCGGATTGCAGAAGGTAGCGGTTGGCCTCGATCTCGCGGCCGGCGGCGGTGATCTTCTCGCGGCCTTTCGGCGTCACCTTGATGTCGTAGATCTCGCCGTCTTCGGTCGAGAGCAGGTTGCGGGTCTGTGTCTGGGCGTAGTTCCAGTGGCTGGCCGGGATCACAGTGGCTGGCACCTTGCCGGAGAAGAGCGTGCCTTGAACGGCCAGGGAATTGCCGTTCCGGACAGCTTCCATCGAGGCTTTCTTGCCGTCATCATTCACCTCACCGGCGACCTCGACCAGCTGGCCTTCCCGCCAGACTTCGCTGGCGGTGTGATCGTAGCGGAACACCGTGATGGGCCCGAGACCGGCTTTCAGGTTGATCTTCGTGTTCGCCACAAGCGCGCCATCGGGGCCCTCATCGAAGGTGACGAGGTGAGAGCCGAAGGGGCTGCCCTTGCGCAGGACATCGAAGCGGATCACGTCCCCAGGGGCGGGCTGCCAGGCTTTTGTGATGCCAGCAGGCTGCGGAACGGGGGCGTTGTCGGCCATTGCCGCGCCAGAAAGCGGACACATCAGGACAGAAGCGGACAAAACCAATCGCCGGAGGAGCATGTGAGTTATCCTTTCGCGTGTTGACCTCTGTACGGCCGGTCAGGCGAAATAGATCATTCTGAACTGTCTGACCGGAAATGCAGGGGGCGGCCAGCACAGGGCCGCCTTCCCCCAATCAACCCCGCTGCGGCGCGATGGTTCCACACCTCCTTAAGGGACATGTCAGTTGACGGCGGGCGCTGCCTTGCCCTTTTCACCCGCAGAACGGGCGCATGCCGCAGCAGTTTCGCACCCCTTGCGGATTGAACGCGCTGGCGGCGGCGCGTAGCCTGTTTGCCAGCAACCCAATGTCAGAATCGAGTAACGCCCCCATGACCATCCACAGGTCTGTCATCGACCTCATAGGCAACACGCCGCTGCTCCGGCTCAACCGCGTTTCGGACGAGACGGGCTGTGAGATTCTCGGCAAGTGCGAGTTCCTCAATCCGGGCCAGTCCGTGAAGGACCGCCCGGCCCTGGGCATCATCCGGGAAGCGGAAGCTTCCGGCGCGCTGAAGCCGGGCGGGACGATCGTGGAAGGCACCGCCGGCAATACCGGCATCGGGCTGGCGCTGGTGGGCAAGGCGCTCGGCTACCGGGTGGTGATCGTGATGCCGCGCACCCAGAGCCAGGAGAAGAAGGACGCGATCCGCCTGCTCGGCGCCGAGCTGATCGAGGTGGATGCGGTGCCCTATGCCAACCCCAACAACTATGTGCGCTATTCCGGGCGCCTTGCCGAGGAGCTGGCGGCGAGCGAGCCCAATGGCGCGATCTGGGCCAACCAGTTCGACAACCAGGCCAACCGCCGCGCCCATTACAACACCACCGCGCGGGAAATCTGGGATCAGACCCAAGGCCAGGTGAACGGTTTCATCTGCGCGGTCGGCTCCGGCGGGACGCTGGGCGGCGTGGCCCTTGGCCTGAAGGAGCGCAATCCGAAGATCACCATCGGCCTCGCCGATCCCGGCGGCGCGGCGCTCTTTTCCTATTACACCACCGGCGAGCTGAAAGCCGAAGGCACCTCCATCACCGAGGGCATCGGACAGGGACGCATCACGGCAAACCTTGAAGACATCCCGGTCGACAAGGCCTGGCGCATTCACGATGAAGAGGCCCTGCGCTATCTGTTCGATCTGGTGGAGCATGAAGGGCTGTGCCTTGGTGGCTCCAGCGGCGTGAATGTGGCCGGGGCGGTGCGCCTTGCCCGCGAGCTGGGGCCGGGGCACACCATCGTCACCATCCTCTGTGACTATGGCAACCGCTACCAGACCAAGCTCTACAATCCGGAATTCCTGCGTTCCAAGGGCCTGCCGGTTCCGCCATGGATGGAGACCAAATCATGAGTGAGTATGGCGATCCTCTGGTCAGCGCCGAATGGCTGATGGCCAATATTTCGGCCCCCGATGTGCGCATCGTGGACGCCACCTGGTTTGCCGCCTGGACCAATCCGGTGGAAACCGGGCGCGAAGCCTGGAAGCGCGGACATATTCCGAAGGCGGTCTATTTCGATATTGACGAGATCGCCGATACCGCCTCGCCCTACCCCCATATGATGCCCGATGCCGTGAAGTTCTCCTCGCGGGTGCGCAAGCTGGGCCTCGGCGATGGCAGCCGCATTGTGGTTTACGATCAGAACCGCTTTTTTGCCTCCGCCCGCGCCTGGTGGATGCTGCGCGTGATGGGGCACAAGGATGTGCATGTGCTGGATGGCGGGCTGCACGCCTGGGTGGCCGAAGGCGGCCCGCTGGACGATCTGCCGACCCCGCCGGGCGAGCGCCACTTCACCCCGCGCGTGCGCAGCGACCTCATCATGGACGCGCGCGATATGGAACAGCTGGTGGGCTCTGCGCGTGTGCGGATCATTGATGCCCGGCCGGATGGGCGCTTCTTCGGGCGCGAGCCTGAGCCGCGCGCAGGCCTGCCCTCAGGCCATATTCCCGGCAGCATCAATGTGCCGGGCAGCCTGCTCGTTACCGAAGATGGCCGCATGAAATCGGCCGAGGAGCTGCGCCGGCTGATGCCTGATCCGGGCGCGCCGACCGTGGCGACCTGCGGCTCCGGTGTGACGGCAGCGATTACGGCGCTCGCCCTTGCCCGCCTCGGCAACTGGGATGTGGCCGTCTATGATGGGTCATGGACCGAATGGGCATCTGATCCGGCCCGGCCGGTCGTGCGGGGCGCAGAATGAGCGCCCGCGACGACGCAGCGCCGGAAACACGCCTGATCCATACGCGCGCCGAGCGCCTGGGCCGCGTGACGGTGAACCCGCCGGTGGAGCGGGCCTCCACCGTCCTCTTCCGCACCGAGGCGGCGCTCTATGGGCCGAAGCCAACTTATGGCCGGATGGGGCTGACAGTTCACCGCGAACTGGAAGCGGCGATGTGCATTCTGGAGGGCGCCAGGCACACGCGGCTTGCCTCCAACGGCCTGCAGGCCTGCGCGCTGGGGATTGCCAGCGTGGTGAGCGCCGGCGGGCATCTCCTGTTTACCGACAGCGCCTATGGGCCGACCGCCCGCTTCTGCGAGAAGCGCCTGAAGACGATGGGCGTGGACGCCGAGCGCTTCGATCCGCGCATGGGCGCGGGCATCGAGCGCCTGTTCCGCGACAACACCCAGGCAATCCTCCTGGAATCCCCCGGCTCTCTGACCTTCGAGATTTCCGATCTGCCGGCGATGGCCGAGGTGGCGAAGAAGCGCGGCATACGGATCGTCTGCGACAATACCTGGGGCGCGGGCCTGCACTATCAGCCGCTGGCGCTGGGGGCCGATATTTCCGTGCAGGCGCTGACCAAATATGTGGTGGGCCATTCGGACGCCTTTGGCGGCGCGGTGATGACCAATGAGCTGAGCCTTGCCAACAAGGTGGCCAATTGTTCCGAAGACTGGGGCATAGGCCTTGCCCCGGATGACGCCTATCTGGCGGTGCGCGGCATCCGCAGCCTGAAGACGCGGCTGAAGGCGCATGAAGCGGCCGGGCTGGAGCTGGCGCGCTGGCTGGAGGGGCGGGCCGAAGTGGCGAGCGTCATCCATCCCGCCCTGCCCTCCCACCCCGATCATGCCTTGTGGAAACGGGATTTCACCGGCGCCAACGGCCTTTTCGCCTTTGTGCTGAAGGATTATCCAAGTGCCGCGCTGGAGCGGTTCTTTGAGGCATTGCAGCTGTTCGGCATGGGCTTTTCCTGGGGCGGGTTTGAGAGCCTGATCATTCCGTGTGATGACCAGCTGACGCGCAGCGACGGCTGCTGGACGAGAGACAAGCCCGGCCAGCTGATGCGCGTGCATGTGGGGCTGGAAGCGGTGAGCGATCTCAAGGCGGATCTGGAAGCAGGCTTTGCGGCGCTGAACGCGACCTAAGGCGCAGGCTTCTCGAAATCGAGGAAGACGAACAGGTCTTCGACATCGGCGCCCAGATTTGACTGGGGCTCGGAGGGAGGCCAGAGGCGCTGCTGGCGCTCCTGCAGGGCGACGCAGCGGCGCGTCATGCTCGAGAGGTGGACGAAATCGTCCGCCCCCGGCAGCGAGTCCAGAACGCACTGGTCGAACACCGGATAGATCATCCCTGCGCCGCAGCCAAAGGAGGAGCGGTCCGGACGGGCCGCGGTCATCACCAGCCGGTTGGGCGCGGCGAGTTCCGGCACGAAGACGCCGGAGAAGCAGGCCGAGACGACCACAACCGTTGGCCGCTGCCCGCACCACTGGCTGATCAGGCCGTTGAGCTTCTTCGGACTGATCAGCCCTTCGGTGCCAAGCACCATGCCTTCGGGCACGCCATGGGAGGTGAAGTAGAAGAGGCAGCCGGCCGGCGCCTTGGCGGCCAGCTGCCCGAAGGCGGTGAAGACGTCCTCCGAGCGCAGGGAAAAGCCGCCCAGCTCTCGCGGGCGCAGCGACATGTGGGTGATGTTGTCCGGGTTGAAGCCCACATCGGCAAAACCGCGGGCAAGATCGCGCCGCGCATTCTCGAAGGCATCAATGGGGGCGCCTTCACTGTCGCGCCAGTCCGCCGCGAGGATACCGACGGCCCAGTCCTTGAGCGGAGCATCTTCGACGGCGGGCCGGGCAAAAGCGGGCCCCGCCCAGCAGGCAGCCAGGAACAGGGCCACAGCGAACAGACGGCGCAACGGCAACCGCGTTTCTCCCCACGGTGAGTGTGTTCTCAGGCCATATGAGCAGCGCCGAGGGCAGAGCGCAAGCGCGGAGACGGGCTCATTTTCCGCTCCCTCCCCGGCGCCCGGAAATGCGGCGCTTACTTGGGATAGGTGTCGAGCGAGGGTTCGCGGTACCAGCAGTCGCAGCTGGCATTGTACTGGAAGGCCTCGCCATAATCATTGATGCGGGTGGCGGGGGTTATGTAATAGCCGGGCACATAATCCCAGGCCGGGTCGGCATAGCGGTCGGCAAAGCCATCGCCGGTGTCATCGCATACGGCATAGCCCTGGGCGTTGTAGTCGCAGCCATAGGGGGGCGTCTGGGTGAGCGTGACGGCCATCTCGTCGGCCGCCATGTTGAGGCCCATGGCGATGGCCTCCCAATCGGAATGGCTGCAGCCGGCAACGCCGATCAGCGCTGCGGCTGCCATCCATCCCCGTGTCCCCAGTCCCGCATGCCGTCCCATTTCCCACTCCCAGACTTCATGATGACATTCTGGTAATGGGGCGCATGAACGCAAGCTGAACCTGAGCCTCAAACCGGCTCCGGACTGACCTGAACCACGAGTTTTCCGAGATTTTTGCCCTCAAACAGGCGCGACAGGCTCGCCGGAGCCTTCTCGAAGCCCTCGACGATGTCTGTCTCGAATTTCAGTTTTCCTTCCATCAGCCACTGGGCCATCTGTTGCATCCCCTCCGGGAAGCGGGGGAAATAGTCGATGACGATGAAGCCCTTCACCAGCGTCCGCCGCATCAGCAGGTTGGCGAAGTTGTAGGGGCCGGGCACGGGCGCGGTGGCGTTGTAGGTGGAGATGAGGCCGCAGAGCGGCATGCGCGAGAAGTCGTTCAGCCGGGCGATGACCTCGTCCATGATCTTGCCGCCGACATTCTCGAAGTTGATGTCGATGCCGGTGGGGCAATGCTTGTCGAGGGCGGCGCCGACATCTTCGTTCTTGTAGTCGATGGCCGCGTCGAAACCGGCAACCTGGGTAAGCCAGCGGCATTTGTCGGCCCCGCCCGCGATGCCGACGACGCGGCAGCCCTGGATCTTGGCGATCTGGCCGACCATCGAGCCGACAGCGCCGGCAGCGGCGGAGACGACCACCGTTTCACCGGCTTTCGGCTTGCCGATGTCCATCAGGCCGAAATAGGCGGTCATGCCGGTGGCGCCGAGCGGGCCCATGAAGGCCGTCAGCGGCACGCCGGGCAGCTTTGGCAGCTTGGTGAGTGCGGCGCCGGGCAGCGTGTTGTAGATCGACCAGCCGGCGAGGCCGGTATTGACGATGTCGCCGGGGGCAAGGCCGTCAAAGCGGCTTTCGGTGATGACGCTGAGCCCGCCGCCGCGCATCGGGTCGCCGATCTGCACGGGCGGCAGATAGGCGTCCATGTCGCTCATCCAGATGCGGTTGGTGGGATCGAGCGAGAGGTAGATCGTCTTGGCGCGCACCTGGCCGTCTTCGAGCGGGGCGAGCGGGGTCTCGACCAGCTCCAGATCCCCCTCTTTCAGATCGCCCACTGGACGACTGCGCAGCACCCATGTCTGGTTCTTTTCGTTGACCATGTTGTTCCTCCCTGAACGTCTCGCCGGGAGGCTAGAGCGAATTGCGCTCAGCGCAAGGCGCCGCGTTTCATCTGCCACCAAGCGTAGGCGAGCTGGATCAGGGCAATCGCGATGATGAGATAGGGAAAGATCTCGCCCCCCTCCATCTTCGGCGCGTCCGTATCCATCATGCCGTCGATCAGGCTGATGATCGCGCCCAGCAGCGAGACGGCGAACAGCTTCACAGCCCAGGCGCTGCGCAGCAGAAGGGCAACGGCGCCGAAAAATCCGCCAAACACGCCCATCACCCACGCGCCCCAGACCCACCAGGGCATGGCAAACCAGTAGTCCAGCATCTCCTGCGGAAAAGGCGCCAGATAGGCCTCGTTGCGCGTGGCCGTCATCACGAAATCGAAACAGCCAAAGGCATTCCAGACGAGCGCCAATATGCCGACGAGCCAGATATGCCAGCCGGCTTTCGGGGCGATTACGGATGTATTTTCAGTCATGCGCGCCCCTCCCTGACGTAAGGGAAGTGTACGCCGATTTAAGCGGAGTGCAATCTGGGTGGCCGGGGGCCTATTTCAGGACGCCAAACTTGGCCCAGGTCTGCGCGTAATAGAGCAGCAGGACGGAGACCACGATGGTGAACACCGAGACGGCCTGGATCGTGCTGTCATCGGGGGCGCCATCGGCGAAGGTGAAGCCGATGCCGAGGATGGTCGTCGTGGCGCCGAGGGCGAGGATACGCACCGCCACCAGCCGCTTGCGGATGAGGTAGACCGCGCCGGCGAGCGTGGCGAAGACCGCGATGCCGCGCAGGGCGATGACGCCGAGGGGAAGCTCGTAGATGAACTCCCGTGTCAGGTCCGGCATCTGGTTCATGTAGGGCGCAAAGCGGGTGATCATCGCCAGAAGGTCGAAGACGCCCAGGAGGCTCCACAACACGGCGATGGCCCCGATAACGGGGAGATGCCACGGCGCCTTCGGCACATGCTTCTGCACTGCCGGAATGAGGGCCGTCGCTTCTTCGAAGTCCAGATCACGGTCCATGTGGCAAAAGTAGCACACCCCTGCCGCCACGGAAAAGCCTAAATTCGATCCGGCGCGTTACGAAAGTGACATGTGCCGTAACTGTAGGCGATGCGCGCGATTTCCGAGCGAGCGGGTGACGCGGGCGCCCATGCGGGCTAAACCGGGAACAAATCAAAGGAATCGCTCATGGCCACGGCGCCCATCAATCAGGACAGCCACCTCTATCTCATCGATGCGAGCGCCTATGTGTTCCGCGCGTTCCATGCCCTGCCCCCGCTGACACGCTCGTCCGACGGGCTGCCGGTGGGCGCGGTGGCGGGCTTCTGCAACATGCTGTTCAAGCTGCTGGAGGAGCTGAAGGGCGGGCAGCGGCCGACGCATTTTGCCTGCATCTTCGATGCGTCCGAAGTGACCTTCCGGAACGAGATCTATCCGCTCTACAAGGCCAACCGCTCCGACCCGCCCGAGGAGCTAGTGCCGCAGTTTCCGCTGGTGCGCCGGGCCTCGGTGGCGTTTGCCGCCCATGCCATCGAACAGGGCGGCTATGAGGCCGACGACCTGATCGCCACCTATGCCAAACAGGCCGAGGCCAAGGGCGCGCGCGTGACCATCGTGTCTTCGGACAAGGATCTGATGCAGCTTGTCTCTGACAGGGTGCTGATGCTGGACCCGATGAAGAACAAGCTGCTGGGCCGGGAGGATGTGTTCGAGAAGTTCGGCGTCGGCCCCGAAGGCGTGGTCGATGTCCAGTCCCTTGCCGGAGACAGCGTGGACAATGTGCCCGGCGCGCCGGGCATCGGCATCAAGACGGCGGCGCAGCTGATCACCGAATTCGGCGATCTGGAAACGCTGCTGGCGCGAGCCGGAGAGATCAAGCAGCCCAAGCGCCGCGAGACGCTGATCGGCTTTGCCGACCAGATCCGCATTTCCAAACGGCTGGTGCAGCTGGAGGAGAATGTGCCGGTGAAGGTGCCGCTGGAAGACCTGGCGGTGCAAGACCCGGACCCGAAGGAGCTGATCGGCTTCCTGGAGGAGATGGAGTTTCGCACCATCACCCGCCGCGTGCGCGAGCAAATGGAGATGGAAGGCGCCCTCGAAGCGCCCACGCCCGAAGGCCAGCCCTTTGATGTCTCCGCCTATACCTGTGTCCGCGATCTCAAGACGCTGGAAGACTGGGTGGCCCGCGCCATGACGCAGGGCCATGTGGCGGTTGATACGGAGACGGACAGTCTGGATGCGGTCTCCGGCGGGCTGGTGGGCGTGTCACTGGCGCTTGCCCCCGGCGAGGCGTGCTACATACCGCTGGCGCATGTGGACCCCGAAGCCAAAGGCGAGGGCGACATGTTTGGCGCCGACCCGCCGCGCCAGATCCGGATGGCGGACGCGCTGCAAGTCCTGAAGCCGATGCTGGAAGACCCGGCCACGCTGAAGATCGGCCAGAACATCAAATATGATCTCTGCGTGTTCGCCCAGCATGGCATCCGCGTGGCGCCCATTGACGACACGATGCTGATTTCCTTCGCCCTGAATGCCGGCATTCACGGGCATGGGATGGACGAGCTTTCCGAGCGCTATCTTGGCCACGCGCCGATCACCTTCAAGGATGTGGCCGGCAGCGGCAAGGCGCAGAAAAGCTTCGCGCAGGTCGCCCTCGACAAGGCCACGGAATACGCCGCCGAGGACGCCGATGTGACGCTGCGCCTCTGGCTGGCGCTGAAGCCGCGTCTGCGTACGGAGCATGTAACCACGGTTTACGAGACACTGGAACGCCCGCTGGTGCCGGTGCTGGCGGAGATGGAGCGGGCGGGCATCAAGGTTGACCGGCAGATGCTGTCGCGCCTGTCGGCTGACTTCAACCAGCGCATGGCGGGGCTGGAAGCGCAGGCCCATGAGCAGGCTGGGCGCAGCTTCAATATCGGCTCGCCCAAACAGCTCGGCGAAATCCTGTTTGACGAGATGAACCTGCCCGGCGGGAAGAAGACCAAGACCGGGGCGTGGGTGACCGATGGCGATGTGCTCGAAGGGCTTGCCGCAGAGGGGCATGAACTGCCGCGCACGATTGTCGACTGGCGGATGCTGTCGAAGCTGCGCTCGACCTATACCGAAGCGCTGCAGGCGGCGATCAACAAGAAGACCGGCCGGGTGCATACCAGCTTCATGATGGCGGGCGCGCAGACGGGGCGGCTGTCTTCGACCGACCCGAACCTGCAGAACATCCCTGTGCGGACTGAAGAAGGCCGCAAGATCCGGCAGGCCTTCATTGCCGAGGACGGCAATGTCATCGTCTCGGCAGACTATTCGCAGATCGAGCTGCGCATCCTGGCGCATATGGCGGATATTCCGGCGCTGAAGCAGGCCTTCAAGGATGGCCTCGACATTCACGCCATGACCGCCAGCGAGATGTTCGGCGTGCCCATCGAAGGCATGGACCCGATGGTGCGCCGGCAGGCCAAGGCGATCAATTTCGGCATCATCTATGGCATCTCCGGCTTTGGTCTTGGCCGCCAGCTCGGCATTCCTGCGGGCGAGGCGAACCAGTATATCAAGACCTATTTCGAGCGCTTCCCCGGTATCCGTCAGTATATGGACGAAACCAAGGAATTTGCCCGCGAGACAGGCTTCGTGCGCACCGCCTTCGGCCGCAAGATCAACCTGCCGGACATGAAGGCCAAGGGGCCCGCCCGCGCCTTTGCCGAACGGCAGGCCATCAACGCGCCGATCCAGGGGTCGGCCGCTGACATCATCAAGCGCGCCATGATCCGCATGCCGGAGGCGCTGGCGGGCGCTGGCCTCTCAGCGCGGATGCTGCTGCAGGTGCATGACGAGCTTGTGTTCGAATGCCCGGAGAAGGAAGCCGAGAAGCTGATAGCGCTGGTGCAGAAGACCATGGCGGCGGCGGACGGGCCGGCGCTGAAGCTGTCTGTGCCGCTGGTGGTCGAGGCCAAGGCGGCAGGGAACTGGGCGGCGGCGCATTAGAGTGTCAGGAGGAAGATCGGCAACTCAAACCACCGCTCATCCTGAGCGAAGCCGAAGGATGGGCCACGCAGGACTGCCCCCAGCCCCGGCTCGTCCTTCGACTTCGCTCAGGATGAGCCGTCCGACAGGCGGGGGCTGGGTCACCGCCCGCTACTCTAACCGCCTCCTCCGCCATCTGGCCCATTCCAATCTTTCCCGCAGATGCTAAAGAGCGGGTGAATTCACCGCTTTCCGGCTTCATTTCCGCCCCGGAAGGCAAAATTTTGCGTAAGCCACGAGACCTGACCCGATGATCCCCTACCGTTCCCGCACCTCCACCCACGGCCGCAACATGGCCGGTGCCCGCGGCCTCTGGCGCGCGACGGGCATGACGGACAGCGATTTCGGCAAGCCGATCATTGCGGTGGTAAACTCGTTCACCCAGTTCGTCCCCGGGCATGTGCACCTCAAGGATCTGGGCCAGCTGGTGGCCGGAGAGATCGTCGCAGCGGGCGGCGTGGCGAAGGAATTCAACACCATCGCGGTCGATGACGGCATCGCCATGGGCCATGACGGGATGCTCTATTCCCTGCCCTCGCGCGAAGTGATCGCCGACAGCGTGGAATACATGGTCAATGCCCATTGCGCCGATGCGATGGTGTGCATCTCCAATTGCGACAAGATCACGCCCGGCATGATGATGGCGGCGCTGCGGCTCGACATTCCGGTCGTGTTCGTTTCCGGCGGGCCGATGGAGGCGGGCAAGGTCAACATCGATGGCGAGCTGCGCGCGGTGGACCTGATCGACGCGATGATCGAGGCGGCCAATCCCGACCGGACGGACGCGGAAGTCGACGAGTTCGAGAAGAATGCCTGCCCGACCTGTGGCTCCTGCTCGGGCATGTTTACGGCCAACTCCATGAACTGCCTCGCTGAAGCGCTTGGCCTCGCGCTGCCGGGCAATGGCTCGACGCTGGCCACGCATGCCGACCGCGAGGCCCTCTTCCGCCGCGCGGGGCGCCGCATCGTCGAGCTGACCAAGATGTATTACGAGCAGGGCGACACCGGCGTCTCTGCGCGCGGCATTGCCACCAAGGCGGCGTTCGAGAATGCCATCACGCTCGACATCGCGATGGGCGGATCGACCAATACGATCCTCCACCTGCTGGCCATGGCCCGCGAGGGCGAGGTGGACTTCACGCTGGATGATATCGACCGGCTGAGCCGGGTGACGCCATGCCTCTGCAAGGTGGCGCCGGCGGTGCAGAATGTGCACATGGAAGACGTGCACCGCGCCGGCGGCATCTTCGGCATTCTGGGCGAGCTCGCCCGCGCCGGAAAGCTCGACACCTCCGTGCGCACGATCCACGCGCCCACGATGGCCGAAGCCCTCAACAAATGGGACATCGCCGTTACCAATGATCCCGAAGTGCAGGAGCTGTTCCTGGCCGCGCCGGGCGGCGTGCGCACGACGCAGGCCTTCAGCCAGTCGCGCCGCTACAAAGCTCTGGATACGGATCGTGAGAAAGGCGTCATCCGCTCGGCAAGCCACGCCTTCTCGCAGGATGGCGGCCTCGCCGTTCTCTTTGGCAATATTGCCGAGCAGGGCTGCGTGGTGAAGACCGCCGGTGTGGACGACAGCAATCTGACATTCTCCGGCCCCGCCATCGTTTGCGAGAGCCAGGAAGAGGCGTGCAAGCGCATTCTCGGCAAGCAGGTGAAGGCGGGCGATGTCGTGATCGTGCGCTATGAAGGCCCGCGCGGCGGCCCCGGCATGCAGGAAATGCTCTACCCGACCTCCTATCTGAAATCGATGCGGCTGGGCAAAGCCTGCGCTCTGATCACGGATGGCCGCTTCTCCGGCGGCACCTCCGGCCTCTCGATCGGCCATGTCAGCCCGGAAGCGGCCGAAGGCGGCGCCATCGCCCTGATCGAGGAAGGCGATATCATCGAGATCGACATCCCCAGCCGGACGATCAATGCCAAGGTCTCCGCCGAAGAGTTTGCGCGGCGGCGGGCGGCGATGGAGGCCAGAGGCGCGAAGGCCTGGAAGCCGGTGGAAGACCGCCCCCGCAAGGTCAGCCGCGCGCTGAAGGTCTATGCCGCGCATGTGGGCAATGCCGCGCAGGGCGCTGTGCGGCTTGATCCCTGAACGGCAGAGGCGTTTGCCGGGTTACCGGTATTCCAGCGGCTGAACGACGTTGTAGCGGACGACCGGCTTTCCATCGACCATTCTGGGTTTGAATTCAGCCCGCTTGAGGGCGTTTTCTGCCGACTTCAGGAAGCGGTCGTCGTCACAAATTGCCCGTATGTTTATTGGCTTGCCACGCTCCGACACGTTAAACCGAACGAGGCAGTTGGCGGTTGCCGGCGGCGCAGCCTCCCACGGCCAATTTGGCTGGATGGGCGCTGCAAGTTGCGTATCCTGAACATCCATCACACCGCCACTGGGCACGAGGGCAAATGACTGGCTGACCCAAGTCTCCACCTCTGCGTCTGCATTGAAACTTTTTCCAAACTTCTTTTGGGCCACCGACAGAAGCTCATCAGCCTCCATTTCCCGGGCACTTGCGCGCAGGGCGAGGAAATGCGCCGCATAATACCAACGCGCGGCATCTGGAGACAAATATCCTTCCGCCTCACTCTTCTGAAGTTCGGAAACATTCTCCCCCAGTCTTGCCAGCGCAACGGCCGGATCTGCCGATTTCGGGACTGACGAAAGCGCGAGGAGTTTCATTTCCGATGTGGAATCGTCGACCCGGACACCCGCCAGATTTTCCACGACGGACTCATATGCCCCCGTCATCATCAATGTGGTCAGGGCATAAGCCAGTTTCCCCTGCTCGCGCGGGTCCATTCCCTGGTAAACGAGCCTTTCGGCAGGCGTGAGTTTTTTCTGCCTGCCTGCATCGAGAAAGACTCTCTTTGCAAGACTTTCAGCAAGCTGAACGTCTCCCGCGTGCGCCAGGAAAAAGGCATAGATGGCCCTGACATGGTGAGAGGGCGTTTCCAGAATTTCCGTCTCGCCCTTGAGCAGCTCATACCCCTCCGAAACCCGGTTCTCGGTGAGGCTGTAGAGAACGCCCCCGGAAACAAGGTTCTCCCTGAACGCCCTGACTTCCGGTAAACTGAAAAGCGGGTCTGACAGCGCCCGCTCCAACACAGGAAAATACTCCTGCGGCGAACGGCTCTCGAAGTGCTGATTGGCAAGCAGGAACAAGGCCGGGATGCTGGTTTCACATCCGGTTTCCGGATCGGATAATAGGGTCTCGAAAAATGTGATCCGGTCGGAAGGGTCTTTGTTGTCGTACCCTTCACTCTCCATCTGCGTCTGAAATGCCTTATACGTTGTCATGTTTGTCCAACAGTCAACGCGCTCAGGAATGGCATCCTCTGCCATTGCGTAGGGCACCAGTACGAGTGCAGCGATCAATGCCGCGCAATATCCAAACAGTCTCAACCCCAGCCCCTTCTTTTCAGCCTTTTTCCTTCAACCAGAATTTCCAGGAAGGTCAACCTTTTGAAGGAGCAGACTTGGCGGCCGTCCAAGCCAGCACTTTTGGCCGGACGCAGCGGGCGCTGGCCGGGGGATTTGGGCTGGATTCGGCTTTTGGGAAAAGCTAGGACGTGTCGGCGGTTGCCGGG
>NZ_PNMA01000037.1 GCF_013823385.1 Hyphomonas sp.
CGGCCGAGCTGCCAGATCAGCACCGGCCAGAAGAACGGGTGCACGAACGCAAAATACTGCGCGAGCGCGGGTTCCTTTCTGAGGCGGGCGAGACTGAACATGCGCCAAGAATACGCTGGGCGCGGGAGGGGGTGGACAAGAAAACCCGCAAAAAATCACAAGCCCCTGACTCCATTGGAATCAGGGGCCTGCGGAGGCTGGATTTTTGAGGGATAGGCGCGCGGGGCTTAAGCGACGCGCTCCACCATCATGTGCTTGATCTTGGCGATGGCCTGGGCGGGGTTGAGGCCCTTGGGGCAGACCTGCGCGCAGTTCATGATCGTGTGGCAGCGATAGAGCTTGAAGGGATCTTCCAGCGCATCGAGCCGTTCGCCGGTGGCTTCGTCGCGGCTGTCGATCAGCCAGCGATAGGCCTGCAGCAGGGCGGCGGGGCCGAGATACTTGTCGCCATTCCACCAGTAGGACGGGCAGGAGGTGGAGCAGGAAGCGCACAGGATGCACTCATAGAGGCCATCAAGCTTGGCGCGGTCTTCGGCCGATTGGCGCCATTCCTTTTCCGGGGTGGGGGTGGCGGTCTGCAGGAAGGGCTGCACATAGGCGTGCTGGGCGTAGAAATTCGTCAGATCCGGGATCAGATCTTTCACGACCGGCTGGCTGGGCAGCGGGGCGATGACGATCTCGCCGGAGGGCAGCTCGTCAAAGCCCTTGGTGCAGGCAATCGTGTTGCGCCCGGCAATGTTCATCGCGCAGGAGCCGCACACGCCTTCGCGGCAGGAGCGGCGGAAGGCGAGGGTCGGGTCGATATTGTTCTTGATGTAGATCAGCACGTCGAGGATCATCGTGCCGGCGCGGTCCATATCCACCCAATAGGTGTCCCAGCGCGGATTGCCGCCTTCCTCGGGGCTGTAGCGATAGATCCGGAAAGGCCGCAGATTGGTCGCGCCCTGGGGCTTCGGCCAGGTCTTGCCTTTCTTGACCTTGGAATTCTGGGGAAGGGTCAGCTGTACCATGTCTTCTAATTCCCTGGCTGTGCGTGCCGTCTTAGTCTGTTGCCCTGCGGCGCGCTGTGATCACCGCGCCATCCGTAATGCTAAATCCGAAACCGTATCCGCCCTGGCTCATGACACCCTTTTGCGAATGGCCGCTGACGGACGGCAGTATGGAAATGATGTCATAGCCTTCTTCGTGCAGCGAGTTGCAGGCGGTCTCGATCAGGGTGGCCAGTTCAGCGATGTCCGCCTGATGCGGATCGTCGACCAGTTTCTTGCCCTTTCCGAGGAGTTTCTTTTCTTCCTTCTTCTGTCTTCCGGCGCGAACCCAGACCGTCTTGTACTGGCTCATCTGGGCACCGCGCCGGACATTTCTTCAGTTGATCAGTATACCCGCGCTTTCGGCTTGATGTACTCGATCTCGTTGGAGAGCGTGTAATCATGCACCGGGCGGTAATCGAGGGTGACCTTGCCGGCGGTGTCGCACCAGGCGAGGGTGTGCTTCATCCATTTCTCGTCGTCGCGGTTTGAGAAGTCCTCGCGGGCGTGGGCGCCGCGGCTTTCTTCGCGGTTGGCGGCCGAGTTCACCGTGACGGCGGCCTGGCAGATCAGGTTTTCAAACTCGAGGGCTTCGACGAGATCGGTGTTCCAGATCATGCCGCGATCCTTCACATCGATGCCGGGGAGTTTCTTGTAGACGTCCTCGATGGCGTCGACGCCTTCCTTCAGGACCGAGCCGGTGCGGAACACGGCGCAGTTCGATTGCATCGCGCGCTGCATTTCGAGGCGCAGCTTGGCGACCGGCTGGTCGCCGGCGGCGTTGCGCATCTTGTCGAGGCGGGCGATGTGGGCATCGGTGGCTGATTTGGGCAGTTCCGGCTGGCGGGCGCCGGCCTCGGTGGTGGCGCCGCAGCGGAGGCCGGCGGCGCGGCCGAACACCACAAGGTCGATCAGCGAGTTGGAGCCGAGACGGTTTGCGCCGTGTACGGACACGCAGGCCGCTTCGCCCACAGCCATCAGGCCCGGAACGACGGCATCGGGATCGCCGCCCTTCTTGGTGAGGACTTCGCCGTGGAAGTTGGTCGGGATGCCGCCCATATTGTAGTGAACGGTTGGCAGAACCGGGATCGGCTCTTTCGTGACGTCCACGCCGGCGAAGATTTTCGCCGTTTCCGAAATGCCGGGCAGGCGCTCGTGCAGGGTTTCGGGCGAGAGGTGATTGAGGTGGAGATAGATATGATCCTTCTCCGGACCAACGCCGCGGCCTTCGCGGATCTCCATCGTCATCGCGCGGGAGACCACATCGCGCGAGGCGAGGTCTTTGGCGGACGGGGCATAGCGCTCCATGAAGCGTTCGCCTTCGGAGTTGGTGACATAGCCGCCTTCGCCGCGCGCGCCTTCCGTGATCAGACAGCCTGAGCCGTAGATGCCGGTGGGGTGGAACTGGACGAACTCCATGTCCTGCAGCGGGAGCCCTGCGCGCAGGACCATGGCATTGCCATCGCCGGTGCAGGTGTGGGCCGAGGTGCAGGAGAAATAGGCGCGGCCATAGCCGCCGGTGGCGAGGATGGTTTTCTGGGCGCGGAAGCGGTGGAGGGTGCCATCGTCAAGCTTCCAGGCGGTGACACCGCGGCAGACGCCGTCTTCGTCCATGATCAGATCAAGGGCGAAATACTCGATGAAGAATTCGGTCTCTTCGCGCACGCACTGGCCATAGAGGGTGTGCAGCATGGCGTGGCCGGTGCGGTCTGCGGCGGCGCAGGTGCGCTGGACGGGGCCTTCGCCGAAATTGCGGGTCATGCCGCCAAAGGCGCGCTGGTAGATCTTGCCTTCCTCGGTGCGCGAGAAGGGCATGCCCCAATGCTCAAGCTCGTAAACGGCGGCCGGGGCGTTGCGGACGAGATATTCGATCGCGTCCTGGTCGCCGAGCCAGTCGGAGCCCTTGACGGTGTCGTACATGTGCCACTGCCAGCTGTCCTCGGACATGTTGCCGAGCGAGGCGGCGATGCCGCCCTGGGCGGCAACCGTGTGGGAGCGGGTGGGGAAGACCTTGGTGATACAGGCGGTGCGAAGGCCAGCCTGCGCGGCGCCGAGCGCTGCGCGCAGACCGGAGCCGCCGGCCCCCACGACCACCACGTCGTAGGTATGATCAATCCAGTTATAGCTGCTCATTTTATCTGTCTCTTCTTCGCGTGTCTCAACCAGCAATCCAGATCTGAACCACCGCCATGGCCACGGCGACGAACATCGCGATGGCGGCAAAGGTGTTCAGGATAAGGAGAGTAGTGCGCATGCCGGTTTTGGCGATGTAGTCTTCGATGATCACCTGCATGCCGAGGCGCATGTGGTAGGACACGGCGCCTGCCGTGAGGATGAGGAGGGTGGCGTGCAGGGGCTGGGCCACCCAGGCGCGGGCGCCGTCATAGCCGGCGCTGGAGATGCTGATGACGGCATAAAGGGCGAGCGGCACCAGGACGAGCAGCGCGAGGGCGGCCACGCGCAGGCGGATATGGTGCGCCGTGCCGGATTTGGCGGAGCCGAGACCGCGGGCGGTCTTGGTGGGGGTCAGGAACTGGCCTTGCGACATGGGGGCCTCCTCAGAACGCGCCGGCGGCAAACATCAGCGCCACGGCGCCGAGGATTGCGAGGGCGTAGATGAATACCGAAACATTGCTGGCGACCTTCGGCGAGAAGCCGATGCCGGGGCCATCCCACATCAGATGGCGGATGCCATTGAACAGGTGGAACAGCACGGCGACCGCCCAGAGGAACAGGATGACCTTGCCGGGGATGGAGGTGATGATCCCCTGCATCGCGGCGAAGGCATCCGGGCTGATGGCGAGGGCCACAAGCCAGGCAGCGATCAGGAAGGTGCCGAAATACAGGGCTGCCCCCGTGATCCGGTGGGTGATCGAAGCAAGCATCGTGACGTGGTAGCGCCAGATCTGCAGGTGCGGGGACAGGGGGCGCGTGGCGGCGCGCTGCGGTCCGGACATGGGGTGTTCCTCGCGTGCAATGGGAAGCTGGTATCCGCTTCTACGAGCCTCTAGGGTCGTGTCAACGCAGGCACTATAGGGAGCGACAAATTGAAACCGGCTGTTCTGGCGCTTTTGATGCTGTCGCTCGCCCCGGTTGCCCTTGCGGCGCCAGCAGACCCGCTGGACGCGCTGGTCGTGGCATATGAAAGCCATATCCGCGCCGGGGACCCCGATCAGGCCGCCGATGCCGGCGCCGATCTGCCGCGCCAGTGGCGGGATGTTTCGCCCGAGGCGGTGGCGGCGCGGGCGGCCAGGGCGCAGGCGCTGCTGGCCGAAATCGAGGCAGCCGAGACCGCGCGGAGGCTGGATCAGGCGATCCTGATGCGGCTCTTGACCGATGAACTGCGCGAGGTGACGTTTGATTCGGCCCGTATCCCGTTCACCGGGGATTGGGGCTTTCAGGCCGAGCCGGTGTTTGCCGCGATGCGCCTGCGGGTGCGCACGGTGGCCGAAGCCGAGGCCTGGATTGCGCGGCTGAATGATGTGCCCCGCTATTTTGCGCAGAACCGGGCGAATATGACGCGCGGGATCGAGACCGGCTGGACCGCCCATGCCGATCCGCTGAACACCGTGCGCGAGCAGATTGTGGCGCAGATTACCGGGGATGTGGCCGCCAGCGAGCTTTACCGGCCCCTGGCGGAGATGAGCGATTCTGTGGATGCAGCGTCCAGATCCCGGCTTCAGGCCGAGGGGCTGGCGGCCGCCGCGCGCGCCATCGAGGCCTATCGCGAGACGCTGGCCTATATAGATGAGGTCTATGCGCCAGCGGCGCGGGAAGGCGCCGGGATTGCCGGGCTGGCAGGCGGGCGTGAAGTCTATGCCGCGCTGGTGGAGACGCATACGGCGGGGGCGGGCTATTCGCCCGAGGAGATCCACGCGATCGGCCTGGAAGAGGTGGCCCGCATCCGCGCGGCGATGGAGGCGATCATTGCCGATACCGGCTTTGAGGGCAGCTTTGCCGATTTCCTGATTTTCCTGCGCACCGATCCGCAATTCTACGCGCAGAGCGACGGGGAACTGATGGCGGCGGCGCGGGAGATTTCCGCCCGGCTCGACGCGATCCTGCCGCTGTATTTCAATACCCTGCCGCGCCTTGGCTATACGGTGGACCCCGTGCCGGCCTCGATTGCGCCGGGCTATACGTCCGGGCGGTACATGTCCGGCGACCCGGCGGAGGGCCGAAAGGGGGCCTATCTGGTCAACACCTATGCGCTGGATCAGCGGCCGCTTTACGAACTGCCCGCGCTTTCGGCGCATGAGGCGGTGCCGGGGCATCATCTGCAGATCGCCCTGGCGCAGGAGATGGCCGGCCAGCCCTGGTTCCGGCAGAACTATTATGCCACCGCCTTCGGAGAGGGCTGGGGGCTCTATGCCGAATGGATCGCCAGCGAGGCGGGCCTGATGCAGACGCCCTATGAACAGTTTGGCGCCCTTTCGATGGAGATGTGGCGGGCCTGCCGGCTCGTCTCCGATACCGGGCTGCACTGGTATGGCTGGAGCCGGGAAGAGGCCGAGACCTGCTTCAAGGAAAGTACGGCGCTGGCCCCGCTGAACATCCAGACCGAGGTGACGCGCTATATCGGCTGGCCGGGACAGGCGACCGCCTACAAGATCGGCGAGCTGAAAATCCGGGCGCTGCGGGCCGAGGCGGAAGCCGCTTTGGGGGATGCGTTCGACATCCGCGCCTTCCATGATGTGGTACTGGGGCAGGGGGCTGTGCCGATGGACGCGCTGGAGATGCAGGTGAAGGCCTGGATCGCGGCGAATGTGGCGGCGGGGGCGCCAGCGGCGCCTTAGCTGCCGCTACGCGCAGGCAAGAAGCTCAAAAGCTTCCTCTTTCGTCACACTCGATGCGCATGAGCGCATCTGAATGCCCATCACCTGCCATTGCCGTTTCACTCGGCGGCGAGAACACGAGATGGGCGCTCTGACGGGCTTTGCCCGTCGAGCGTGACGAAACTCCGGCAAGCGGAGAAATTCATGACCGGCTATCGTATGCCGGTCTTTACGCCTTGTTCTTTGACGCTCGCCTCTCCAAATGGGCGGGCCATGTTTCGCTTCTTTGAACGCCGTATCGATCCGTTTCCCGAGACCCTTCAGGGGGCCCCGCCCAAGGGGCTGTGGGCGTTTCTCTGGCATTACATCCGCCCGGCGGCGCCCTGGCTGATCCTGATGGCGCTGTTCACGGCGCTGATCGCGGTGGGGGAGGTGGCGCTGTTCGGCTTTCTGGGCGGGATTGTCGACTGGCTGGCCTCGGCGGACCGGGAAGGCTTCCTGCAGCGGGAAGGCGGCACGCTGGCGATCATGGGCGCGGTGCTGCTGATCGGCCTGCCGCTGGCAACGCTGATCCACGGGCTGGTCGTCTATCAGGGCCTGATGGGCAACGTTCCCATGAGCGCGCGCTGGCGGATGCACCGGCAGATGCTGGGCCAATCCATGGGCTTTTTCGGCAACGAGTTTGCCGGGCGCGTCGCCACCAAGGTGATGCAGACGGCATTGTCCGTACGCGAAGTGGTGATGAAGGTGCTGGATGTCTTCGTCTTCGTGGCGGTGTATTTCATTTCGGCGCTGGTGCTGGTGTCGGCGGCCGATCCGTGGCTGATGGCGCCGTTCATTCTGTGGGCGGTGGTTTATGGCTTCATCCTGCGCTGGTTCGTGCCGCGCCTTGGCAAGATTGCCGAAGCGCAGGCCGATGCGCGCTCGATCATGACGGGCCGGATCGTTGATTCCTACACGAACATTCAGACGGTGAAGCTGTTTGCCCATTCCGGCCGCGAGGAAGACTATGCCAAGGGCTCGATGGACGGGTTCCTGCAGACGGTCTACCGCCAGATGCGGATGGTGACGGGCTTCAACGTCATCGTCTATGTCAACAATTCGCTGCTGGTTTTCCTGGTGGCGGCGGGCGGCATCTATCTGTGGATGGGCAATCTTGTCGGCGCGGGCGCGGTGGCCGCGGCCGTGGGCCTGACGCTGCGCATCAAGTCCATGTCGCAATGGATCATGTGGGAAGTGGCGGGCCTCTTCGAGAATATCGGCGTGGTCTATGATGGCATGGCGATGCTGCAGAAGCCCGTGGCGGTGGAAGACCGGCCGGGCGCCGTGGCCCTGCCGCGCGTCAGGGGCGAGGTGACCTTCGAGGGCGTGACCTTCCATTATGGCAAGGGCGCGGGCGTGATCGAGAACCTGAACCTTGCCATCAAGCCAGGCGAGAAGATCGGCCTGGTGGGCCGCTCCGGCGCGGGCAAGACGACGCTGACGAGCCTGCTGCTGCGTTTCTATGACGCCGAAAGCGGGCGTATCCTGATTGACGGGCAGGACATTGCCGGGGTGACGCAGGATTCCCTCCGGGCACAGATCGGCATGGTGACGCAGGATACGTCTCTGCTGCACCGCTCGATCCGCGAGAACATTGCCTATGGCCGGCCTGAAGCCAGCGATGCGGAGATCCGTATCGCCGCCGAGAAGGCAGAGGCAATGGCCTTCATTGACAGCCTTGAGGATTCCAAGGGGCGCATCGGCTTTGACGCGCATGTGGGCGAACGGGGCGTGAAACTGTCCGGCGGTCAGCGCCAGCGGATCGCAATTGCGCGGATTTTCCTCAAGGACGCGCCGATCCTGATACTGGATGAGGCGACCTCTGCGCTCGATTCCGAGGTGGAGGCGGCGATCCAGGACAATCTCTTCCGCCTGATGGAAGGCAAGACCGTGCTGGCGATTGCCCACCGGCTGTCGACCATTGCGCAGATGGATCGGCTGATCGTGCTGGATCAGGGCCGGATCGTGGAGCAGGGGACGCATGACGAGTTGGTGGCGGCAGGCGGTCTTTATGCGGAGCTTTGGGCGCGCCAGTCCGGCGGCTTCCTGGTGGAGCCTGAACGGATTGAGTCAGAGGCTGTGACGGAACCAGCAGAATGAAACTGACGATTGTGGAAACGGGCCTGGCGCCGGCGGCAATCCGTGACCGGTTTCCGGACTATCCGGAAATGTTCCGGCGGATGTTCGAGACCGCCGGCGCGGGCTTTACCTGTGAGACGGTGTCAGTGACGCGCGGGCAGGCCCTGCCGGACCCTGGAGCGCTTGAGGCCGTCCTCTATACCGGCTCGCCGGCGGGCGTTTATGATGATGAGCCGTGGATCAGCCCGCTGATGGATTTCATCCGGGCCGGGGCGCAGGCACGTCTGCCGCAGGTGGGCATCTGCTTCGGACACCAGATCATGGCCGAGGCGCTGGGCGGGAAGGTCGTCAAGTCTGACAAGGGCTGGGGCGTGGGCCGGCATACCTATACCGTAGCCGGAACACCTGGCTGGAATGGCGAGGCGCCGCCCAGGATGAGCATTGCCGTCAGCCATCAGGATCAGGTGGTGGTGAAGCCGCCAGCCGCCGAGATTGTCGCCTGTTCGGAATTTACCGAACTGGCCGGGCTCAGCTATCAGGGCTTTCCTGGGCTGAGCTTTCAGTGTCACCCGGAATTTGATCCGGAGTTTTCTGCGGCGCTCTACAGCGCGCGCCGGGGCGTATCCTTGAGTGAAGAGGCGGCAGATGCGGCGATCGCGTCGCTGGAGGAAGCGTGCGACCGCCGCTTTCTGGCGCAATGGATCGTCAGCTTCCTGAAGAGTTCTTCCGGAAGCTGACGCTGGGCTTCCATCAGCTGCCGAAGCGGTAACGCGCGCCGATGCTGAGCACGGTCTGCTTGTTCTCGACATTCAGCGTGCCGGGGAAGAGGTCGTTCTGCAGCTCGACATCATCGGTGGCGCGGTAGACGGCCTCGCCGAAGAGGTCGATCTTGTCGGTGAGGGCCCAGCTGGCGCCGCCCTTGATCTGCCAGGCAAGCTTGCCTTCGCTGTCATCGATGATGCCGACGCCGGAGGGACGGTATTTCACCTGCACATCGGAATAGCCGAGGCCTGCGCCGACATAGGGGCGGATCATGCCGTCACGGTTGAAGTCGTAATAGAGGTTGGCGAAGACGCTGGTGGATTTGAGGTCGCCCTGGCCATCGGCGACGACCGCGCCGACGGTGGCGCCAAGCTGGGTGGCCGAGCCGGTGAGCACGGCTGCGTCGACGCCGTCAATCACGGTGCCGGCAACATTTACGCGGCTGTGGGTGTCCACATCGGCCTTGGAATAGACAAGTTCGACGCCCGAGCGCAGGCCGTTGCCATAGAAGGCGCCGACTTCGCCGGAGAGGGTGTAGCCATTGTCGAACTCGGTTTCCCAGCCATAGGGGGTGCCCGCAGCGATGGCGGTGCCGAAGGGGATCACGGGCGCGCCGTTGCCGGTGGTGAAGGCGCCGGTGGCGCCGCTGTTGGAGCTGTCATTCTGGAACAGATAGCCGACCGAGCCGGCGGCATACCATTCCTGGGCCGAAGCCGGGGCTGCCAGAGCGGCTGACAGGGCGCCGAAGAGGGCAATCGCAGAGCAGACTTTCATGTGTTTTCTCCTGGATATGATACAGGATCGAGCGGCGTTGAGAGGGGGCGCCGCGCGGGTCCGTCCCAGGAGCTAGAATAAAATATCTCGGTTTCAATATTTTATGCCTGAACTTTTTGTCAGGTTGTGGCCGCATTTCTCCTTTGCCCCCAAGGCGCGAATTCTGCATGGAAGGGGTCGAAAGTTTCGCGGGCCCCGCGCGCCGCGCCAGAACCGTTTCACGGAGAGACATGATGCTGCCCAAACCGCTTGCCGATATTGCCCCCAACACGCTCGAATTCGAGATTCTGCCGCTGGTGAAGCCAACCGGCTTCCGGGAGTATGACGCGCGCTGGTGGTTCAACGGGATCGGCCACGCCAAGGCGCCGGAACTGAACCTGACCGGCGTGCAGGCCCTTGGCCTCGGCATGGCGACGCTGTTCCATGAGCTGGGCGTGAAACCCACGGTGGTGACCGGGCATGACTACCGCTCGATCAGCCAGCCGATCAAGAATGCGCTGACGCTCGGCATGATTGCCGGGGGCTGCGAAGTGCTGGATGTGGGCCTGGCGCTTTCGCCGATGGTCTATTGGAGCCAGTTCGAACTGGATGCGGCCTGCTGCGCGATGGTCACCGCCTCGCACAATGAGAATGGCTGGACCGGGGTGAAGATGGGCGCCAACCGGCCCCTGACCTTCGGGCCCGAAGAGATGGGCCGGCTGAAGGATATCGTCATGGGCGGCAGGTTCGTGACGCGCGAGGGCGGCACGCACAAACGTGTCGATGGCATCCGCGAGAAATACATCCAGGCGATCATCGGTGACACGAAGCTGACGCGGAAGCTGAAGGTTGTGGCCGCCTGCGGCAACGGCACGGCGGGGGCCTTTGCGGGCGACGTGCTGCGCGGGCTTGGCGCCGAGGTGATCGAGATGGACTGCAATCTCGACATGACCTTCCCGAAATACAATCCGAACCCGGAAGACCATGAGATGCTGCACGAGATGTCGCTGGCGGCCAAGCAGCACGGCGCCGATGTCGTGCTCGGCTTTGACGGGGACGGGGACCGCTGCGGCGTGGTGGACAATACTGGCGAGGAAATCTTTGCCGACAAGATCGGCCTGATGCTGGCGCGTGACCTGTCGAAGCAATACCCGAACGCGACCTTCGTGGTCGATGTGAAATCGACCGGCCTCTACAAGACCGACCCGGTGCTGAAGGCGAATGGCGCGACGGTGGATTATTACAAGACCGGCCATTCCTACATCAAACGCCGCACCAACGAGCTGGGCGCGCTGGCGGGCTTTGAAAAATCCGGCCACTTCTTCTTCCGCCCACCGATCGGGCTTGGCTATGATGACGGCCTGATTGCTGCCAAGGCGGTGCTGGAGATGCTGGACCGCAATCCCGGCCGCACGATGGCGGATCTCAAATCGGAACTGGGCGTGGCCTATACTTCTCTGACGATGGCCGCTCATTGCGGCGACGAGGTGAAGTATGACGTTGTGGACCGGATGGTGGCTGAATATCAGGGCCTGGACGGCACCATGATCCTTGGACGGAAGGTTGTCGAGGTGAACACGGTGAATGGCGCGCGGGTGACGCTGGAGGATGGCTCCTGGGTGCTGGTGCGCGCCTCGTCCAACAAGCCGGAGCTGGTGATCGTGGTGGAATCCATGGTCAGCGAGGCCGACATGAAAGACCTCTTCCACAAGGAAGTGAAACCGCGCCTCGGCAAGCACGCGGAAGTCGGCGCCTATAATCAGGAAATCTGACCCGGCGGCCCCCCGCGCCAGGCGTGGGGGAGGGGCGGGCGGTCAGCCTGCGGGACCGTATTCGGCCCTGACGGCGTCGTCGAGTTCGGCGGCGCGCCGGGCGGCCGGGCGTGACTGGATGCGTTCAAGATAGGCGGCTGTCTTTGGCGTGGCGGGAATTGAGCCGAACTGGGTGGCCCAGCCGATATGCGAGCCGGCATAGACATCCAGCGCCGAGAATTTGCCGCCCAGCATGTAGCCGGTTTCCGGCACGGCGCTCAGCAACACATCGAGCGCGCGGTCAAACGTGCCATAGCCGGCCATGCGGGATTGCTCGGGCGTCACCTCCACACCGAGGGCGGCATTGACATTGGCCTGTTCCCACGGGCCGGCGGCGAACATCATCCAGCGGTAATAGCTGGCCCGGCCGGCCAGCGGCGGGGCGAGGCCAGCCTCCGGAAAGGCGTCTGCCAGATAGAGGCAGATGGCGCCGCATTCGGTGACCACCTGGCCATTATGGACGATGGCGGGCACTTTCCGCATCGGATTGATGGCGGCATAGGCCGGGCTGTTCATCTCGTCGCCATAGCGCAGGAACCGGGTTTCATAGGGCGCGCCTGTCTCCTCCAGCATCCAGCGGATGATCCGCCCGCGGGACATGGGATTGGTATAGAAAACAAGGCTCATCCGCCGCTCCATATGTTCACGTTTTGATCCTGATGCTTTTGCCCGGCCCCGTCAACCGGTATTTCCCCACGGCAATCTCCTCTTGATTCCGCCGCTCAAAAAATGCACCCCGCCAGCATCTGCCTCGCTTCAAGAGTGTTGAGGGAATCCCATGCGTGTTGCGATTATCGGTACGGGCTATGTTGGCCTTGTGTCTGGCGCCTGTTTTGCCGATTTCGGGCATACGGTGACCTGTGTGGACAAGGACGCCGGCAAGATCGAGAAGCTCAAGGCTGGCGTCATGCCGATCTATGAGCCCGGCCTCGACGCCCTGGTGGCCAGCAATGTCAAGGAAGAACGCCTGTTCTTCACCACCGATGCGAAGGAAGCCATCAAGGGCGCCGATGCGGTGTTCATTGCTGTGGGCACGCCTTCGCGCCGCGGGGATGGCCATGCCGACCTCTCCTATGTGTATGGCGCGGCCGAGGAGATTGCCGGGCTGATGGAAGGGTTCACGGTCGTCGTGACCAAATCGACCGTTCCGGTCGGCACCGGGGACGAGGTGGAGGAGATCATCCGCAAGGCGCGCCCCGACGCAGACTTTGCCGTCGTCTCCAATCCCGAATTCCTGCGCGAAGGCGCCGCCATCAAGGACTTCAAGATCCCCGACCGGGTGGTTGTCGGCACCGATGACGCGCGGGCCCGCGACGTGATGAAGGAGCTTTACCGGCCGCTCTTCCTCAACGAGACGCCGATCCTCTTCACCTCGCGGCGCACCTCCGAGCTGATCAAATATGCCGCCAACGCCTTCCTGGCCGTGAAGATCACTTTCATCAACGAGATGGCAGACCTCTGCGAAAAGGTCGGCGCGAATGTGCAGGAAGTCTCGCGCGGGATTGGCCTGGATGGCCGGATCGGGGCGAAGTTCCTGAATGCCGGGCCGGGCTATGGCGGCTCCTGCTTCCCGAAAGACACCCTCGCCCTGACCAAGACGGCGAATGATTATGGCAGCCCGGTGCGCATCGTTGACACGGTGATCGATGTGAACGCGGCCCGCAAGAAGGCGATGGCCGACAAGGTGATCGCCGCAATGGGCGGGGACGTGACCGGCAAGACGATCGGCGTGCTTGGCCTCGCCTTCAAGCAGAACACGGACGATATGCGCGACGCGCCTTCGCTCGACATCCTGCCCGCGCTGCAGGCAGCGGGCGCGCGGATTGTGGCCTATGATCCCGAAGCGATGAAGGAGGCCGCCCACCTCCTCAAGAATATCGAGTTTGCCGACAGCGCCTACAAGGCCCTCGACGGGGCCGATGCCATGGTCATCATCACCGAATGGGACCAGTTCCGCGCCCTCGACATGGGCCGCATCAAGGCCGCCATGAAAGGCAACACCGTCGTCGATCTGCGCAACATCTACAGCCCCGAAGATATGGCCAAGCGCGGCTTTGCCTATACCTCCATCGGACGGCCTGTCGTATAATTCCCCTTCCAGCGCCTCAGGAAACACGCTCATGAAATTCTTCGTAGACACCGCCGACACCAAAGACATTGCCGATCTGGCCGCAACCGGACTGATCGACGGGGTGACCACCAATCCGTCGCTGATTGCCAAATCGGGCCGCCCCTTTGCCGAGGTGATCGCCGAAATCTGCGGGCTGACCGATGGCCCGGTCAGCGCCGAAGTAGTGGCGATTGATGCCGAGGGCATGATCAGCGAAGGCCGCAAGCTCGCCAAGATCGCAGAGAATGTGGCGGTCAAGCTGCCGCTGACCTGGGACGGGCTGAAAGCCTGCCGTACGCTGGCCGATGAGGGCATTCCGGTGAATGTGACGCTGTGCTTTTCGGCCAATCAGGCGCTGCTGGCGGCCAAGGCCGGGGCGGCGTTCATCTCGCCCTTCATCGGGCGGCTGGACGACATCCACATTGACGGCATGGAGCTGATCCAGGAGATCCGCCAGATCTATGACAACTACATGTTCGAGACCGAAATTCTCGCCGCCTCGATCCGCAGCCCGAACCATGTGAAGCTCTCGGCGCTGGCCGGGGCGGATGTGATGACGGCGCCGCCGGCCGTGATCCGCAGCCTGGTCAGCCATCCGCTGACGGACAAAGGGCTCGAGATCTTCCTGGCGGACGCGAAGAAGGCCGGTATCAAGGTCTGAGGTCGCCATGGCGGAGGCGGAAGGCCCCAGAGGCCGGGTACTGATCATTGCCGGCTCCGATTCCGGGGGCGGGGCAGGGATACAGGCCGATATCAAGGCCGTGACGATGATGGGCGGGTTTGCGATGACGGCGGTGACCGCCATCACCGTCCAGAATACGCTGGGCGTGCAGGGCGTGTGGCCTGTGCCGGTGGGCGCGGTGACCGACCAGATGAAGGCCGTGCTGTCCGACATCGGCGCCGACACGATCAAGACCGGCATGCTGGGGACCGCGCCGCTGGTGGAGGCGGTGGCCGAGACGCTGGCAGAGCACGCTTTCGGCATGGCCCGCGTGATCGACCCGGTGATGATCTCCACCTCCGGCCACAGGCTGGTGGATGAGAAGGCGGTGGGCGCGATCCGCTCCGAGCTGGTGCCGCGCGCGCGGCTGGTGACGCCGAATGCGCCGGAGGCGGAGGTTCTGACTGGCAAGGCGGTTGAAACCCTCGATGGCCAGCGCCGCGCGGCCGAGCGCCTCCTGGAGCTTGGCGCGCATGGCGCGCTGGTGAAGGGCGGGCATCTGCAGGGCGCGGTCATCCATGACGTGCTGCAGACGACGACCGGCGAATGGATCTTTGAAGGCCCGCGGATCGACACCAAGGCCACGCATGGCACGGGCTGCACGCTCGCCTCGGCGATTGCCGCGCTGCTGGCCCAGGGCGTCAGCCTGCCCGACGCGATCGAGCGGGCGCGGGAATACCTGACCGGCGCCATCCGCAACGCGCAGGGCTTCGGCAAGGGCCACCCTCCGGTCAACCATGGCTGGACGCTGAAGGCGGATGAATAGCTGCGCTTAACGACCCCGCAGAAATCTTCATTTTACCCCGCCTGGCGGCCGTGCCAGACAGGGCGCTTCTTCAGGAGTACCCTTTCATGCCCGTTTATGCCTTCTATCAGGTTGATGCTTTTGCCACCCGCGCGTTTGAGGGCAATCAGGCGTGCGTGATGCCGATGGAAGCCTTCCTGCCGGATGAGCAGCTATTGAAGATTGCGGCGGAGAACAATGTGGCCGAGACGGCCTATCTTGTTCCGCAGGCGGAGGGTGTGTGGGCGCTGCGCTGGTTTACGCCTGCGGTGGAGGTGCCGCTGTGCGGGCATGCCACGCTTGCCTCCGCGCATGTCTTGTTCGAGGCGGGCGGCTATGCCGGCGACGTCATCCATTTCGATACGGTGCATTCCGGACGCCTCAGCGTGCAGCGCCTGGCGGACGGGCAGCTGGAGATGGATTTTCCTTCCGCGCCGATCCGGCCTGTTCCGGTGACGGAGGATATTGTGGCCGCGCTCGGCGCCCGGCCGCTGGAGGCCTGGGGCGGGATGTTCTATGCTGCGCGCTTCGACAGCCCGGAAACGGTTATGGGCCTGGCGCCGGATGTGCGCGCCCTGAAGGGGCTTGGCGCTGAAGGGGACGGCTGGGACCGGGGCAATTTCGGCTGCTTTGCGCTGGGCGGGGAGGGCGTGGACGCCACGAGCCGCTTCTTCGCGCCGGGCTCTGGTATCGATGAAGACCCCGCCACGGGCAGCTGGCACACGATGCTCTCCCGCATTCTGGGAACGCATTTCGGTTTGCCCGAAGCTGCCTGCCGGCAGGCCTATCCGGGCCGGGGCGCGCGCATCGGCGTGCGGCTGGAGGGCGAGCGGGTGAAGCTGACCGGCTGGGCCGTTACCGTGATTGAGGGCCAGTTCCGGCTTTAGGGCAGGATTTCCTTTCCGCTCCAGTCAAAGCATTTGCCGCTGTGTTCCTGGGTCAATCCGCCAATGACGCCAAGCAGATAGGCGGCCGACTGCGCGGGCGTGAAAAGCTTGCCCTCCGCCACGCCGGACTGGAACGGCCGGGAGAGGCCGGTATCGACCGTGCCCGGATGAAGGCCCACGCAGATATTGCCGGGCGCGCGCCGGGCCTGTTCGAGGGCGTAGTTCCGGATCAGCATGTTGAGCGCGGCCTTGGAGGCCCGATAGGCGTGCCAGCCGCCGAGGCCATTGTCCGAAATGGAGCCGACGCGGGCCGACAGGGCGGCAAACACGCTGCGCTCCTTCTTTGGCATCAGGGGCAACATGTGCTTGGCGATGAGGGCAGGGGCGATCGTGTTGGCGGCAAAGACGCGCTCGAAGGCGGCGGCTGATTGCTGGCGGTAGGATTTTTCCGGCTGCAGGCCGGCGGCATCCGACAGGAGACCGCTTGCCACGATGCAGAGCGTGACCGGCCCGTCTGCGCCAATCGCCTGCGCGGCCGCTTCCAGGGCAGCTTCATCGAGGAAATCGGCCTTGAGGGGCGTGGCCCCGTCCAGGCCTGCGCTGCTGCGGGAGACAGCAAAGACGCGCGGCCAGGCGCCGCTCTGGACCAGATTTTCCGTGAGGGCGCGGCCAATACCGCCCGAACTGCCGAAGACAACTGCGTTCATGCCCGGCAAGCTAGGGCGCGTCAGACCGGCGAAAAGGGGAAATGGTGCCGCTTAGGTGACTTGAACACCTGACCCCATCATTACGAATGATGTGCTCTACCAGCTGAGCTAAAGCGGCATGCCGTTTCGGCAGGCCCCGCATATACTGGCAGGGCCCCCGGCATGCAAGCCGGTTTTGCCTCTAAGATCAGTCGTCATCCGGGGCGTAATCGAGCGGCTGGGTCAGCGGGCCCTGGGGCGGTTTGGGGGCAGTGACATGGGTGTCGTCGGGCTGGTGGGCGAGGGCCAGCACGCGGCCTGCCTCAAGCTCGCGGCCATAGCTTTCATAACGGGGATGGATCAGCTCGCCGACATCGCCGAAGGCATAGACGAGGCGCGCCCAGCCCTGACGGTCATAGTCGAAGGCGCTGCCCTTGGGGTCGATGTCCGACCAGTCGGCCTCGCGGGAGGCGGAAACGGCCATCCGGCCCCAGCGCTGGGCTTCGCCCATATCACCATAGCCCTTGAGCGCGCGTTCCATCAGGAGGCAGAGGCGGGCGGTGGGGTTTTCTTCCACCAGCAGGGCGAGCCCCTTGATGGCCTCCACCCAGTCTGCCGCGTCCATCGCCAGCTCGGCCGCCAGGATGCGGCTTTCACGGTGGGTGGGATGGGCCTCGACGAGGGCCTTGAGGCGGGCGGCGATGCTCTCGCGGCTGTCCTGGGGCACGAGGCGGCGGGAAAGCTGGGCGAGCGCCGGGTGGGGCCGCGCCTTCCAGCCAAGTTCCAGCACGCCCTGGGCGGCCTTTGCCTTGCCGTCGATCATCAGGAAACGGGCGCCGTGATAGGCGGCGGGCGGAAAATCCGGCGCCGAGCGGATCGCGTCAGCGAGGGATTTCTGGGCCGTGGGCTTTTCGGTGACCGGCAGGTTTACGGCGCGCGCGGTGAACAGCACGGCGCGGCGGCGCTTGAGATTGATCCCTTCGACCAGGCCGCGTTTCTCGCCCATGGCGAGGGTGTCTAGCGCCTTCTCCCAGTCGCCCTTGGCGACCTGGATGTCGAACAGGGAATTGAACGGCCAGTCGGCATCCGAGCGCAGTTCCAGCGCCTCGCGGGCGCGCGCTTCGGCGGTGAGCGGGTCGCCGCGTTCGGAGGCAGCGGTGGCCGCCCCGCGCAGGCCGGCCAGCTGGCCGCCGGGCAGACGGGTGAGCAGGCCCCAGGCGCGCTCGGCGCCCGCCCAGTCATCATTGGCTTCGGCGGCGCGCGCTTCCAGCAGCAGTTTCAGGCGTTCGTCCTCGGCATTGCGCATGGCTTTCTTGGCCAGGCGCAGGGCCGCTTTGGAATCGCCGCCTTCAGCCGCCAAGAGGCCTTCAGCGAGGGCGGCATTAGCCTTGCGCGTGCGGGCGAGGCGCTGGGCCTTGGAAATACGGCCGGGCAGCACAAGGATGCCGGTTGCCAGCCACCAGGCCAGCGCGATCAGGCCGCCGAATACGAGCAGCAGGATGGCCGCCACACCGGCGCGGACGGACACGATTTCCTGACCGACCGGGAAGGTAACTTCCCCAGGCAGGCTGAACGCCCACCAGGCCAGCACCGCGCCGATGGAAATCAGCAGAAGGACGAAAATGAAAAGGAAAAACCGGCTCATTCTATCTAGTTCTCCGGCTCGATCAGGCTCAGCCTGACATCTTCGAGCACCGCCTCCAGCGTGATGCGGCGGTTTGCTTCGCGGGTCCAGTCCTGCGCCGCGCGGGCGGCATTGCCTTCCAGCACGGACAGGGCCTTGACGCTGGCCGCCAGATCACCCGCCGCCAGGGCTTTCGACGAGGCATCCAGCGCGGCCACAACCGGGTTTTCCCGCTTGTTGGCCGGGCGCACGGTAACGGCGTCTCCGAAAACACGGCTCAGCCAGGAAAGCTGGCTCTGGGGTTGATCTGCTGCCGCATCTGTCTTGCCGGCCGCCGTCACGGCGGCGCGCATGGTGGCGAAATCGGCCTGAAGCCTGGAAGTCGTCGGCACGCCGCTGACATAGGGGGCCAGCCGGCGGACGGTCTGGTTGCCGGGCGCGGCGGCGCGCAGGGTGCGATAGTCGGCTTCAAAGCCGGTGCCCCGGCGGGCAGCGCTTTCGATGGCAGAGAGGGCGAGGGCGGCTTCGGCCTGACGGTCTTTCTCGGGCACTGCCTGCGGCTCGGGCGCAGAAACCGGGGAGGCGGCCGCGGTGGCGGCGGCCTGTTCCATGGCGGTGAGTCGCGCTTCAAGGGCGGTGAGGGTGCGCAGGGCTTCGGCCGGTGTGGCGCCTTCACCGGGCCCGATACGCTCCAGCGCGTCGAGCCGGTTGGTGAGGCGCTCGATGGCGGGTATGCCCGCGCCGCTGGCCAACAGCTCGTTCAGCTTTCGGGAATTGCCGCTGACCTCGCCGATCAGGCTGGAAAGCTCATCGGAGGCTTCGGGCATTTCGGTCAGGCGGCGTTCGAATTCGGCCTGCTGGGCGGTCAGATCGGCCAGTTGCCGTTCCAGCGCTGCGGATTTCTGCGGCAGGACAAGATCGCGGCCAAAGATGCCGCCGGCTGCGCCGATCAGCGCTGCGGCAGTGGCCGCGACCGCCACGCCGCCCCAGCCGGGGCCGTCTGCCGTCGCCTTTGCCGGCAGCGGATCAGGCGCGGGTTCAAAATGCGCGTCGATCGGTTCTGCGTGAGGTTCCTGGCCGGGGGTACTGGTATCTGTCATGAATCCGTCGGTGGTCTAATTCCTGGGCGGGAGTGTGGCACAACGCGTCCCTGCGGCAAAGCGAGCCGGTCAGGACGCGAGAGACGCCGCCGCTTCGCCAAGGGCGGCCATCAGCGCGTCTTCATTCGGCCGCCCGGCAATATGCAGGCCCGCCAGGGGGATGCCGCGCAGCGGGGCCGCTGCTGCGGCTGAGATGGCGACGGCGACGGCGTGATCAAGCTTTACGCCAGATTGCGCAATCGCCGCAGCGCCCTTGGCCGAATGCACCAGCAGGAGGACGGGCCCTTCCTTCAGCGCCGCCAGCGCGGGCGCAGAGAGGGCGGGGGCAGGCTCGGTGCGGTAGGCGGCGGCGAAACGGGCGTCGAGGCCTGCCTGCGTCAGAGCCGAGACGAGATTTCCGGCGGCAGCGTCATTGGCGATGTGCAGGAGGGGCCCCGCAATTTCCCCGCGCGCGCCGAGGATCAGCCGGGCAAGATCCTCGGCGTCTCCATCGCCTTCCACGATAAGGGAAAAGCCCGCCTCGCGGGCGACTATTGCCGTTGACGGGCCGACGCACCAGGCGGTGCGGCCTTCTGCCGGTTCGCCCGAAGCGGCAAAGGCCCGCACGCCATTGGCGCTGGTGAAGATGAGATCGCGCACACCGGCCAGCGCGTCAGGATCAAGGCCGGAGGGTACGATCTGCAGCATCGGTGAGAGCAGGACGCGGTAGCCGCGCTGGGCGAGGCTGGTGGCGGTTTCGTCCGCGCCGGGCTGGGTGCGCGTGACGATGACCGCCAGGCGCGGCGCCTGCGTCACCGCTCGTCTCCGAAAACGGGCAGGGCCTCCTTGGCGGCAAAGATGATTTCCTGCGCGACGGCCCGGCCGAGCAGGACAAGCTGCGCGTCGGTTGCGTCCTTGCGGCAGACGCCATCCCCGCGCCAGCGGGCCGTGCCGCCGGGGCTGAGCACCTCGCCGATCAGCTCCCACTCATCGCCCCGGTCGAACAGATGGGCGGCAATGGGTGTGCGGCAGCTGCCATCGAGCTTTTCGAGGAAGGCGCGCTCGGCAATCGCGGCAGCGCGGCTGGGGGCGTGGGTGAGCGTGCCGAGAACTTTCAGAAGCTCCGTATCCGCATCATCGCGCGCCACGACGCCGATGATGCCCTGGGCGGCGGCCGGCAGCATGTCTTCCAGCGGAATGGGCGTGGCAACGTCTGCCATGCCAAGCCGGGTAAGCCCGGCCATGGCGAGGAAGGTGGCGTCGGCCTGGCCTTCTTCCAGCTTGCGCATGCGGGTGGCCACATTGCCCCGGAAGGTCACCACCTCAAGATCGGGCCGCAGGGCGAGGGCCTGGGCTTCCCGGCGCAGGGAGGCTGTGCCGAGCCTTGCGCCTTCGGGCAGTTCCTGAATGGATTTTGCCGTGCGCGAGAGGAAGCCGTCGCGCGGGTCTTCCCGCTCGGGGAAGGCCACAAACACCTGCCCCGCGGGCAGCACGGACGGCACGTCCTTGAGGCTGTGGACCGCCAGATCCAGTTCACCGCGCGAGAGGGCGTCATCCAGTTCGCGGGTGAAGAGGCCCTTGCCGCCGGAATTGATCAGGCGCTCGGTTGTCAGCTTGTCGCCGGTGGTGGTGAAGGTAACGATTTCGCACTCATACGCGCCGGCGGAAGCCATGCGGACGCTGTCTGCGATCTGATTGGCCTGGGCCAGCGCCAGTGGAGAACTGCGCGTGCCGAGCCTGAGGCGCCGGGCGCCGGATGTCTGATCTGTCTTGGTCATGACCTTACCTAGCCGGGGAAATCGCACTTGCCAATTGACGCCGCGACCGCAGGGGGGTACGCCTTCTTATCGTTTAACGGCAAATGCCCGGAGGAATCCCCAAATGTTGCGCAGCGCTGTCTCTGCCATCGCCCTTGCTTTCGTACTCGGCGCCTGCGCGCCGCAGACCCCCCAACCGGCCGCCCAGGTGGAACTCTCCGCCGAAGAACAGGCCGCGCTCAGCGAAAAGCTGAACGCCTGGTTTGACGCCAAATACGAAGAACAGCTGCAGGAAAGCCCGGTGCAGCTGACTTTCCTTGGCCGCAAGGACAAGAATGACCAGATCGACTGCATGTCCATCGCCTGCCAGGACGAGCAGCTTGCCAAGGCGAAGGCCGCCGTCGATGAGCTGAAGGCCACCTTCGATTACAATCAGCTCTCGCCGGCCGACAAGGATTCCTACGATCTCTGGATCTTCCAGTATGAGCAGGCCGCCAAGGCCGTTCAGTTCCGCGATAACGGGCTCATCTTCGATCAGATGAGCGGCGTTCACGCCTTCATCCCCACCTTCCTCATGCAGTTCCATTCGGTCGATGAGGAGGCCGATGCCCGCGCCTATGTGAGCCGGATCAATGAGGCGGCGCGCGGTCTGCGCGAGCTTCTGGTGCAGGCGAAGGACAAGGCCGGCAAGGGGGTTCATGCGCCGAAGTTTGCCTATGAAGCTGTCATCGACGAGTCCCGCAAGATCATCACCGGCGCGCCGTTCACGAACGGTCCTGACAGCGCGCTCTTTGCCGACTTCAAAGCCGATGTTCAGAGGCTGGTGGATGCTGGCAAGACCACGCCGGAAACGGCTGCCACGCTGATTGCCGAGGCAGAGGCTGCCCTGAAGGGCGACTTCCAGGCCACGTATAACGAAATCATCGCCTTTGCTCAGGAAGACCTCGCCAACTCGCCCGATCCGGCCGGTCCCCAGGGCCTCAGCACCCAGCCCAATGGCGGGGCCTACTATGATTTCATGCTGTCGCAGATGACCACGACCAACATGACGGCCGACGAGATCCACAATCTCGGCCTGTCGGAAGTGGACCGCATCCATGGCGAAATGGAAGCGATCAAGGCTGAGGTTGGCTTTGAGGGCACGCTGAACGAATTCTTCACCAGCATCCGTGACGCCAAGGACGACCGGCGCCATTATTATCCGAATACGGATGAGGGCCGCCAGGCCTATATTGATGACGCCACTGCCGCCATCGAGAAGATCAAGGCTGTCCTGCCAGACTATTTCGGCATCCTGCCGAAGGCCGATCTCGTCGTTAAGCGCGTGGAGCCGTTCCGCGAGCAGGCCGGCGCTGCCCAGCATTACTATCCCGGTACGCCGGATGGCTCGCGCCCCGGCGTCTATTATGCCCACCTTCTCGACATGACTGCCATGCCCAAGGGCGAGCTGGAAGTGATCGCCTATCATGAGGGCCTTCCGGGCCACCATATGCAGATTGCGATTGCCCAGGAGCTGACCGGCGTGCCGATGTTCCGTACACAGGCGGGCTTCACCGCCTATTCGGAAGGCTGGGGGCTCTATTCGGAGAAACTGGCCAAGGAAATGCCGGGCACCTATACCGATCCGTATTCGGATTTCGGCCGCCTCGGTTCTGAAATCTGGCGGGCGATCCGTCTCGTGGTCGACACCGGCCTGCATTCCAAAGGCTGGACTGAGGAACAGGCTGTTCAGTACTTCCTCGCAAATTCGGCCATCACCGAAGCGCAGGCACGTTCCGAAGTGCAGCGCTATATCGTGATCCCCGGACAGGCGACCGCCTACAAGATCGGCATGATCGAGATCCAGCAGATGCGGGCCAAGGCGGAAGCGGAACTCGGCGACAAGTTCGACATCCGCGCCTTCCATGACACGGTGCTGGGTGGCGGCGCGCTGCCGCTGGCCATGCTGGAGAAGAAGGTCGATCGCTGGATCGAGGAAGTCAAAGCCGCCGGCTGATCTGACAATCTGTCAAATCGCTGACTGAACGCGAGGGCAGGGCTTGCCAGACGGCGCCCTGCCCTCATTCTTTTTACGGGACATAAAAGCAGACATGCCTCGGGGAGAAATGCCTTGGATCTGAAATTCAGCGATCATGTCGAGGGCTTCCGCCGCGAAGTCCGCAGCTGGTTCGAAACGCAGTTTCCCAAGGATATCATCGAGAAGTACAAGGCCGGCCTGCCGCTGACGACGGCGGAAGTGCGCCGCTCGGAGATGGCGCTTGGCGCCAAGGGCTGGCTCGCCTCTGCCTGGCCAAAGGAATATGGCGGCCCCGGCTGGAGTATCGAGGAGCAGTATGTCTTCGATGAGGAGCTGGAGCGCGCCGGCGTGCCGACCGTGACACCGATGGGCGTCGTCTATGTCGGCCCGGTCATCTACACTTTCGGCTCGCAGGCCCAGAAAGACCGCTGGCTGCCGGGCATCCGCGACGGCTCGACCGGCTGGGCGCAGGGCTATTCGGAGCCGGGCGCCGGATCAGACCTCGCCAGCCTGCAATTTTCCGCCGAGCTGAAAGACGGCGTCTACACGCTCAACGGCCACAAGATCTGGACCTCCGCGGCCCAGCATGCCGGCTGGATCTTCCTGCTGGCCCGCACCAGCCAGCGCGAGAAGAAGCAGGAAGGCATCTCCTTCATCTGCTGCCCGATGGATGCGCCGGGGGTAACGGTCAAGCCGATCATCAGCATTGATGGGGCCCATACGCTCAACGAAGTGCTGTTCGACAATGTTCAGGTGCCGGAAGAAAACCGCATCGGCGAGGAAGGGAAGGGCTGGACCTATTCCCAATACCTGCTCGGCTTTGAACGCACCTCCTATGCCCGCATCGGCGGCAAGCGGGCGATGCTGCGCCATGTCCGCGCGCTTGCCACCGCCGGCCCGGCGGGCAGCAATGAGCGGCTGATCGATGATCCGGGCTTTGCCCTTCGCCTGGCGCAGGCGGAGCTGGCCGTGGACGGGCTGGAGATGACGGTGTTCCGCATCCTGTCAGCGGTGGCAGCAGGTGGCTCGCCCGGAGACGCCGCCTCCACCGTCAAGATCCTCGCCACCGAGACCCATCAGCAGATCACGGAGCTGTTCCTCGACGCGGCGGGCCCGCATGTCGGCCATCGCGGGCCTTCGGCAGGCAGCACGCCGCGGGATGTGGCCACCTATTTTGCCGGCCGCGCCCAGTCGATCTATGGCGGCACCAACGAAATCCAGAAGACCATCATCGCCCGCAAGGTGCTGGGGCTCTGAAGTTTTTTTCGGCCCTGGGGCCTCAGGACGCGCGAAATGAGCGGAAGGTGATGGCGGCAGCGGCGAAGCTAATGCCCGCCAGAAGGGCGGAGATCACGCCGTTCCAGCCCGCCATCGACAGGCCCAGAATATAAAAGGGCGCGTCATTGCAGGCGGGCAGCTCGAACACCTGATCGAGATCGCCGATGGCAAAGGGGTCAACCGCCGGACCGGCCGAGCAGCCAGACGGCGGCGGGAAAATCGCCCACTCGACCCCGGCATGATAGGCCGCGACAATCACGCCCACCACGAATACCAGCCCGATCAGCACGTTCAATGCCACCAGGAAGCGCCGTTTCGGCATGAACCGCCACCAGGTCAGCCCGGTCAGCGTCATGGCGATCAGCGCCCAGTAGACTTCCCGCTGCCGCAGGCAGAGCGGGCAGGGGGCGAGCCCCCCAAATGTCTCGAAGGCGTGGGCCGCCGCCAGCATCAGGGCTGAGGCGGCAAGGGCGAGGGCGGGCCAGCGCCAGCCTGTCAGGGCAGGGGTGATCAGCTGCATGGCGCAACCTTCGGCGGCAAACCCCGCCCCGCGCAATGCGGCGGCGTGTCACGAGCCCAGAATGGCCGATGAAACATGTGTGATGACGTTGAGGCCGAGGAAGGCCCCGGTGATCAGCGCGCCGACCCAGAGCGTGCCCAGAGTGACGCCGGCGATCACCGCCAGGCCGTCCTTCTGCATCAGGCCAAAGGCGGTCACTGCCACCGCCATGCCCGGCACGGTATTGGTCATCGGCAGGGGCGTCAGGATCGAGGCGGAGAACAGGAAAAGGAAAAAGCCGATCACCCGTTCCGACCGCCGGCCAGTGATCACGCTGAAGCGCGGGCGGATGATCGCCTCGATCCAGCCGAACCATTTGCGCCCGCCGGTGGCCATCTGCGTCAGGCCCTTGCGGTCGATCTTGCGCTTGCCAAGGGTGGCGGGCAGCCAGGGTTCCTCCCGGCCGATCACCATCTGGAAGGCCAGCGCCAGCATCGGCAGCGCCACCACCTGCGGCACGCCATAGAGGAAGGGGATGCAGCAGGGCAGGGCCAGCAGGAACAGGCCCGCGCCAAAGGCGCTCTCGTCCAGCCGGTCAAAGATCTCGCGCAGGGAAAAGCCTTCTTCCGGTGCGGCCTCGGCCAGCACTTCGATGGTCTGCAGCAGGGTGCGGTCGGGATTGGCGGTGATCGGCGGTGTCATGGTCGGCTTTCACTATAGCAGAGAGATTGACATATCACTTCCCTCTGCGGCAGGAGTTTGGCCGTTCTCATGGGATGCCCCTGTGGTGAAATGGTAGACGCGGCGGATTCAAAATCCGCTTCCGAAAGGAGTGCTGGTTCAAGTCCGGCCAGGGGCACCATCCCAAACTCCGTGAGCGTCCGCTCACGTCCAGAAACATCCACAAAAAACAAATACTTATCGCAATTTTGGCGGCTGTTTCGTCCATGGCCGTCCGTTGGCATTTTGCCAAATTTTGGTCGCTTTTTTCGAAATTGTTGGCATTCTCTACGGATCGAAGGGGTAACCTGAGAGGGAAATGCCAACAATGAAACTGACCGACCTTCACATCCGGAAGCTGAAGCCGGGACCGAGAACGGCGCGATACAGCGACGGTCATGGTCTTTTCCTGGAAATCACGCCGCAGGGCTCGAAGCTCTGGAAAATGGCCTACCGGTTTGACGGCAAGCAGAAGACGCTGTCTTTTGGTAAGTATCCCTTCGTATCCCTGCTGCGGGCGCGCGAAAAATGCGCCGAGGCGAAGGCCCAGCTCTATGACGGCCTCGACCCCCGCGAAAAGGAAAAGGCAGAAGCCGCCGTAAAGGTGGCCCGGACAGAGCACACGTTTGCGAAGATCGCGGCGGAGCTGCAGGAGAAGCGCAAGAAGGAGGGGATTTCGAAGACCACGCTCCAGAAGCGGGACTGGTTCATCCGGCTTATAAACAAGGATCTCGGCGACATGCCGATCACCGAGATCAAGCCGGTGGACATTCTCGTGCCGCTCCGCAGACAGGAGGCGCGCGGGAACTACGAAACCGCCCGCCGCATGCGCTCTTCCATCGGGCAGGTGTTCCGCTACGCCGTCGCCACCGCACGCGCCGACCATGATCCCACCTTCGCGCTCAGGGACGCCCTGATCACGCCCAAGGTCCAGCACATGGCGGCGCTGACAAAGCGGGAGGATTTCGCAAGGCTCCTTCAGGTGATCTGGACCTATGAGGCAGGCTCGGAAATCACGCGCTCAGCGCTGAAACTGATGGCCATGCTCTACACCCGGCCAGGCGAGCTGCGGCTCGCGCACTGGAATGAGTTCGACTTCGAGAAGCGGGTCTGGACGCTCCCGGAAGAGCGGATGAAAATGCGCCGGCCGCACCATAAGCCGCTCGCCGAGCCGGTTATCGAGATCCTCCGTAAGCTGCAGGAGCAGACGGGCAACCGCGTCCGGGTGTTTCCGTCGCTTACCGGGAATGACCGGTCGATCAGCGAGAACACGATGAACCAGGCTTTGCGCCGGATGAGTTTCACCAAGGACGAGATGACGCCGCACGGGTTCCGGTCGAGCGCGTCAAGCCTGCTCAATGAAAGCGGGCTCTGGAATCCGGACGCCATCGAAGCGGAACTCGCGCACGCCGACTCCAACCAGGTCCGACGGATCTACCACCGGGCGCTGTACTGGGAGGAGCGGGTCAGGATGGCGGACTGGTGGGCGCAGGAAGTGCTCGCAATGGCGCGGGGATAGCGGGCGTCTGATCCGGAATGAAGTCCCGTCCAATCCGGAATTTGATCAACCTTTGGTCCTTATTCAGGTTTGTCGCGCATTTCTTAGCAGCTCGACTTTTTGGACAAGCGCAGTCTTCGCAAATTCAATTTTTTCAGGGTTGGTCTTTGCTGAAAGCAGGCTTTTTTCTTTTCGTCCAAGAAAGTATGCGATGCGCTCGGAATTTGCGCCACTCGGATGTGGCATTCCGCTCAAAACGTGACTGTGATTCAGTTCTCCCTTTTCCACAAGGTATGCGAGCGCCTCTTCTGCATGCCGGCCAAGCGGAATCCAGACAGCATTTGGCAAAGCCTTGACTTCGGCAGCAAGATACCTGTCGACCATACGTCGCAGGACGGGCGTTCGAAGTGGTGACGGGTTACCCGAGTAATTCTGATTTTTGAAGTACACCGGGTATCTGAGGGCCGAGGTGAAATGAGCAAGACCAGAGTTTGGCACAAAAAATTGCTCAGATGATCTTCTGCCGTAGACAGAGGGAATGCCTATTTCGTCAAGCATCGAAACCAAGGAAGATCGCATGGCTCCACTGAAGCTTGCGAACACCTTTGCGGCCTTGAGGGCTGCCTCGAGCGAAGACCCAGCTATTATTTCCTGCTGGAACTTTCGTAAGGCGTTGCTCGCTTGGGAACGTCCCGGAGTGAGGCCCACGATTACTATCTCCGCTTTCTGTTCAACATAGTCAAACGGAGCGTAGTCCGCGCGAAGTGCGCCCTCCTCCCACAAGACCAGCTGGCTGATCCTATCTCCGTTCGAATAAGCATCGATGTTCAATTCCTGGATGCCCTTGATCAGGGTGGCGTCCATCTCAGTGACCTTCCCTGTAAGCAGCGGTGATAACCCGATCTTCTGAGCTCACGATGATGTAGGCTTTGCGCAGTTGGTCCATCTTTGAGATGTGCCAACTGCCCATGAAGCGCTCGACTTCTTTCCATGCCTTCTTGTCAAACGAATACTTTGAGCTGCCGTCCCCTGCGTGTTCGCGTCTCCCAAAGTCACGCAGCAACCAGATCCCAATCTCCGGAATAGATCTTTGTTGGGATCTCAGTTCGGCGTGTGCTGACAGTTCAAGCTGCCTGCTGCTCATGCGTCGCCTCCTATCAGCGAGGAAAGGCGTACGCGGCGCCAGGATTGTCCGGTTACGATGCCCCAGTTTCCACTTTCCGGGTTGGGGCGCCTCCAGCGGGGCACATCCATCCTGTGGAGTTCGGCCAGCGCGGTCGGATAGTCAGCGATGACCTGCTCATCACCCTTTGCACCAATGGTAAAACCATCTGCCGAAGGATTGCTCCGCATACGCCGCGCCAGATCCGGCGTGAACTCGGAGCCGTCATTTGCTACAGGAATGAAGATGTAATCTTCTGCGACGCCCGATTGTGCTGACTTATTGAGTACAACCTGTTCACCCCATCCGCTGACAAGGGGATAAAGGGCAACAATATCCTTCCAGATGGACGGATAATAGTCGCGGGCCATTAGCCAGGGTTCACAGGCTTCGGGACTGATCAGTCCGTTTTTGTCTACGCGAGGCGCTTCGTCAGTTTTTGCATAGATTGCATTTTGCAGGCGCTTAACAGAAACGTCCGACAATGCCGCCAGTTCGTGTACTGTGAGCGGCTTGGACATATCTAATTTCAGCCGCGCCCTGGCGCGCAGACGGGTTGAAAGAAGGTTATCGATAGCTCCCGACTGTACGGCGACAGCGGGAGTGAGCGCTTCGAGTTGATCAATTCGAGAGCAGACACGTTCAATCCATGCCGGAACATCTGCGAGTTCTTCTACCCGGTGCCGTACCAAAGATTCTGTGGCGGTCAGATATCCGTCGCTGTCCACTTCGCTCCAGCAAGGAAAAATTCCAAACCGTGAAAAAGCGTTGAGCTCCATCAACTCAGCAAAGAAGACGGGATGGCAGGTGTCGTCCATTCCGTCCTTGGTTGACCAGATCGTTTTCCAATCATCGCTGGCGCACACTTTCGGGAAGTTCGTGCCTGTCCATTCTCCCTGAGCGCCGTGCCGTACCGTTTCTCCTAGCAGAGCCATCGAAAGTGCCGCCTTGGAGGCACCAAACATGACTTCCATGAGTTCTCCTGTGAGCGTTAAGAGTCGGATCGCCTCGTCCTGTTCGCTCCATGTTTCAGTCTCGGCATGCTCCTGCCACCGGGCGAGATATTCGTCTTTTAACGTTTCCATAAAGGCTCCATAAAAATGGGGATGTCAGCAATCCCGATTGCCCATATATTGCTTGACGCCTTGGCTTGTCAATGCGCGGGCAGGAAAGAAATCAATATTGCCCAAACAAATGGTGTATTGGACTGCCAGCACTTGCAGTTTCTGTTGGTAGGTGGGCGGGTGGTTAAAGAGCCCCCGAGCCACCGTGAGAGGCGGGGATAGAATGTACGCAGGCTAGGGGCCTTAAGATTCGCGGCGTTCAGGAGGCTTGTGGGGGTACAGCAAAAGGCAGCCAGTAACGCGTGCTGCGGCCACCTCCCGTGACGACCATTGCGCCTAGATCGACAAGGGACTGAAGGTCTCGGGTTGCCGTCGGTTTGGAGGTCTTGGCGATTGAGCCGTACTTTCCTGCGCTCATGCCGCCCTCAAAGCCTTTCGGCCCCTCATCCAGCATCCGCCGGATGACCCGGAGCTGGCGGTCGTTGAAGCTGTCCCTGAAAGCGTCAAAATACTTCACCTTCTGGAGCGTGAACGTGACCTCGGCTTCGGCATCCTTCTGCGCCGTGATGCACACAGTCAGGAAGTATTTCAGCCAGCCGCTGACTTCATTCGTCCTCTGAGCAAAGTTCAGGGCGTCATAATAAGCGTCCCGGTCTGCCTCGATCGCTTTTGAGAGGCTGAGCAGGACGGGCCTGCCGAGCCCCTGGGAAAGGGCCTTTTCTGAAATGGCGCGGCCGATCCTGCCATTCCCATCTTCGAAAGGGTGGACGGTCTCGAAATAAAGATGCGCCAGTGCGGAGCGGACAGGCGCCTGCTTGATGGGGCGCTCGCCCTGCGGCGCGGTCGCGTTGAACCAGTCGATGAACGCGTCCATCATTGCCGGGACGGCAGCCGAAGGTGGCGCCTCGAAGTGCACAGTCTCCCGGCCGATGGGGCCGGAGACGACCTGCATCGGCTCAGCATGGGCGCGCCATGCACCTGCCGTGATGCGCGCATTGCCGCGCATCAGCATGCGGTGCCAGTCAAACAGCATCGTGGCAGTCATGGGCGCGGCAAAGTCCCGCCTGACGGCCACCATCAGCTCGGCAATCCCGATGGCGCGGGCGTCCTTGGCGACGGCTTCCTCTGTAAGGCCGAGATTGCGCCGGATGGACGATTTCACGTCGGCCCTGCTGAGATATTCTCCTTCAATCTCGGACGTCTTGATGGCTTCGGAGACCATGAGGTCAATCAGGGTTTCCGCCTGCGTGCCTTCGGGGAGCGCATCCAGCACGCCGCTGACCCGCCCGACATGCCGCTCGAAAACCGTCAGGTCATCGAGAACATCCGCGATGTCGAAGCAGAAGCGCGTCCAGTCAGGTTGCTGCCAGTTATAAGCCATGAGCCGAATAAAACACGTATTCGGCTCAAAATCACGTTAATTGTGAGCCGAATAATCAGGGTAATCGGCTCATGCAGGCAGATCGAACTCTGAGTCTACTATTCAAGACTTTGCTATTTTGTGTACTTTCAGTACACTAAAAGCGCTCTGATCAAAGAGGGCTTATCGGATCCCGCTCACGCCTTCATGGTCATAGGAAGGTGCTTGAAGCCCCGAACCATGATGTGTTTCACACGGTCTGCGTTCCCAAGATCAAGATCGAAAATTCCCAGTTCAGGGAGGATCTGTTGCAGTAAGGGAGCCAGCATACGTTTTGCTGCCAGCGCGCCGAGGCAATGGTGGGTGCCAGCCCCAAAACCGAAATGCTGGACTTTCCCCCGGTCGATATCAAATCGCGCCGCCTCCGGAATTGACCGCTCGTTCCTGGACGCAGACCCATAAAACAGGACGATCCGCGAGTTGGCCGGAACTTTTACCCCGTCGAGAATGACAACAGTGCCCCTGAATTCCTGGCATCCAAGAAACTCATCATG
>NZ_PNMA01000038.1 GCF_013823385.1 Hyphomonas sp.
CAGCAGGGCGCCCGTCAAAGGGTAGAGTAACCCCGCGGCGATGGGAATACCCGCCGCATTGTACGCAAAGGCGAAGAACAGGTTCTGGCGGATGTTGCGCATGGTCGCCCGAGAGATCGTCCTTGCCCGAACGATGCCGACAAGATCACCCTTGAGCAGCGTGACGCCGGCACTTTCGATGGCGACGTCCGTGCCGGTTCCCATGGCAATGCCGACATCAGCAGCCGCCAGGGCAGGCGCATCGTTGACGCCGTCACCCGCCATCGCGACGACCCGGCCTTCTGCGATCAGGCGTTTCACGATGTCGGCCTTCTGTGCCGGCAGAACTTCTGCTTCGACGGATTCGATACCAAGCGAACGGGCGATGGCTTCGGCCGTCGTGCGATTGTCGCCCGTCGCCATGACGATCTGGAGACCAGCTTCCCGCAGGGCGTTCAGGGCATCAGGCGTGGAGGCCTTGACCGGATCGGCGATGGCAAATACCGCCCGCACACCGCCCTCAACGGCGAGGTAGATGGCCGTCGCACCGTCGGCCCGTCGGCGTTCTGCTAGCGCGCGAAGTGTGGAAGTATTGATCGCAAGCTCGTCCATGAACCGTTCGGCGCCCAACGCAATCTTTTGTCCCTCGACGATGCCCACCACGCCTTTTCCGGTCGGAGAGTCGAAGTTCGACGGTTCGGCGAGTGAAAGCCCTTTGGCATTGGCAGCCGATACAATGGCATCGGCCAGGGGATGCTCGCTACGGCTTTCGAGACTTGCCGCAATGCGCAGGGCATCGGATTCATCCAAACCGGAAGCGAGATCGATGCCGACAAGGGCGGGCTTGCCTTCGGTCAGGGTGCCCGTCTTGTCGATCAGCAATGTGTCCACTTTCTCCATGCGTTCGAGCGCTTCGGCATTCCGGATCAGGACACCGGCGCGCGCGCCGGCGCCGACGCCGGTCATGATCGACATCGGCGTCGCGAGGCCGAGCGCGCAGGGGCAGGCGATGATCAGCACCGAGACGGCCGCGATCAGGCCGTAAGAGAAGGCAGGCTCTGGACCGAACATCAGCCAGCCAAGAAAGGCGGCCACAGCGACCGCGATGACGGCAGGCACAAACCAGCCGGACACCTGGTCGGCGAGGCGCTGGATCGGCGCACGGCTGCGCTGGGCGTCGGCCACGAGATGTACGATCTGAGACAGCAGAGTCTCGCTGCCGACACGCTGCGCTTCGACGATGAGGCTGCCGGTCTGATTGACCGTTGCGCCAATCACCCGGTCGCCCTCCGATTTTGTTACCGGCATGGACTCGCCTGTGACCATCGATTCATCGATGGATGAGCGTCCGTCGATCACGACGCCGTCGGCTGGTATCTTTTCCCCGGGCCGCACGCGCAGGCGGTCTCCGGCAAGAATGTCTTCGAGGGAAACGTCTTCTTCGGTACCGTCTGCCTGGATACGGCGGGCAGTCTTCGGCGCAAGATCAAGGAGTGCCCGGATGGCGCCGCCCGTCGCTTCGCGCGCCTGAAGCTCGAGCACCTGTCCAAGCAGCACCAGCGTTATGATGACCGCCGCGGCCTCGAAATAGACAGGTACGGTGCCATGTACCGAGCGCAGTTCAGCCGGGAAAAGACCGGGCGCAATAGCCGCGACCATGCTGTAGCCCCAGGCCGCGCCTGTTCCGAGCGCAATCAGCGAAAACATGTTGAGACTGCGATTCCGGACGGAGGCGACCCCCCTTGCAAAGAAAGGCCAGCCTGCCCAGAGCACGACGGGTGTCGCCAGAGCCATCTGGACCCAGGGATTGAGCGTGGGCGGAATAAACCGGTCGATTCCAAAGACATGGCCGCCCATCTCGATAACGAGCAGGGGCAAGGACAGCACCAGACCGACCACGAAGCGCCTCTTCATGTCGCGCAGTTCCGGATTGGGACCATCGCTCGCGCTTGGAGTCATTGGCTCAAGGGCCATGCCGCAGATCGGACAATCGCCCGGGCCGTCTCGCACGATCTCCGGGTGCATGGGGCAGGTCCACTGGCTGCCCGCAGCCGCCGCTTTCTGAGCAGGCGCGCCAGGCGAAGCATGTGAACAGGCAGCATGGTCCGTGTGGCCAGACATTTCCGAAGTGTCTGTGCCGGCGCCCTCTCCCTGTGCGGGATAGGCAGCGGGGTTGGCTTCGAACTTGACCTTGCAGCCTGCGCTGCAGAACACGATTTCGGCGCCGTCATGCACCAGGCGGTGCGGGCTGTCTGGCTTTGGCGTCATGCCGCATACGGGATCGCGCATGACTTTCGCGTCGGCGGATTCTTGGGTTTCGGAGATCGCCATTTCAGGCTCCTGTACCATCTATTTGATCCGAGTTGGCTATACCCCTATGTGGTTTATGTCAATTACCCCAGGGGGGTATAAATTGCTTTGCCGCGCGGATCACCCGCCGCGCCGGAACGGTCTGATCAGCTGACCAACATATGACATCGGGTAGAAGAGCTCACCATCGATGCCGAGATCACCGGGAAAGAACCGGCGGTCTGCATCAAAGCGAGCTGTTCCCAGAAGATGATCCCAGAGTGTGGTGAACAGACCAAAGTTGACATTGCCCTCAGTCGAAGACTTGAGGTGATGAAACCTGTGAACGGGCGCAAGCGCGAGAAGACGGCGCATCGCGCCGATTTGCATGTCGGCATTGGAATGCTGAAGGAGAAGCTGGACGGCTACCGCGAAAGCCAGCAGCACGGCGATATCAAGCGGCATGCCTGCGAGAATGAGCGGCGCGGTCCCTGCCATCAGCTCGATTGCCTGATGAAAGGGATGTTTCATGAGGCCGTTGAAGCCGTACATCCGTGTCACGCTGTGATGCACGGCATGGAAACGCCAGAGAAATTTATTATGGTGGCTCGCCCAATGAATGAGCGTGATCCCTGCGTCGGCTATAAAAATTGCAAACAGCAACTGCGTCCAGAGCGGCCAGCTTTCAGGCCAGATTGAGGGAAAGGGTGTGAGGGCAGCCAAAAGCGGGATGAAAAGCACAGACATGGCAATCGAGCTTTCATTGACGAGGGCGTGAAGAACATCTCTCAATGTATCTCCCTTAGAATTGTTCCAGTCCTCCTGATACGGAATGAATCTTTCTACAATGAACGAGATCGCAATTGCCAGGATCAGTAGTGCAGCGAGAAATGCTTTGGGCGCGCCTGATTGAACAAGTGTAATTGCAGTGGCGTTCAAGCCAAGCAACATCAGGGGTGCGTAGGTCCATCTGGCGATAGATTTCAAAGTGTGCATCGTGGTTCCGTTTGTCTGCGAGCGGCGGGGGACGTTCGTCAGAGTGCAGCGTAACGGGGACCAATCAGCCGTCTTGAACGATTCAACAGTCCGGGCCGTGCGGGGCAATGCGGACTTGCAGGCCGGACAGGCCTGCGCCGGGGGCGACGCCGAACCAGCGCCTCATACGGCGCGTGAAATGGGGCTGATCCGAAAATCCGCCGGCGGCGGCCGCCTGAGCGAGGCTGGCATTGTCAGAAAGTGCGCGGGCCGCGTGTTGCAATTGCCGCCATTGCAGAACGTGGGAAATGGGCGCGCCGAATGTCGAATGCGCCATCTGACGCAGGCGGCTCGCCGATACACCCAAGGCCGCAGCAATCGATCGAGGCGTCGCGGAAGCGGATGCGGACTCAAGCAATCGCATCAGCGAGCGGTCCGGCTCAACGGCTGGCGCTTCGATTGCCAATTCACCAAGCCGGCCGGTCAGCACACCCGTACTGGCCAGCGCATCCAGCTCTGCTGACAGAAGCGGGTCTGCCAGGGCAAAGCCGCGCCTGTTGGCAGATCCCACAGGAACGGCCCTCGCGCGGTCGAAGTAAATGCTCCTCAGCTTGGTGCCGATCGGCCCGATGGCATGTTCATGACCAGACGGAATGATAGCGTATTGTCGTGCGGGGACCGTTTGGAGTCTGCCGCGGCATTCGATTTCGATTGGCCCGTCGACGCCTGCCGTCAGCTGGTGAGCGAGGTGGGTGTGGAGGGCGTTCGCACCCGCGACACCCTCCAGGATGGCCCAACCGCTTCCGATGGTGAGTGCGCCGCGCCAGCGCTCTGCCTGCGTCAATGGCTTTCGTCCTCGGAGATCCTGGCCGACGACCAGTGAATGTGGACAATCTTCCAGTCGCCATCAGTCTGTTTGAGAACCATGGTTTCCATCAGACGGCTGTTTACGGGCTTTCCCCGAAACGTGCCGATCGACACAGCTTCGGTCATGACGGTTACCAGACCCGCGCCTTCGTAGACCCGCCGGTCGAGCACGGTTGTATCGACTGCCTTGGAGAATTCGATGTCGGCGTCCATGTGATGGGAGCGGTATTCTTCAAACGAGCGCTCGAGGCCGCCGCTTTCGGCGATCTGGACATCCGGGGCCAGCAGGCGCGTGAGGGTTGCCTTGTCACCGGCATCGAGCGCGGTGCCAAAGGCGGTCACGATCTCCACGGGCGATTTTTGCTCCGTTTCAGGATGGGATCCTTCATGCGCCAGCGCAGGGCTTGCAAGGGCGATCATTGCGGCGGTCGTCAGGCTGAACAGGATGGATTTCATGTGAGTCTCCTTACTCGGTTGGACCAGAAAGTGTGGTGGCGGCGGCAATCAGCACGAGGATCACCGCAAACAGGATGGCGTCGATCCGGAGCGTGGACCGGAGCGCGGCGCGTCCCTTCGCCGGATCGGAGATGAGCTGGCGGGTGACGAGCGTCATGTTGAGCGCGCCGAGGCCGAGGATCACTGTTGCCAGCATGAGCTTGGCGGCAAGGAGACGTCCGTATCCGGTGGCAAGAGCGGTCTCGAAGCCTCCATTTATCCGCCAGAAGAGATAGAGTCCTGAGGCGAAGAGAAGGGGGACAATCAGGCGGGCGATGCGGCTGAAGGCTTCGGTGCGGCCGAGAACCTCCGCATCCGTCGTCGTGGTTCTGGGCCAGAGCGTGGCAGGCGCACCCAACCAGAAACCGGCGATCAAAAGATGACCCAACACGATCCAGGGGGCAAATCCCGGCGACGCGAGCCCCGCGGTGTGCCCTGTCAGCGCGAAGGCTGCACTGATACTTCCGGCAGCGAGAAGCGGCACGGCGCGATTTTTTAACCCGGCCGAAATAGCCAGGAGGGCGGCGCCTGCGAGCAGGGCAAGGGCGGGGCGTCCTCCGCCTGCCCAGGTCCACCCGAACTGTTCAAGGGAAAAGGCGGAAGCCAGGCTGCCGCCCATCTGTGCGTTCAGGACGACAAGCCGCAGCGCCGCGGCGGCGGCCACGAGTGCGGCAATCCAGAGATAGGCACGGCGGCGGGTGTGAAACCCCAGCGCTCCATGGAGCGCCGCAGCGATGCCGCCGAGGCTGGCTGCATAGAGCAGGACCTTGGTCGTGAAGTTTGCGGCGTCCAGGAGGAGCATGGGTTGAAGCCCCTACTTCAATTCGAATGTCGATTTGCCCGTCATCGGATGTCCGTCCTTGGACATGGTGCGCCATTCGAGAGTGTAGTGGCCCGGCTCCAGATCCGGCAGGGGAATGGTGAACGTGTCTGACCGGTCCTTCGGCGGCTTGAAGCCGGTGTCGACCGTCTCGCCCGCTTCTGTCCGGATGGTGAACGCGACCAGGCCGACGGGTTGGCTGAAGCTGAATGAAAAGTCTGCGGGCAGCGTTTCAATGACGGCGGCGTCTTCGATACTGGTCGTCTTTACACTGACATGGGCAAAGGCCGGGGCGGCGGCGATGGCCAGGGCCAGAAGGGTCACGCTTACGAGTTTGGAGAAGTGCATTTGATGTCCTTTCATGGGAGATGTTCAGAAGTTTAGGTTCAGAACCAGAGCCGGATGCCGGTAACGAACGAGACAGATTCAGTGTCATCGCCCCGGGCGCGGACATAGTCTGCCGTTTCGCCGACCGATGTCTTCCAGTTGATCCCGACATAAGGCGCGAACTGGCGATCGATCTCATAACGCAGACGAAGGCCGGCTTCGGCCGTCGAAAGCCCCGCGCCGGTTTCAAGTTCGGGCACGTCTTGGAGCGCGAAGTTCAGTTCCGTGCGGGGTTGCAGGACGAGGCGCTGCGTCAACAGGAATTCATATTCGGCTTCGAAACGGGCCGAGAGGTCGCCTTCCTCGCTGAGGAACACGGCACCATCGACTTCGAACCAGTAAGGGGCAAGGCCCTGAATACCGGCCACTGCATAAGTGCGGGCCGGGCCAGGTTCAAAGTCATGACGCAGGCCTGCCTGCACGTCGAAGTACCGTGCGATGGGGCGTGACCAGAGCGCCTGAAGCTCGGCTTCTTCAAAATTGCCAGCATCGAGATCGTAGTCGATCTCGGACTTTATCCAGAGCCGGTTCTCATCCGTGCCCGACCAGCCCTGACCCTCCAGAAGAAGGGCCGGTGAGCCTTCGCCGGACTGGTATTCGAACCGGTCGGCGAGGATCATGTAATTTACCCCTCCGCCATGTTCTTTTTTCAGGGCGTCCTGAGACGCCTTGAACTCATCCTTGTCCCAATAGACTTCGGCTTGCGATCCGGGTGCGGGCGCCTCCTGAGCTAAAGCAGGGGCCGCCGCAAGCGGCGAGATCAGGACAAGTATCGCCATCAATTGAGCGCTGGTCATCAACGGTGTCCTTCGTGGTTCATTTCCGTCATGGGGGCTACCTGCTGAGGAGGATTGTCTGCAAGCGGTGGAACAGAGGTTACGTGCTCTTTGTGCGGGCCGTCAGCGTCCGCTGCCGCACCTCGTGGCAGGACGGAGACGACCTGCATCATGCCTGCGTGCATGTGAAACAGGAGGTGACAGTGGAAGGCCCAGTCGCCGACGTGGTCAGCCGTGACATCGAACGAGACGCGTTCTGCCGGTTTGACGAGGACCGTGTGTTTGCGTGGCTTGTTAGCGGTATCACCGACAACAAGGTCGAAGAACATGCCGTGAAGGTGGATCGGGTGGCTCATCATCGTGTCGTTGACGAGGGTGACGCGCAGCCGTTCGCCTTCATGGAAGATGATCGGACCTGTGACTTCGCTGAGCTTCACACCGTCGAAGGACCACATGTAGCGCTCCATGTTGCCGGTGAGATGGATCTCCATCTCACGGCCTGGGGGGCGGGTGTCGGGGTTTGGTGTCAGGCTCCTGAGCTGAGAATATCTGAGCGCCCGGTGCGGCACGTTCTCGAGACCGAGACCTGGCTCGTCGATCCGGCTCACTTGCACCATTGCGACGTTATCGACACCCACACCCATCCTGTGGTCGTGGCCCTGCGGGACAGACGCGGGCATGCCCATGGCTCTATGATCCATGCCAGGCATTGCGCTGTGGTCCATTCCGGTCATAGCGCTGTGGTCCATTCCGGTCATAGCGCTATGGTCCATGCCGGCCATTGAGCCGTGATCCATGGAGGACATGTCCATGCCCATGTCGCGGTGCGTGAGCGTTGGGCGCTCGCGCAGCAGGGGAGCGGTTGCGACCAGTCCGGCTTCAGGGGCCAGCGTCGCCACAACCTGCCCTGACCGGTCAATCGATTCCGCGACAAGGGCAAAGGCCCGGGCGCGGGGCGGGGTGACAAGCACGTCGTAGGTTTCGGCCACTCCGATCTGGAACTCGTCAGTCTCCACAGGCTGGACATGAAGTCCGTCGGCCGCAACCACGGTCATGGGCAGTCCCGGTATGCGGAAATTGAAGATCGTCATGGCCGAGGCGTTGATGATCCGCAAACGGATGCGTTCGCCGGAGTTGAAGAGCGCGGTCCAGTTGTCTTCCGTGGCGTGGCCGTTGATGAGGTAGGTATAGGCTGCGGCCGTGACGTCTGAAATATCGGTTGGCGACATGCGCATGGCGCCCCAGGAGGCGCGGTCCGAAAGCGTTGCGCCGAGACCGTTTTCACGCGCATCCCTGACGAAGTCACCCACAGTCCGCTGCTGGAAATTGTAGACCGCCGCATCTTTCTTCAGACGGGCATATACCTTGTGCGGATGTTCGAAACTCCAGTCGGACAGGACCAGTACATACTCACGGTCCGCCTGGACCGGATCGGTATCCGCAGGATCGATGATCAGTGGCCCGTAATGGCCCTGCTGCTCCTGGAGGCCCGAATGGGAATGGTACCAGTAGGTGCCGCTCTGCGGGACGGCGAACTCATAGGTGAAGCTCGATTTGGGCTTGATGCCGGGGAAGGATACCCCGGGGACACCGTCCATGTGAAAGGGCACCAGAAGCCCGTGCCAGTGGATGGATGTGTCTTCGTCGAGTGTATTGTTGACCTTGAGGGTCACCTTCTCGCCTTCGCGGAACCGGATAAGCGGCCCGGGCAGCGTCCCGTTGAGCGTGATTGCGTGGCCCGTGCGTCCCGCGATCTTCACGTCGCTGTGCCCGATGGTGAGATCGAACGCGGTGCCGCGGGATTCGAATATCCCCGTATTGCCCGCATTGGCGCTGCGGGCCCAGGCAGGCAGGAGGGATGCAGATGCGGTCATCACGCCGCCGGCGGCAGCGGTCCGCAAAAGATGTCGTCGAGTGAACATGGAGAATGCCTTTTCTTGATTTGCGCAGACGTCCCTGCGCGTAGAGAGCCGCGCAGGGAGCAACCGCATTAGTGCTGGCTGTGATCGCCCGAGGTCTTTTCGGTTTCGGACGGTTTTGCCGCCTTGTCCGTCTTCATCCCGGGCATCTGGCTATGGTCCATGCCCGTCATGGCGCCATGATCCATTCCAGGCATTGGGCCATGATCCATGCCGCCCATCTCGCAGGCTTTTCCGCTCTTTGCCGCCATCGCCATGGCGGTTTCGTGCATCTTGCCCATGCAGGCTTCGTGCAGGCCTTCTGATGCATCGAGTGCACAGATGGCCTCAATCCGGTAGGAGGCCGACTTCGGGTCTTCGACGAACAGAAAGTGGACGCGGTCGCCTTCAGCAAATGCAGAAAGGTCGATACCTTTCGCTGCCTTGAAGTCCATTGTCATCGCATCCCAGCCGAGCGCGGCGATGGGGCCATGATCCAGTGTGACCTTCGACGCTTGCACGTCGAGGCCGGCGACTTTGCCTTCGCCCATGGGCAGGCCGCAAGCTCCGGAATGGTCCATCGCAGCAGTCATGTCGTTGGCTTCAAGCGCCAGGGCGGGCGCGGCTGAAAACCCGAAGGCTGCCGCGATGATAAGGTGTGAGAGTTTCATGGAAAAAATGTCCTGTGGAATTGATCGGTGATGAAGCGGGCGTGTTGCGCGCACTTCGGATTGATGAAGCTGGCTGCGCCGCTCGAAAGGCGAGCGCACAGGTCCATCAGGGATCAATTCTGCAAGCGGATCTTCAGTGTCACGAGGGATGGCCGGGACCGGGGAGGACCTCGGGCTGGTTCGGTTCTCAGGTTTGCGAGTCTGAATAGATTGCCAGGCGTCGTCTCCGGCCTCGGTGGCAGGATGGCGATAGCGGCCGGCGGCGGAGGGCCAGCCATGGCCGGGGCTTCAGCGGGAAGTGCATTGATTGCGCAAGGAGGGCAATCATGGCCCTGATCTTCGCAACCCTGATCGTTGTGCGCGTCTTGCGCGGCGTCCGGCCGTGCCGCGTGATCCGTGTGGCCAGCTGACGCTGACAACATAGAATTTGGTTCAGTCAGCGCACCCGCGACGGCAGCGCAAGCGCACGCAGCATGCCCGGCGCCGAGTGCAAGCAGGGCGAGAGTGACAAGGGTGCGGCGAAGGGAGTCCAGCATGGAGCGTTGACCAACCAATCCTGAGTGGTTACCTATACCCTTAGGAGGTATATGTCAAATGCATCATTCCCAACCTAAATCGGTTGTAACGCGGCTCAAAAGAATAGAAGGCCAGGTGCGGGGCGTAGCCGGCATGGTCGAGGGGGGGCGGTATTGCATGGATATCCTCACCCAGGTCCAGGCCATCAAAGCCGCGCTCGGCAAGGTCGAGGATGAACTCCTGAAAAATCATGCGGCACACTGCGTGGAAGAAGCGATCCGCGATGGTGATGCCGAAAGCCAGAGGCAGAAATTTTCTGAGTTGGTCGATCTGTTCGGCAAGTACCGGGGTTGAGCGTTCCCAAACGGCCGAATTCATCCACGCTGCTTGCATTTCATACTTTTGTCAGACTACGCGTTTCATTTCGCTATAGGCGCCCTTCGTCCGCAGGGTCATCGTCGCGGGAACATCACTCCGGTTACGCCAGAACCAGCCATGTGATCCGTCGAACGCGGCGGTTAGCTCACCGGTGTTTGATGCTTCGGTGCGGCCTTTCCGGTAGCTCGTAGATTCGCCCGCTGTGCCGTCGCCATGCAAGTCCGAATTCACATGGCCCTGATCGACGCGCCAGTCATAGGTAGCTGTCTCGCCCACCTTCATGACGAGTTTGATTTCAGCGGCCTCGCCCGGGGCGAGCGTCAGGACAACTTCATCGCGCCAGGCCGTAGCGGGCTGTTCCGAGGCAGGCGGATCGGTTTCCATTGCTGACTCGGACAGTGTTATCTCTTCGGCTGGTGCCAGCGACGCGGGCCCGGCAGCCGCCACGCTGCCGGCCTCGTCCGCCGCAGCCTCTTCAGCAAGCTGCTGTTTGATTTCGCCCATCTGGGTCAGGCCAAGAACGCGGCCGGCGCCGGTCGGATCGACGCCATATTCTGCGGGGAGAATGACGGTCACGAGCAGCACGGCGGCTGCGCCAAGGGCAATCAGGGTAGAACGGACCAGTTGCCGCGTGGTGGGAAGCTCGGCGCGGGTGGGCATATCGGTGTTGTACATGAGTGCGTTCTCCTAAGCGACGAAGTAACCAGTGAGCTGGTAGCCGACCAGCAGAAAGCCGGCGGCCATCATCACCACATTTGCAGTGTAGGCATGTTTCAGGAAGGACGGCGTGCGCCGCCAGAAGCCCATGACGATCAGGATCGCGCCTAGGGCGAGCAGCTGGCCAATCTCGACGCCGACATTGAAGGCCAGGAGGTTCGGCAAAAGGCCGTCCGTCGAAATCTCGTAATCGAGGATTTTCGAGGAGAGGCCAAAGCCATGGCAGAAGCCGAAGATCAGCGTGGCCGCTTTCGTGTCCGGCTGGAAGCCGAACCAGCGTTGGTAGGCGCCCATATTGTCGAGCGCCTTGTAGACAATCGACAGGCCGATGATCGCGTCAATGATGTAGCTGTTGATGCCGAAATTGAAGAAGACGCCTGCCAGCATCGTGGTGGAATGACCGATGGCAAACAGGCTGACATAGATGCCGATATCCTTCATCCGGTAGAGGAAGAAAATAACGCCCAGCAGGAAGAGGATGTGGTCGTATCCGGTCACCATGTGCTTGGCGCCGAGATACAGGAAAGACATCAGGTGGACGCCTGAAATTTCCTGGATATAGCCCTTGTCACCCTCGGCAACGGCGTGGGCGAACGCCTCGCCGGGAAGCGCAAACGCCAGAGCAGCTAGCAGCGCGGCGAAGATTGGCCGGGCGAGGGCAGCGCGCGGGTGTTGATCCGAGAACTCAGGGTGCATCTGCCGGGCCCTCAGTCTTGCGCATTGCCTTGAGAGTCTCGGTTCGGCAGGCCGAGTAGATGACCTCGCGCGGAGAGCGTGAGCCTCTGAGCTTTGATACAGGTCGGTGGCCGCAGGCTGTTTCCACGGCATCAGCTTCCTTTGTTGCCAGAGGGTTGATCTTGTAAGGGTAGGCGGTACAAGCGCTCAGCACTGCGACCCCTGTCAGGACGATCAGTATTCGCATGATTATTGTCCTTGTCCGAATGAAATGCCCAGCCGGCCCGCAAGCCAGATGGCCGACAGATAGAGGGCAATCGTGATGACGCTGGCGACGGCAAGCGACACCCAGAAATTCCCGCCCCTCTCCATCAGTGTCGGCAGGATCAGGAAGAAGGGCAGGCTCGGTACGACATACCAGAGCGTTGCTCGGGCATGGCTCGCGACCTGGGCGACGTCGCCGCCCGTGTCCCGCCAGAGCCAGATGATGGCCATCAGCGAGATCAGTGGGAGTGACGCAATCAATCCTCCAAAACCCGGAAACCGCCGGGCCACTTCCGAGATGATGGCGATGAGAACGCCGGACAGGACGGCCTTGAAAATGAGATAGGACATGTCATTCCGCCGGCATGGCTGCCGCTCCCGGACCAGGTGTTCGCATCGGACTACCCCTGAACCCGTGGACGATCCGGTAGAGTGCCGGAAGTACGATCAGTGTCAGGAGCGTTGAGGATATGATTCCCCCGATCACCACCGTTGCGAGGGGCCGCTGAACCTCGCTGCCCGCGCCGACATTGAATGCCATCGGTACAAACCCGAGGCTTGCAACAAGGGCTGTCATCAGGACGGGGCGCAGACGCTGAAGGGCGCCCTCGCGAATCGCAGGCAGCAGGTCTTCACCAGCCTCTCGCCGGGCCTTGATAAAGCTCAACATGACAACGCCGTTAAGCACTGCGACGCCCGACAAGGCAATGAACCCGACACCGGCCGAGATCGACAATGGCATGTCCCGGAGCGCGAGTGCCGCGACACCGCCTGTCAGAGCGAGCGGCACCCCGGAGAAGACGATCAGTGCATCCCTCGCCGTCCCGAACAACATCAGGAGGAGCCCAAAGATCAGGAGGAGGGCAACCGGGACAACAATCGTCAGCCGGTTGCTGGCCGAGACGAGCTGTTCATAGGTGCCGCCATACTCGATCCAATAGCCGGGTGGTGTCTCCACGCCTTCGGCCACCGCTGTCTGCAGTTCAGTGACGAAAGAGCCAAGGTCGCGGCCGCGCACGTTGGCGGTGACCACGATGCGGCGCTTGGCATTTTCGCGGCTGATCTGGTTCGGCCCCATTACGATCTCGACCTTGGCCAGTTCGCTGAGCGGCAGGAAGGTCACACCATCAATCGTTTGCCGGGACTCCGGCAGGGGAATCGGCAGGCGCTTGATTGCGGCAACATCCTGCCGGAGGGCTTCGGGGAACCGGACGACAATATCAAACCGGCGGTCACCCTCGAAGAGCTGGCCGGCGACCGAGCCTCCAAGCGCAGTCGAGACGACGCCCTGAACATCTTCGATGCTGAGCCCGTAGCGCGCCAGCGCGTCACGGTCCGGTATCACGGACAAGACGGGCAGACCGGTGACCTGTTCAGTCTTGAGGTCCTCGGCGCCGGCAACTGTCGATGCGGCCGCCTCAACCTGTTCGGCCGTTTCTAGCAGCACATCGAGATCGTCGCCGTAAATCTTCACCGCGACATCGCTGCGGACGCCCGAGATCAGCTCGTTGAACCGCATCTGGATCGGCTGGGTGAATTCGTAATTGTTGCCGGGGATCGTTTCAGCAGCTTCCTGCATTTCGGCAACAAGTGTTGCCTTCGACTTTTTCGGATCGGGCCATTCCTTGCGCGGTTTGAGCATGACGAACGTATCGGCAACACTCGGCGGCATTGGGTCAGTTGCGATTTCAGCTGTTCCGAGCTTGGCAAAGACGCGTTCTACTTCCGGAAACTGCTTCAACCTGTTTTCGAGTTGTTCCTGCATCTCGACCGCCTGTGTGAGGCTCGTGCCGGGAATGCGAAGCGCATGAAGCGCGACATCGCCTTCATCGAGGTTCGGAATGAACTCGGAGCCAAGCCGTGTTGCACCGAACCCGGCCAATGCCGCCAGAAACACAGCCGCGATGACCGGCACCGCCGGAAAACGGATCGCGGCATCGAGGGCAGGGCGGTAAGCAAAGGCGGCGCTCCGCATGACGGTGCTTTCCTTCTCCTCGACCTTGCCGCGGATGAGCAGGGCAACCGCCGCCGGAACGAATGTCAATGAAAGGATCAGTGCCGCCGTCAGAGCAAGCACGACCGTGAAGGCCATCGGGTGGAACATCTTTCCTTCAATGCCGGTCAGCGCAAAGATCGGGAGATAGACCACCGTGATGATGATGATGCCGAAGATCGACGGTTTGATGACCTCTGCGGAGGCTTCGGCGGCGAGATTGAAGCGCTCGTCCTGCGTCAGCAGACGGCCGAGGGAGTGCTGGGCCATGCCGAACCGCCTGAGGCAGTTTTCCACGATGATGACGGCGCCGTCGACGATCAGGCCGAAGTCGAGGGCGCCGAGGCTCATCAGGTTGCCGGACACCTTGTTTTCCACCATGCCGGTGATCGTCATCAGCATCGAAAGCGGAATGACGAGCGCCGTAAGGATGGCGGCGCGAATGTTGCCGAGCAGCAGGAACAGGATGACGATGACAAGAAGCGCCCCTTCAACGAGGTTTTTCTCGACGGTGGCAATGGTCCGGTCCACGAGCAGCGTCCGGTCATAGACAGTCGTCAGAGTTACCCCGTCCGGCAGGCTTGGCCGGATCGCCTCAACCTTGGCATCAACCGCCTGCGAAACCGTCCGGCTGTTCTCCCCGACAAGCATGAAGGCTGTGCCGAGCACGATTTCTTCGCCGTCCTGAGTCGCGGCGCCTGTACGCAGTTCTTTGCCAAGCTCGACGGAGGCGATGTCTGCGATGCGGACCGGCGCGGCGCCGGTATCGGCGACCACAATCTGGCGCAGGTCGTCGAGTGTCGCGGCCTGGCCGGGAATGCGGACGAGATTCTGCTCGCCGTTGCGTTCGATATAGCCCGCACCTGCATTGGCGTTATTGCGTTCCAGCGCCATCATCACATCCGCAAGCGTCAACCCGAAAGCGGCGAGGGCGGACGGATCAGGAATGACGTGGATTTCTCTCTTGTAGCCACCGATCGTGTTCACCTCGGTCACGCCTTTGACGCCGCGAAGCTGGGGCAGCACAACCCAGTCGTTCAGCGTGCGCAGGTCCATGGCGGTCCATGGCTCGCCCTCCGGCGTCTTGGCGCCGGGTTCGGACGACAGGACATACATATAGATTTCGCCCAGACCGGTTGCGATGGGTCCGAGTTCCGGTGTCACGCCCGGCGGCAAGGCTTCGCGAGCCGACTGAATGCGCTCCGACACAAGTTGGCGCGCGCGGTAGATGTCGGTGCCTTCTTCGAACACCACAGTAACCTGGCTCAGACCATATCGTGAAATCGAGCGGGTATAGTCGAGGCCAGGGAGACCGGCGATGGCGGACTCGACGGGAAAGGTGATGCGCTGCTCGGCTTCAAGCGGGGAATAGCCGGCGGCTTCCGAGTTGATCTGGACCTGGACGTTGGTGATGTCCGGGACGGCATCGATTGGCAGGCGCTGGAAATTATAGATGCCGAGCGCGGCAAGGCCGAACACACAGGCGAGGACGACCCATCGCTGGGCGATGGAGAAGCGGATGATCTGTTCGAGCATGGGTTCCGGGTCCTAGTGATCGTGGCTTGCGCCGGACTTGTCGATGTCCGCTTTGATGAGGAAGGAATTTTCCACGACGTAGTTTTCACCCGGATCGATGCCGCCCAGGACTTCGACGAACTCGCCGTCGCTCCGGCCGAGTTCAAGCATACGGACTTCATACGTCTCGCTGTACTTAGCGAAGACGACTGTGAAATCCCGGAAGCGTTGCAGGCCGCTTTCACGGACCGCGAGAGGAACCTGAGTTTCGGATGCATCGACGGCTGCCGTGACCCGCATCCCGGGCGCGAAGCCTGCGTCGCGCGGCAGGATAACCCGGGCAATCAGCGACTGTGTCCCCGCTTCCGCGAGTGGGAGGAAACTGTCGATCTTGCCCACTACAGCTAGGTCGCCTCCGGCGAGTTGAACGGAAACGCTCTGGCCAGGCTTGATGCGGCCTGCGTCTTTCGGGAACACATGCAGTTCAGCCTGGGCTGCACCAATATCGCCGATTACGAAGAGCGGCTCACTGGCGGCGACATCTCCGGCGTTCGTGCGACGCTCAAGGACGGTGCCGGAAATCGGCGCGCGCACTGAATAAGTCTGAAGGCTGCTCGAATTTTCGACTTCAGCCAGCGTATCTCCTTTTCGTACAGTATCTCCGACCGTTTTTGTCACGCGCAGGACACGGCCCGGATAGACGGCCCGGACATCTGCAGTTGCGGACGGCGTGAGTTGGACCGTGCCGGACAGTTCAATCCGTTCCCGGATGAGCGCGGGGCCCGCAGGCTCAGTTGTTACGCCGGCCTCAGTCGCAACGGCGTCAGTTATGGTCGTCCGGCCTTCATAGGATTCGTAAGACCAGGTGTGAGCCTTTCCTGCGTGAGAAGCCCTTACGGCCACATCGAAAGAGTGCGGCTCGGTGACGACACCGTCACCCTTGAGATACTCGGCTTCCGGCGTGAACTGGAATGTATCCGTCTTCCCGCCAAGACGGGACAGGGTAACGATGAGGTCAACCGCAGACGGATCAACGGGCTTTCCGTCCATTGTCGGATAGATCCTGTACTGGGGGTCTACGCCGGTTTCAAAGATCGTGACTTCGAGCGCGAAGGCGCCATCCTCCAGCATGCGACCTCCATGAGGGCCCTTTTCAGGTTCACTTTCTTCAGCACCGTGTTCGTCGCTGTAGCCCGCCGCTTCCGTCTGGGTCGCAGATGACGCGCCGCAGGCGGTGACGATCCCGGCCATCACCAGGGCCGCGAGACTGAGAGCAATGGGGTGTTTAGAACGGTTCATGGGGCAATCTCCTGGAGAGCGGCCGGAAGGTTGCGGGCCTGAATTCGGGCAAGCGCGGCTTCGGCGAGATGATAGGTACGAAGAAGGTCGAAGCGCTGCTCGCGCAGATCGAACATCAGCCTTTGGGCATCAAGGACGTCGAGATAGGAGAAGGCACCGCGCGCATAGCCATCATTGGCGAGCGCCACGGCGCGTTCGGCTTCAGGTAAGGGACCAGTTTCGAGTTGGCTCAGAGCGTCGGTCGCGCCCAGCGCGGTTCGCTCCAGCTGGGCGCTTTCACGCAGCAGGGACTGGCGCAGCGCGTCGGCTTCCGCTTCCAGCTGGCGAGCCTGCGCGCCAGCCTTTTGCTCATAAGGTGCGGCGCGCTTCGGGGCGCCAAGCGGCACCGAAACTCCGCCAAGAATTCCTACACTTTCGTCGGTTCCGAACTTGCGGACACCCGCGCTCCAGGTCACATCCGGGACGCGCTCGGCTTGGGCCAGCCGAAGCGCTGCCTGCGCCTGCCGGCGCTCAGCTTCGATGCGCGCGAGTTCCGGAGAACTTGCAACGTCAAGCGTATGCTCGTTGTGGCCTCCGCCTGGAGACAAACCGCAAAGGTCCACGCCAAAGTCTGCAGCGCCTCCCCAGAAATCGGCGAGGGCAGTGCGCAGGCGTTCAGCATCCTGGGTGAGGCGCGCGAGTTCGCCCTCTGCCACCATGGCGTCCGCCGCTGCACGGGATCCAGCGAGTAGGGGGTCACGCGCGGCTTCGACCCGCTTCTTGATCAGGGTCTCAGCCTCGCGAGCCGCTGCCAGTCTCTCTGCTGCGAGCGACGCGCGCGCCTGCGTCAAGGCAAGCTCGACATAGAGCGCCTGTATTTCGTAAGCGATATCGGCCTTGCTGATAACGACGCCGGCCTCCGCAATCTCTACGCCGCGTTCGGCGAGCGAGGTGCGCGCTTCGCGTTTGCCCCCGCGTTCCCAGACCCGGTTAAATGTGCCGGTGACTTCGAGGTTGTCGATCTCAGCCGCGAGGCCGATGCCCGGAAAGTTTTCGAACTCCAGGCTCACGGTGTCTGACGGCCGGAGCGAGGCAATCGCGCGCTCGCTGCGCGCTGTTGCGACTGCAGCCCGCGCCGCGTCCGGTCTCAGGTCGCTTTCGATAGCCTGCAGAATTGCCTGCTCAAGTGAAAGGTGCGCGCCTGTCGCATCGGTATTGCGCGGGCAGGTTTCCGCAAACGCCGGCGAATAGCCGATCGCTGCCATGAGCGCGCCAGCCGCGCCCAGAATTTTGGGTATCATGAGTCAGGTCAATCCCTAGCCGGTTGCTGTCGATATGCTGGCGGGTCGCCGGAGCGAGCGCGAACAATGGACGCAATCAGACGCGGGGTGGGCGTTCCAGGGCGGGCGTAATGGCCGAGCGGGCTCTCTGGTCCCGAAGGGCAGGAACCGCTTCATCCCGGCCCACCAAAGCCGAAAGCTCAAAGGACTTGGCCTCGGTCATCGGAACATGGCAGTTGCCGTGCGAGTGAACACCATGCTCGTGCGACGCCGGATCGTGCGCACCAAAATCATCATGCTCATGGAATTCCATGTGCAGCGCTGCGCATGCATGCTGTTCGTGCGGGTCGCACAAGGGTTCCGCACTGGCAGGCAATGCCAGAAAGGCGACTGCAGCCAGCAAGGGCATCAACCGCTTCAAGAGGAGATGCACGACCTTCATCATATTTCTCGCTTAGCCTGATTTTCCTTCGAAGTCATTAAGGACTTCCAGCCACGATGACGCATCTGCTTGATCTTGTGTGATATTATCGCGTTTCAGAGCGTCTCGGCGTTCCAGTTAACCTGATTAGCAGGATGCAGGATGACGCAGAATCCCGGGCGAGAGGCAAATCCGGCCGCTGACCGGACTTTCGGTCCAACGGACCTGATGGGCCGGAAAAAGATTGATCAAATGGCCCGCCATGAGCCGGATGCACAAGGACGTTGACTGGAGCAGAGCGTGTGCGGACCTGCTCAAATGACGAGGTGTAAGTTCAGGCATCGGTTCTGGGTCCGAGCTTTGACAGGGTAAGGACAACCGGCTGTTCCCCGCAACCCTCATCAGTCGCGGCGGGGGTATCCCTTTGATTATGCGGCGCGCCGGAAAAGTGAATCGATTTAGCGGGACGAGGCTGTCCTGAAGCCAGAAGTCGACGGCTGTCCGGAAACGGACGATACGCGTCCATCATCCGCGAGCGCGCCAACGCGCATATCAGGTAAAGCCGCCCAACATCCCTCAGATAAAAAACACCGGTGCGAAGCCGCCGCCAGCTGTCCTGAAATTGGTTGTCTGGCCGCGGTAAAGGCGCGCTGCTGCCAGCAGCATCATGCCATTGTATGTATAAAGCCTGACATCTGTTTTCAGCGTCTGCGCCGTACCATCAAGCAGGATCTGGCGTTCACCAGGTGCAACAAGTTCCTGTGCGATATAGTCTGCTTGCAGAATTTCTTCCCAAACCGAACGCGTCAGCTTGTCACCGCGGTAAACCGCTTTACCGCCGTGTCCCGATGTGGGCTTGAAGAACAGGCGCTTTCGATTCGCCCAGAGTTCTGACGAATTCCCCGGCGTGACCGATACTGTACGGGGAATGGAAGACAGGGCCTTCAGTATAGACGGAGAGACACCCCAACTTTCGAGCAAGGCGCTATCGGAGAGAATTGTCAGGTTTTTCTTATGCGCCAATACCGCATGGTTACGGGGATTGGGTGTCAGGACGACGGCGTTCGCAAGGTAGGCTTCGCGCAGGACCGCGTGGGTAGGCTCTGACAAGCTGAAATCCACAAGCCGGTTATAGACGAGATCAATTTCGCGGCCGCGGGCGATCAGTTTTCCTTCGACAAAGGCTAGCTCAGATGGGTCCGTGACCATTGCTTCGATACCCGAAGCTTGAAAAAGACGCTCCGCTAGCAGGAACTCAGGATATAGATACTGCGCCTTAGGTTCATCATCTATAATCGCAATGGTCCTTGGGCGGAGGGTGCTGCGCTGGCGTTGCCATTCCGCCTCGAACATCGCGACTACGGCACGGTCAAAGGTGCTTGCGTCGGAAACGCTGATGAATGGTTGAACTGCGTCACAACAGGCAAGTTGTGCGCGTGCGCCAACAGCGTTCAAAAAAGCCCCTCCCGCATTTGTGTTGATTTCGATCAGCCGGGGCGGACCGCTTCCGAGATGAAAGTCATAGCCCATCAGGGCTCCCCGGGGACCAAAGTCGTGCTGCGCAATTTCGGGCGCCCACGCCAGAACTGAATTTGTGTATCTCTCGGTGCTCGCCAACGTTTCGATTGCACCCGCGATTGCCATCATGGCGGCACGGTCCGCCTCGGGCAGGAAAACCGGCACATCGGAAAAGAGATGCGGGCGGCTGGCGATATGGACATCATAGAATGCTCTTTCGCCAGCTGCAGATTGTAGCGCCGCCGCGAGCGCTTTCCTGTCAAGCGTGATGCAGAAGCAGGTTTGGTTGAAGTTTCCGGCCAATGCCCGGTCTGCCAGCAGAGTGGCCTGGCTCCCTGAATCTTCTCCGACGGCTCTAGGCGGGGGTTGCAAGCCATGTTCGTCTGCGCTCATTTCATCACCTTGAAGTGTACAGGCTGCAACTCTTGCAATACCGGCGCCCCCAATACTTAGTACCGCGATTCCGATCGCTGGTATTGCATTGCACTCGTGCAGGCCAACACGCATTTCAGGCCAGCAGCAACACACATCTCTGTGTCAGCTCTCTGATCCGCGTGTGCCCTCGGAGGGTGAGTTGCTGAATGAGGTTTTGTGCGCTGCTGTAGCAAGGTTTCTGCCAGTTGAACCTGCCGACATCGCCGGATAACGCGCGGGGCTGGCTAGAAACGCTGCTATCAGGCGTTTGACCGGCGCAGACCGGCGGCGCGGAGAGAAGTCGTTCCCTGGTTATCGCCGGGGGCGATCACGATGCAATCTGGCGCATTGTTTTGTAGATTGAAACTGGGCTGTTAGCCTCGAGCCATGCCATGAATTCTTCCAACAGACGGATTTTTTCGCAATGGTTCGATTTCGAATTCCACGGTAATCGAGCCATATGATGTCCCTGAGCCAAAGTGTCGGGTCAAGCTGACCAGGCCGACCTGGCATAAGTTTGGCTCCCAAAGTGCAGTTTGCGTGGCGAATACTGAATGTTAAGGCCGTGTCACTGACGTGCGCGCCAACGCTGTCAGCGCTTCAGAGTCGATCGCAGGGACAGGGCAGGTAATCCTTACACGGATGCCTGGAGTTTTCCTGAAGCGCATCGGACTACAACACCGACCATCGACATGTATCCTTCGGCCTCCCCGCTTCGCTTGAGCAACGCGCAGTGCGCTTCCGGCGGGTGTAGCCAGCATGAGGGCCGATTAGCGGCTCGTTTACGCTATTCTTGAAATCGCGAGAGACGCGATATGTGCGTCGATCTTCGACACGGCGTCCTGGCTGAGCGGCAGATGCCTTTTCTCATTGCGCCAGGCTGATTGGAACCGTTCTACCGTGTCCGTGGCCGCGCGCCGGACGAGGGGCTCCGGCAATCCCGCTTTTGCGGACAGGTAAGCAAGCTCGTCCAGCGAGAGCTCTGCCATCTTTCTGGTCCGGGCATATTTAAGCGCCGCATACTCATCACTGATATACACAATGGTCGATACGAAGTCATAGGCCGGGGCGAGACTTGCCGTGCGGCGGTCGCGGTAGATCAAGGACCAGTTTTTCAGATGCATGTCGGCATTGCCGATGAGCGCATTGAACACCAGACGCCGGATGAATTCCTCGACGCCCTGATTGCCTGTCTCGATGGCAAGAACCTTCGCGATCGACCGGTAGCTCGCCCGCTCGTACTTGCTCGCCGGCATGATTCCGAACACCTGCGCGAAGTCTTCGATGTGAATGCGCTCACCGGCGTCTGTCCTGTCGAACCGCCGGATCGCGAAAACAGGCTCATTGATGCGGTTCAGCTCAGGCGGGATGCCTTCAATCGCGTCCTGCGCCACGAGTTCGATTTCGGGAATGTCGATGCCGGCGAGGCCTGCCAGGCGCATCATGGCGAATTCGTTTTCCGGCACCCGGGCATAGGTTGTCGACGGCAGTTTCGCGATCCAATCCCCGCCCGTTCCGTGGACCGGAATGGTCAGGCCGCCGCGCGCCGCCTTCAAGGCCGAGAATTTCAATTGCACCCCGGCCAGGGAAAAGCGCAGCGCCCTGGAACTTGCCGGCCGGTCTGACGCATCGTCTGCCAGGTCAACGTCTTCAAGCCAGCTCAGTCCGTCCGGCGAGACCACATCCATGGCGCCGGGCAGATCCTGGCCCAGCGCCCAGAGCAGGTGGAACTCACGGACCGCTTTGACGCCCGCGCGCCTTGCCAGGTAGTCACGCAGCGGACCTTCTGGCAGGAGGTTCGAGAAGAAGGGCGCGAGGCTCGTCTGGGTCGGCCTGAGTTGTTCAATCAGTCCGCCGGCCTGATCCTTGAAGGACAGGCTCAGCGTCGGCCGGGAAGGGTCTGCGATATAGTCTTCGGTAAACGAAAAGATCGACCGGTCGCCGGGCTGGAGGGTCAGCTTGCCGATCACTTTGCCGTAAAGGCGCACATCGAGAACGCGGACCTCATTCATCGTCGTCGTCCAGTGTGTAGGCAGGCTGCTGTCCCGGCGCGTCGGGGGCGCCGTGTGCTTTGGCATTGCGTAGACGGATCAGGGTCTCGAGACGCGGCCGCAGTTCGTCCAGGGCCTCTGGCTTTGCATTGTTCAGTCTGGCGCTCGCCTCTTCGAGCAAGGCGAGTTCCGCTTCCGTGAGGCGCGCCATGTTCAGGACGGCCAAGGCGCTCATCGCCTGCTTCAGCTGGCGATCGTCCGGATGCGCGCGCTGCAGGTTCTGCAGATTTTCCCCGATACGCCGGATGACCCGTGATTTCTGCCTGGGATCCGCGTCGCTGGCGCGCTCCTTCAGGATGGCCTCAATGGCCGGCAGGTGGCGCCGGTCAGCTAGCACCAGTTCAAGCCCGAGCGTGCGTGTCAGGTCCATAAGGCTCGACAGCCTGAGGTCGATGTCCCCGGACTCAATCTTTGAGATACGCGCCTGATCTGTCCCGGCGGCGTCTGCCAGCTCGCGCTGACTTAAGCCCTGACGTTCGCGGGCAGCCTTGAGCGTGGTGCCCATTTCTTCCAATACGTAGCGCATGATGACTTCTCAATCATAATTTTTCAGTTTGATGTATGATGGAACATTTAACAGGTCATGACCAGGGCAAAAAGCATGCAGAATAGGTCATCAAAATGAAAATAAATGACTAAAAGCGCATATATCAATCTGCCTCACGCCATTCCCTCCGGACAGAAGGCCCGTGGCAAGATCGTATCCGGCGACATGAGTGCCAGCCTTTCTGCAGAGTGCAATGCAGGATTGACGCGGGCGAGGAATGAGCAGGTCTCTCAGCCTGCCGTCCTCGTAAGGAAGCTACAACATGCGGCGCTGCACTCGCTGATGCGCACTATATGTGGACAAACGTGCCGAATCGGCGAATTTCTCTGCAATTTAGGAAAATGCACCTTTCACGTTTCGTAAATCATCCTATCCTCGCGGAATGGGCGAATCGATTCGGTCATGGCGGGTCGGGCTTAACCGACTGAAATAAACTCAGCTGAACGATTTTTCTAAAGCTGAGCGATGCGTTTTCTGCTCTGATGCCCGACCCTCTGACCAGATCAACTGGTGGGCCGTCATCGGATTAAGCTGCAACGCAAAAATGAGTGGGGGAAAGAGCGGCTACCTAACTTTGCAGGTCGAGGATGCCGCCCTTTCTCCCGTATTTTTCCGACTCTTCCAAGTCGGTGACTGATCCCTTAGCGGCGCGGCCGCTGGCACACAAGCGTCTTGAGTGCCAGTGTTTTGCGGGGTCACCGGACAGGAAGTTCCAGCACAAGGACTTTCCTCTTATGACTGCCAGAATTTCTTTTTTTCCCGTGGGCTGCGGCGACATGGCGTTGGTCAGAACCGATGCCGGCCGCTTCATTCTTATTGATGTGAATATCCGTCAGGCAGCGGACAACGCTGATGATGATACACCTGATGTGGCCAGGAAGCTCAAGGAGCGGTTGCCCAGGGACGCCTCTGGCCGGCCCTATGTCCACGCGATGATGCTAACTCATCCTGACAAGGATCATTGCAGCGGCCTTCTTCGTCACTTCCACCTGGGGCCAGTCAGCAGCTACCAGAAGGGCAGTGGCAAGATCATCATCCGCGAGATGTGGTCTTCGCCTACGGTTTTCCGCCGCGCGCAGAAGAAGACCTTTGATCTTTGCCCCGATGCGAAGGCATGGGCCACTGAGGCCCGCCGGCGGGTTGCTCAGTACAGAAACCTTGGCTATTGCCCCGATCAGGAGCGCATCCTCATCCTGGGGCAGGATGTAGACGGAAAGACGGATGGGCTGGATGCGATTCTCGTCAAGGTCGACGCGACCTGGACGGCCATCGATGGTGAGGTCGACACTACGTTCGGTGCCCTCCTCATTGCGCCTCTTCCGGCGTCTGACGATGACGAGGAAGAGCTTCTGACAAAGAACAACTCCAGCATCGTATGCCGGTTAAAGCTGGGAAGCGGTGGCGTTGCCGACGCTGGCCGTATTCTCCTGGGCGGAGACGCGGAGGTCGCAATCTGGGAGCGTGTCTGGACCCGGAATTCCGGCAATGCGTCCGAGTATTTCTCTTATGACCTGCTCCTCGCGCCGCACCATTGCAGTTGGCATTCCCTGTCATGGGACAGCTGGAGTGAACTGGGGGAGGAGGCCGAGGTTAGCGAAGATGCCCGCGCGGCACTTGGACAGCCGCGGGATGGAGCCGTGATTGTCGCCAGTTCCAAGACGATTTCTGACGACGACTGCGACCCGCCCTGCATCCGCGCAAAGCGGGAGTATGATGACATTCTCGATGAGGTGCGGGACGGGGTATTCTTCTGTGTCGCCGACAATGATGACGAACCCCTCGAGTTTGATATCAGGCCTGGCGGCGTGAAACTTGTCAGGAAGAAAGTTCCGGCAACTGTTGCCGCTCCTGTTATCGGAAGCCAGCCCATTGGCCACGGCTGAGGGCGCCATCCCGATGGACCTTCATGCTGTTGCATTCGCGGTCCGCCAGTTTGCGGCTCACCCGGGAGTTAGTCTCCTGGGTGAGCCTCAGCAGACACCGCGCGGTTTAGACGTGATGTTTCAGTTCGACCTGGAGTTCGGGACACGTTGGAGCGCTAAGGGCGAGAGCCCTACAGGTGTGCGTCCGCTGGAAGAAGTCAGGCTTGGCTTTCCAGATGATTTTCCGGCGTCTCCTCCGGAGATCTCTCTGCGCTCTGATTTCAGCCGGGAACATCCGCACATCCAGCCTTACTTGTCTTTGGACGGACGGGTTGTTCCGTGTGTCATAGACGCGCCCATGATGGAGTTTCTCGCAGCGTCTGGTTTTTCGCAGCTCGCCGCTCAGACAATGTTGTGGCTGACGCGAGCAGCGGAAGGTACGCTGATGTCAGGGGCTTCCGGTTGGGAGGCCGCAAGGCGAGACGGTGTGGACGACTTTCTTCTCCTCAATGAAGAAGTTATCCGTGCAAATGCAGGCAGGACTGACGGTCATGTCTACTACGAAACGTCATTCAGGACATCTGATGACGGCAAGCCTCGAAAAGACTTTCTCGGTGCACTGATTAGGCGATCAACCGCCCGGGAAGCGCTGAAGGCTGCGTCTCAGAGGTCCGGCATCGGTCTTGCCCTGATTGTGTGGGGTGGAGCCGGCAATTCGCAGGCGGATCATAGTTTCGACCAGTATCTGCCAGACGACGTTCAGAATGTCGGCGAGCTGCTCCAGCGAGCCGAGTTGTTTGGTCTGAAGGAACGTCTGACAAAGGTGCTCCCGCACCTTGATGTTTCGTCAAAGGTGTATCGCAAACTCTCCGTGCCACTCGTGGTGCTGTTGCTTGTCAGGCGACCAAGACCATTGATCGGGAGCGATAGTGCCATCGAAATTTTTGGCTATGTTCTCCCCCAACTTCGCACTGGCGGAGCATTCGACAATGCGAGCGATGTGGTCAGGCCGCTTGGACTGCGCGGTTCGGTAGAGCCTGGCGTCCTCCGCCGGATGAGCGGCGCCAGGGAAATGGCGCCCTGGGCCCTTCTTGGAGCAGGAAGCCTCGGGTCAAAAGTGGCGCTGCATTTAGCGCGGGAGGCTAACCCTCCATGCATCGTCGCAGATCCGGCTATGTTGTCGCCTCACAACGCCGCCCGTCACAGTCTTTATCCCGAAAGGGCCGGTGAATTTTCGGGCTGGCTGCAAGGGAAGGCAAACGCTCTTTCCGGCGTTTTGGGTGCTTTTGGAAATCGGCCTCGTGCGGTGACGGGCGATCACCGGCAGCTCGTCTCGGAAATCAGGGGCATGAAAGTCAGCGAACGGCCGGCCTGGGTGGTCAATACGACAGCTTCGCTTCATGTCAGGGAGTCCCTGTCCCGCACCGAGTATGATGACATACCTCCTGTTGTAGATATGACATTGTTTGGCAGAGCTGCTGTTGGCTACGTGGCCATAGAAGGCCCAGCGAAGAATCCCAACAGTCTCGAGCTTGTTGCTGAGCTTTATCACATTGCTTCAACTGATCGCTCCTTCGGGACTTTGCTGTTCGGAGAAAGCCCGGCTTCCCGGGTTGTCCTGGGGCAGGGGTGCGGTTCCTTCACCACCATTATGAGCGATGCACGCCTGAGCGTTCAGGCTGCAGTTATGACGGAAACGTTTGGATCATTGCGGCCAGGTGATGGCTCATCAATCCGCATCATCCTCAAGACGGAATCGCTCGGCCTTGATATCCGGCATATCGAAGTTTCGCCATTCGTCCGCGTTCCTGTTGAAGGCCTTGAGGGATGGTCTGTATCGATGCCAGAGCGCGTTGTTACAAAGATGAAGTCCGATATGGGAAGTCATCCGAACACGGAAACGGGCGGCGTTATTATTGGGTATACCTCACTGATAGCCCGGCGGATCGTGATCACGGACATTGTGTGCGCTCCGCCCGACAGCAAGAGAACGGCATCTTCTTTCATCCTCGGAACTTCCGGTCTGGAAGACAGACTTTCGAAGATTGAAGCTGAGAGTTCCGGGGTTTTGAGGCGGCTGGGCACCTGGCACAGCCATCTGGGCGCCGCCGAGCCTTCCGCGATTGACCGGAAGTCCGCCGAACTGGTTGCAGACGGCGCGTCAGGCCCGATGGTTCTGCTTGTCAAAGGAAATGACGGGTTCCGGGCTATATCGCAGCCGCCGAAGTTGCCAGCACCTTACAGGACGGATCCCGATGGAGATCAGTAAGACTTTCGACGCCTACGACGTGATCGGCGTTATTGTGCCCGGCTCCGTGATCACCGGAATGCTCGCGCTCCAATGGTCGCCATTCCTGTCACTTCTGGGACAGGACGGCATATCGATCGGTGGGCTGGGCGTATTTGTTTTTGCGTCCTTCGTATTCGGCCACCTGGCCCAGGCCGGGGGGAATGCGCTGGAAAAGCTAATGTGGATCCTGCCGGGTATGCCCACAGATTGGGTGCGCAAAGATCCGAGCCCTCTGATTTCGACAGACCAGCTTGCGCAATTGCAGACCAGGGTATCCGTGATGGAGCCGGGCGCGGGAACACTGAGTCAGATCGGAAAGCGGCAATGGCGTCAGATCGTTACGCGCATAGACGCCCGTGTTCGTGATGGCGGGCGCGCAGGCCGGGTAGACGTCTTCAACAGGACGTATGGATTGTTTCGCGGGCTGTCGACTGCATTCCTGGTTTGCGGAATTTGGTATTGTCTGGACAGCAGAGGACTACCTATCGAGGCGATGGCGGCATTGGCGCTGTCGGCCGTCGCAGCAGTGCGGATGTGGCGGTACGGAGTGCATTATGCGCGGTGTCTGTTTCTTGCTTTCATTGAACTCCCGCTCTCGCGGGAAGACGCAGAGAAAGTTCAAGGGGACGGTCCATTGTCTTAATGTCGCGTGAGGCCGATATGCGCCCGAAAAAGCTCCGGCTGCGAATAAGGGCACTTTGATGTCCGGTCCAGGAAAGCCTCCGATCATCGAACTGAATGAGCGACGCGAAGGTCTCAGGTCTGGCTTTGGAAGATAAAGGAATTGACGGTGGTGCTACGCAGCATCGGGACCTTTAGAAACGACCTGGTGCCGCACAACGCTGATGATCTCGCAAAAAGGATCGTGTAAAGTTCGCAAAAAAACAGGCGGTTGCTCTGAGTACCAGTCAACTCAGACTTCTCTTGCGCGCTGTTTCTAGAATGGCTTGCATGTAGCTCTCGACTTCGTTTTTCACCCAGACACTTCGCCTGCCGATATGGACGGGTGCTGGGAATGGCTGGATCGGGTCCTTGATGAGTTCGTAGAGAAGTGACCGGCTGATGGTCAGCCGGTCGAGGACATCGCGAAGCGACAGGAATCTCAACTCACCCTGCGGAACGGTTTGCGTTGCTTCGGGGAGGGCTTCCTCTTGATCCAGTTCCGCTACCATGCGGATGAACGCGCGCGGCGGGAACTGGCTCATTTGGGACGGTTCCAGACCATAACGCCGGTGCCTTCGGCTTCATTTTCGAAGAAGGCAGCCCGCATCGGCTTGGCAAAGCTTGGATCGTCGAGCTTCACAGCGAGGTAGGCCGTTTCGCCATCCTTCGAGTCCTGACGCCAGGCTGCGCCGAGCTCTGCGCCGCCGGCGTAAAGCCGGAAGTCTGGCGTATCCTTGCTCTTTCCCTTTTCCGTGTTGGGGACAAGTTGTGCCTTCACGTTGATGGTCATGGTACGGATGGTCCCGGTCCAGGCTCCGTCCTTCAGGGTAAATGCGCCGATCTGTGCCATGGGTCAGTCTCCTTTGCTGGCATTAGTGGGCAGGGCCTTCCGGGCCCGTCTGAACCCGGCGTCTGACGCCAGGAACATTTCGATCATGGCGGCGGCGAGCGTTTCGCTGCGCTCGGCTTCGCCATAAGTTTCGTGGTAGACCGCCGCATAGTCCTGCAGTGCGGCGGCCGTTTCAGGATCAAGGGCGAGTGTGAGTCTGACCGGTGTCCGGTCAGCGAGTTTTCCAAGACGAAGATTCATCGGCCTGTCTCGCTATAAGGACGTAGGACAAGATCCTTCGTCACGATGACACGGACGGGCCAGCCTGGGCGGATGGTGATCGAAGGCTGGGCGCTGAGGCTTCGATCGACGGCGCGCTGACCCGCTTCGTTGATCGTGTCGGTTGTTCCGCGGCGGATCGCACGTTCGATGTCGCCGTCGTCGCCTGGCCCGAGTTCAGCGCCGATGCCGAGCAGCGTGGCGAGACCGGCCGCTGCGAACACCTTGTCCCAGTGGTGATCGGTCCGGTCTTTCAGGCCCGCATAGCCGGACGCGTCGCTTCCCGGCTCGGAGATCGTGATTGAGCTGCCATCGGGCATCAGGATCCGGTCCCAGACGACCAGCGCCCGGTCCTGGCCGAACGAGACTTCCGACTGGTAGCGGCCGATGAGACGGCTGCCCTGCGGGATCAGGAGATGCTGGCCGCGAACGGTGTCATAAACATTCTGCGTGACCTGGGCGATGACCGTGCCGGGAAGATCGGAGTTTATGCCGGTGATCAGGCTCGCCGGGATCAGGGAGCCCGCCATCAGCTGGTAGGGCGAGAGGGGATCCTGCACCCGGTCGGGATTATAGGTGGGGGCCCCCGCGCGGTCGCTGGCAAAAGCGGTCTTCCGGGACTGGAGATTTGGATCGGGTGAGGGGCTCGCTGCGGCGGCCCGGGATGGCCGCGCCAGGGCGAGGAGCTCTGTGGAGAGATCAAAGCTGGCGTCTGTCGGCCGGGCAGGATCGGGGCCAGGCGCGGCCGCATTGCCGAGCCGGAACAGGAGCGGCGCGCGGGCCGCCTCCTCGGCCAGGGCGGCGGCCTCCAGCCGCGCGGTGCGGGCCGCGTCCTCTTCCGGGCGCGACCGGAAGTCGGTGCGGTACTCGGTCTGGAAGTCCGGTTCGATGCCATAGGCCTGCTCGGCGGCCCGGATGGTCGCGCCGAGATCGCCTGAGAAAGGCGTTCCGAGCACGGGCACGTCCCCGAGGGCGGTATAGTCGGCCGGAAGCGCCGAGAACCCCTCGGGCTTGCGCTTACCGGTCGCGAGCAGTTCAGCCTGCGGGGCGGGCTCTGGAGGCCGGGGCGGGGCGAGCGCAAAGGTGGCGGCGGCGAAGAGGCCCAGCGCGCCGAGACCTGCGCCCGCGAGCAGGAGCTTGCGGTTGATCCGGGTGGCCGGCTTCGGGGCCGAGCGGATCTCCAGCTGGCGGGCGGTTTCCTTGAGAGGCGGCGGCTGGGTCATGGGCGCACCCTCTTCCAGCGGGAGTTTGAGCCTTTGCGCGCCGTTTTGGAGATCCGCACGACTGTCTGGGGCTTTGTCCCATGACGCAGCTCGGCGGCGGTGAACAGGCGGTCGACGATGTAGTAGGGTCCGCGGACCCGGTAGTTGACGAGTTCGGCCGTGCCCCCGGATGACAGCACAAAGAGGGGCGGCATCTCGGAGGCAGCGACGCCTGCTGGCATCTGGATGAAGACCTGGCGCCCGTCATCGAACACGCGGACGGGGGTCCAGTCCGGGCGGTCGCCGGTGATGCGGTAGTCGAAACTGAGGGTCTCAAGGCTGAGGCCGCGTTCGACGGGAACGGCGTCCTGCGCTGCGACGTTCGCATTGCGGGCGGTGAGGCCGGCGAGTTCGTCCTGCGGATAGCGCCAGGAGAGGGCCGCCATGTAGGTGGCAGGGGTGGATTCCAGTTCAAGGTGATAGGTCCGCCGGTCTGTGGCGATCATCAGATTTGTCTGGAGGCCCGCGGCGACCGGCTTGACCAGGATATGCGCCCGGGCTGCGCGGCCGGAACCCGACGCCGTATCCCCGACAATCCAGCGGACCGTATCGCCGG
>NZ_PNMA01000039.1 GCF_013823385.1 Hyphomonas sp.
CCCTCCCCATAGCCATGGGGAGGGGGCAAGTCGCGCCCTGGGGAAAAGTCGCTCTCCACCGAAACCCAACCTCTCCCCCCACGCAACAGGTCCCCTCCCCATTCATGGGGAGGGATAGGGTGGGGCCGCTCTCCGCAAAAACGCTACACCGGCCGCGCCCTCCGCGCGTTCCGGCCCTCCGCGCTGCGCGCAAACAAAAACACCGGCGGAGCCCTGCCCCGCCGGTGTCTTCAAAATCCGAAAACTAAGTCTGCCTCAGATCTTCCGGGCACTGCGCACATAGCGCACCATGCCGTCCGTAGACGTCATCACCAGCGTGTGCGTATGCACGCGGCCATCGCGGTGCAGCACGCCGTCGAGCAGGTTGCCCTTGGTCACGCCGGTGGCGCAAAACACGGTCTCACCCGAAGCCAGCTCATTCAGGCTGTAGGTCTTGCCGAAATCGGTGATGCCCACGCGGCTGGCGCGCTTCTTCTCGTCGTCATTGCGGAAAACGAGGCGGCCAAACATCTGTCCGCCCACGCATTTCAGCGCTGCGGCCGCCAGCACGCCTTCTGGCGCCCCGCCCTGGCCAACATACATGTCAACGCCGGTCAGCGGATTGGTCGTCGCGATCACGCCGGCCACATCGCCATCGGTGATCAGCGAGATGCGCGCCCCGGCCGAGCGCAGCGAGTCGATGATGTCCTGGTGGCGCGGGCGGTCCAGCACGCACACGGTCATATCCTCAACCTTGCGTTTGGCATGCTTGGCCAGCGCCTTGATATTCTCCGCCGGGCTCGCCTCGAGGCTGACGATCCCCTCCGGATAGCCAGGGCCCACCGCGATCTTGTCCATATAGGTGTCGGGCGCATGCAGCAGGCCGCCGCGCGGGGCAATCGCCAGCACGGCGCAGGCGTCCGGCATGGCTTTCGCCGTCAGGGTCGTGCCTTCCAGCGGGTCGAGCGCGATGTCGATCTCCGGGCCTTTGCCGGTGCCGACTTCCTCGCCGATATAGAGCATCGGGGCTTCATCCCGCTCGCCTTCGCCGATCACGACGCGGCCCTTGAAATCGACCTCGTTGAACGCCGACCGCATGGCATCCACAGCCGCCGCGTCGGCTTTCTTCTCATCCCCGCGCCCGGCGAGGCGGGCGGCCGCGATGGCCGACAGTTCGGTCACGCGCACCATGGCGTCTGCAAGGCTCGAGGTCAGTACGCTGTTATCCATCTTCTTCTCCGAAATCGGGTCGTCGTTCGTAGGGGTTGGGGCGGCCTAAGCAATTAGCTTGCCGTCTCGATTCTGATCAGTCTGGGGGCTTCCACGGTCACGCCGAGCGCCTCGATCCGGGCAATCGCCGAAAGGATCTGCCGGCGGGGGCAGCGATGGGTTACCACGGCCACGGGGCTGGCGCCCGTTTCATCGGCCGAGTCCTGCAGCAGCTTGTCCACCGAGACGCCTTCTTCGGCCAGCGCTTCGGTCAGCGCCGCCAGCGTGCCCGGCTTGTCGGTCAGGCGCACGCGCAGGAAGAAGGGCGAAACCTCCTCCTGCCCGCCGGCCACAAAAGGCTGGGCCACATGGTGCTGCGCGCGGCCAAAGGCGTTGCGGATGGCCGGGCGGAAGAGCTTGGCCACATCGCCCATCACGGCGCTCGCCGTCGGGCCGGAACCAGCACCCGGCCCCGTCAGCACGACCGCGCCCAGGGGGTCGCCCTCGATCCGGACAGAGTTCAGCGACCCGTCGATCCGCGACAGCGCATGGCCAAGGGGCAGCGCCATCGGCTCAACCCGGCACACAACGCCCGCCGGCGTCAGCACGCCTTCTGCGATGAGTTTGATGCGGAAACCCAGCCGGTCAGCCAGGCGCAGGTCCAGAAGGCCGATCTCCTCGATGCCGCGCACGGAAACCTTGGAGAAATCAAGGTCCGCCGAGAAGGCAATCGCCGAAAGGATCGCCGCCTTATGGGCCGCGTCCATGCCCGAAACGTCCAGCGTCGGGTCCGCCTCGGCATAGCCGCGCTTCTGGGCTTCCTCCAGAACGTCCTCATAGGACCGCCCGGTTTCCAGCATGGTGGAGGTGATGAAGTTGCAGGTGCCGTTGAGGATGCCCGAAACGCGGGTCACTTCGGTGCCCGCCAGGCTGTCGCGCAGCACGCGCACCACCGGGATGCCGCCGGCCACAGCGGCCTCGAACAGCAGGTCCACCTGCTTCTCGGCGGCCAGCGCGGCCAGCGCGTTGCCATGCTTGGCGATCAGCGCCTTGTTGGCGGTCACCACATGCTTGCCCGCCCGCAGGGCCGATTCCACAGCAAACTTCGCCGGGCCGTCCGATCCGCCGACGAGTTCCACGAACACGTCCACATTCGGGTCTTCGGCCAGCGTCGCGGCGTCGTCAAACCAGGTGTAGGCATCGGTGCTGACGGGCCGGTTGCGGCTCTGCGAGCGCGCGCTGACGCCCGCAATCTCCACCTTGCCCGGCAACCGCAGGCGATCCTGCCGCTGCACCAGCTCGATCAGCCCGCAGCCCACATGGCCGAGGCCGGCAATTCCAATTCTCAAAGGCCCCACAAGGCGCCCCTTTTCATCTCTTACGCTTCGGGCTGCTGCCTAGCCTTTTTAGACCGCCGGGGGAAGTGCTGGCAGCGGCCTATCCCTGCCTCTCGCAGCAATCTTCGAGGCTTGCTTGTCAATGGCCGCCGCGCCGGATGTGTGAGCCAGAGAGGGTTACCCGGATCAACAGCCAGAACCGGGCATCTGGTCTGCACCGTGCGCGTTGCCAACGCCTGGTTGCGGCCAGACGGAACCGATTCGCTGCAGAGGCGTTAAGGTCAGAACACCCCCAGGCGAGGACTTTTCTGATGAACAAGCGTATCCTTCTTGCGTCGATCGCGTCGGTTTGCGTCCTGGCAAACTGCACCCCCTATCAGGAGATCGACCGCGGCGAAGCGCCGGGCGATGTTTCAGCACCTGTCGCGGCCGATCCTGCGGCTGAAACTCCGGCAACCGGCCCTGAAGCCAGCCCCGCAGATGGCGGCGCCGGGCAGATTGACCGCGCCGTCACCACGGCCACCAAGATCACCCGCCGCGCCGACATCGAGGCAGCGGTAGACGCGATGATGACGCTGGCCGACAAGGACAATAGCGGTCAGCTGGACCGTCAGGAATACGGCATTCTCGCCCCGGCGCTCGGCCAGGCCGATGAAACCGTGCCCACCAATGCCGGCACCACCATCGGCGCCATTCCCGGCACGAGTGAACGGGTGGAAGAAACCGGCCAGACGCCGATCACCCAGGATGAGTTCTTTGCGGAAACCGCCGGTAGCGACGGCACAATCTCCCGCGCTGACCTGACCGCCGCCATCCGCGCCCGCTTCGACGCCGCCGATACGGACGGGACTGGCGAACTCACCCCCGAACAGGCCCAGGCCTTCGCCGCCAGCTTCCGTTTCGCCCGCCCGTAAGAGTACGCATGTAGGGTGCATTAAGGCCAACGGCCGCAATGCACCGGCCGCCATCGCGAACCGGTGCATTGCGCTGCGCTTAATGCACCCTACGGATTACTCCGCTGCGGCCACCGCCGGCTTGATCTCCTTCACGCCGCGCGAGGCGAGGAACTTCCGGATATTCCGCCCGGCCTGGCGGATGCGCTGCTCATTCTCGACCAGCGCGATGCGGACATAATCATCCCCATGCTCGCCAAAGCCCGCGCCGGGCGCGACGGCGACATGCGCTTCGTTGATGAGCTGCAGCGAGAATTCAAGACTGCCCAGATGGCGCAGCTGTTCCGGGATCGGCGCCCAGGCAAACATCGACGCCTTCGGGCTCGGCACCGGCCAGCCGGCGCGGGTGAAGCTGTCCACCAGCACATCGCGGCGCGCCTTGTAGATCGCGCGCGTCTCGGCCACGCATTCCTGCGGCCCGTCGAGCGCGGCCACAGCGGCCACCTGGATCGGCGTATAGGCGCCGTAATCGAGGTAGGACTTCACGCGGGCGAGCGCGCCGACGAGCTTCTCATTGCCCGCCACGAAGCCCATTCGCCAACCGGCCATGGAATAGGTCTTCGACATGGTGGTGAACTCCACCGCGATGTCCTTCGCCCCGTCCACCTGAAGGATGGAGGGCGTCGGCTCCTCGAAATAGATCTCGTTATAGGCAAGGTCTGAGAGCACCCAGAGGTCGTGCTTCTTGGCGAACTTCACGGCCTCCTTATAGAAGTCGAGATCGCAGACCGCCGCCGTCGGGTTGGACGGGAAGCACAGCACCATCGCGGTGGGCGGCGGCACGGAATATTTCACCGCCCGGCCGAGGCTGGAGAGATACTGCTCGGGCGTATGCGCGGGCACACCGCGGATCGAGGCACCTGCGATGATGAAGCCGAAATGGTGCAGCGGATAGGAGGGGTCTGGCGCCAGGATCACATCGCCGGGCGCAGAGATGGCCTGGGCAAGGTTGGCAAACCCCTCCTTGGAGCCGAGCGTGACGATCACCTCCCGGTCCTTGTCCAGGCTGACGCCGAAACGGCGCTTGTAATAATCGGTCAGCGCCCGGCGGAGGCCCGGAATGCCGCGCGAGGCAGAATAGCCGTTCACGTCCGGCTTGCGGGCGGTCTCGACCAGCTTGTCGACGATATGCTTGGGTGTCGGCAGGTCAGGGTTGCCCATGCCGAGGTCGATGATGTCAGCGCCCTTGGCGCGCAGCGCCGCTTTCGTGCGGTTCACCTGTTCAAACACGTAGGGCGGAAGGCGCCGGATCTTGTGAAAGTCGGTGTTCATTTTCAGAGGTCTCAAAATTCGTCTTGTGTGACGCGGGGAACATTGAACTTGCTGCGGATGGCAGCGATTTCGGCTTCGGTAAGGAAATCGGGTTCCGGCGGAATATTGCCAAAACCGCCAATCATGCTTGCGGCGATGGCGCGGATTTCCTCAGCTCCGCCCACCGCCACTTCCGCTCGGGGGTCTGCGAACTCTATGGCCAGCTCATTGCCACGGCCCAGCTGTGCTTTCAGCGTTGTTCCGGGTACATTATCCGGATCAACCTTTGGCAGGGTCGAAAGGTCCGGATACCCTTCCCCGCGGATCTCCACGCGGCGCTCAGCATACCATGCCGGGGCGTTGTTCACCGTCTCCCGCACCTTCGCAAAGGAAGATGAACATCCCGCAATAAACAGGACCGGCACAATCAGGAGGGGAATCGCCGTGTTTTTCATGGTTAAGCTCATTAAATGACAAACATTCTAAAGGATAGATAAGCCCAAAGAAGCGGGCGAAACTACGACATATGGGCGGAAACAAAACACCAGCGGCTGAAACACCCTCCATCGCATCCTTGCTGATGGCGCAGGACCCGGCACATCTGCAAGTGCTGATGACCACTCTGGCGCTGGCAAACACAGAATCCCAGGCCCTTCTCGCCGAAGTTCTCACCGGTTCGGGCCCGCTGGGCACCGTCACCCAGGGCGACCCGATGGGCGCGGCCGATGCGTTCGGCCAGGTCGGCATGAGTCTCGCGCGTAACCCCATGGCGCTGATGCAGGCCAATATGGACCTGATGCAGGGCTGGATGGGCCTCTGGCAGGAGATGGTGAGCGAAAGCCTTGCCACCGAAGCCAAGCCGGAAAAGGACAAGCGCTTCTCCGATCCCGAATGGCAGGCAAACCCCACCTTCAAATTCATCCGCAAGGCGTATGATCTCAACGCCCGCTGGATGCTGAGCCTGGCTGACCGCGCGCCCGACATCGACGAGCCGATCCACCTGCGCGCCAAATTCTTCATGCAGCTGCTGACCGACAGCCTCTCGCCCACAAACTTCCTGGGCACCAACCCGCAGGCGCTGAAAGCCTTCATCGAAAGCGGCGGGGAAAGCGTTCTGGCCGGCATCCGCATGGCGCGCGAAGACGTGCGCAAGGGCGGCGGCAAGCTGCACATCACCCAGACCGACGAAACCCCGTTCAAGCTCGGCGAGAACATCGCCACGGCGCCCGGCCAGGTCGTCTTCCGCAACGACCTGATCGAACTCCTGCAATTCGCCCCATCGCAGGAAACCGTCTATTCCAAGCCCCTGCTGATCTTCCCGCCCTGGATCAACAAGTTCTACATCCTGGACCTGCAGGAAAAGAATTCGATGATCCGCTGGCTGGTAGACCGTGGACTGACGGTCTTCGTCGTTTCCTGGCGCTCGGCCGATGGGGTGACGAAGGATTACACCTGGGACGATTACGTCAAGAAGGGCATCTATGCCGCTGTCGAGGCCGCCCTGCAGGCCGCCGGCGCCAAGAGCCTCAATGCCGTGGGCTATTGCATCGGCGGCACGCTGCTCACCTCAGCCCTCGGGCATATGGCCGCCACCGGCTATGACAAGATCGGTTCGGCTACCTTCTTCGCCTCGCAGTCCGACTTTGAACTCGCCGGAGACCTGAAGGTCTTCACCGATGGTCCGGGCAGGAACTATGTCTACAGCATCATCGAGAACCATGGCGGCATCATGCCTGGCAAGGACATGTATGAGACGTTCAACTGGCTGCGCCCGATTGATCTCGTCTGGCGTTATGTGATCGACCAGTACATGCTGGGCAAGGATCCCCGCCCGTTCGACCTGCTCTATTGGAACGCCGACCAGACCAACATTCCAGGCCCGGTCCACAAGCGTTATCTCTCCGAATGCTACGCCGAAAACCGCCTCGCCCGCGGCGAATACACCGTACTCGGAGAGACGGTGAACATGGCCAACATCCAGATCCCCGTGATGCTGCAGGCCTCCAAGGACGATCACATCGTCCCGTTTGAAAGCGTCTACCGCTCGGCCAAGCGCTATGGCGGGGACACCACATTCGTTCTGTCCGGCTCCGGACATATCGCCGGTGTGGTCAACCATCCGGACGCGAAGAAATACCAGCACTGGACCAATACCAGCCTCGATCCGGCCACCGCTGCCGACTGGCTGCAGACGGCCACGGAGACACCCGGCAGCTGGTGGCCCACCTGGTGGGCCTGGCTGAAGCCGAAATCCGGCCGCAAGGTGAAGGCCGTGGAGCCGAAGGACATGGGCCTCGGCGCCGCGCCGGGCAGCTACGTCAAGGTGCGCCTCGAAGACATCAAACTGCCGCCGCAGTAGGCCCTCCTTAGCCCCCTCTCCTGCGGGAGAGGGGGTTGGGGGTGAGGGCGCGCAACACCTCAAAGAGGCAGATCGCTTAACGGCGGCTCCCCCTCACCCCTGCCCCTCTCCCGAGGGAGAGGGGTTCGAGATAGAGGCTTAAGCGACCAGCCCCGCGCCCTCGTCCAGCCCCAGCGCAATATTCAAATTCTGCACCGCCGCGCCCGAGGCGCCCTTGCCCAGATTATCGAGCCGGGCCACGAGACGGGCCTGCTCATCTGTCCCGAAGACATAGATCTCCAGCCGGTTGGTATCGTTGCAGCCTTCCGCGTCGAGCCCCTTCAGCGCGTCTCCCTCCGCCAGCGGAACAACCTTCACGAACGCCTCGCCCGCATAGGCGGCGCTCAGCGCCTTGTGGATGTCCTTGCGCTTCGGCCGTGAAGGCAGTGCCCAGAGCGGCAGCGGCACTTCCACGATCATCCCCTGCGCGTAGCGGCCCACGGCCGGCGTGAACATGGGGAGATGCGAGAGGCCGGTGAACTTCTTCATCTCCGGCGGATGCTTGTGCTGCTGGCCGAGGGCATAGATGCGGAAATTGTCCTGCGTCTGGCGCTCCTCAAACTCGGCAATCATCGGCTTGCCGCCGCCCGAATAGCCCGACACGGCATTCACCGTCACCGGCCAGTCATGCGGAATGATCCCCGCCGTCACCAGGGGGCGCACCAGGGCAATGAAGCCGGTGGGATAGCAGCCGGGATTGGAAATGCGCTTGGCCGCCGCGATGGCCGCGCGCTGGCCCTTGTCCAGCTCCGCAAAGCCATAGACCCAGCCCGGCGAAACCCGGTGGGCGGTGGAGGCGTCAATGATCACCGTGTTGGGGTTGGTCACCAGGCTGACGGCGAGGCGCGCCGCCTCATCGGGCAGGCAGAGGATCACCACGTCCGCCTTGTTGATCAGGCGCGCGCGCTCATCCACATCCTTGCGCTTGTCAGGGTGGATCGAGATCAGGTCCAGATCCGTGCGGTCTTTCAGCCGCTCGGCAATCTGCAGGCCGGTGGTGCCGGCTTCGCCATCAATGAAGACCTTGGGGTTCATGGGCCGTCCTCAATTTCCTTAAGCCCCCCTCTCCCTCGGGAGAGGGGGTTGGGGGTGAGGGAGTGCTACGCCGAAGCGGTGCATTTCACGTTTGGCGGAGTTCCCCCTCACCCCCGCAGGATGAAGTAAACCCCAAAACAAACGGGCGCTCCGTTTCCGAAGCGCCCGCCAGACATTGGATATGTGCTGCTGCGATTAGCGCTTCGAGAACTGGAAGCTGCGGCGGGCTTTCGCTTTGCCGTACTTCTTGCGCTCAACAACGCGCGGGTCGCGGGTCATGAAGCCGAACGGCTTCAGAACGGCGCGCAGGCCCGGCTCATAAGCCACGAGCGCGCGGGAAATGCCGTGACGCACCGCGCCGGCCTGACCCATGAGGCCCGAGCCTTTGACAGTCGCGATCACATCGAACTCGCTTTCGCGGCCAGCTTCGATCAGCGGCTGGGCAATCACCATGCGCAGAACCGGACGAGCAAAATACTGCTCCTGGTCACGGCCATTGATGATGATCTTGCCAGTGCCACGCTTGATCCAGACGCGGGCGGTGGCTTCCTTGCGGCGGCCAGTGCCGTAAGCGCGGCCCTGGGCATCGATCTTCGGCTCAACGGCTTTCACCGGCTGAGCGGAAGGCGCGCCGGTCATGGCGCCAAGGTCTTGCAGCGAGTTGGAGGTGTCGGTCATGTTTATCAGGCCGTTTTCGAGTTTTTGCGGTTCATCGCCTTGAAGTCGACGACTTCAGGCGCCTGTGCAGTGTGCGGGTGCTCGGCGCCAGCGTAGATACGCAGCTTGCCGAACTGTTTGCGCGACAGCGCGCTTTCACGCGGCATCATGCGCTTCACGGCGAGCTCGATGGCGCGCTCCGGGAAGCGGCCGGAAAGGATCTTGCCAGCCGTGGTTTCCTTGATACCGCCCGGATAACCGGTGTGGCGGTAATAGACCTTGTCGGTCAGCTTGTTGCCGGTGAACACGGCCTTCTCGGCATTGATAACGACGATGTGATCGCCGGTATCCACATGCGGAGTAAAGTCAGGGCGGTGCTTGCCGCGAAGGCGTTTGGCGACGTAAGAAGCAAGGCGTCCGACAACGACGTCCGTCGCGTCGATCACGACCCACTTGTTCTCTACCCCGACGGGTGCGTTATACGTTTTCATCGCTCTGCTCAGAGCCTCTACTTTCGGAGTTCCAGGAATGCAAATTAAGGGCTGGCGTTTAAGCGCCGCGTTTCCCTTTGTCAACGCAGCCGCCGGGCTGAGTCTGCTTTTTGCGGCAACAGCCTGTGGACGGCAAGAGACCCCGACTGAGGCTCCCGGTCAATCCCCTGTAATATCAGGAGAAATAGAGCTTCCGGCCGTCTGGTCGACCCGTCCTTTGCAGGGAAAAGTTCGCGATGTGGCCCTCTCTACGGGCTCTGGAGCCATTCTGGCGGTCGCTTATGACGCTGGCGGGCTCGAATTTTTCGACATGGAAGGCGATCGTCTGGGCGAACCGACGCGATTCCATCTGAAGGGTATCGCCGATGGCCGCGCCTCCAGCATCCAGGGCACCCAGCTCACCATCTTCCCTGGTGTCACCGAGGAAGGCAGCCTGAAGGCCTATGTCTTCGGCGAGGGTCTGGTCGCCCCGGCCCAGATTGACCTGCCCATTCCCGAACCGCGGGCCGTGGAAGGCCTCTGTAGCGGAGAGGCCGGCTCTCAGGGCCTGATGCGCATCGCCTACTGGACGATCTCCAACAACCGCCTGCTGCGCACCGGTATCATCGGCCAGTCCGGTGATGAGCTGACCTGGCAGGAGGAAGACGCCACCGAGGCCGGTTTCCCCATCACCTCCTGCGTGTTCGCCTATGACACGCTGGTCGCTTCGCCCCGCTCGGCGGCCTCTGCCTCTCTGACCCGCGGGGACAACGCCGCCCTCCTCTCCATCGAGGAAGGCGGCCCGCTGCAGATCTCCACAGACATGGGCATGACCACAAGCTCGATCACTGTCCGTGATGGCATCACGGTGACCGCGCCCGACGCCCCCACCGCCGTCACCGCGCACGGCTCCCTGCCGGCCGGGGGCTATCCGGGCGGCGTGGTCGTCATTGCCGGCGAAACCAGCGAAGGCACTCATCAGGTTGTGTTCGTTGATCCCAGCGCGATTACGCTGAAGGACTAAGCCGCGTTTCCGGGCCGCCTGCACGCCAGACCGTGTAGACGGCCCACAGCGTGGCCACCACACCCAGCCCCTGGTGAACAAGGGCCAGCCCCATCGGGGCGGCGTTCAGCAGCGTCAGGATACCCCAGATCGCCTGGGCCGACACCAGCACCGCCAGGAAGGCAAACTCCCGCCGCACGGCCGTCTTCCGGAAGGCCCAGGCCGCCACCAGGCTGCCCGTCCACAGGATGTAGGCCAGAAGGCGGTGGTTGAACTGGGTGGCTTCGCGCCCCTCGAAGAAGCTGCGGATGCCGAGCTCGGCATGCAGATAATGAGACGGAAACACTTCCCCCGCCATCAGCGGCCAGTCGGTATAGGTGCGCCCGGCATCCAGGCCCGCCACCAGCGCGCCCGCCGCCATCTGCACAAAGATCAGCAGCATCAGGGCCAGCGCCGCCCGCCGGGCCGCCTTCGGCGCGCCTTCGCGCTTCTGCGGGCCAAGATCGAGCCATAGCCAGGTAATCACCGCCAGGATGATGAGCGCCAGCGTGAAATGCGTCATCAGCCGGTAAGGGGCGACCGAAACCCGGTCCGTGTCGCCAATGCCGCTGGAAACCATCCACCAGCCGATCGCGCCCTGCAGGCCGCCCAGCGCAATCAGGCCCACCAGCTTCAGCCCGAGCCCCCGCCCAAGCCAGCGGCGCCAGGCAAAGAAGGCAAAGCCCGCCACTGCGACCAGCCCGATCAGCCGGCCAATCTGCCGGTGACCCCATTCCCACCAGAATATGAACTGGAATTCGGACAGCGACATGCCGGCATTGGTCAGCTGGTATTGCGTGGTCGCGCGATATTTCTCGAACTCGATCAGCCAGTCTGCCTCGCTCATCGGCGGCAGGGCGCCGCTGACGGGGTTCCATTCGGTGATGGAGAGGCCGGAATCGGTGAGACGCGTGGCGCCGCCCACCAGAATGATGGCATAGACCATGAGGCCCAGCAGGATCAGCCAGCGGCGGATCCAGCCTGCGGCAACGGGAGAAATTGCGCTTGGTGTCATGAGGCCTAGATCACTTGACGCGCGCGGCGATCAAGGGTCGCTGAAGTCGCAGCCCACCGGCCAAGGAGGTCAAACGCCCATGCGCAACCCGCGAAAGCCCCTCGCCATGCTGATGATGCTGGCCTGGCTGGTGGTCTATGTGGTGGCCGTCGGCTCGCTCAGCGGCCCAGTCGGCACGCTCCCCGGCTGGGTGCAGATGGTGTTCTATATTCTGGCCGGCGTGCTGTGGATCCTGCCCCTGAAACCGCTCTTCGCCTGGATGAACGCGGTCGAGCCGCCCGAGGAAGACTAGCGCGTCACGCCACTTCCCGCGCCACCATCGCCCGGAGCGCGGCAATGTCCCGCCCTGGCGGCGCACCGAAATGGCGGCGGTAATCCCGGCTGAAATGCGAGGCGCTTTCATAGCCGATGGCATAGCCGACGGCGGACACCTCATGGTTCTCCAGCAGCATCCGCCGTGCTTCCTGCAATCTTACCAGCTTCTGGAATTGCACGGGGGACAGCGTCGTCACCGCCTTGAAGTGGCGATGGAAGGAGGCCAGGCTCATCCCAACCATATCTGCCAGCTCAGTCACGCGCAGCGGTTGATCGAAATGTTCCCGCACCCACGCTGCGGCCCGGCCGACCCGCGCCGCCCGCGTGTCACGCAGGCTCACATGCCTCAGCATTGGCCCCAACGGCCCGTTCAGCAGCCGCCACATGATCTCCCGCTGGATCAGCGGCGCCAGCACGGCGATGTTGCTGGGCTGATCGAGCAGGTTCAGCAACCGGCCGACCGCGTCCAGCAGATCGTCCTCCAACGCCGAAGTGTGCAGCGCCGAGAAGGCCTTTTCCTCACTCACCCCAGCTTCCGCCGCCGCAGGCAGAAGTTCGGCCAAGGCCGCCACGTCGATTTCAAGGCTCATGGCGAGGTAAGGCTTTGTCGCACTCGCCTCCATGATCCGTGCCGTGACGGGTACATCTATCGACGCGACAAGGATCTGACCGGCGCCGTAATGGTATGCCTGCTCTCCCAGGACGGAGAGTTTCGCGCCCTGCAGCACCGCACAGAAGCAGGGGCGATAAACAGAACGGATGATCATCGGCGCCTCAACCCGCGTCAGGCGCAATCCTGGTATCGGGGTTTCGCCGCCAAGGCGCAGCGCATGACGGTCAAGGATGGCGGCAAGGTTTTCGAGGTCTGTGCTCATGCGCAGAGCTAACCACAAATGCCCGTCCTCCGCGATGGGCCGCCCCCGCATTTGAGAGGATCAGGCAAGACTTTGAGAGGATCAGCGGCGAATTTTGCGCGGTTCCCCCTTAAATCACGCTCATCCCAGCCACCCAAGAACGGAGCCCTTCCCATGCGTATGCGACAACTCGGCAATTCCGGACTTTTCGTTTCCGAACTCTGCCTCGGCACCATGACCTTCGGCGGCGATGAAACCATGTGGGGCCAGATCGGCCGCCTTCAGCAGGATGAGGCAGACGGCCTCGTGAAAGCCTCGCTTGATGCCGGCATCAACTTCATCGACACCGCGAACATCTATTCCTTTGGCCGCAGCGAGGAAATCCTCGGCCAGTCCCTGCGCAATCTGGGTGTGCCCCGGCATGAGGTGGTCATCGCCACCAAGGTGCTGGGCCCCATGTCCGATGGCCCGAACAATCGCGGCGGCTCGCGCGGCCACATCCTCTACCAGGCCGAAGCCAGCCTCAAACGCCTCGGCCTTGACCATATCGACCTCTACCAGATCCACGGTTTCGACCCCGCCGTTCCCATCGAGGAAACCCTCGAAGCGCTCAACACGCTCGTCCAGAAAGGCGCCGTCCGCTATCTCGGCCTTTCCAACTGGGCGGCCTGGCAGGTGATGAAAGCCATCGGCCTCACCCAGCTGCGCCAGCTTGCCCCCATCATCTCGCTGCAGGCCTACTACACCCTCGCCGGGCGCGACCTCGAACGCGAAATCATCCCCATGCTGACTTCTGAGAAAGTCGGTCTGATGGTGTGGAGCCCGCTGGCGGGCGGTTACCTCTCCGGCAAGTATGACCGGGAAGGCCGCGGCAATGATGGCCGCCGGGCCACCTTCAATTTCCCGCCCGTGAATATGGATCGCGGCTACGCCGCCATTGAAGCGATGCGCGAGATTGCGGCAGCGAAGGGCGCCAGTGTCGCTCAGATCGCCCTTGCCTGGCTGCTGCACCAGAAAGCCGTCACCAGCGTGATTATCGGCGCCAAACGCCTCGACCAGCTGGAAGACAATATCGGCGCCACCAAGGTCAGCCTCAGCCCGGAAGACCTTGCGCGCCTGAACGATGTCTCCCGCCTGCCGGAAGAATATCCCGGCTGGATGCTGGACCGCCAGAGCACCTACCGCACCGCCTGAAGCTCAGAGCCGGAGAAACGGAAAAGGGTGAAGCGCCGGCCGCTTCACCCTTTTCTCGTTTCCGCTGCAGACGCTGCGGCACCGCGCCACGCCCTGACCCGGCATTTTCGTATTTTATTGTTTTCGAATATACGGTATGGATGCTTTCCATAAGCCGCAGAGGATGAATGGCATGAAATTCCGCATTGCCCGCGCCCTATTCCCCCTCGCCGCCCTGACCATCATGGCGGGCTGTCAGGCGACACCTCCGGCAAAGGCAGAAACCATGCAACCACCCGCAGCCGCTAGCAACAACATAAACCGCCTACTGACGATCATAACTTCGCCCGATCCGGAAATTCAGATGATGTCGCTTGTGCTGACACGGGCCGCGCAGACAGAAGGCATGAGCCCCCGGCTGATGCTGTGCGGACCGGCAGGCGAACTTGCCCTCAAAACACCGCCGGAGCCGGCCTTCACGAATTTCCCGCCTTCGGGGCGGAGCCCGGACGATCTCCTCTCCGGGCTGATTGCCAGCGGCGCTACCGTAGAGGTCTGCGCCCTTTTCCTTCCCACGCGCAATCTCACTGAAGAGGCGCTGCGGGAAGGCGTCGGCGTCGCAACGCCGGCCAGCATCGCTGAAGACTTCAGCGCGCCGGAAACCCGCTTGATCAGTTTCTGAAACGCCCCGGCAGAAGGCATATCCCATGTCCGCGATCCGCCTTCTTCTCGTTTTCTTTGCCGGCGCCAGCCTTGGCGCCATCCTGATCTCTGCCGCGCCCGGCTTGCGCCCCGCCAGCCAGAACGCGGCACCGCCTGCGGGCCCGGCGCCGGCAGACAGCCGCATCCCCGTAGAGCTGAGCGCCGCTGGCCGGCAACATATCCGTCAACAGATGATCAGATATCTGGAGGGTATGTCGGTCCTCTCCGATGCCATCCGCTACAGCGACTTCGAAACAATCAAGGCCGTCTCCGAGGACCTCGGCACGCCAGACCCCACCAGTTCGGGAATAGTGAAGGACGCCCCTGAAGGCTTCCGCCAGATCAGCAAGGCCATGCGGAGTGATTTTGCCAGCCTCGGCCTCGCCGCAGAGCCAGACAAGGCCGCAGAACTTGAAGACACATTCGGCGCAATCCTGCTCAAATGTTCCTCCTGCCACGGATCATACCGGGCAGACTCCCCCTCCCCCTGACTTCCCGTTTCAGCAACCCAAACCAAGGACACCTCCCATGACCCTCAGAATTGGCGACATCGCCCCGGACTTCGAAGTCGACACGACGGCTGGCCGGATTTCCCTCCACGCCTGGGGCAAAGGCAGCTGGGTCTTCTTCTTCAGCCACCCGGCCGACTTCACCCCCGTCTGCACCACCGAGATGGGCCGGACCGCCCAACTCGCCGCCGAGTTCGATAAGCGCAATGTCAAGCCGCTCGGCCTCTCGACCGATACGGTCGAGGAACACCTCAAATGGGTGGGCGATGTCAACGAGACGCAGAACACCACGCTCACCTTCCCGATCGTGGCCGACCCGGACCTGAAGATTTCCCAGCTCTATGACATGATCCACCCGGCACAGAGCAACAATCAGGCCGTCCGGTCGGTCTTCATCATCGATCCGGAGCACAAGATCCGGCTGACCATGACCTATCCCATGAATGTCGGCCGCAATTTCGATGAAATCCTCCGCGTCATCGATGCGCTCCAGACCGGTGACAGACATGGCATTGCAACGCCTGCAGACTGGCTGCCCGGCAACCGCGTGATCATTCCGCCTTCGGTCAAGGATGACGAAGCAAAAGCCCGCTTCCCGCAGGGCTTCGAAACGATCAAGCCCTACCTGCGCTATACCGACGTCACCGGCGCCTAGCCTGCTGCGCGGGGTCGCCGATTGCGGCCCCGCGCCCTACGCCTTGAGACGCCCCGCCTAGCCCTTTTCCTTCACGCCCATCTGCTGCGCGTAGCCCTGGGCAACCATCTGCGCCATCAGGTCGAACAGCTTGTCCGGATCGGCCCGGCGCAGGCGCGCGATTTCCGCTTCCATGCCTTCGGCCAGCACCAGTTCTCGCACGCCGCCTTTCAGCGCCTCCAGAATGCGCCGTGCCGCTTCCTCCGTAGGCATACCATTATCGATGGCCGCATCGCTGAAACCCCGCGCCGTCGCCGACCCGTCCAGCGCATTCTTCGACACATTCGTCTTCACCGATCCCGGCGCCACCACCAGAACCTTGATGCCCTGATGCGCCGTCTCCGCGCGCAGGCTGTCATTGTAGCCAATCAGGCCTGCCTTGGCCGCGCTGTAGGCGCTGCGCAGCGGTGGCCCGGCAATGCCCGCCACGCTGGAGATCGCCACTATCTGCCCGCCGCCGGCGCTCACCATCTTCGGCAGCAGCGCCTGCGTCAGCGCAATCGGCGCCAGAAGATCAATCGCAATTATCTTCTGATACACGTCAAACACCGTATCGACCGCCATGGAGCGCTGAGAGATGCCGGCATTGTTGACGAGGCCATCCACACGGCCCACCCAGGCCCATGCCGTCTCCACTGCGCCCGGCAGGGCGGCATAGTCGGTTGCCTCAAACGGCAGCACCAGCGCGTCGGTTTCCAGCGCCGCCTTCACCTCTTCCAGCGCGCCCATATTGCGGCCCGACAGGATCAGCTTGGCGCCCGCTGCCGACAGGGCCTGCGCCAGCGCCGCGCCAATGCCGGACGAAGCCCCCGTGATCCACCACACCTTGCCTTCAAACATGCCGATTTCCTCCAATGCTGATATGCCGCCAAGTGTTTCAGGGGCGGCTGTGGATGTAAACGCCGGGGCGCGTCAGGCGCCGGTCGCAAAGTGCAGCGTCGCGGTCAGCCCGGCCCCGGCATTCCGGCGCAGCTCCAGCCGGCCGCCATGCGCCCGCATGATTTGCTCGACGATGGACAGCCCGAGCCCCGCGCCCTGGCCGCGCCCGCCGCTGCCGCGCGCAAACCGCTTGGTCACTTCCTTCAGCTTGCCTTCCGGAATGCCTGCGCCCTGATCGATTACCGAAATCCGCAGCGGCTCCTGCAGCAGGGCCACCGTGATCGGCGCGCCTTCGGCCGAATGCTGGATGGCGTTTTCGATCAGGTTGATCACCGCAATCGACAGCGCATCGGGATCGGCCACCGCCATCACCGGCGCGTCACAGCCCTCACAGCCGAGGTCCACGCCCGCCTGCCGCGCCAGCGGCTCCATCCGCACCACGATATCCATGATCAGATCACAGACATCTATCGCCCGCCCCGGCAGAACGCTCAGCCGGTCGGCATTCGCATGGGCCAGCAGCTGCATGCTCAGCCGGATCAGCGCGTCGGTGTCCTGGCGCAGCTTGGCGAGGTCAGCATGGCCGCCATCCTGCTGCAACCGCGCCTTCAGCGCCGCCAGCGGCGTGCGCAGCGTGTGAGAAGCGTCCAGGATGAACGCCCGTTCGCGCTCCATGGCGGCGGCCAGCCGGTCCAGGCTGCCATTCAGCGCCCGCACCAGATCCACCACCTCGTCCGGCGGGTTCTCCACGATCAGGGGGCGGATATCCCGGAACTCCGAAACGCCCCGCGCCTGCTCGGCAATCTCGCGCAGCGGCCGCAGCGTCTGGCGCACAAATCCCGTCACCGCCCAGAAACTGAGAATGGCAAAGGGCAGCAGCGGGATCAGCACATGCACCGTCACCTCGGTGAGGATCATCCGGTAAAACCGGAAGGCCGGGTCGCTCGCCACAACCGTCTCTACACGGCAGGCCTCTGGTCCGCCGCAATCAAACTCCTTGCCTGCCAGCCAGAAGCCCTCTTGCGTCTGCACCGTCCACTCGTCAATCCCGGCAACTGACCGCCGCCGGATGCTCGACCAGTCGAACGCAGACTGCGCCATCGGTTGCCCGTCCGGCCCGGACAGAGCCCAGCCATACGCTTCCGGATACTTCTCGTAGATCCCATCCTTATGCACCGTATCCGGATCAAGCGTACCGCTGGTCTGCATTGCCCCCTCGAACGCGCTGGCCAGTTTCTCGGCCATTTCCAGCACCTGCCGCTGGTGCAGGTCGGTCACGTCGCTGCCATAGTCAAACGCCACGGTCCCCACCATCAGCAACCCCACGCCGAGGCTCACCCCCAGCAGCCGCCGCCGCAGCCGCGCCTCCAGCGACCATTTCGAGCTAGGCGCCACCATCGCCCTCGCTCAGCACATAGCCCACACCCCTTATGGTGCGCAGCGACACTTCCGATCCGTGCTCCTTCAGCACCGAGCGCAGGCGCGACACGGCCGCCTCCAGCGCGTTCGGCCCGGCCTGCGTGTTCTGATCATAGAGCGCGTTTTCCAGATAGAGCCGCGAGCTGACCCGCCCCGCCTTGCGCATCAGCGCGGCGAGCAGCTGATGTTCCCGGCGCGGCAGCGTCACCGGGCGCCCGCGCACCAGCACGCCGCCCGAACTCAGCTCCAGCCTCACATCCGCCAGTTCGATCACATCGCTTTCCATATGCCCCGGCCGCCGCAGCAGCGCCCGGCAGCGCGACAGCATTTCGGACAGGTCAAACGGCTTCACCAGATAATCATCCGCCCCGCCATCGAGCCCATCCACCCGGTCATTCAGCCCGCCGCGCGCCGTCAGCACGAGGATGGGAATGGCCACCGCGCTGCGCCGGCATTTCTTCAGGAAGTCCACCCCGTCGCCATCGGGCAGGCCCAGATCCAGCAGCATCAGGTCATAGCGCGTCGCCGCCAGCGCCGTCTCCGCCCCGGCAATCGAGCGCACCCAGTCGACCACATACCGGCTGCCCTCCAGGGCCGCCTGCAGGCTTTCCCCCAGGCTGGCATGGTCCTCAACCAGAAGCACTCTCATCGGTTCACTCGCCCTGTATCGCCTGCAACAAATCCCCTCCGCTGCCGACATTCAAACATTCCGCGCCACTCCACAACAAGACGTTGCCTCTCTCCTGCATTGACATTCCCTGCGCGCCGCTCAAAAATAGTTATGGCTATCATTTTGACGGAGACGTTTCATGCGCGCACTTGTCTTCCGGGGCGTTGGTCAGCCGCTGCAACTTGAAACGGTGGACGATCCCACGCCCGGCGAGGGGGAAGTCGTCCTCAAGGTTGGCCGGTGCGGCATCTGCGGCACCGATCTCCACCGCACCGAGCACAATATCTGGACCTGCCGCCCCCCGGTTGTTCTCGGCCATGAATTTGCAGGCGAAATCGTTGCCCTCGGCAAGGGCGTGGAGGGCCTGAAGGAAGGGATGCGCGTCACCGCTCTGCCCTATATCGGCTGCGGCAAGTGCCGGGCGTGCCTGGCCGGCAACCCGCATTACTGCCCCACGCGCCTCAATGCGGGTACGGAAGATCTCGCCGGAGGGTATGCTGAATATGTCAAGGTGGGCGCGGGCAGCTGCCTGCCGCTTCCCGCCGCGCTCTCCCTCGATGATGGCGCCCTGGTCGAACCGCTTGCCGTCGGCCTGCACGGCGTCAAGCGCGGCGGCGTCCAGCCCGGCGACCGCGTCCTCGTCATCGGGGCGGGCCCCATCGGCCTTGCCGCTGCCTATTGGGCAAAGCTCGCAGGCGCCAGCAGGGTCGCCGTCTCCGCCCCGTCCACCCGGCGCCAGCCCCTTGCCGAAGCCATGGGCGCCACTGCCTTCATCGCTGCCAGCGATGATACCAGCCTCGCCGCCGCCTCTGCCGAAGCGCTCGGCGGCCCAGCCGATATTGTCCTCGAATGCGTCGGCCAGACCGGCATGATCCAGCGCGCCCTCGCCTGCGTGCGCACCGGCGGCCGCATCGTCGTACTCGGCGTCTGCATCCAGCCGGACACGTTCATGCCGCTCACCGGCCTCGCCAAGGAAGCCGACATCCGCTTCTCGGTCGTCTATGATGTGGCGGAGTTCCGCACCTGTATCGACGCGCTGGATGCAGGCCACGTTTCCCCCCGCGCCATGATCACCGAAACGGTCTCGCTCGCAGACGCGCCTGCCGCCTTCGAGGCGCTGCGCCATCGCACCCATCAGTGCAAGGTGATGGTCGCCCCCTGGGATTGACGCCGGGCCAGCGGCCAGACTTTGCGCTTCTATTGACGCGGCAGGCCCGCTAACAGGGAAGCTTCCGTCACCGCAGTGAGCGCCCCCTTGCCCTATCCCAGCCTTGCCGATGCCTTCGAGCAGTTCCGCCACCGCCTTCCGGCGCGCGCCCGGCTCTATGTCGGCGGCGCCAGCGGCGAGCCGCTCGGCCTCGCGCGCCTCTTTGCGGCAGAGCCGGAGCTGACAAGCGGCCTCACCTTCCTCGGCGCCTGGGTCGCCGGGATGAACCTGACAGACTGGGCCGGCTTCCATCATGAGGCCCGCGCCGAAACCCTCTTCCTGCCCCCTGCCCAGCGCCCTTCCTTCGAGGCCGGCCGCACGCGCTTCCTGCCCCTGTCCTACAGCCAGGCATGGCACTGGATGGCCGCCACGCCGCTTGATGGCGCCGTCATCCTTGTCTCCCCGCCAGATGCAGATGGCAACGTCTCCCTCGGCGTCAGTCCGGATTTCTCGCCCCTGATGCTCGCGCGCAGCGGCGTGCCCCTTCTCGGCATCATCAATCCTCACATGCCCGCCCCGCCCCATTCGCCAAAGGTTCCTTTGTCGCAATTTGCTCAGCTGGCGGAGGATGAGTCCCCCCTTCTGGAACTCCCCGGCGGCCCGCTGCCGCCCGCTTTCGAGACCATCGCCCGCCATATCGCCGCCCTCGTGGATGAAGGCGACGCGCTGCAATTCGGCGTCGGCAATGTGCAGCAGGCGATCCTCTCTGCCCTCAAGGGCCGCCGCGGCCTGCGCATCCATTCCGGCATGGTGTCAGACCCCGTGCTGGGGATGCTGGACGCAGACCCCGCCCTGCGCGTCGATACCGGCGTCGCCACCGGCACCCGTGCCCTCTACGACCGGATGGCCACCGAGCCCCGCGTCCACTTCCACCCCGTCTCGAAAACCCATTTCGCCGCAGCGCTTGCTGCCGTGCCGCGCCTTCGCGCGATAAACTCCGTGATCGAAGTGGATCTCTTCGGCCAGGCGAATGCCGAATTCATCAATGGCCGCCAGGTCGCCGGCCAGGGCGGCCTCAACGATTTCCTGCGCGGCGCAGCCCTCTCCGAAGGCGGCCTCGCCATCACCGCCCTGATGGCCACCGCCAAAGGCGGCGAAATCAGCCGCATCGTCCCCCGCCTGCCGCCCGATGCCGTCACCGTCATGCGCACGGATATGGATGTCGTCATCACAGAATACGGCACCGCCCGCCTGCGCGGCAAAAGCATCGACGCCCGCGCCGAAGCCCTGATCACCATCGCAGACCCGCAACACCGCCCGATGCTCGCCGAAGAGTGGGAAGCGATGCGTAGGCGGATTTAACCCACCTCTCGAACGGCTCATCCTGAGCGAAGTCGAAGGACGAGCCGGGGCTCACCGTCAACCCATCTTGGCCATCCTTCGACTTCGCTCAGGATGAGCGGTGATCTGCTTGAAAGCGAAGGCCTTTACTCATTTGAGGCACCACCTCTCCCCCGTCATCCCGGTTTTGCCGCAGGCAAAGACCGGGACCCAGGGAGACATGCGCAATGTTGGATTTCTGGGTCCCGGACAGCCGCTCCGCGGCTTCCGGGATGACGCCAGATCAAATAACCCCCCGCCCCTTCAGCGCTTCCGCCTCCGCCGCGCTCAGCCCCGCCTCGCGCGCAATCTCCACCGAATGCTCCCCAAACTCTGCCAGCTTCGGGTTCGGCCGGGGCGGCTCCTTGGCAAAGCGGATGGGCGGGCCAACATGCCGGTTGCCCTCGGCATCTGTGAATACCATCCCACGCTCTGCCGTGAACGGATCATCGAAGGCCTCTTTCAGATTGCGCACCGCCGCCCAGCAGCAATCCACCGGCGCCAGGAATTCTTCCCAATGGGCCTGCGTATTGCTGGCGAAGGTCTCGCGAAAGAATGCCTTCAGCGGTTCCTGTTCGTCGCCGGGAGGGATCTTCGCATAGGGCAGCAGGTCCACGCGCCCCAGCGCCGTGAGCAAATTCTCGGCAAACTTCACTTCCGATCCGCCGATCACGATGAACCCGCCATCCGAGGTCGGATAAATCGAATTCATCGCCGCCCCACCAAAGCTGCGCATCTTTTTCGGCTCCGGCGCCACACCCTTGCCAAAGGTCGGCCCCAGCACATTCGGCGTCCAGGCAATCGCGGCGTCATACATCGACATGTCGATATAATCGCCTTCGCCCGTCTTCTCGCGGCGGTAAAGCGCCATCAGGATCGCCGACAGCGCCATCAGCGAGGAAGACGCATCGGCAAAGGCAATGCCCGGCGCGGCCGGCTGCCCATCACTGAGGCCCCGCCCCAGATCCATCAGCCCCGTCATCGCCTGCACCACAAGGTCATGCGCCGGCTTCTGCACATGCTGCCCGGTCTGCCCGAAGGCAGAGATGGAGCAGTAAACGATCTTCGGATTGCGCGCGGACACTGCCTCATATCCCACGCCCAGCCGCGTCACCACGCCCGGCCGGAACGCCTCGACAAACACATCGGCCTGCTCGGCGAGCTTCAGCAGAAGCTCGACGCCGGCGGGGTCTTTCAGGTTCAGCTTCAGGCTCCGCTTGCCGCGCGCCACATTGCGAAACCACACGCTCCACCCGTCCGGCGTCCGCTCGCCAATCTCGCGTACCGGCTCGCCCACGCCATTGGCAGGCTCCACCATGATCACGTCTGCGCCATGGTCGGCCATCATCATCGTCATGTGCGGCCCCGGCAGAAACGCCGAGAGATCGAGAACTTTCAGACCGTCGAGTTTCATGCGTCGTCCTTGTTACAAATTCATCTGAGACTGGGTGGTCAGCGCGACCAGCTTGCCCGCCTCCGTTTCGATCCGCGTCTGCCAGACCTGAAGCCTGCGGCCAACACTTACCGGCGCGGCAGTTGCCACAAGAACCGTCCCCACAGGCGCCGCCGCAATCAGGTTTGTCTTGCTCTCGGTCGTCGTGGTCATCTTGGCCTCAGCCGGCAGGCTCAGGAACGCGCCAATCGCGCCGACACAATCGGCGAGCGTCATCAGGAACCCGCCATGCGCAATGCCGCCCGCCGTGCAATGCTCCGCGCCAACGGTCACGCGGCCCACCACCGCCTCCCGGTCCGCCCGGACCAGTTCCAGGCCAATCGCCTTCGCAAACGGCATTGATGCCGCCAGCGCTTTCAGGGCGGCATCACTCATGGCTTCCTCCCAATATCTCATCATCCTGCTCGCCCAGCTTCGGCGCGCGCGCCGCCTGCGGCCGCTCGCCATTCACCCGGAAGGGCGAGGCCACCGTGCGCACGCCCTCGGGGCGCGCCTCATGCGCCACCGTCTCGATCATCGAGATTTCCTCCAGATACGGATTATCCAGCGCCGATTTCACATCCAGAACCGGCGCAAACGGCACACGGCCCGCAAACAGCGCCGTCCACTCCGCGCTCGTCCGCTGGCTGAGCAGTTCGTCCAGCAGCGGCGTCAGCGCGTCAAGGTGCCTGTGCCGCTCGGCAATGCTGGCAAAGCGCGGATCAGCCGCCAGATGCCCCGCCCCGGTCAGCTCACAGAAAATGTCCCAGAATTTCGGCGTCTGGCACATCAGGAGGCCCCAGCCATCGCCGGTCTTCACCAGCTGGCTCGGCGCAATCGAGGGGTGGCTCCCGCGCGGCAGGCGCCGCGTCTCATGCCCCCGGTTGAGATACCAGGTCGCCGGGTAGGACAGCTGATGCACGGCGGTATCAAAGAGGCTCACATCCATGTCGCATCCCACTCCCGTGCGCTGCGCGCCGACGATCCCCGCCAGCAAGGCGACGGCCAGATGGCTCCCGGTATGGAAGTCGATGATCGACAGCCCCGCCCGCACCGGCGGCCCCTCCGGCTCCCCGGTCACCATCATGAAACCTGCCTCTGCCTGCATCAGGTAATCATAGCCCGGCCAGCCCGCCCGGGAATTACCTCGCCCGTAAGCAGAGAGGTGCGCGCACACGATCGCGGGGTTCACCGCCTTCAGCGCCGGATAGTCGATCCCCAGCTTCCCCGGCTGATCCCCGCGCAGATTATTGGCCACGGCGTCGGCGGTCTTCACCAGCCCCAGAAACACCTCCCGGTCGCCCGCGTCCTTCAGGTCCAGGTCAACCGACTTTTTCCCCTTCGAGAAAGTCTGGAAAAAGTCGCTGTCCCCCTCGCCCAGGAAGTAAGGCCCAAGCCCCCGCGAGACATCCCCGCCCAGCTCCCGGCACTCGATCTTGATCACCTCCGCGCCAAGGTCCGCCAGCAGCTGCGTGCCATAGGGGCCAGCGGCGTATTGCTCGACCGAGAGGATGCGGATGCCGTCGAGAGGGCGTTTCATGCGTGTCCGTTTCTGTCCGGATTTGTCCCGGATTGTCCAAAAAGTGTCCCGGATTGTCCCGATCTGCCTGCCCCGTGTAACCGCCCTGACCGGCCCCGTCACCACCTGCCAGCGCGTCAGCCCGGCACGTCGCAATGCAGCCCACAGGGAACTATAACCGCCTCAGACTGTTGGATAAGCCCGTCCCGGAGATCGCCCCATGCCCCTGAAACTCAAGGACTCCTCGCTCCTCAAAAGTGAGGCCTTCATCGGCGGCAAATGGACCTCCGCCGCCTCCGGCCAGACGTTCGACGTCAAAAACCCCGCCACCGGAGACCGCCTCGCCGCCGTCCCCAGAATGGGCGCCGATGAAACCCGCGCCGCCATCGATGCCGCCGCCAAAGCCTTCCCCGAATGGGCCGGCCTCCTGGCGGACAAGCGCGCCCAGATCCTGCGCCAGTGGTTTGATCTCCTTATGGAAAACCAGGCCGACCTCGCCGCGATCATGACCGCCGAACAGGGCAAATCCTTCACAGAATCCAAAGGCGAAATCGCCTACGCCGCCTCCTTCATCGAATGGTTCAGCCAGGAAGCCCGCCGCACCTATGGCGACATCATCCCCACCCACACCCCCTCCGCCCGCATCCTCGTCACCCACGAACCTGTCGGCGTCACCGCCGCCATCACGCCCTGGAACTTCCCCGCCGCCATGATCGCCCGAAAGGCCGGCGCGGCGCTGTCTGTGGGCTGCACAATGGTCGTCAAACCCGCCTCCGCCACCCCGCTCACCGCCCTCGCCATGGCGGCGCTGGCCGAGCGTGCGGGCATTCCCGCAGGCGTCCTCTCGGTCGTAACCGGCTCGGCCAGCGACATCGGTGGCGAACTCACCAGCAACCCCAAGGTCCGCAAGGTCAGCTTCACCGGCTCGACCGAAACCGGCAAAAAACTGATGCAGCAAAGCGCCTCCACCCTCAAACGCCTCAGCCTCGAGCTTGGCGGCAACGCCCCCTTCCTCGTCTTCGAGGACGCAGACCTCGACGCCGCGGTGGAAGGGGCCATCGCGTCCAAATTCCGCAATTCCGGCCAGACCTGCGTCTGCGCCAACCGCTTCCTCGTGCAGGACAGCATCTATGATGCCTTCGCCAAAAAGCTCACCGAAGCGGTCAAAAAACTCCATGTCGGCAACGGCATGGACGAAGGCGTCGACCAGGGCCCCCTCATCAATGAAGGCGCCGTCGATACCGTCAAAGCCCATATCGAAGACGCCCTCCTGAAAGGCGCCCGCATAGCCCTCGGCGGCAAGCCCCACGCTCTCGGCGGCACCTTCTTTGAGCCCACAATCCTGCTCGAAATGCCCAAAACAGCCCGCATCGCGCGCGAAGAAACCTTCGGCCCCGTCGCCGCCCTTTTCCGCTTCACCGATGAGGCCGAGGCCATCGCCATGGCCAACGACACCGAATTCGGCCTCGCCGCCTATGCCTACACAAAAGACCTCGCCCGCGCCTTCCGCGTCTCCGCCGCGCTCGACTACGGCATCGTCGGCATGAATGAGGGCCTCATCTCCACCGCCATCGCCCCCTTCGGCGGCCGCAAGGAAAGCGGCTTTGGCCGGGAAGGCTCAAAATATGGCGTCAGCGACTATCTCGACATCAAATACACGCTGATGGGCGGCCTCGGCTGAGGCCCGGCCGCCGCGTCAGCGGATAATGGCGAAGCTGATGCCCGCAGCAACACCCGAATTGCGGAAGGACGTCACCTCGCCATTCTCGAACCGGTGCGCGAAGGACGCTTCATCGGCCGTATCGGCCCGCGCGAAAAAGCCGAACTCCACAGACTTCGAAACCGGCCGCGCCGCCGCCAGTTCGATGCCGGCATAAGACCGGTGGGCTGCGTCCTCGCTGGGCTGCACAAATCCGGCCCGGCCGATGGCGGCCAGAGTCCAGTTGCCCAGCTCCCATTCCGGCCCGGCGGCAAATTCAAGCCCCCAATCCTTCAGATCGGCGTCGTAAAAGCCAATCAGCGTGGGCGCGAACGGCGCCTCCAACGTCACGGCGCCCACCATTTCCAGGCTCGCCTCTGTCTCTTCCCCCGGATAGGTCAGCCAGTTGGCGGAAAAGTCCGCGCTGTAGCCATGCTGGCTCCAGGCAACGCCCAGGGTATAATCGGCCTCGTCATCGAACGCCGCCTGCTGGTCGCCCACCGGCAAAATCCGGGAAAAAGCTCCGTAGACGATGGCCTCCTGAACATCAAACTCGACCCCGGCGCCAAATCCCAGCGTTTCGCGGGCAAGCTGTTCTCCGCGATCATGCAGCGCCGAAACGGCGCCCACATCCATGAATACGCGTTTCTCCCCAGCCTCAGCGTGCAATGACCCACCGGCCATCACGGTAGCTGCAGACAGTATCAATGTGCGTGTAAGCGGCATTTACAGTTCTCCAGTAGACGTATGCGTTATGTTTTCCAGGGCGGTGGCGGCCGCCTCAGCCTGTCTCTGTCGCTCCTGCTTCAGAAAATGTCGCCGGCAGATGAAACCGTCCGTTGTCCATCAAATACCGGATGTGTGTTTTTTATATTCGTGAGCCGTGCCCCCTCAGGCTTGCACGGAACAAAGCGGCGCTCCGGCATCCCCCATGGGATGAACGAGATCATGCAACGCGCATTCAGCTTACGGATCAGAACTTGCGCGTCACCCTTGCAATCACCTGCTGGCCCCCACCATAGGTGCAGTTCCCAATGCCTGCACAACCGGCAACATAATCCTCATGAAAGATGTGGGACCCGTTAACGGCAAACCACCCCCCTCCTTCGGTCCGCACATGCGGTTGGAGTTTTTTGGAGTCCCGTTGGAGTTTTCCGGAAAAATCCTCCAACCCCGCAGCCCTCACCTCCCACGCCCTTTGGGCGCGGGCCCCTCCTCTCCCAGAGGGAGAGGGGTTGGGACTTCACCGCGAGCACAACGCTTAACCCCTCTCCCGCGAAGTGGGAGAGGAGGGGCCCATTGCGCAGCAATGGGAGGTGAGGGAGCAACCTCTCGAAGCTCATCCTGAGCGAAGTCGAAGGATAGAGCGGGCACGCTTGTCCAACAAATTTCCCGCTGAACCTGCAGCAAAACCGCGATTTCCAGAAATTTCATCCACCCCCTCCGGGAGCGGAGGTATACTCCGCCCCATGTCACCCCAGATCGCCGCCCGCCTTTATGCTCATGTATTGCCAGTCTTCTGGCCATACCTCTGGCTGCAGCTGCGCTGGATCTTCAAACGTCAGGACAAGGAACTCAGAACGCTCCTGATCTCGGTCA